>NZ_JAGSYG010000002.1:0-600000 GCF_025685655.1 Acidicapsa ligni | reverse complement strand
CTTTGAGCGGTTCAGGGCTCAATGAAAGCAAGCTGAAGGACATAGGACAAAATTTCGTCCGCAACCAGTTGGCTAGTGTTGCAGGAGCATCGGTGCCTCAGCCATTTGGTGGTCGTTGGCGGCAGATCATGCTCTATGCTGACCCGTACAAGTTGGAGGCCAATCAACTCAGCCCGATGGACGTTGTTCGTTCAGTAAACGATGCGAACGTGATCCTTCCGGCGGGTGACGTACAGATCGGACGTTACGACTACAACATCTACACCAACTCCATGCTTAAGGGCAGCGCCGATATCGCTCAGGTTCCACTCAAAATGGTGGGAGAGTCGCCCGTACGGGTTGGTGATGTAGCAACGCCGCAGGATTCATTTGGATTGCAGTACAACATTGTTCGTGTCGATGGGCAGCGGGCAGTCTATATCCCGATCTTCAAGCAGGGCGGCGATTCCAACACAATCGCTATCGTGAACGGCGTCCAAGACACGCTGAAGAAGTTATATGACGTTCCGTCATCCCTGAAGAGCAAAGTGGTATTCGATCAGTCGCGCTTCGTGAAGACAGCGATCGAAACGCTGCTACATGAGGGAGGCATCGGACTCTTCCTTACTTGCCTAATGATCTTGATCTTTTTAGGCAGCATGCGAGCGACCATCGCTGTCTTCTTCTCTATCCCGCTTTCCTTGTTAACGACCTTTTTTGTTCTCAAACTGTCAGGCAGTTCCATTAACAGCATGGTGCTCGGAGGGCTGGCACTAGCGCTTTCGCGCCTCATCGACAACTCGGTGGTGGTGCTGGAAAATATCTTTCGTCATCTTGAAGAGGGCGAAGCGCCGGTCGTCGCCGCTGAGAGAGGCGGTCGCGAAGTCGCGCTGCCAGTTCTTGCTGGAACTCTCACCACCGTCGTGGTTTTCTTTCCGGTCACGTTGTTATTCGGCGTCAGCAAGTTTCTCTTCTCAGCCCTTGCCTTGGCTGTTGTCATCTCGCTCTTTGCCTCATATTTCGTTGCATTAACCGTGGTGCCACTCTTTTGTTCTCGTTATATCAAGAGTCCCCACGGAGACGTTATCCATGAGTCAGCAGAGACAGAAGAAGCTGTTCCGCCATCGATGGGCAGGCACAACACCGGTTTATGGTCGCGATTCAACGCGCGTTTTACTGCGGGCTTCGATTCACTGCTACATCGATACGACAAACTGGTCGGTCGCGTTCTCGATGCGCCGCGCGTCACGCTCGCTGGCTTTGGCCTGGCCTTTGCTTGCAGTCTTCTTCTCTTTCCGTTGCTTGGACTGTCGTTTTTCCCACGCACGGATGCAGGCCAATTCGTCATCAACTTCAAAGCGCCCTCCGGCACGAAGCTTGAAGCGACGGAAGGAGAGGCAGCCAAGATTGAAGCGATCGTGCATCGGATCGTGTCTCAGCATGACATGGGCATGACCGTCACCAACATTGGTGTCGATCCGGGATTCTCAGCGCTCTTTTCGCCAAACTCTGCGATGCATACAGGCTTTACGCAAGTCGCGCTCGCCTCTGACCACAAGACGAGCAGCTTCGAGTACATCGATGAAATGAAGCAGGCGATCGCGAAGGAACTTCCTGAACTGCAGACCTTCTACTCCTCAGGCAGCCTCGTTGACGGTGTTCTCAATATGGGTTCCCCTGCGCCTATCGATGTTCGGGTGGCGGGCAATGACATGACGGCAGACTTCGGAGTTGCGCAGCAGATCGCCGGTCGCATTCGAGCCGTGCGCGGAGTAGCTGACGTTTATATTCCACAGGATATCGACTATCCGTCTCTGCGCATCGGTATCGACCGCACCCGGGCGAGCGAACTTGGATTAACAGAGAAAGAAGTGGTTTCAAATATCATCACTGCCCTCACCTCGAACCAGATGATTGCACCCAGCATCTGGATTGATCCAAACAGTGGGAATAACTATTTTCTTACCGTGATGTACAAAGAGGGTCAGATCAAATCGCTCGATGATTTGAAAGCCATTCCGCTGCATGGAACAAATGTCATACAGCCTACACGGCTGGATATGGTCGCAAGCATTGAGCAATTCAATGCGCCAACGGAAATGGATCATACCCAGATCAGGCGGGTCATGGACATCTACGTGCGACCGCAGGGCGAAGATCTGGGTCGCATTTCCAAAGAGATTCAAGCCATTGTGGATTCAGCAAATCCTCCGCACGGAATAAACGTTTCGCTCACCGGCAGCGTAGCATCGATGAACTCATCGTTTCGCAGCTTCGCCGTTGGGCTGGTTCTGTCGGTTGTGCTGCTGTATCTCGTACTTGTTGCCCAATTCCGATCTTTTATGGACCCGTTCATCATCCTACTGGCTCTCCCGCCAGGCATCACTGGCGTGATCCTGGCGTTGCTCGCATTTCGGACTACCCTTAATGTGATGTCGTTGATGGGCGTGGTCATGCTGGCGGGCATCGCCCTCTCGAACAGCATCCTGATCGTGGAATTTGCGCACCATTTGCTGAAAGAGGATATGGGTGTACGCCAGGCCATTACGACATCCTGCCGTGTTCGACTACGTCCAATTCTGATGACATCCCTGGCGACGCTGATTGGCCTTTTGCCAATGGCGCTCAAGCTCGGTGAAGGCAGCGAGTCGTATGCTCCACTAGCGCAGGCTCTCATTGGTGGCCTCACCATTTCAGTTCTGCTCACTGTATTTCTTGTTCCCGCTGGCTTCTACCTTGTGTATGGCAACAAGGCGGAGAACGTGGGATCTTAGACAACACAGGCATCGCCCTGAAAAGAGGAGAGCACCATGCAGCCCTTAATCGTGCGCTCCATATTCATTCTGCTCAACTCCCGCCGCTGATTACGGCTATTAAATTGGCTGTCGCACTTGCGATCGGACTTCTCATCACGTTTAGCTTTGTAGCACTCTTAGGTGGCATCACTGTGCTCATGCCGATCCCCGTGTTGCTGGTGGCGATGGGCGGTATCATTGCACTTGCAGTTGTTCTCAACGTCCGCGATATACTTGCGTCGCGATCAGATTGTTTTGCATGGGATTGTGTATCCGACAAAACTCCTTCCGGAAAGCCTGCATCTAAAATCCTAGCGTGGTTTTTGCCCTGTCTTTTCGCAGAACTTCTTTGGAGTCAATTGCATTGCAACTCGGACCCGACACTTTTCCTTCCGACCAGCCCAACGATGGCAGCAATATAGCTGCAGATACGCGTCTGCACTTTGCCGCCTTAGTGAACTCTTCACCAGACCCCATCATCACTAAAGACCTAACGGGAAAGATCCTTAGTTGGAATAAGGCCGCAGCCCAAGTATTCGGCTATCAAGAGGAAGAGATCCTGGGACAATCGATGCTCCGGCTTATTCCCCTGGAGTTTCATGGCCAAGAAAACGAGCTACTGCGAAAGCTAAAAGAGGATGAACCGATCTCTCCTTACGAAACTAACTGGCTCAAGAAGGATGGTGGAAACATACCTGTTTCGGTAACCGTCTACCCGGTTAGGAACATCGATGGCCGCGTGATTGGAGCTTCCAAAGTTGCGTGTGATCTCTCCAATCGCGCGCAAAACGATGAGAGCCGTTTCAGGCTTGCAGCTATCGTCGATTCCGCAGACGACGCCATTGTCAGCAAAGACCTCAATGGGATTGTTACGAGTTGGAATGAAGGTGCCCGCAAGATGTTTGGTTATACCTCGGAAGAGATGGTCGGGCAGCCCCTGCTGCGGATTATTCCGGAGGACCTGTATTACGAAGAATACGAAATCCTGCGAAAACTGAGAATTGGGGAACGTATCGATCATTACGAGACCACACGCAGAAGGAATACGGGAGAGAGCGTCGAGGTTTCAGTAACAATCTCTCCTATAAGAAATGGTACGGGCAAGGTAATAGGCGCTTCAAAGATCGCTCGCGACATTTCGGATCGGAAGCGAATTGAGCGCTTATTGATCCAATCGGAAAAACTTGCGGCCACCGGGCGAATGGCCGCCACGATCGCTCACGAGATCAATAATCCACTTGAAGCGGTAATGAACCTGATCTTTCTGGCGCGCCTGCACAGCATGGCGGACGGAAAGGTCAATCAATATCTACTCACGGCGGAAGAGGAACTTGATCGAGTCTCCCATATCGCTCGACAAACCCTCGGTTACTACAAGGACACGGGTTCTCCCTCCGAGGTTCATCTCCACGATCTCATCCAGAACGTACTTGGGGTATACAGCTCGCGACTTCTGTCGACCGAAATTTCGGTAGATACACAATTCGATGATCTGCAAAAAATCGCCGTCAGCAAAGGTGAGATTCTTCAGGTCTTCTCCAATATCGTTGCGAACGCCCTCGATTCGATGCGCCAGGGGGGAGTGCTCCAGATTTCCATCCGTAAACTGACTGGCCCTACCGGGGACGGAATTCAAGTTGTCGTTCGCGACACTGGAACGGGAATCAAGCCTGAACACCTGGGGAAGATCTTCGAGCCGTTCTTCACAACCAAGGGTGACCTCGGAACGGGGATCGGATTGTGGGTGGCAAGGCAGCTGATCGAAAGACGCGGCGGTCAGATTTCAGTTGCCAGCAGCACAGGGAAAGAGAACGGCGTGGGCACGACTATCACCGTCTTCATACCCTTCGCCCTACCTGCGTCGCCTCTTGCGGGGGACCGACAGTGAGACAATCGCACCTACAAGGGCATGTGATGTTTGAAATGCCATCTGGTTATATCCTGGCCGGTGATGAATTCTTTCGGAATCAGATGGGATCTTTAACCGATGCGAAGGGCTCAGAGGAACTACATCGAAGCCGACCGACAGTGCTGGTCGTCGATGATGAACGTCGGATCGCCGACACGCTGAAGGAAATCCTTGAAATGAATGGTTTCCATGTCGTTGCCGCTTACGATGGCTGGGATGCGCTTGAAACGGTTGCACACTTTCAGCCAGATTATGTGCTCTCGGATGTCCTGATGCCGCGAATGAACGGGGTCGAACTTGCTATTTCTCTCCGCAAAATGTTTCCGACCACACGAATATTGTTGTTCTCAGGGCAAGCTGGGATTTCAGAGATTCTGATGGACGGTTACAGGCAAGGCTTCGAGTTCGAATTGATCGCGAAGCCTATTCACCCACTCAAGCTAATTGAGCACCTCAAAAATCAGCAATCTTAGCCAGGCTTTCAATGGCTAAATAGCGCAATCAAGATGACGATGGGAATTGGCACGCCAAGTAGAAGAAGCAAGATCGAACGCATTTAGAACTCCTTGATATATCGGGCTGAATGTTTTGGAACGACTCTGACTAGAGGGTTGTAATTACGTGATCCCTCTGACGACCGCCAAGAGTAGCGGCGAAACTCGCGGAGAATGCGCCGATGAGCAATGCAATGAACGCCCAAAGTAGAGTGTGAGCGATCGCCTTCCGCGCCTTTTCCGAAGTTTGCTGAGCATCGGTCAAAGTTGCGATGACGCGCTTATCCGCGTCTGATGCGCTGAGTCCGGTGTCTCTACTCACGAGCTGATCTAAGTAACTCTGGTCATTTGCGGGCATACTTCCGAGTTTCAATGCGTTCGCGAAAATCACGCTGACTTCACCTCGTTTGGATGCTGTCAACGCGTCATCTTTCCCCGTGTCACCCCGGAATAAAGCGTCAACAAAGTAAGCATTTGGGCCTTCCGAGACATTTGGCCTGGGAACGGGACCAGAAGATAACGAAGCCCCTGTCAGCGACGTTGCCGCAGCACCAAGGAAAGCCGCGGTGACAACGAGTGCGACTGACCAAGCAATAAAGCCGTGAACCGTATCCCGGAAATAAACCTCATCCGAATGCACGGTTGACCACTTTGTACGCAATCGGCCAGCGAGGTAACCGCCCATCGCTGAACTTGCGAGTTCGGCAAAGATCAGCCAGAGGATCGTAGCTGTGCCGATGGTCGATGAGGAAACTCCCTCGTTCGACCAAAGCGACACAGAGGACAGGCCAAGACCAGAGCCTAGCGCCAACAGGATGAGCGCCAGCGATGCGATGGCGAAGGCTCCTGCGAATACCGCTGACCAGGAGACTCCCGAGGCATGAGCCTCCTGATGAGCGTGTGTTGTAGAAAACGTTGTTTCCGCAAAATTGTCCATCAATCTTCCCACTTTCTAAATCTTGGTTTTGAGTCGTTGCGAACACTTGTAGTTCTGCTTTGAACCCTAGAAGATGGTGCGGACACTCGGCTCACGTTTCCAGATTCGACCCTTGGCTGCCGTCTTCAGGAAAGCGGCGGCAGAGATCCCAGTAAGCACGCCATCATCAACGACCACACCTGCGGCATCCAGAAGTGGCTGTGAGGCTGCCGTGCCTCCAATGACCTTGAGATGAGCGAACGCGTCATGAACCCAGGCTACAGCCGCCACTTCCGAACAGAGTTGTTGAGTTCCCTCATCGGACAGGGCCACGTAAACGGTGTCGAAGAGCACGGATGGACCACCAGCGAGTTGGAAATCGGCTTCAAAGAGGGTGCCGTCTTCCGCAATCGCCCCTCCTACTTTCGGCGCGACGATCTTGAAGTTCGCCCCGGCCTTCTCAGTGGCTGCCTTCAGAGACTTGATTAGCGCGCCGTCCGAACCATCGGCAATGAGGCAACCGACCGTGCGACCTTCCAGCGTAGCTTTGGCTTTTGCAAGAATGCTGAGAGCCAATGAAGGGGAAAGTCCATCGCGAACCTTGACCTTGGTCGGGGCTGCCTTGATTGCCCCTTGAAGGCCGAGACCGGCAGCAATGCGTTTTGCGATCGCGGGATCGACGTTCGCCAACTGCCCGACCATCCGCTCACGAACCGCAAGGGTTTCGACCTTGCTCAACTCGAAAATGAACGCAGAGATGATGTGATTCTGCTCGGTTTCTGTTTGCGAATAGAAGAATTGATTCGCCTGAGAGAAGTGATCGGCAAATGACTCCGCGCGTATCCTTAGCTTCGCTTCGCCAACCGGCTCCTCGAACGTACGGAATCCTTCGCCTGGAGACTGGCGCGGCGTATTCGACTCCAGAGAACTTGGCGAATAAGAAACGCGACCTGCTTGTGCTTGCGTCTGCATATGTCCATCGCGTTGCATGTTTGCGAACGGGCATTTTGGCGCATTGATTGGAATTTGTTGATAGTTCGGGCCGCCGAGACGCGACAGCTGCGTATCGACGTAGGAGAGTAGCCTCCCCTGAAGCAACGGATCGTTGCTGAAGTCAATCCCAGGGACAACATTGCTGACTCGGTATGCTACCTGCTCGGTCTCGGCAAAGTAGTTTTCGACGTTGCGGTTCAAGACCATGCGACCGATAACCTTCAGAGGCAAAATCTCCTCCGGAATCAATTTGGTGGCATCGAGAACGTCAAACTCATATTTTTGCGCAAATTCCTGATCGAAGAGCTGCACTGCGAGTTCCCATTCGGGGAAGCTTCCATCAGCGATGGCGTTCCAGAGGTCACGGCGATGGAAGTCAGGATCAGCCCCTGAAATCTTGACGGCTTCGTCCCAACAAACCGACTGCATCCCAAGCTTTGGACGCCAGTGAAACTTGGCGAAAGTTGAGTTACCCGAAGCGTTTACGAGACGGAATGTATGAACTCCGAAACCTTCCATCATTCTGAGGGAACGCGGTATGGCTCGGTCAGACATGATCCACATCAGCATATGAGTGCTTTCCGGCATGAGCGAAACGAAGTCCCAGAAAGTATCATGAGCAGACTGCGCCTGCGGGAAACCGCGATCCGGCTCCTGCTTGACCGAGTGAATCAGGTCAGTGAACTTGATTGCATCCTGGATAAAGAAGACGGGGATGTTATTCCCCACAAGATCCCAGTTGCCCTCCGGGGTGTAGAACTTCACCGCGAAGCCTCGCACATCGCGAGCGAGATCGCTTGAACCCATATTGCCTGCAACGGTCGAAAAACGCGTAAAAACAGGAACCTTTTCGCCGATCCGGTTGAGTACACCGGCCTTCGACACACCTACCAAGGAGTGTGTGAGTTCGAAGAATCCATGCGCGCCGAATCCGCGGGCATGCACGATTCGCTCTGGGATTCTCTCGTGGTCAAAATGTTGAGTCTTCTCCAGCAGGAATTGATCTTCCAGCAATGAAGGACCACGCGGTCCGGCTTTGAGAGAATTTTCGTCGTCAGAGACGATCGTGCCTGTTTGATTGGTCATAGACGGATGAGTTCCACCGGCTACCTGGTGAAGCTCACCCCCAGTCTCGGAGAGTAGCTCTTTTGCAGTAGTTTTGGGAGTCGTTTTCTTCATTGGACCTCTCTTCATCGGAGTCGAAGTAGTACGCTCGGCAAGATCGGCGGACGGGATGAGATGGGACCGTCTGCTGCGATGGATATACCGGGGCAGCTTGCACTCGTAATTAAATTGGATGCTTAAAGTTCGATGTACAGCATTTGTAGAAATTCCACAGAGTCAATCTGAATGACTAAGTGGCAGGCAACAGCAGAGGCCTGTTTTGTGCATCTGAACCTTCAACAGCGGCCGTGCGCTTCTGTTATACGAGACCCTCACAGGAGCCTGACTGCATGTCTTCGGATAAAAATGCGTTTTCGCGTCGCGACCTCGTCGGCCATTTAGGAGCTGGTATCGCCGGCGCAGCAGTAACTGCCGCCGTTCCGGCCATCGCTCAAACTCAGCGTGAAGGCAATTCCAGCGCACCCTTCGTTGACCCAACGACAAAATATCCGAAACCTCCCTATGACACGACGCAGCAACCCTGGCCGGGTTTGGCTAGCAAAATGATTCCACCACCCGATCATGGAGAAACCAGCTACAAAGGGTCAGGCCGACTGGAAGGCCGTAAAGCACTTATTACCGGCGGCGACTCTGGCATGGGTCGCGCAGCCGCTATAGCCTATGCTCGCGAAGGCGCGGACGTTGCTATCGTCTACTATCCGTCGGAAGAACCCGATGCGCAGGAGGTCGTCACGCTCGTAAAGAAGGCCGGACGGAAGTGTGTCACGATTCCGGGCGATCTACGGGACGAGTCCTTCTGTACCTCACTCGTACAGAAAACGATCAGTGGTCTTGGCGGCCTCGATATCCTGGTATCCAATGCTGCGCGCCAGACGCAGTCAAAAATGATCACCGACATCTCATCCGATCTCTTCGACACCATCATGAAAACTAATCTCTACGCACCCTACTGGATCATCAAGGCGGCTGTGCCTCATTTGCCACCAGGATCCGCCATCATCGCGACCACGTCCGAGCAGGCCTACGACCCTATCCCGGAGCTATATGCCTATGCGCAGACTAAGGCTGCGACGATGAACTTTGTGAAGTCCCTTGCGAAGATGCTTGGACCAAAAGGTGTCCGCGTAAATGGCGTCGCTCCAGGCCCCATCTACACGCCTCTGCAAGTCTCCGGCGGAGCTACAGTGGAACACTTCAAGAACTTTGGTGCCGACTATCCGCTGGGTCGGGCGGGCCAGCCCTGTGAGCTAGCTTCCATTTACGTTCAACTCGCAGCCAATGATGCCAGCTACACTACCGGAAACATCTATGGAGCAGGTGGGGGCATGGGACAGCCATAAAGACGTAGAATCTGGCCGCGCGCCTTTCTCAGAAAGATCGAATGGATCACCCGTAATACGGGGAGCGATGCGCGTGCGGATAGCGCGCTTAGAAAGCGGAGAAATTAGAACGCAGTCATCCACGAGTTGGAAAAGCGTGCGAGGATACTTCAGGTCATTTGCCCACGGCGTTTTGAATATCGGGGCAGTACCGAGACGTCGTGTGTTTGCTTATCGCCAGCGATCCCTAATCTCACTCGGCGTGATAACAGACCACCGCACTCACCGAAGTGCTATGCGATATGCGTTACTTACTAAGAGCGCGTTTATAGGGACTAACGGACCGGCACAACGATGCAAGAACCCGGAGACATGGCGATCGCTGCGCCTTGTGTGGTGGAAGTATAGTTTTGTGGATGGGAGTATTAACGGTTGGGAAGGGTGTGCATGAGTGCTGTTGAAGGAAAGAAGATCGCGATTGTCGGCGGAGGACCAGGTGGGCTGACGCTGGCCCGGCTGCTGCAGCAAGGCGGTGCGCAGGTCTCAGTGTATGAGCGTGACCAGAGCCGCAGGGCGCGCGTCCAGGGCAGCGCATTGGACCTCCATGAAGACTCTGGACTGGCCGCGCTGCAAGCTGCCGGCTTGATCGATGCTTTCTGGGTCAACCATCGGCCAGACCTCGATAGTCTTCGCCTTACCGATGCTTATGGAACTATTCTTCACGATCATCCTCGCCGGATGTCCGGTGCCGGGAAGCGGCCTGAGATCGAGCGCGGACCGTTGCGCGATCTTCTGCTCGATTCGCTTCAGCCCGGCACTGTGGAATGGGATTGCAAACTCGACTCGGCAGAGATGCAGGGCGAGCAAGTGCTGTTACGTTTTGCGGGCGGAAAGACGGCACTGGCAGACATCGCCATTGGCAGCGACGGTGCGAACTCTCGCTTGCGCGAGTTGGTCACTACCATCCGGCCGGAGTATGTCGGGGTGTCGCTCGTAGAGGGGTTGGTTCCTGCGGCAAAGCAGACCATACCGGAGTTGTGGGATCTCCTCGGTGGGTCAGCGCTAATCGCTCTCGGATACGAAAGAACAATCGGTATGGGAACCAAGCCTGACGGCAGTGTGCTGATTTACGCAGGATTGAAGACGCATGACGACACCGCGAGGCAGAGCCTCGAAGAGGCAAGCAGCCCGGACCAGCGAGTGGCATGGTTCCACACCAACTTTGAAGGGTGGAGTGAGCTGTGGGAACCGCTCTTCAGGGAGGCCGTGTCGATGGTCTGGCGCCCGCTACTTGTTTGCCCTTCGAATCAGCATTGGGAACCGAAGCCCAACGTTACGTTGGTCGGCGATGCAGCGCATGTGATGCCACCGTATGCCGGCGAAGGTGTAAACATGGCAATGCTCGACGCCCTGGTACTGTCGAAGTTCCTCCTCGGCGAAAAGACGTCATCTGGCGCGATTGCGATGTATGAGGAAGAGATGTTTGCGCGGATGCGTCACATGACGGCAGACACAATGGCAAACACAGAGATGTTCTATGCGCCGGATGCCTCCAATCGTGTTGTGGCTTTGTTTCGCAGCTTCGGTGGAGCTGAGGCGGCTCCGCCAAATGAGTTCTCGTCATTGTGATTTGCCTTACTTACGTGGAGGAATGACGAACCTCTCCGCAAAGGATGACGCTGAGGTGGCGATGTACAGCACCTAGCCCACGCGAACCATCTGTGTCCGGAAACCATTTCTTGTCTGTTTCTCATGGATCCAGTCAAATGAGTGGGCTGGATCCTCTGAGGTCGGTCTGAAATTTCGGACGAGACCAAGAGGGGTTTGTTCAATCGAACATCAAAGCATAGGAGAAGTATTGAATCAGTCCTAACGGCTTGTGTACGCCGACATTTGCACCTTCAATCCAACCCTATTGGATGCGTTGCATCTGATCTCTTGCGTGATAAGTACGTTACATCAAGCAAAAATGAGGTGCGCAAATGTCAACTGATCTCATCTCCATGCAGGATCCGCGGTCGCAATATCCGGGTCCGCCCTCCAGTATTGAAATTCAATCCGATCCCGGTATCGAAACCCGGATGAGCGAAAAGCCCGATTGCGGCGAACTTTCCTACAAGGGTTCGGGCCGTCTCGCCAGCCGCAAAGCACTCCTTACGGGAGCAGACTCCGGCATTGGTCGCGCAGCCGCAATCGCGTTTGCGCGAGAGGGTGCGGATGTCGCCATCTGCTACCTGCCGGAAGAGCAAGAGGATGCCGAGGAGGTCGCGAAGTATATTCGTGATGCCGGTCGCAAAGCGGTATTACTGCCGGGCGATGTTTCTCAAGAGAATTTCTGCGAACAGTTGGTGGCAGATGCCGTCGACCGGCTCGGTGGACTCGACATTCTGGTCAACAACGCTGGCAAGATGGGGAAAACTGGCGGTCTACTCGACACAACAACCGAACGTTTCGACTCACTAATGAAAACGAACATCTACTCGATGTTCTGGATCACCAAAGCTGCAGTACCCCACCTCAAGCCGGGCTCATCCATTATCAACACCACGAGTATTCAAGGCTTCGAGCCTTCCGGCTATATTTTTGACTATGCCATTACCAAGGCAGCCATAGCTAATTTCACCAAGGGATTAAAAGAGGCTCTGATGGAAGAGCATGGAATTCGGATCAATGCAATTGCGCCTGGCCCAATTTGGACGCCCCTACAGGAAGCAGATGGAGACAAGAAAAAGTTGAAGAAGCTCGGCGAAAATACTCCCTACAAGCGTCCGGGGCAACCGGTTGAACTGGCACCGGTCTATGTACTTCTCGCCTCACAAGAGGGTAGCTATATAACCGGGGAGATCTATGGAGTTACAGGTGGCTTGGGAATTATCTAGAACGTCTTTGCTGGAGATGAACCAATCTTTCTAACCCGGCTTTTGGCAACCTAACACGGCTTTTGGCAACATCGTTCTCTTTGAGGCGCCGACGATCAGGTTCCTCAAGGAGAACGGAATTAGCAACTTTGAATGTTGATCTCTTCTGTTCGCCACACACCTTTCGGGTTCCCCCCGTCGAGCATTCAAATACTTCCTGCTCCATTTGCGCATTTTCTGGGATCGTCCATATTTCTTTGCGATTGAATGTTGTTGGCAGCGGAGTGGTTGACCTACAAATCAGTTGCTTATTCCGCCTCTAGATGTGTCATGAAAAGCGCGGACAACTTGAGCTTTCTATCTCTTCCAGCACCTGAAGAGGATGTCCATCCAAGAGAGTTTGACCGTTCGAGTCGAGTGGTTTCAGTCGGAATGACGATACGACTAACGGACCATCTACGAAAGCTCTCGCGCAATCGCTCGCAGACGACTTGAAGTCTCAATCTCCTTGCACGGCGAGTTTAATACCCGCAGTATCGCGTCAAATTAATCTCCTGTTAACATAAGCGGATGACAAAGACGCGCTCAAAATCTCTCGCAGATCCGACTAAGTTGAAACCGGTTGATCGTAAGGATGGAATGCTGCAAGTCATCGTGGAAACTCCGAAAGGCAGCCGTAACAAATATGCGTTCGATCCCGAACAGAAGATCTTCGCCTTAAAGAAGGTGCTTCCGGCGGGTATGGCTTTTCCCTGGGACTTTGGTTTTTTGCCAAAGACATTAGCCCCAGATGGCGACCCTATCGACGTGCTGCTGCTTCTCGACGAACCCGTCTTTCCGGGTTGCTCGGTTCGAGCCCGGCTAATCGGGATCATTGAGGGAGAACAGCTTGATGGCAAGAAGAAAATCCGGAATGATCGCATCGTCGCTGTTGCCGAGACGACTCACATGTACACCAACATCCGTAAGCTCAAAGATCTTCCAAGTCAATTTCTGAAGGAACTTCAGGACTTCTTCGTCAACTATCACGGACTGGAGGGCAAGAAATACAGCCTGCTTGGCTGCAAAGGACAAACCGTCGCGAGCGAGTTGATTAAAAAGGCTCAGAAGGCGAAGTGATGATTGCTCTGGCGGATGGGGAGATGAGCGAAATGCTGATACGCTTCCTGGTCGGCGGCAGTGTCGTGACATCCTTTGCGCTTATCAGCGAGGTGCTGCGGCCCAAAAGCTTCGCGGGGCTATTCGGAGCTGCTCCTTCCATCGCACTTGCCACCATTGGTTTAACAATCGCCAAGATGGGTGTTCAGTATGCGGCAATCGAGGCTCGCTCAATGATTTTTGGGGCCATTGCATTCCTTGTGTATGCTTCCCTATCCAGCTTTCTCTTGCTCCGATTCAAACCACACTCTCTGACCGTAACGGTCGCTCTTTTACCTGTCTGGTTGGGTGCAGCGTTTGGCATCTATTTCTTTTCTATCGGCACCGTGATTCGATGATCAACACAAGGTTTTCTGCTCTGAAAGACATAAAACCGCATGAATACGCACTCCGCTTTATGTTTGGAGGTCTGTGTACGGTTTGCGCTGGGCTCATTGCTCAGCGATACGGACCGTGTATAGGGGGGCTATTTCTTGCTTTCCCCGCGATTTTCCCGGCAGGTGCGAGCTTGCTAGAAAAGCATGAAAGAGAAAAAAAACGTAAAGCTGGGTTCGATGGAACAAAACGGGGTCGTATGGCCGCAGGCGTCGACGCTGCCGGAACGGCAATTGGCTGCGTGGGCCTGATTGGATTTGCCGTGACCATCCGATTGGGGCTGCCACGGTATGATCCTGCACTCGCGATAGCGACCGCCGTTGTTGTTTGGCTGGTACTCTCTGTCATGCTGTGGCTTCTGCTGAAAAGTCGAATGTTTCGGAGAATTCGAGGCTAAGCCCAGCAGACGTGGCTGACCACTATCAGATTTGCCTAAATGGCGACTACGTGCCTGCGGCCTACTATCGTTCGTAGTTCCCGTTGCTCGGACTAATACGAACGCGAATTAGCAGACGTTCAATGCGCAGCGTTCCTGAGGGCCTCGTCGAACGTGATTCCGCTCTTCTGCAGGAGATCGCCAAGAGCGCGATCGAGTGATAAGCGGGCTTTCATCCAATTTGACCGGGCAGCCACCTCAGTGGAGCGAGCCTGAGCTAAATAAGCCTGGTCCTGAATAATCATGTAGTTGGTGCTCTCACCTACTGAAAATTTATCGATCTCAGCTTGCAGAAGTTGCTGTTGATAGTTAACGCTCTCGACTGCGGCGGCATAAGTCTGCTGCGCGCTTTCGAGAGCCGTTGCTGAATTCTCGATTTGCTGCCGGATATCGTTTGCGAGCTTTTCCGTTCGCCCTTGCGCCTGCTTGAGTTGGATAGCATCGCGCGCGGCATCCGCCTGCGCGATTCGGTTTCGTAAAGGCAGTGTAACTTGTACTCCTGCCTGATAAATGGTCGATAGTTTCAGACCGCCTTGTGTCAATTCAGCGGGTAAAGTCGCTGCCCCCGTCCCGGCTGACCCAAGCACCTCGGGTGGTACGAGCGTTGAACCGCGAGTTTGTACATTGGCATACGCGTTCACGAGAGGCTTTACGGCGTTGCGAGAACCTTTTAGGTAGTCCTCGTCCGCCTCGACTTGTAATGTAGCTTGAGCAAGATCGGGACGGTTTGACAGCGCATCTTCTATCGCGGATGACACATTCACGGCTTGCAATTGATCAGGAACCACGATGCGATCAATAGGGACGATAGTCGAGAAGGAAGCGCTCGTATCACCAAGCTTTCTCTGCATCTGTTCTTTCAGGATGACCTCTTGTTGACGGTACTCTCCCTCTGCCTGAATCACATCAAGCCTGCTGGATGAAAGAAGGGCGCGAGCCCGAGTCAGCTCGATCGGAGCCAATGTTCCCTCATTTACTTGATTCTGATCGTCGTCAAAGAGCTTCTGCGCAGCAGCTAGAGATTCCTCTTTTACGCCAAAATTTTCACCGAGAGATACCAGGTCGTAATAGAGGCGAGAAATGCCATAGACAGTCTCCAGCAACTGCTGCTCAAACAGGAGATTCGATACCTTTTTGTTGATCTTCGCGATGTGGATGAAGCGGAGATTGATGCCAGTACCGGCCCCTCTCAGCAATGGCTGGCTGAAAGTGGCTGAACTACTCGGCACGTGAAATGGATCAAGCTGCGATGAGTTCGCATAGAGAACCTGAGACGCGTTATCAACGTAGATCTCGAGCTGCCCGCCAGTAGAGAAGCCCTTTTGGAGGTCAACACCCATTGAAATAAAATCAGCCGGGGGCGTTGAGGTGGAAAAACCGCTGCTCGAATCCGTGGACGAAGCGCTCTCCAGAGAGGTCGTATCGGACCTGCGGAAATAGCCTGCTTCCGCAAAAAGCGTCGGATCAAAGATCGGCACAGCCGGTCCAGAGGAAAAATTTGATGTGCCATTCTCCGCAAGAGACTGTTGCATGGAACTGCCGGTTTGCGTGACTTGCGAGAGATCTGTAACCGTCGCATTGGTGGACGAACCGATTCCGCTTGTAGCTGTAATAGTTAGCGGACTTGTCGCGGTTCCCACACCGGGTGCAGTCTGTTGAATGCCGAAATCAATCCCGCGCAGATTTCCGCCACCTTGGGCGCGGAGCAAATCGTAGTCTGCCGACAGAACATTGTAGCGTTCGATCTCCACATCCAGATTGTTGGCTATCGCCAGCGCGATCGCGTCATGAAGCGACAAGTACAGTTTCCCGTCCCGTACAAACGAATCGAGACGAGCTTGCGAACTCTCATTGAATCCTGAAACACGCGCCACGTGATACGGAGCAATGAAATTGAAGACGTTTGTATCAAAGGCAGAAACTCCGAGGTGTTGCGGACGCACGCTTGAATTGCCTACAGCTTTGATGAAACCGGATGCAGCGGGCTGTTCCGACGGCTGAGCTGCGAGAGGTCGGATGGAGCGAAGATCTATGCTTGTTTTATCCGGTTGCGGCAACGGGGCATCTGGTGAGACATTGGGTCGTCGCTCAGCAGGAACACTCTGCTGGCCCGGGGCGTCGGATGCTGCGGGCGTTGGAGGATTGGGCACCGTAAAAGGCGGAGGCTGTGGACTTGTTTGCTGGGCCGCCGAAGGCGTCGTGTGCGCGGACGCACCACCGGCTATACAGATCAAGCCTATCGCAATGGTTCGCTCAAAGGAACGGGTCATTTGGAAGCATCCTTCTTGTCGCTACCTTTTTGCTTGCCACCTGACTTCTGCTGATCTCCGCCTTTCTTCTGGCCTGGCTTTCCCGTCTGATTCGTGCTTTCAGATTTAGAGTTCACCACGGACTGATCTCCATATTGCGAAGGGCCGAAATCAGGCGTTCCATTCGAGTCATCTTCAGAACCAGACGCCTGCTTCGCAACCTCTTCATTTGGACGGCTACGGACTTTGATTCCAGGTTGGACACTATCCGTAACCGTGGAGACCACCCAATCGCCTTCGTGCAATCCACTGAGAATCTCAATCGCAGGACCGTAGTCTCGACCGATCTCGACGGGTACAAGACTCACTTTGTTATCACGTACGACGGCGACAGTAGTTCGGTCGTTGCGGACAACTACGGCGTCCCCTGGAATTGTGATGGGAGGTATACCTCGGACCTGAACGAAAGTGACAATGCTGTAGATGCCGGGGTAAAGGCTGCCAGTCTTGTTGTTGATATCGACTTCCACAAGCATAGTTCTGGAATTCTGATCGATGGCGTTCGCGGTTCGAGTCACCAACGCTGGGATGGGCTTGCCCACTCGTTCCTGCGTGTATACCTGAGCATGCATTCCCTGATGAATGCTATTGGCATAGCTCTCGGGAACTGACACCAGAATTCGTAGCGTGTTGAATTGTGCTAGAGCAAACAGAGCGCCGCCCTGGGCCAGACCCGTGGATGGCGATCCTAACTGGTTGGGCGTACCCGAACTACCACTGGTATTACCTGAGCCCACATTGGCTGAACCCGAACTTGGAGTGTCCGGTGAAACCATCGGCGGACCAGATGCAGCGCCTGCACTTCCAACCAGAGCTCCTATATCGGTATTGCGCTGGGTAATAACGCCGTCAAATGGAGCGGTGACGCGTTCATAGCTCTGCAATGCAATGACCCTGTTGAGATTTGCTCGAAAGCTTTCAACGTTACGATCTGCCGAGGCCACGAGAGCGCGCTGCGTTTCATACTGTGCTTCACGCTGATCCCCATCCTGACGCGAGAACACACCTTTCGCCACCAATACACGCCATCGATCCCAGGTAACCTTGTTCAAGGCCAACTGAGCCTGCTGTTGCGATAATTGCGCCTCTGCCTGATTCAACTGCTGGTGAGCTTGCTCCACCTGTTGATCAAGATCAGGGGCATCGATGAGGGCTAGCAATTGACCTTTTTTCACATGGTCGCCGATATCGACGTATCGCTTTTTCAGATAGCCATTAGCGCGAGCATAGACATAGGCCTCGACAAGAGCAGCGGTGGTTCCAGGAACCGTTAGCTCGCCTGTCTTATGAGACCGCTTAACCTGAACAACCTCCACTTCCGGTTCTTCTGTTTCTCGCTTCTTCGCGGCTTCGGCAGCCTTTTTCTCTTCATTGTGCCTGGGCAGAAAACCCACCAAAAAGATGATCAGCAACACCAGGAGTCCGCCGCCAATCCACAGAGCCGCCTTTCGCTTATCAAGAGGCTTCTTTTTGTGCCCAGTGGCCTTTTTACTAGCGTGAACCGATTCGTGATCAGGCTCCTTTTCGCGCTTTGCCCGTTCATGACGTTGATGCGCCGCCTGCCGAGCATGCGATTCTTCCCGCTCCCACTCTGCGCGAGTCATCCGTCGATCTGGGTCTTCCTGAAATTGCCTCAGTCGCTCATCTTCAGGATAAGTTTTTTCTTTACGCTCTTCGCTCATGGATTTTTCAAGCCGTTTGCGGCTCGCCCCCCTGCTGATCTTTACGACTGCCCTTGGCTGCCTTTTTGTCCTTCTCGTCGTCGTAGGCGTTATCGACTTCTTCGTCGAAGTTCTTGGGCGCTGCAGTGCGAAGCCAGGAATACATGACCGGTACAACGAAGAGCGTTCCAAGCGTTGCCAACAGGAGGCCGCCGATCACCGCACGGCCCAGAGGCGCGTTTTGCTCACCCCCCTCACCGAACGCGAGAGCCATGGGAAGCATGCCGATAATCATTGCAAGGGCCGTCATGCAAACGGGGCGCAGTCGCGTAAATCCCGCGTTCAATGCAGCTTCAACGCTATCTTTATCCGCTGCCCTCTCATCGTTTGCGAAGACAACTACAAGGATGCTGTTTGCGGTTGCGACGCCGATGGTCATGATAGTTCCCATCAACGAAGGAACATTAAGAGTTGTACCTGTGAGAAACAGCATCCAAAGTGCGCCCCCAAGAGCGACGGGCAAAGCCATCAAGATGATCAGCGGGTCAAGCCAGCTTTGAAAGTTCACTGTCATGAGCAAATAGACAAGGATGATCGCGAAGATGATACCGATACCGAGGCGAGTGAACGATTCGCTCATCGTCTTTACCTCGCCACGTAGGGCGAGAGTGCTGCCCACAGGTAAATCCCCCTTGGCCTTATCCATGATTTTGCGGATATCACTCGCGACTCCACCCAGATCACGTTGATCCGTCGAAGCATAAACGTCATAGATCGGTTGGATATTGTAGTGTCCAATTGAAACGGGACTGACATCACGCTGAAAGTCAGCGAGGTTGCCGAGTAGTTGGCTTGAGTGCCCTGTGGGCGAAGTAATCGGCGTACGAGCTAGCGCCTGCAACGAGTCAATACGGTATTGAGGCGTCTGCACTACAACCTGATAGTTGACGCCGTTCTGCGGATTGAGCCATTCGTTCGGCGCTGTTTGTCCAGTACCTGTTAACGAGACCAGCATACTTTGAGTCACGTCTTGCTGTGTAACTCCGATGAGGCTTGCTTTGAGCCTGTCCACATTCACATCGAGTGTGGGCAACGCGATTTGTTGATGAATGTGAGCATCGGCAACGCCAGGAATGGCTTTCACTTGCTTCAATAGCTTCTGCGCAATTTCATAATTATTCTTGCCTCGACCGGAGAGTTGCAGGTCGATCGGAGCAGGTAGTCCGAAGTCAAGGATCTGGTTCGTGATATTCGCAGGCGTGAAAAAGAATACTCCGTCGGGAAACTTTGCTTGTAAATCCAAGCGCAACTGTCGCATGTAGAGTTGAGTGTTTCGCTTGCCGGGATTGAGAGCGATCAGGATATCGCCGTCAGAATCCGACGTAACGGAACTGTCAGAGAAAGCGAGATTAAAACCACCATTTGGCAAACCAATATTGTCAAGAATGAGTTTGACCTCACCGGGCGGTATGACCTGTCGAATCTCTTTCTCTATCTTCGCGAAATACTGTTCAGAGTCCTCCGGACGCATCCCCTGTGGGGGATAAACATGAAGGCGCATCTGTCCTGAATCTACGTACGGAAAAAAATCGGTCCCGATCAAAAACACAAGAGGCAGCGAAAGCAATACGAAGCCACCAAAGATCGCAATTGTTAGCCCCCGGTTTTCGAGTGTCCATTCCAGTGCATGCTTATAGCTTTCACGCCTTCTCTCAAACCAACGGTCAAACTTTGAGTGCCATCGCCAGATCCAGTTTTTCTTTTCTTCTTCTTTTGCCTTGTCCTTATCTTGATAGAGCTCAAGCTCGCTCCCAAGCAGGAAGTGCATCATGGTCGGAACTAGAGTTCGAGAGAGGAAGTAGGAGGCCAGCATAGCGAAGACCACAGCTAGTGCCAGTGGCGTGAAGAGATACTTTGCCGCGCCACTCAACAAGACGACTGGAGTGAAGACCATACAGATCGATAGCGTTGACACAAAGGCTGGCGAAGCCACCTGTTCCGCGCTGTCGAGAATAGCTCGAATTAATGGCTTGTTCTCCGTCATGTTGCGATGAGTATTCTCGATCTCAACCGTTGCGTCGTCGACGAGGATACCGACTGCGAGTGCCAGTCCTCCCAACGTCATTACATTGATCGTTTGGCCCGAAGCGTAAAGGATGACCAGGGATGTCGCAATTGAGAGCGGGATGGAGATACATACGATCAGTGTGGAACGCCAGGAACCCAGGAAGAGCAAGATCATCAACGCGGTGAGTGCCGCAGCGATCGAGGCTTCACGGATAACTTCATTAATCGATTCCGAGACGAAGATCGACTGATCAAAGAGAGGCGTAATTTCCAGGCCGCCTGGCAATCCCGCCTTAACCTGCGGAAGCATTTCCTTTACATGCTTCACAATGTCGAGCGTTGATGTCTGACCGTTTTTGAGTACCGTTAACAGGGCAGATCGTTTGCCATCTTCTCGGACCACGTTGACTTGGGGAGCATAGCCGAGCCTCACCTGAGCAACGTCTTTGACCAATACAACCGAGCCATTGCTGCTGCGGATTGGAAGATCATTTAAGGCTGAAACAACGAGCGGCGATGAATTTGTTTTAACGATGAATTCGCGGTCGCCGATTCTGGCAACACCTGCAGGCAAAATCAGGTTCTGCTGGTTGAAGGCGACCGAAACATCACTTGCTGAGAGATGATGCGAATACAACTGATTCGGATCCACATCGACCTGGACCTGGCGGACTTTTCCGCCGTATGGCAACGGGATCGACGCTCCCTCGACGTTGGCCAAACGCGGGCGAATAAACGATAGACCGAGATCATAGAGGTCCTCTTCTGTCAGCCCTTGCCCCGACAGTCCCAGTTGAACGATCGGAACGCTCGATGCATCATATTTGAGGATGTTCGGAGGAAATGTTCCGGGTGGCATAACCCGCAAAACAGTCTGCACAACAGCAGTAATTTGCGACATTGCCAACTCAACCTTTACGCGCGGTTGAAAATAAACCCGGATAACAGCAACACCCTGAAAGCTCTCTGATTCTGTGTGCTCGATGTCGTTGACCGTTGTTGTTAAGGCTCGTTCGCAGACTGTAACGATGCGGCCTTCCATCTCTTCAGGCGGAAGACCAGTGTAGCTCCAGACGATCGTCACAACTGGAATATCGATGTAGGGATAGATATCCTTGGGAGCTTCGACGCACGTTCCGATTCCAAGAAGCAGCATGAGAATCGAAAAGACAACAAAGGTATAGGGGCGCCGCAACGCCAGCCTGACGATCCACATGTACAGCTCCACTCAGTTGGAAAAATTTGTTGGCGTACCTTCGCTTATAACTTCGATGCAACTTATCAGCTTTAATGGGTGGCCGAGAGAACGTTAATATTTCTCACTTGTCTTGTTTTGATCATTTGCATGGATTAGAAAATAAGTGCAGTGATGAGGTCTTCCCTGCCAGCGCCCAACGTGGGAAGCTTCCCTTCATGAATCTTGATTTTGAGTTGGATGCAACTGGCGTGAAGCTGCTACCTGAATATTGCCGCGTACGGCCTCGCGTGAAGAGATAGGTTCGCCTCTGAACCTTACAAGCATTTTGATCCGACACAATGCGAGACGCATTGCGAGCACACGAGAGCATCTTTTTTAACGCAGACTCGCATCTGAAGGGGATGAACAGGGTTGCTCCGGGGGCCTAGGATTGCTAAGTACAAATCGAAGAGAATTCTTTCGCGTAGCTGCCGCGACGGTAGCCGCTTCTGGGATGGCACCTCTATCCGGGGCCCAATCTCCTCAGTCTCCAGCTTCGCATCCTGACAAAGTTGCCGAGCAAACTTCCGTTGGTTTGCCCGCTATTCACGCTTCGACAGAAGCCCCTGACAAAATTCCAGGACCATTCGTATCGCAGGCCGACAGGATGGGTTTCGCTGTAGTCGGCCTAGGTCATCTTGCACTCGGTCAGATTTTGCCAGCATTCGCAAAAACCAGATTTTGTAAACCAACTGCACTCGTGAGCGGGAATGGGAACAAGGCGGAGAAGATCGCTAAGCAATACGGTATCAAAGATTCTGCTATCTACGACTATCAACACTATGACGAGATTGCACGCAATCCTGATGTCCAAGTGATCTACATTGTTTTACCGAATAGCATGCATGCCGAGTTTGTTCAGCGGGGCGCGAAGATGGGGAAGCACATCCTTTGCGAAAAACCGATGGCCACACATTCTGCGGATTGCGAGCGAATGATTGCGGCGTGCAAGGCGGCAAACGTTAAATTGATGATCGCTTATCGGCAACAGTACGAGCCAATGAACCGCGCCATCGTGAAGATGGTTCGAGACCATACGCTCGGGATGTTGCGCAGCCTGATCGCAACTAACGCACAGAATCAGGGCGACCCGTCGCAGTGGCGACAAAAGCTTGCGCTATCTGGCGGTGGCTGCCTGCCAGACGTCGGCATTTACTGTTTGAACGCCGCGAGATTTCTCACAGGAGAAGAGCCGAGTGAGGTTTGGGGCACACTGTATCGACCGACAAATGATCCGAGGTTTCAAGAGGTCGAGGAGACCTACGCGTTCACATTGAAGTTTCCGAGCGGATTTATCGCGACCTGTTCTTCGGGGTACGGAGTGCACAAGTCTCAGATGCTGCGGTTGGAAGGAGATCTCGGTTGGGCAGAGATGAGTCCGGCCTTCGGCTACACAGGTCTCAAGCTGCGCACCAGTAAGGTCCAGGATGATCATGACGTCGTCAACGAACCCTCCATTGAAGCTGCGGACCAGTTTGCGACGGAGATGGATCATATGGCTTTATGCGTCTTGAACAACATACAGCCGCATACGCCAGGTGAAGAGGGTTTGCAGGACCAACGGATCATCGAAGCGATCTACGAATCGACGAAAAGTGGAAAGCCTGTGCAACTTGCAGCGACGCATGAAGCTACTCGAGGTCCTGAACCTGTCACATCCTGATCAGTTGAATTGCTGAAAATTTTTGATTGTTGTACCACCATTCCGTCGTATTAGGAGTAAGGATGATCGTGCCTCTTGTCAGCGAGGTGGAGTGGCGTAATTGGCTGGCTCAAGGCTCGGCCTGGCCTCCAACTGCTGCGTCACTCATGATCGGGCGGGGACCTGTGCTGGTCGTTGCGCCCCACCCAGATGATGAAACTCTGGGAGCGGGCGGTCTAATCGCAAACCTTCGATCCACCGGAGTGAAAGTGATCGTAGCGGCAGTGACAGACGGAGAAAACGCATACGAAGGAATCCCTGGGCTTGGACCTTTACGAGAGAAGGAGCAGACCAATGCGTTATCTCATTTGGGCGTAACTCGAAAAGACATTTTTCGATTCCGAATTATTGATAGCGGAGTATCTCAGCACGAAGATGAGTTGGCGGTGTTGCTCGAGCCTCTCGTGAGGCGATCGCAACACGTAATTGCGCCGTGGGTCCGCGACTTTCATCCTGATCATGAAGCTTGTGGACGCGTAGCAGAGCGTCTCGCCTTTAAACATGCGGTTGAACTCACGTCTTATCTTTTCTGGACCTGGCATCGCGGCACGCCCGATTCATTGTCTGGACTGTCGCTCGTTCATATACCGCTTACAGAACAATTGCTGGACCAGAAGCTGCAGGCCCTTGTATGTCATCGATCTCAGCTCGAACGTGAAGAAGGAGATCCCATCCTTTCAGAACGGCTTCTTGCGCCGGCGCGGCGTAATTTCGAAACTTATCTTCCTTCGCGGGTGACACATGAACGTTGATGCAACGAGCTTAAACTTTTTCGAGAATATGTATCGTCACAATGACGACCCGTGGCAATTTGCGTCCAGTGCCTACGAGCTTGGCCGATACGACGCGATCATGGATGCCCTTGGTAGACGACAATACCGCATGGCATTTGAACCAGGGTGCTCAATAGGTGTTCTTACAGAACGATTGGCAATGCAGTGCGATTGCGTTGTTGCGAGTGACTTATCGCCAACTGCTGTCCGTATTGCCAAAGAACGATGCTCGCACCTCGCACATGTTCGAATCCTTTGCGCACCCGTGACCGAAGATCTTCGAGTCGACGATATTGACCTGCTCGTACTGTCTGAAATTGGCTACTACTTCGACCGCGAGCAATGGAGAATCGTGGCGCAGGGTCTGATCGAGAACGTATCAACTTCCGGAACGATCCTGGCATCCCATTGGTTAGGACACTCTGACGATCATCTACAAAGTGGAGACAGCGTCCACGAGATGCTCCTGACCATTGACGGCCTTGCCCTTGATCAATCGGAACGTCATCCCGGATTTCGATTAGATCGTTGGAGAAAGTTATGAAGGTTGTTCCCTGGCACATCGGAGTCCTGGTCCCCGCAAGAAATGAAGAGACGCTTTTGCCGCGGTGTATCTCTTCCCTTCTCGCAGCCCGCGAGAGGCTTCCCCACAATGTCACTTGCGACATCGTTGTGGCGATCGATAGCTCTACTGACCGCTCCCGTGAGATCGCTGAGGCTCTGCTTGGCAGAAACGGCACTGTCGTTGTTGTTAACGCACGGGCAGTGGGAACAGCTCGTGCGGTTGCGGCCAAGGTCGCCTTGGAGCGATACGCAGGATCCCTCAAGCACTGCTGGCTGGCAAATACGGATGCTGACTGTGAAGTACCTACGCATTGGCTGGCGGACCACCTGGGCATCGCTCGGCAAGGGGTAGACGCAGTAGCGGGAATTGTGGATGTTGACTCGTTCGCAGAACATGATGCTCTCGTGCCAGAGCGCTTTCGCCTTAGCTATCAGATTCATGCCGATGGGACGCACCCACATGTACACGGAGCGAATATCGGAGTTCGTGCGGACGCGTATTTACTCTCCGGCGGATGGCCTGCGATTGAATCGGCGGAGGATCATGGCCTATGGCGCCGGTTGAGAGATTCAGGACACAAGCCACTGTCCGCCTCCAAGCTTCGAGTGACAACGAGCGGAAGAAAAATTGGACGCGCACCACACGGCTTCGCAGACGCACTTGCTGCTCATAACGGAACGCCCGTATGACGGGAACAACCATACTTCGCCAATTACGCTCTCGGCTTGACGAACCACTACCGCTGCCTGGTCACGGTGAGACCTGCTTACGGCATGCTCAACTTTGGGCTGCCGGAGTGGAAGATCTTTCGTTCGCTCGAATTGCGGAAGCGCATTGGGATGCAGTCTCAATCCTTGCAGAAGCCGGACGAAAGCCGAAGCCCGACACGATTTATGGTGTATGGGCATCCGAGGTACCCGGTCATGCTTTGCGACTCGAAAAGAGAAGCGATGGGCTGAGTGTCTCTGGCACAAAGATGTTCTGCAGTGGCGCGGGACTGGTCGATCGCGCGCTGATCACCGTCGGAGCGCCTGAACCTTTGCTGGTCGATGTCGATTTGCGTGCGCGGGGAAAATCTCTAAGCTACGATTGCTCGGCATGGGCGACAACAGCTTTTAACGAAACCAATACGGGCAGCGCAATCTTTGATGCATGCCTTATTCGCAAGGAAGATGTCATAGAAGGCGCCGGCTGGTATCTGAATCGACCGGGGTTTTGGCATGGAGCTTGTGGGCCTGCGGCCTGCTGGGCAGGCGGGGCCGAATCGCTTGTTCTCTATGCGCTGAGGAATCGCAGGCATGACGCCCACACACTGGCTCATGTTGGTGCGATGCAGGCCGCAGTATGGGCGATGCGTTCATGCCTCGACACAACAGGACGAGAGATTGACACCGACCGAGAGAACTACGCCGCAGCCCGTGTACGAGCCTTGACTGTTCGTCATATCGTAGAGCAACACTGCACGGACATTTTGCGCCGATTTGCGCGGGCTTATGGACCTTTCCCTCTCGCAATGGATTCTGCGATCTCCAAGCGCTATCACGAATTAGACCTATACCTTCGTCAGTTTCACGCCGAACGCGATCTTGAAGAACTGGGAGCGCTATTCATCAAGCCGTAACGCCTGCGCTCGAAGCCGGATAAAATGCCGAACGAGATATGGGTAAACTTCCTTTGCTCAGAGGCAGAAAGCAAGACAGCCGAATGATTAGCCGTTGCATCCTACCTGCATACGCGATCTCGTTCGCTGAACTCGCGAATCCTCGTAGGAGTAACGCATGAACGCGTCAGATATTCTTGTACAGCGTCTTATCGCCTGGGGAGTGGATACCATCTTTGGCCTGCCCGGCGACGGAATCAACGGCGTAATGGAAGCGCTTCGCAAGGCACAGGACAAGATTCGTTTTATCCATGTGAGGCATGAAGAGTCGGCCGCATTCATGGCGTGCGCCTATGCGAAGTTCACCGGCAGACTAGGCGTGTGTCTGTCTACATCGGGTCCTGGTGGAATCCATCTGTTGAATGGCCTTTATGACGCCAAGATGGATCAGCAGCCGGTACTTGCAATCACAGGCATGCAATTCAACGATGTCACGGGCACCTTCCAACAGCAAGATGTCGAGCTCGATAAGCTGTTCATTGATGTGGCCTGTTACAACAACCGTGTCATGAGCGGGGCGCACATGGAATCGGTTGTCGATCTCGCTATACGCTCTGCTATCGAAAAACGATCAGTCGCACACGTTACGATTCCAATTGATGTTCAGCAACAGCCAGTGAAGGAAGCGAGGTCCGAAAGGAATGTAGCTCACCACTCGTCCTCGATTAGCGCTATATCTGGCAACACCCCCGGACAACACGATCTACAAACTGCTGCCGAAATCCTGAACAATGGAAAACGGATCGCTATTCTCGCTGGACAAGGTGCTTTGCATGCCAGCGATGAACTCATCCAGTTAGCAGAACTCCTCGGTGCGCCCATTATCAAACCTTTGCTTGGCAAAGGCTGTGTTCCCGATGATTCGCCCTACACGACAGGTGGAATTGGCTTGCTCGGTACTGCACCTTCAGAAGAGGCGCTCGAGAAGTGTGACACATTGCTCATGATCGGCACCTCTTATCCCTACATGGAATATCTTCCAAAACCAGATGACTGCCGATGCGTACAGATTGATTCAAACGCTCAACGCATCGGTCTACGTATGCCTGTGGAAGTGGGTCTCGTGGGGGATTCAAAGAAAACCATCGCGCTATTAATGCCTATGCTCCATCGCAATGACTATCGCAAGTTCCTTGAAGATGCGCAAAAGGGAATGAAATCCTGGAACTCCCTGATCGAGAAAGAAGGAACGTCTCCCGCGTTACCCATGAAGCCGCAAGTGGTTGGGTGGGAACTCTCCAAGCGTACCAGAGAAAACGCAATCATCGTCTCTGACTCAGGTACCAATACAACAGTCTGGGCACGCTACATGAAAGCGAAGAAGGGCCAGATGCATTCGTGCTCTGGAAATCTCGCCACCATGGCATGTGGCTTACCCTATGCCATTGCAGCACAAGTTGCGTACCCCGATCGGCAGGTGATCGGGGTGGTCGGGGATGGGGGATTCACTATGCTCATGGGTGAAATCATCACCGCGGTCGCCTACAAACTTCCGATCAAGATCGTGATCATCAAAAACAATACGCTAGGCCAAATCAAATGGGAGCAAATGGTCTTCCAGGGCAATCCAGAATATCAATGCGATCTACTGCCTATCGATTTTGTTGCTCTGGCCAAGTCAGTCGGTGCTGACGGCATTCGAATTGATGATCCAAAATCGGCTGGCGAGAAATTCGATGAGGCGCTCGCCATGCCAGGCCCTGTCCTAATCGAGTGCGTCGTTGATCCGTTCACAGCGATGTTGCCAGCGAAGATCACTGCAAGCCAAGCGCTGAAGTTCTCCGAAGCGCTTGCGAAGGGCGAACCCAATCGCTTGAAAATCGCTCTCACCGCCGCGAAAGACACCGTCCGCCAGATTGTGTAGCTCTCATGATGATTCGTCAAGGCACAGCTCGCGCCTACACCATTCCGACCGATGCTCCTGAAGCGGATGGCACGATCGCGTGGAACTCGACAACGATAATTGTTGTTGAACTCCACGCGGAGGACGCCATTGGGCTGGGCTACACCTATGGCCATAAATCTGCCGCAACAATCGCGCGAGAGTTAATTGAGAAGCATTGTTTAGGCAACGATTCTTTCAACACGAATGCCATGTTTGAAGCGATGCGCAGTTCGCAAAGGAACTACGGTAGCGAGGGGAACGGAGCCACAGCGTTATCTGCAGTCGACATAGCGCTTTGGGATCTCAAAGCAAAGCTGCTCGATCAACCTTTAGCAACTCTTCTCGGCCCAATTCGGCAATCCGCGCCCGTGTATGGCTCCGGTGGATTCACGACTTACACTGACAGTCGACTCGCGCGCCAGCTATTGGGATGGGTAGAGGAAGGTATTTACCAAGTCAAAATGAAGGTCGGAACGGACCCCAACATTGATCCGCGGCGTATAGAAGTAGCCCGCAAAGCCATCGGTGGAAAAGCCAAATTGTTCATCGACGCAAATGGTGCATATTCGCGAAAGCAAGCTCTCTATTTCGCTGATCTGGCCCGCGCCGAATACGACGTCATATGGTTTGAAGAACCCGTCAGTTCAGATGACCTTGAGGGCCTCAGGCTCTTGCGCGACCGCTCCCCGGCGGGTATGGAGATAGCGGCCGGCGAATATGGCTGGAACGCGCGATATCTCAAAAAAATGATGGAAGCTGGCGCTGTGGATGTTATCCAGGCAGACGCCACGCGTTGCGGTGGTGTAACCGGTTTCATGGAAGTGGCAGCCATCGCTGATGCTCATCCCCTACCGCTCTCAGCCCACTGTGGCCCAACGATTCACATGCATTTGGCCTGTGCAGCACGCCCTCTACGCCACGTTGAATATTTTCATGACCATGTTCGTATCGAGTCCATGCTCTTTGATGGATTCCAGTTTGCACAAAAAGACGGTTGCATGCACCCGGACTGGGACAGACCAGGGATCGGGATCGATTTCAAGCGTAAGGATGCCGAGAAATATGCAGACAAGGATGGCCAATGATTTACGACCTCGCTCAGCCTCACTACAATCACGCGCCACAATTTCCCGGCCAGCCTCCGAATTCAATCGAATACCAACAGCTCGCCGTTGTTGACGGAGCCACTGTAGAGCGCTGTACGTTCATGTCTCACTCAGGTTCGCATGTAGACGCGCCGTTCCACTACTTGCCGCACCTTCCATGCATCCACGAACTGCCGTTAAGTCACTTCTACGGGCCGTGCATTGCTTTGGATCTTCACGGCTTCTCATCCTCTCACCCTATCGCCGCGGACGATCTTCGCAAGCATGAGTCACTAATCACGCGTGGAATTTTCATCCTGCTTAAAACAGGCTGGGGGGAGAAGCGTGCCAATACAAAGGAATTCCTAACTGCCTGGCCATATATGTCTGGCAATGGCGCTCAATATCTTCTTGATCGTGAGGTCAAAGGTATGGGCATCGATGGCCTATCGACTGGCGGCTATCCAGGTCAAGAGGCTGAGTCTGCCGCACACAAACTTTTGCTCGGAGCGCAGAAGCTGCTGCTAGAGGACATCCACATTCCAGAGCAATTGCTAGATCGCAAGCAACGACATTTCGCGGCATTTCCCATCTTGATCGCCAATGCAGGAGGCGCATGGACACGCCCGATCGTGTGGGATGACGGCGATCTCGACTCGGAGTCAAGCGCAGCAGAGACAGCTACGAAGCTCCCTGACCATGTCACAAGTTTGATGGCTCTCCAGCGGGGCCCAGCTTGAAAATTCCAGACATTCCTCCCACGGCGCTCGCACGCGCGCTTCCCAAATCGCTTCGAAGTTCGGCTGAGATTGCCGTCGACCACATTCAGCATGGTACGTTCCAGCGCTCTATGTCCCTTCTCGTCGCTGCCACAAGCATCGTAACCGGTGCGGAGGTTGCATATGAGCATTACAAGGGATCCTATTCCAATCCGGTGATGTACTCCCCAGTCATCCTTTCCGGCGTGCTCACCTCCGCAGGGCTATGCGGCTTCTTCAGCCGTCGCTTGGCGACAACCTTCCTTCGCTATACCAGCTTTATCACGCTAATCGATGGCGTCATCGGCTTTGGCTTCCATATCCGCGGAATCGCCCGAAAGCCGGGAGGCTGGCGTCTTCCCCTCACCAACATCGTCATGGGACCGCCTCTTTTCGCGCCTCTACTCTTTAGCACCAGCGCCTACCTCGGGGTCATCGCAAGTTATCTGCAGCGCGAAGAAGATCATGGCATTCGCAGCCGCACAGTAGACGTATCGTTATCTTTCCGCAGTTCAAGTTTTGGCGATGACATCCGCATTGGTCGTTTTCAAAAGCACCTGTGTGTCGTATGTGCGATCGGCACCTTTGCTGTTGGAGCGGAATCCTGGTATTCACATTACAAAAACAACTTCAAATATCGTGTCCAATGGTCTCCCGTGCTGCTGGTGCCCGTAATGATCTTCGCTGCGCTCAGTTCGATCAGCAGCAAACGCCTCGCGAATACGCTGCTTCCAGCCGCATCTTCACTGCTTATGCTCAACGGTGCAGTCGGAACCTACTACCACGCGCGCGGAATCGTTCGCCGATCCGGTGGGATGAAGAAGCCGCTCTACAACATTCTCTATGGGCCACCCATTTTCGCACCCATGCTGATGGCGGCCTGCGGCATGCTTGGAATGCTCGCATACCTGATGCGGAGGGAGCGCTAGACATGCTCTTGCGTAAAGAGGACGACTCTCCAGAGCCAAATGTTCAGACGAAACGGCCTCTCGATCCATCCACGGCTGTGCCGCTCGAACTGAAGACCACCCCTGGCTATTACCCTGGGCTGCACGCTCTGAAACAGCAGAAGTTCTGGGATGCTGCTACGCGCAAGTTAGTATTTGACCGCGTAGGAAGTACTCCGCCGATACGCTTCTTCACACCGGCAGAGGCGGCCACGATGCAGGCTGTCGTCGATCGCGTGCTCCCTCAGGATGACCGCACCGAAGCTACACGCATTGCCATTCTTCCGGGCATCGACGATCGCCTGTTTAGCAACCGCATCGAGGGCTATCGTTACGAAGACATGCCTTCTGATCAGGACGCTTATCGCATCGCAATAAAAGCCATCGAAGCCATTGCGCAGAAAATCCATGGCACATCATTCCACAATCTTGAGACGATGAAACAGGAAGAGATCCTCCAGTCGTTGCATGATGAAAAACCTGAAGCCGCCGAGGCTCTCTTGAAAGCCTTCAACCTTAAGCGCTTCTGGTCAATGCTCGTGTCTGACTGTTGTGCTGTCTACTACGCTCATCCTTACGCCTGGGACGAGATCGGTTTTGGCGGACCCGCTTATCCACGTGGATATATGCGCCTCGAGGGCGGCGAGGCTGAACCCTGGGAGGTAGACGAGCAGCGTTACGATTGGCTCGCACCAGAAGATACGATCTCCGATCGCCCACAACCCACCAACGACTAACGAGATTCGTTTCATAACAGGCAGGTATCCATTGAGCTTGTTTTCTTCTGAGGCGCCTTTAGGCGGTCCCTTTGATCATCCGGCAAAAGATGATGGCCTGAAGCATCTGGGTCCGATGCAGCGGATCAAAGCTCCGCAACGATGTTTTAACGATTCCGATTTAGTTGACTATGCGCTTGTTGGCGTTGGTTCTGCGGGTGGTGTTCTGGTCCAGCGACTGGCACGCGCCGGCTTCAAAGTAATTGGTTTTGAAGCCGGCCCTTTCTGGGATACAGAACGCCAGTGGGTGTCCGATGAAGCAGGCTCTCGCAATCTCTATTGGAACGATCTCCGCATCACCGGCGGGAAAGATCCTCTCGCTCTTGGCTCAAACAACAGCGGCAAAGGCGTTGGCGGTGGCTCCGTTCACTGGGCATCTTTTGTTCCTCGCTTACACCCGTCAGATTTTGAAGTTTACACGCGAGATGGCGTTGGCGCGGATTGGCCGATCGATTACGAAGACATAGAGCCCTATTACGAACTCCTCGAACGCGAAATGCCAGTAGCGGGACCTGCGTACTATCCCTGGGGCAAGCCGCATGGCCATCCCTATGGACCTCATCCTATGGGTGAGGTCGGCAATGTACTCATCAAAGGATGCACCGCACTCGGCATTCCCGTTTCTGCAGGAGGCCCAGTCGCCATACTCTCTGCGTCTCATGGCAATCGTCCTCACTGCATTTACCGGGGATTTTGCATACAAGGCTGCAAGGTGGGCGCGAAAGCTTCGACGCTCATAACGCATGTTCCCGATGCTCTCGCGCATGGGGCCGAGATCCGTGACAATGCAATGGTCTCTCGCATCGGCATGGGCAAAAATGGGAGTGTAAATGGCGTCCATTACTTCGACGCTGAAGGCATCGAACACTTCCAGCGAGCTCGCGCCGTGATCGTGTGCGGCTACGCGCTTGAGACTCCGCGCTTGCTCTTCAACTCCGCGTGTCCCGGACATGAGTTTGGATTAGCAAACTCATCCGGAACGCTTGGCAAATATCTCATGGCTCAGGCAGGCAATGTGATCCTTGGTCGCTTCGATAATCTGATTCGGCAATACAAGGCTCCCCCCGCCCACGCATTAACGGAGGAGTTTTACGAAACCGATCCGAAGCGTGACTTCGCTCGGGGTTTTGCAGTTCAGACTGTAGGTCCGCTGCCGATTGCTTTTGCCAAACAGATGATGACAGCCAAAGGACTATGGGGATGGGGACTGCGTCGGGCGATGATGGACTACAACCACTGGTCTCCGCTCGGGCTGCTCGGAGAAATCCTGCCATGGGAGGATAACCGGATCGAAGTTGCCGACGGCAGGAATGGTCGCCAAGAAGCTTATGACAAATTTGGACTTCCCGTCGCACAAGTCACTTTCTCTCTGAGAGACAACGATAAACGCCTGATTGAATTTGGCAAAAACAAGGTCATGGATATCATGCGGGCAGCGGGCGCGACCGAAGTAGTGCAAGAGCAGCGTTATGCCCACCTCGTTGGAGGCGCCCGCATGAGTGCGACAGCAGACACCGGTGTATGCGACAAGTTCGGGCGCACGTGGGACGTGCCAAATCTTTTTGTCATGGATGGCTCGGTCTTTCCCACGCAAGGCTCAGCCAATCCTGGATTGACGATTCAGGCACTCGCAGCAAGAACTGCTGACTATTTGTTAATGCAGGGAGAGTCGATCTTCACTTCAAAAGCCCGTGATCTTAGCAACCCGCCCTGTCGCCGTGACCTGTCACCTACATAGAACGGAGTCGGTCACTTCATCATGAAGTCGCAGTTCGATTGGTCTAGTCAACGATCGTCCAAGATTTCTGCCGGTGACCGACTACTCAACATCTCAAATGAGCATCTGACAGTTGACGGGGCAACAACACACCGCTCGGTTATACCAACTCACAATGCGAGGCAATCACAATGGGATGGAAAGAATCGCTAGGCTTGGCTTCAGAAGAGAAAGTCCGTTATGCAATCGTTGGTGTCGGCGATATCGCTCAAGAGGATATGATGCCCGGCGTTGAGCATACCGGAAACTCAAAGCTTACTGCTCTAATCTCATCGGACCCTATCAAAGCCGCAGAACTTGGCGACCGGTATGATGTTGAGGCTACATTTACCTACGAAGAGTTTGACCGCGCACTGCAGTCAGGCACGTTTGACGCGATCTACCTGGCCACGCCTAACTGGCGCCATGCCGAGTTCATCGTGCCGGCTCTCAAGGCGGGCATCCATGTGCTAACCGAAAAGCCAATTGAGATCTCAACCGAGAAATGTCGCGAGATCCTTGAGGCTGAAAAAGCATCCAGCGCGAAGTTGATGGTAGCGTACCGATTGCACTTTGAGCCCGCGACATTAGACACCATCGATAAGGTTCGTTCCGGTGAGCTTGGACGAGTCCACCTGTTTGCCTCCACATTTGCTCAAGTAGTGGATCCTGACAATCACCGCGCACACGCTGGTGATCTTGCAGGGCCCGTACTGGATATGGGCCCATACCCTGTCAACGCTGCGCGTTACATCTTTGGGGACGAGCCAATAGAGGTCGTATCGGCTGCGGGATCGAAACATCCGGAATCGGGCTTTGACCAGGACTTTGCCGATACTGTTGCAGTGACATTGCGTTTCCCAGGAGAACGGCTCGCTCAGTTCAACGTCTCATACTTCGGCAACCCTTCAAGCTCGTTCATAGCGATAGGCGATAAAGGGAGTGTGCAACTCGAGCCAGCTTACATGTTCGGTAAGTCCCTGGAGCAGACCACGACTCTCGGCGAGGACAAATCAAAGAAGTCCTTCAAGAACACGGATCATTTCGGCGGCGAGATGAAGTACTTCTCCGATTGCATATTGAACGGACTTAGTCCGGAACCGGATGGTGAGGAGGGTTTCGCAGATGTCCGCGTTCTCGAGGGAATTCTGCAAGCTTTGGAGACAGGTAAACCTGTCACTCTTGAACCATTCACGAGATCAAAGAGGATTGATACAACGTCCCAGAAAATAACCCTCGGCGCGGTCTCTACTCCGGAATTGGTCAATGCAAGCAACCCTGCTAAGGGCGTGGACAAGCAGCCCAAGAATTAAGGCAGCGTCTGAGGCGAAAGTAGCTACGTCCGCCTGCCTGGCCTTCACTCAAGTTGTTCAAGGATGAATTTGAGAAGAGCTCAGAAACCTCTATTCCAGCCGGCACAGGCCGCCGCGAATCTGCCGCTGAGCGACTATGCTGCCATTGGCGACGGAAGGTCAGTCGCTATCATCGGACGAGACGGTACGATTGCGTGGTGGTGTGTGCCGAACCTCGACTCTCATCCCCTGCTGGACCGATTGCTTGACGATAAGGCCGGAGGCTGTTTCTCTCTACAACCAACATCTGCCTTTCAAGCAGTTCAAAAATATCGGCGCGATAGTAACGTGCTTGAAACGACGTTCACAACCGAGTCCGGTGTGCTTCGAGTGACAGACTCGATGAATAGCAGCTTAGCGGGACGCCTGCCATGGTCAGAGTTAGCACGTCGTATCGAAGTGTTGAGTGGGGCAGTCTCGATCCAGTTCAAATTCGTTTGTGGAACTCATTGTGACACGGTCTCCCCTTGGTTAGAAGCAATCTCGGACGTCGCTATCTTCCATGTCGGGCATGTGCTGGGTATGCTAAGGCGAAGCCCTAATATCAGCATTCTCGAAGAGGGAGATTGCGGCGTTATTGGCGAGGCCGCACTCATCAAAGGGGAGACTGCGCTCGTTGCGATTGTGGCCGGAGAAAATCAGCCCTTAGGATTTCCAACAATCGAGGATATCAACTCTCGCATTGACCTTAGCGACCACGCATGGCGCACCTGGTCTGATGGCCTAAAGTACGATGGTCCGCATGTCGACTTCGTACGACGCAGTGCTCTGGCTCTGAAGCTCCTTCTGTTCTCTCCATCAGGTGCAATTGCCGCAGCTGCGACGACATCGTTACCAGAAAAGATAGGTGGTAAGAAAAATTACGACTATCGCTACGCATGGGTTCGTGACGCAAGCTACACGATTCATGCCTTTCTATGGCTCGGCCAAATTCCAGAGAGCCAGGCTGCACTGGCATGGCTATTGCGAAGGCTGGGCGACACAGGCTCTCGAGTCTGCTTCAGCCTGGATGGGCAACCAGTCCCTCCTATTGTTTCAAGCGATCTCCCTGGTTACCGCGAATCAAGACCAGTCGTCACGGGCAATCTTGCTGGTAGCCAACATCAACATGGTATCTACGGGGATATCTTCGAAGCTGTTTTTGAATTCACCAAGTCAGGGAACGTGCTTGATCGGCAAAGCGCAACCACACTCATGACTCTCGCCGATGAATGCGCAGACCGTTGGCACGAGAAAGATTCCGGCATGTGGGAGTTGGAACAATTGCAGCACTATACCATGTCCAAAATCAGCGCATGGCAAGCTCTCGACAGAGCTTTGCAACTCGCTGATCGAGGTCATCTTCCCGCTACGGGCGTCCCGCGATGGTCGCGCGAACGTGATCGAATCGCGCAGTGGATAGACCAACACTGTTGGTCGGAAGAGGAAGCCGCCTATACTCTGTACCCTGGTACGAGGCAGTTGGATTCATCACTCATGCTGGCGATCCGCTTTGGATTTCCAAACAAGGAACGTCTGATCTCTACACTCCATGCAATCCGAAAAAAACTCAGCCACGGTCCTTGGGTCTATAGGTATTCAGGTGCTGAGAAAGAAGAGGGAGCATTCATTGCATGTACATTCTGGCTAGTGGAAGCCTATGCAACCATTAACCGCAGAGATGAAGCGATTGAAATGCTTGATGCTGCTTTATTGAATTTACCGGAGTCAAGCGGTCTGCTAGCCGAAATGATTGATGTAAAGTCTGGATACTTTCTCGGGAACCTCCCACAAGGTTTAAGCCACTTAGCTCTCATCCATGCAGTTCTCGCTACGTATGCAGAACACTAGCCTCCGCTGGCACTTTGGCAGCATATGGATCAGGGTCAGTGCTCGCGACGCCTGGAGCGCCGTACAGGCTGTCGCGGAAATCATGGAACGATTCTCGTCGCGGGTCCAACTTGCTACGCGTGGCCAACTGATTCCCTTGCCCGACGTGTACGTCAATTCTCATGCGAAGAATCAGTTGTATTCAATCGGAACATCGTCCTTCGTGGCGGAAAAACAGATGCCGTGGGATTGCGCGCAGTCTCAGAAATGCCGCACCACTAGTAAGCGCAGGAATGGATAGAATCGCACATGCGTGGTTCGTGGAGAGGCTACAACCAGTGCAGATTACTGCACGAGCGAACCTGAGTTTGGCGATGGTCGGAGAACCGGATGCTCCTGAGGTTGTTGACCTCTTGATGTAGAAATCTGATACATCTTTCCAACAATTTCACTCTGTTGAGTGGAAACAAGGACCACCTCAACTCCTGCCCGCAATGTCGGCCTTGATTATCTTCTGGACTTGCACCAGAAAGGCTCCCCCCTAGCTATGAAACATCCTCACTGTAAGGAAAGGCGTTTCTTGTGAACGCCTTCGGTTTATTTCGATCCGAGAGCCTGCACTCAAGAGAGATTCCATTACAGCGCATAGGGTGGAATGATACTGGTACAACGCGAATCCAGCATCACGGGATGCGAGGGTCGAGAACGATTGCACCAACGACTAGCCTCTCCTCTAAGAGACGATGAGCCTCAACTGTTTTACTTAGAGGCAAGATTGCAGCGACCTGAGCACGGAGCTTGCCTTTGAGCACTTGGGTAACCAGATCAGTGAGCCCAGCGCGAATGAGCTCGGGCTTCGCAAGGAAGACAGGCAAATATATCCCTGTCATCGTCTGACACTTTTGCATTAGCCTCCGAGGTTCGAAGGGTCTTCCTGGACCTCTCGTAGATCCAAAGATGATGTAACGGCCGAAGGTTGCCAGGCATGCAAAGTTTTGCTCAAAGACATCGCCGCCGATTGATTCGAGGATAATATCTACGCCGCGGCCTCCAGTGGCTTCGAGTACAAGTTTAGGCCAATCCGGAAGACTGTAATCAACAGTCACGTCTGCTCCGATGCTGTGGGCGAAGGCTCGTTTCTCCTCAGTGCTTGCGGAGGCAACAACCAACCCAGCCCCCATCGATTTCGCAAGCTGCACCGCGAGACTGCCTACTCCGCCTGCGGCTCCGTGAATTAGAACGCTTTCCCCACTCCGCAATTGGGTTGAAGCCTTCAGCATGAGCCATGCGGTCAATCCCTGCGTGGGCATTGCTGCTATTAAGGCATCATCTGCCGACGCTGGGAGACAAACGGTCGTGTTTGAAGGAGCACAGACGAATTGGGCATATCCTCCCGAAGGGATCAATGCGACTACTTTCTCTCCTATAAGGCTCTGGTCGCCCGTAGGGCCGACTTCGTTTACAATTCCCACGACTTGCAAGCCCGAGATGCGCGGCAGACCTTTGTCCTTGCCGACATGCGTCTCAGCACGCTGATAGATGCCCTGTCGTTCTCGAATATCAACATAGTTGACTCCCGATGCAGTCACTTCGATCAGAACCTCGTCATTCTGGGGAAATGGCTTGGGCACATCGATATATTCGAGAACATCCCGATCTCCGAAACGCGAAAACTGAATAGCCTTCATACCAATTCTCCTTTTGAAAGTCTTCTCGATGAGATGAGAACTTTGGTGATCAGAGTTATGCGACATAGTTGTTGAGCATCGGAACATCTGTAATATACGTATCGATTCGGCAGATCTTATCTTCCCGCAACTTGAAGATAGAGCTGAGGAACTCATCCAATACCTTCCCTTTGCATTTGCCGGTGTTATGCAACAGGATCCCCATCCCTTCGTATCCGTAGATCACATGCAGCAGTTCGAAGTTGACCCCGTGTTCACCGAGGAACTGCCCCCTGGCAACGATGGCGTTAGCGCCTACAGCCTCGCCGCCAACCTGGCTGGTACCGGGAAGGCTCCAGACCGCGTCGTCTGTCAATACGGTTTTGAGCAGGATTGGATCCCGCTGCTGAAGGCTGTGAATAAACGTCAAGGCGATCTCTTTCTTCTGCGCGTCGGTCATGGCAGCTCTCCATTCATCGTTATTGCTATCTGCAGGTGCGTTGCTTGCGCGAAGTAAAACTCGCGTCGACAGCACCCGCAGCACTTCTCGAGTACATCTCTTGTCGAGATGAAATAGCGGTTTATCGTTGTGAATCGTTGTTAATCGGCGGCCCATTAGAAATCCCCGTAACCTCAACTGCCCCGCTTGAGCTTCCGCGTGACTTAACAACAATTCACGTCGCTTGACAGGCATCCATTACTCCCTGGGCGCACGATCAATTCGTGAAGTTAACCAGTCAGACAAAAGCACCATGCAATCGAATTGCTCCGCAAGGTGATTTCGTCATTCTGGCTCACGGCAATCTACGGAGGAGCTTATGGCCTACGCCCCGACATTGACCGAAGCTCAGATTGATCGCATCCGCCCACATGCGAAACAACGAGAAGTGATAGCGGGAGAGATCCTCTACGAGCCTGCCTTCGACACACCACCTGTTTACATCGTGCTGTCAGGTGCTATCCGCATCGTGGCGGTCGGCGGCGATGAGGATAGGATCGTCACTACTTACCGCGAAGGCCAGTTCTCCGGCGAACTGCTCATGATCTCCGGACGCCGATCGATCTATCGATGTCAGGTCGTCGAAGCCGGATCGCTGCTCGAACTCTGTCCAAAATATTTGCGCACTCTGATCGGCAAGGACGCCGAGCTCAGCGATATCATCATGAACGCTTTCCTGGCCCGGCGTCTCTCGCTAAAGGACACGGGGCAAGGTAACGTTGTCATCCTCGGATCGAAGTACTCCGCAAACACACTTCTGATCCGTGAGTTTCTGACGCGAGATGGCCACCCTTTTAATTATTTCGATCTTGATACGGATCCCGTAACCCAGGAGATGCTAGACCGCTTCGGTGTAACAACAGACGACATTCCAGTTGTGATCTGCAATAACTCCCAGGTGCTTCGTAAGCCTTCTACAAGGGAGGTCGCAGAGTGTCTCGGGTTTAACTCGAACATCAGTGATTCACAGGTGCGCGATCTTGTTATCGTTGGCGCCGGTCCTGCCGGTCTCGCTGCTGCTGTATACGGCGCGTCAGAAGGACTGGACGTTCTCGTAATCGAAAAGGCTGCTCCCGGCGGACAAGCTGGTTCGAGTTCAAAGATTGAAAATTATCTCGGCTTTCCGACTGGTCTCACCGGCCAGGAGCTCGCCGATCGGGCTATTGCGCAAGCCGAGAAATTCGGGGCCAGGATTATGGTGGCTCGAAGCGTTCAACGGTTGAGCTGCGATCAACGCCCATACACGGTGATCCTCGACGACGGCCATGAAATATCCACTCGCACAATCGTCTTAGCGACCGGAGCGCAGTACAACAAGCCTGCGTTGAAGAACATCGAGACATTTGCAGGCCGCGGAATCTACTACAACGCTACGTTCATGGAAGCGCAGCTCTGCACAGGCGAGCAGGTAATCGTTATCGGCGGAGGCAATTCAGCGGGACAGGCTGCTGTATTTCTCGCACAGAATACTGCTGGCGTCACGATGCTGGTCCGCTCGCGAAGCCTCGCTGATACGATGTCCCGCTATCTCATTCAGAGGATCGAAGAGAACCCTCGCATTCAACTGCACTACCAATGTGAACTTACAGACCTCGATGGCGAGTCTCACATCGAAGGCGTCACATGGAAGAACAAGGTCACAGATGAAACAGTCAGCGAATCAATCCGCCACGTATTTGTCATGACCGGCGCATCGCCCAAGACAGACTGGCTATCGGGCTGCCTTTCACTCGACAGCAAAGGCTTCATCCTCACGGGACGCGATCTGGAGACGACTATGCCTCCCATCCCGTGGCCGCTTGCTCGCGCGCCCTACATGTTAGAGACGAGCCTGCCTGGTGTTTTTGTGGTTGGAGATGCACGTTCCGGCAACGTCAAGCGAGTTGCTTCTGCAGTAGGGGAAGGCTCCATCGTGCTTCACCTGGTGCACCAAACGCTGGCAGAGCCCTGATCATATCGACAACTTTTCCAACTGTCAGCAAGCAATTTCAACCGATAACACCACGTACTTCACTCGAAAGGAAACTAGTCATGACGGCAACAAAAACAGGCTTGCACGCACTGCAGTACAAGACGATAGATGGACTCCAGATTCGTTATGCGACCAACGACAAGACAGATGGGGATCCCATCCTGATGTTGAGCCCTTTGCCTGAAAGTATCCTCGCGTTCCTGCCCATCTGGGACACCATCTCCGAGCTCGGACCCGTGGTTGCCGTGGATCTTCCTCCGTTCGGTCGCTCTGAGGTCAACAAGGATGCTCGTACACCTGAGGCAGTAGGCGAATTCGTCCTCCGCATTATGGATGCGTTCGGTATCAAGACGCCGCATGTCATCGCTCCCGACATCGGAACGCCTGCATGCCTGTTCGCTTCCGCCAAGCACCCTGGCGTCTTCAAAAGCCTCGTCATCGGCAGCGGTGCGACCGACCACACGGACATCCTTGGCGCACTCGACGCCATCGTGAATGCACCTTCGCTCGAACCCTTCAAGAACCTCACCGGCGAGGAGTTCGTACGCGACGCAGTTGGCGGCATGAAGAACTACAAGCTTCCCGAAGATGTGCTGCAGGACTATATCGCTTCTTATGCAGGCGACAAGTTCTGGGACGCGATGACCTTCGTCCGCGATTACCCTAATGCTCTGCCACGCCTAGCCAAGCTTCTCCCCACGATCACCGTTCCCTGCCAGGTAACGGTCGGCAAGCACGATCCGTTCGTGCCTGTCTCCAATGCAGAAGGACTGAAGCGCGGTCTCCCGAAGTGCAAGCTAGACGTAATCGATTGCGGTCACTTCGTCTGGGAAGACGAGCCGCAGAAGTACGCTCAGCTTGCGCGCGAATTCATCCAGGGTGGCTACGCCAGGCTCTAAATCCAGGCGGACTTATCTAACGATAACTCCCTCTCTCAACATTCAATAGACCACTCTCCAAGGAGAAACGAAATGAGTACCACACAGCAACTTCTCGTTCAAAGCAGCGCCAAAGCCCCGCTTGGCGCACCGTTCGAGAGCATCGACATACCGGAGTGGCTGTTCACCATTGCCGACGCCGAGTATCAGCGATGCTCGGTGAACCACATCGCCGCTGCATCGTCGATAAATGCCGCAGGAAAGCGTATGTCGCTCAACGTGGAGCATGTTGGCGTCATGATGGTCCAACACTACGTCGAGGAGCTTGCGAAGAAACAGCACTGCCGCGTTATTTCGATCACCGATCTCTTTTTTCCCGACAAGGGGCGCACTACATGCCAAGTGACCTGGGAGCTGATCGCAACTCCAGTAACCAAAGACATCAGCCAACTGGAGAACGTCGTCCTGATTCACACGACTCCGGACTTGGAGAACTTCATCGAGAGGAACAACATGCCTCTCGATCAGATCAAAGCGAGCTTCAAAGCAGCGACAGAGGCACACAACGCTGAAGAGACGCCTCTCTTCGCCAACAGTATCGCGAGAAAATCCGCGCACGATAACAAGCGATAACGGGCACATTGAACGGCTTGCTGCATGCCGCTCCTATCCATCTATCAGAACTTTGATCGAGACCCTACAACCAGTCTCCTACGCGAGACGCAATCGCCCAGGGAGGGCAAATCCATGAAAACCGCAAAAGAACTTCTCCAGGCTTATATCGACGGATCCGCTCTCGAAGCCGCTGCCCTGTTCGCCGACAACGGAGCGCTAGAGCTGCCGTACCTCGCCGATCTCGGTGTAGAGCCACGATACGAAGGCCCAAAAAATATCGGCGCTTTCCTGACCTTCCTGCACGAGAAAATGTATCCCGGCTTTAAGTTCATTGACGTGAAAATTTATATCGACACTCCCGATCAGGCCTTCGGTGAGTACACCATTCATCAGAAATCAGGCATCTCCGGCAAGGACGTTCACCAGCGGTTCTTCGGCCATCTCACCGCCGAGAACGGCAAGATCGTCCTGCTGCGCGAGGCTCTGAATGTGCTCGCGGCCGCCGATGGTATGTTCCCGAACGGCATCGCCGACGTGATCAACAAGAAGTAAGTGGGGTGGGTCGTTGACCACCTGCGTTCCCGCGTCGGCGACCCAATACTCATCTACCATCACGACCAGGAATGGGCATAACAAACGTACCGAGACAATCAATCCATGTCGGTTGATTGTGCTGTTTGGCCTGTCTCTCAAGCTTCAATAGAACAGATCCTCAAGGAGATCTCCATGTCGACCGATAATACGCTTTCTCTTTCAACCGTCACCGCCATCATTCATGCGCCCATTGAGAAGGTGAATATCGCTGACTGGGTACTGCATCTTCCCGATGCTGAATACCAGCGCTGTTCGACTGCGCATATTGCTGCGGGATCGACCACGACAGAAGATGGCAGGCCAATGTCTATCAACGTGGAGACGATCGGCGACGCATTCGTCGTTCAGCACTATGTCGCTGAGGTCCATGAGCCACATTACTGCCGGATGCTCTCGATCTCGGATTCGATCTCTCCTGCGGGTCGAACGAAGCTGCAGGTAGTTTGGGAGCTGAGCGCAAAGAAGATCGATGACAATACCTGCGAGTACACCAATCACATTCACTCCACGGCTATCGATCAGACGTTGGAGTTTCTAAAGGCTCACAACGTGACGATCGAAGCGGCCAGTGCTGCAAGGCAGAAAGCATCTCACGCGCATAACGTCGAAGAGACGCCGAAGTTCGCCAGGAGCATCGAGGAACTCGCACACAAGAACGCTTTATAGAGTCCCCCATCCTTGATACGGCAGCATCGCCCAGCAAGGATGGGGTCTGCATCACAGGCGAAGCAATGTGACATACAAGATCACATTGACCAGTTGGCGATAGTGTCTTAACAACGATTCACGCGGCTTGACGTAAGCCTTATCGAAGAAAAGCTCAGGATAATTTCAGGCAGTCGGGATTTCACAAAACCCGTTGCAACGGAGGAAGAAAGATGAAGGTTCTTTTCATTATCAGCAGTTCTGAAACCGCATTCTGGCTGTCGGAGGTTTCCCACCCATATTGGCATTTTACTGAGCGTGGCGTGGAAGTTGACTTCGCGAGCCCCAAGGGTGGCAAGATCGTATACGACCAGTACAGCGATCCCGACTTTGAGAATTCGCTCGAGCCGGAAGACCTGGTAAGCAAAGGCTTCCTAAGCGACGAGAAAGTGCAGACGAAGCTCGATAGCACGCTCAAGCTCGAAGATGTGGACTTGAGTCAGTACGATGCAATCCATGTCGCTGGCGGCCGCGGTGCGACCTTTGATCTATATCCGAACGAGCATGTGGCAAAGGCCCTCGAGTACTTCTGGGCAAAGGACAAAGTCGTTGGCGCGATTTGCCACGGAGCCATTGCGCTTGGCAACATTCCCGGACGCATCAAGGGTCGCCAGGTAACCGGTTTCACGCTGGAAGCAGACAAGCAGCTTCAGAGTATGTTTGGTCCCAGCTTCCTCATCCCCCACTATCCGCAAACTGTTCTCGAGAGCACTGGCGCGGTCTACAGCAGCATTGAACCTTACACGCCTAAAGTCATCGTCGACGGCAAGCTGATTACGGGCCAGGATCAATCTGCTGCGTCCGAGTACGCACTGGCATTTCTGCATCTGATGACCGGACATTCGCCTGTAACAATCGTGTAATTCCATATAAGGCAACGACCATCGAGCTTTGCTCTGAGCTTCAACGCAAAAGTGTCGAAGCTCAGAGTCTGCAAACTCTCAATCAGTTTCACAGGAGACGAAGCATGCTATTTCACGTGTACATCGACGTGCAGATTCCTCACGGCACTGACCCAGAAAAGCTCAAGGAACTCAGCGAGCGTGAGCATGAGCGAGCCAAAGAACTGCAACTCCGGGGAAAGTGGATACACCTTTGGCGCGTAGCCGGCAAGTACTCCAACATCACTATCCTGGAGGTTGCCGATCCCGCGGAGTTGCATGACATCCTCAGCTCGCTTCCTCTCTATCCATTTATGCAGATTGAAGTGACTGCCCTATGCAAACATCCCGGTTCGCTTGAGCTGAATAAATAGACATATCCTCGCTACGCCACTCAAACAGTGGCGTAACTTGCGACGACAATCACCATCGAGCATCTCCATTGAGCATCCCTTTCGAGCAAGGAGCACTTGTGAATAAGAAGTTGCTTCAACAGATTACGAGAATAGTCTTCGCCGCAATTTTTATAACAGGCATCGCTCCGTCTGCACCTGCATACACTCCTTCAGGCCTCACGAGCAAGAGTTCGGCCCATATCCCGAAGGCGAACCTCGACCAGGTTCTAGAGTTGAATAAACAACTGATCGACTCCGAGAACTCAAAAGACTTCGACACCGTTAAAGCGATGGTGTGGGAATCGCCCTCTGCTCTCTTCGTCGCGAAGACGGCCACAGCCGCCGAAGGAAACTGGGCTGGCTTCTGGGGACATGATGTAGTCGTAGCGCATCTTCATGACGTGATCTTTGGCGGCCCGTTCCGCATCGATCCTGACTATACGAAAGCCAAGGCTGTGTTGCTAAGCGCAGATGTCGCTGAGACATATGTACCCGTCCAGATTACCGTTGGCTACGGTGGACAGCAGGCTGTGCCCAAGCCATTCTTGCTTCTGATCGACTGGGTCATGACTTCAGCGGGATGGAAGATGGCAAGCGACATTGCGATCCCCGTTCCTCCACCGCCATCAGCAGCCAAGTAGCCGTTGCACAAGCGTACGCCTACGACGTGAAGCGCATGGGATCAGCCGGATCGTACCTCGATAGTTCGATAGTTCATCAGTTCGTCAGTTCGGAGATCTGAAGAAGGATTCATCTCCTCTTCAGGAGACATGCATGATCTTTGCCAGACGGTCCTCCAGTTCGCTGAGGACCGTCAGCGCCTGCATGTAATCTGCCGTATCGTATCCTTCAGAAAAACGCTCGACGAGCTCCTGCAGCAGTAGATATGCACGCATCGTATCTCGGTCCTTGAGGAGTTGCGCAAGGCTGATCGCAGTGCGAAACTCCCACGAAAGCGCACCACCCTCGCGGGCAAGTAGCAACGATCTTTGCAACAGCTCTTCCGTCTCGTCAAATGCGTTTCCATTCGATGCTTCGAGCCTGCGCTGCGCCTCTCGCCGAAGAACCTCTGCGGAGAACCAGTGGCGTTCTCCCGCCAGGACTTGTTCCAGCAATGCTGGCGCAATCCATCCACCATCCAACACGCATGCTTCCTGGAGTTGGCGATGGCGCCATGACTGAGCTCGTATGTTGATTTCTTTGTTTCGCGACAGGCCGAGTGCACGTTCAAATACATCGCCAAACTGCTGCCAGTATGCGAGTGGACATACGACTGCTTGCGCACGCAGCAGTTCCAGACTCTGTTCCGCAGTCATCCGATCGCCGCACCAGAGAGAGATAGGGCATGAAGCCAGGGCAAGCGCTACACAAAGCGATGCCGGATGCTGCGCATCCACAGCGGCCTGAACACAGAGCCTCGCAGTTTGACGTGACTGAGAAGAAAACCCTTGCAGCCATTGAGTGCGAGCCAGGGTGAACAGCGCGACAACCTGCGGGTCGTACTCATAGATTCCCCTGTTGATCACCATCTGATTCGCCGGATGTGCGAATACAGCATCGAGATTCTCCCGCACCTGCTGGAGATCTCCTCGATTCAGATAGCTGACCGCCCGTATTCGCTGCAGCAGAAACGTGCGATCATGATTCCCTCCGAGAAGACGCTCAAACTCATCGGCAACGGCCAGTGCCGCAGCATGTTCTCCAGAGCCGTTGTAATACTGCCAGAGCTCTTTCAGAAGTCGAAGGCGCGAGGTTCGTTGAGGATCGGTCTTCTCATCTGCAAGAGCGAGCGCCTTTTCAAGTGTCTTGTACATCTGCGGTGTCGAGCCCTCGGTGTTGTACAGCGCAGGGATGAACGAAAGCAGCAATTGCATCTCCGTCTCGGGGCTGAGCCTGCCTCGCTCTTTCAGCCGCTCAAGCGTTCGATTAACTTCGCCGGAGAACTCCAGAAACAATGTAACTGCGTACCAGTTGGAGGCGAGTGAGACAGTCACATGAATGCCGAGCAATGGATCGCCGTGATCGGAGAAGCACCATCGCAGTGCTGAACGCAATTCATCGATCAATGGCCGGTAATCTTGTTGCGGCAAGTCCTGATCAGAGACAGAGACGCTGTTATGTTCCGCCTGCTCGGCGCGAAGATATTCTGCATGACGACGTCGCACGCTATCAGCCGCAGGTCCGCCGCCTAGTTTCTCCGTGGCATAGGTTCGCGTCGTATCCAACAGACGATAGACCGGCTCCGTTCGACCAGGCTCCACGAGGGCCATCGATTTTGCAGCCAGATTCGCCAGCGCTTCCAAAAACTTTGGTGCCGTCAATACCTCGTCGGAGACAATTGCAAGCGCCGCTTGTCGAGTAAACCGTGACTGAAATACACCGAGACGAGCAAAGACGATCTGCTCCTCTTCGGGTAATAATTCGTAGCTCCAATCAAGCGCTGCCGCAAGAGTGCGATGCCGTAGCTGCGCGGTCCGCCGTCCGCGTGACAGTAGAGCAATCGATGCCCGAAGCTGATCGGCTATATCTTTCACAGCGAGAGTATCCACGCGGGCGGCAGCGAGCTCAATCGCCAGCGGCAGTCCGTCTAGTTGCCTGCAAAGTTCTGCGATGGAGGTGGCTTCCTGATCCGTGAGATGAAAAGAGCTAGAAACAGCTCGAGCACGTTCTGCAAAAAGCTGTACCGCCGAGTAGGTTAGCGCATCCTCAACAGTCACTGTTGCAGCAGAGGCTTGTGGTACATCGAGAGCCTTAAGCCTTCGCAGCCACTCACCTTGGGCTCCTAGTGGTTCTCGGCTTGTCGCAAGGATCGCTACCTTCGAACCAACCTGCAGCATTGATTCGACAAGCTGAGCTGTCTCGTCGAGATGGTGCTCGCAATTATCGAGAACCAGCAGAAGATGCTTATCTGAGATAAAGCTTAAAAGAGACTCAAGGATATCTTCCCGCACAGGAGAAAGTTGAAACGCCGATGCGATCGCAGCAGCGATCTGCCCTTGCGCAGCAACCGATGTTAGGTCGACGAAGCATACTCCATTTGCGTACTCGTCCTCTATGCTATTTCCAACAGCCAGGGCTACGCTCGTTTTACCGATGCCAGCCGCTCCAACGATAGTGATCAAACGATGTAGAGGCAGATCTTCGATGAAACCTCGAACCGTCTCGGCTCGACCGATCAAGCTTGTTAAAAGAGGCGGAGGTCGAAAACGAACCTCTTTTTCGACGCGGCTTTGCCTCCGCTTGGCGATCACCGGCGCTGCAAAGCGATAACCTGCGCCGGGAAGATTCTCGATCAGTTCTGTGCTTTGTCCTGCGCCCCGCAGAGCCTTACGTATCGCCGCAATATGAACGCGAAGATTAGACTCATCCACAAACGTATCAGGCCATATTTGTTGAGTTAGTTGCCCCGCGCCGAGCATCACACCTGGCCGTTCAACAAGTGCGATGAGAAGATCCATAGCGCGACTTCCAAGATGTATCGGATCGGTCCCTCTCGTGAGCACACGACGACCAGCATCCAGTTCAAACTCACCGAAAATAAAGACAGGTTTACTCATACTGTTTCAGAAAAATCAGAGCTCAATTCTAATTGTCAAGCTCATGCAATACGGGCCGATCTCACTGCTTTTTTTCTATTGGTTTAAAAAAATAGCACAGATATTCAAGTGCTCTCCCAACGTATGACGTCGGTCTTTATTTCCAGGATTAATGCAATTTGCAAAGATTAACACCGAGCGATGCAGACTCAGTCCATTCTCGGCGTTTGATGGAAGAAACCATTCAGCATTACGACCATCGACAGGGGAGGAATACATGGGTACTGCATTGATAACGGGAGCATCTTCTGGAATTGGAGCGGCTTACGCTGACAGATTGGCGCGCAGAGGATACAACCTCATTCTCGTAGCGCGCGACCACGACAAACTGAATGCTATGGCACGAATTATCCGACAACAAACTGGAAGGATTGTGCGCGTTATGGCTGCAGATTTGACGGAACCATATGATCTGGCATGCGTCGAAGAAATGCTTCGTTCTGACCCCGAAATTACGATGCTCGTCAACAATGCTGGAATAGGTTCTACCCAACCTCTGTTGCAGAGTAAAGCCGATCAAATGGAAAAGATCATCAGCCTGAATGTAACTGCATTGACGCGGCTTACGTATGCTGTTGTTCCTGTTTTCGTCGAACGCGGCTCAGGAATAGTCATTAATATTTCGTCGATCGTCGCAGTTGCTCCCGAGATATTAAATGGCGTCTATGGGGGAACAAAAGCATTCGTCCTCGCGTTCAGTCAATCGCTCCGGCATGAGCTTGCCGAGACAGGTGTGCGGATTCAGGTAGTTCTGCCTGGAGGAACACAAACCGGCTTCTTCGCTACTGCAGGCACTCCTATCCACGAGATGACAGAAGAGCGGCGTGCCACCTTGATGACGACAGATGACGTAGTCGATGCGGCGCTCGCTGGCCTTGACCTCGGAGAGTTCGCCACACTTCCATCGCTCGCGAATATAGAGGAGTGGAACGCATTCGAATCTGCACGGAAGAAAATGATTCCAAGCCTAAGAAACGCATCGCCTGCGAATCGTTATAAGGCGGTTCGCGAACAGAGATAAATGCGATTTCTATTCGCGCAGTAGCGAAGGAGCAGATGAAAACTGCGACTTAAAGCACCGCGTCAAGTGGGCAGCGTCTGCAAAACCGCAAAGCCGTGCGATTTCCTTCATCGGAGTATCGCCGTATCGAACGAGTTGAATCGCGCGACTCAGACGTCGTTGCATAACAAACTTGTGCGGACTCATGCCCACCACTTTTCGGAAACCGCGAGCAAAATGCGCTCTGCTAACCCTGGCCACTGAACATAATTCAGACAGTCGAAGATCTTCCGCAAGGTTGGCCTCAATGTAGTCGATTACAGCACGCGCCCTTGCGGGCACAAGGATTTCTCGAACTGAATTTTCGCGAAGACTCCGTGGCGCATAGAGTGCAAGAATCCGGCCGAGAGCAGCTTCATGGATTTCATCGAAATAAAGCTTGCGCCCTGCGATACCGCAGTCCAGGGCTTCGTGTTGAGCCCGAGCGATTTGTTCCAGCCCCAGATCGTCGAGCTGACGAGTACGCAACTCTACTCCGCGAGGCATAACAAAATTCGTATCAAGATACTCAGTCAAATAATCGGAAGAAAAGCTGATCTGAAAGATCCTCGTTGCCCCAACTCCAGCAGTGTGTACTGTTTCATCCGGGCGGACATTCTGAACAGTGCCAATGCGGCATTCAATACGACTTGGCCTGCCATTGAACTCTCCACATTGAAGATGTCTTTTGGATTGAATATAGAAATGATAAAAGCCCTGAGGCTCTGGATGAGGCGCTTCCCACTTTGCGGGCTCCAACCATCCGCGGTCGATGAATGCAATTCCCTTCTCTTCTTCCCAGATGTTCCGGAAACGCTCTCCTGACGCTGCAAAGCGCTGATAGTGCTGACGAATGATTGAATGCATGACTTCAGACGTTCGGCATTGTCCGCATCTAGCCGCGGTAGAAATACTACGCTCTGTCATAAGGTTCAGACCTCCTGATTCGTTTGGCTTGCATGATCCTCCTTGGCCTCGTGACTTATCCCCCTGAATTTCAATGCACGAGGCGGTATCATGCCAGGTCGATGTACCCTCTTTTAATGGCAATAGTTACAGCGTGAGTGCGATCGTTCGCGCTCAGTTTGATGAGTATATTTTGCACATGAGTCTTCACTGTCGTCTCAGCAAGGGATAGCTGCGTAGCAATAATCTTATTCGATGTTCCAGTTGCAATCAGCCTCAGCACTTCAATCTCCCGATTGCTTAATTCGTCGTCTACGATGTGCTCCCCAAGCTCTCTCGCTATTTCGGGAGGGATGCGTCGCCGTCCAGAATCCACAACTCGGATCGTATCCAATAATTCCTTGCGCAGCATGTTTTTCAACAGGTAGCCTGCAGCACCAGCCTTTAACGCACGCAGTGCCTGGACGTCGCCCCTGTATGCGGTAAGCACAACGATTCGCGCCGTCGGGAATTCGCTGCGAATCGCGATGATTGCATCAGTCCCATTCATTGTTGGCATCTGTAAATCCATAAGTGTTACATCGGGACGATGCAGGCGGAATTGCTCAATCGCTTCTTCGCCATTACTCGCCTCACCAATCATAGCCATGTCACTCTGACTATTGACTGCTCCAACAATACCTTCACGGAGAAACGGATGATCATCCACAACAAGTATTCTGATTTTCCTTGCCTCACTCATCGCATCACTCTTCTATCGCCTATCAGTCTCTTCACCCAGTGCGGCCCAAAACCGCGAAAGCCTTTTTCGTAGGCTACCTCTGCTGGTATTTCCAGATCGATCTCAGTTCCCACATCTGGGCGACTCCAGATGACGAGTTTGCCTCCTACAACGTTTGCTCTCTCCCGCATTCCACGCAACCCCCAGTGCCCCGCCCGGCCACCATTGAGAGACTGCGGATCAATGCCTTTGCCATTATCTCGAACTCTCATACGAACCATGGCACGGTCATACGTAACTTCAACCTCAATCTTTGTCGCATCCGCATGCTGAAAAGCATTTCCCAGGCCTTCTCGTCCGATACGGTATGCCTCATCTCGTACAAACGCATCAAGAGGCTTGGGCGAGCCTGCAAGCGCAACCGAGAACGTTGCATTATGGCCCTCGGCAAGGTCTTTGCCATAGGAGGCAAGCGCCTCAGACAATTCGTAGATCGTAGTCGCTTCTGCTCGCAGTGCATGCACACGCTGGCGGCCTTCGAGCATCACCTCGTCTGCTGAATCAAGAGCTTTTTCTATCATCAGGCGGCTCCGATCAGCATCGGACTCACTTAGCGCCGTCTGGACCCGCAGCATCAACCCATCGACGCTTTGAACGAGAGTATCGTGCAACTCACGAGCGATCCGTCCTCGCTCATCAAGCCGTTCTCCTAGCCGTGCTTGTGTCTGCGCAGTGGCTTGTCTTAGCCGTAGAGTATGAAGCAACCAGATCAGCACGAGAAAAGCTATAGCTGAAAATACATTGAACCAGATCGTTTGATAGAAGGCAGGAGCAATGGTGAAAGCCATCGCCGCTCCTGCTTCGTTCCAGATACCGTCGTTGTTACATGCAATGACACGAAATCGATACTTGCCAGGAGAGAGATTGCTATAGAAAGCCTGGCGTCTTGTCCCAGCGTTCTGCCAATCTCTCTCATAGCCATCTAATCTATAGCGAAATTGCACGTTCCCTGGAGACACATAGCTTAGCGCCGTGTACCTGATCTCCAGATCACGCGTCAGGGGAGGCAAACGAAAATCCCCTTGTACTGGATAACTCCGCCCGTCAGCAATCATCTCTTCAACATGGACCGGAGGAGGAAGGTTATTTCCGCCCAGTCTGTCAGGATCGATCATTTGTAGAACCACACTATTGGGAAACCAAAGCCGTCCATCCGTAGACTGTGCACTCGAATTGAATAACGCGTCGCCCGGCTGAACCCCGTCCGATATGTCGAATATCCTCATGTGCAAGGTCATATCTGGCCGCTGCCACCACCTTTCCAGCTCCTCACCTTGTATCTGAACCAGGCCGCATTGTGTATATAGCCACAACGCATTGTGATGGTCCCAAAGGATCGCATTGACGGCGTTGCAAGGCAGACCATTCTGAATAGTAAGTATCTGCTTCTTGCCGTTTCGCCACGCTATCAGTCCAAATGCGGTAGCCCCAAGTACTGAACCATCCGGACTTATAAGGATTTGATCTACTCTGGAGTTTGGATTGTGGTGGTAGGGAAATATGTCGAGCTTGCCGTGCCGATATCGAGCCAGATCGCCACTTAGTAGACCCAACCAGATACCTTCTTGAGGATCAGCGGCAAGTTTTCGGGCAGCCGGCATCTGTGGCACAGGAAACATCTCTTGCACTTTGAGATCTCGAATACGCATCAGTGTCCGTGGAGGGCCGATAACCTCAACCCAGATATTGCCTTCCTTATCCTCAGTTATTCCAGTTACGAGCCCGAGCGAAGTTCCGTCCGGCCTCCTAACCTCTTGAACCTTTCCTTTGTTATGCATCAGTAATGAGTTCATCACGCCAATCCATAACGCGCCCGCTTGATCTTCAAACAGAGAGGTAATCTGTTTTCTCGCCAGGGTGCTCATCGCAGGTGTGGCAGAAAGATGGCCCGGGTGAAGAACATCCAGACCTTCAGAGCTTCCTATCCAAATGGAACCATCGCGCGCGGCCAGCACTGAATTGACTTCATCTGTGCTTAATCCCTCACGCGTTGAGAAGTCGACAAGGCGAGTATCGCGGAAGTTATCAAGACCTCTGGATGTCGCGACCCAGAGGTTTCCTTCCCGGTCTTCATAGAAATTGTAGATATCGTCGCTAGAGAGACCTTCCGAGCTTCCAAAATGATCTACTTGCGAGTTACAAATCCGATATATTCCGTGTTTGGCAGTTCCCACCCACAAGTTATTTTCGCGGTCCAGATACAAGGCTTGAACATTGAGTGTATTTCCATTGAGTTCAGGGGTTACAAAGGGCTTCCATGCCCCCTGGGTAAATCTGAGTAATCCGATCCCTGCTCCAGATTCACCTACACCTACCCACAAAGAGCCGTCTCTGGCGGCAGCAAGGGAAGATATACCATCCTGTTCCCGGTATCCCTTTAATTGCTTGAGAGGGTATAGGCTGTATGAACTTGGCTTCCATCGGAGAAGTTCGATATCTGCGCCAATCCATAAATTTCCTTTTTCATCGAGAATAAGAGCGCTGCACTCTCGACTCGCAACTCCATCAGCATTTCCAAAGCACTGGATTCCTGTACCAGTCACTTGACAGAGTGGCTTCGATCCGTCCAGGATCCGCGTCTGTACAAACCAGATCGAGCCCTTACTATCCTGAACAATCGAGTTCACTCGGCCATGGATTTCCGTATATGTGTTCCAATCCTGTCCTTTCAGATGGACCAGGCCAGACTCCAACCCAACCCATAAGCTCCCATCGCGATCAGCTAGAAGAGACACAACTTTCAACGAAGACAATTGACTTTGGTTTGGCGGAGTCAATGCGACATACCGCACCCCATCAAACCTCACCAGTCCTGTCTGCGTACCTATCCATATGTATCCGTCGGTAGTCTGCGCGATCGCCTCCGGAACGCCTCTGAGAAATCCATCCTGCGTGCGCCAAGCCGTATGAGCGTATTGAGAGATTAATCGGTTTGGATCAAGTGCATGTGAACCATGACTTTGCAGGATCATGGCGATGCACAAGCCGGCACAGCGAAGGATCATCGGCAGAACCATTCTCTTCATGGTGATTTCCTTCAAAGCCTATTCTCCCCGCCCAGGGCGTTAAACCATCAAGCATAAACCTCAGCTATAGGCTTATTCCCCTCCAAAAGAATGATCGTAGAGTAGTTCTATTGGCGTTTGTTCATCTACAAAAGCTCAGATATTATTTTTTCCTATGCAGCGGCTCTACTCGATGTTCCCTGCTGGAACGGCGGGTATTGCGTTGTTTATCCTGCGGCTCGCATTCGCTGCCACTCTGCTGGAATCCGGTTGGGAGTATCCTGACTTCGCCACTGCAAGCACTTTCATCGTCCTGGTCTTGCCAGTAAGTGCGCTGTGCCTCGGTATTCGCACTCCCTATGCATCAATCGTTAGCTGCTTGATTGAGCTTGCCTTGATTGTCATGGCTGGAACTCGTCCGGAACTTCTCATCGTTCTCTCCATCGCGAGTACCGCAGTTCTAGGGATATTAGGCCCTGGGGCATATTCACTCGATTCCCACATCTTCGGCAGGCGAATCATCCGCTTTCCTGTGCAAGGTAAACCCAAATATCCAAACGATGAGGATCGCCTCGGCAGTTCTACAAAGAGCTACAGTTCAGTATGAATGAAGGCCTGAGCAAATGGAGTATCGCAATTTCCTACGAATGGCGATTTCTAAGGCTCCGGTCAGACAGTACGTTAATTCAAAGAGGTTCTCTAACTCGCGGGCTTCGTCTATTTCAAGCAATGCGTCCTTTCGGAGATGAAGTAGCATCTTTCGAATTTCACCAGGTGAGTTACATCCGAAGAGCTAGTTGAACGAGCACGATCGACACCTTGCAACTCAGCCTTAACGTACTGACACATTTTATAAAACAGGTTATTACCTGCCCTGTAATCAATTGTTCCGTTCATACGTCGGTGTATCGATTGGAGGTTAAATGCCCATAGCTCCCATCCTGGAACATATTCCGCTAACGCCAGGTGTTGATCCGAGTGGAGGCATTGATCCCCAGCTTCTACGGCAGTTGCTTGCAGTTGAGAAGGACAAGCCAAAGCGTACATTGAACGATCTTACGGAATCGCAATCTCTAGCGGCACTCGCCAGGGTCGCGCAATTTGTCGCACATGACCTTCGTCATCATTTATGCACTGTCTATGCGAATGCAGAGTTTATGTGCAGCACAAATAACAATCTGTCCGATCGCGACGAATTGTTCGAGGAGATAAAAGCCGCAATCGCTTGCATGACGGATCAACTCGATGCTCTTCTCCTCTTTTCAAGAACTGGCTGTGCGTGCCATCTTCACCGCCAGCCTCTAAAGGAAATAGTCGGACGAGCCGTTCGGATGGTTCGCTCGCATCCCGATGCAGATACGGTCAGCATCACGGTCGAAGCGATGCCTTTTATTGAAGGGTACGTAGATAGTAAGTGGCTCTGCAGCGCAATGTTCAATCTGCTGCTTAACGCATGTCAGGCAGCGAGATTCACACCTGACATGAAAGAGGTTGGGATCTCGCTACATCAGGAACTAAGCCACATCTTCATCCGCGTCACAGACAGTGGCCCTGGTATACCTCAATCGATTCAGAAGATCCTCTTCCGTCCATTTGTGAATGCGGAGCGAAAGGATGGAATGGGATTGGGTCTGACTATCGCCGAATGCGTCGCTCGAGAACATGGAGGCAACGTTTATCTCGAAGAGACGCGGCCCGGAAGAACAACCTTCGTTCTAAGAATTCCAAATCCAGCTTTGGAAGTATTCGATCCCCGATGTCTCGCGGTTGGCTCAATCATCTGACACCTGGGATGCGTGCCACTCATAGCGGCGGAGTGCCGTTTCGTTCTTTCCTCCAGCTGACGTTGTTATGGTCACTCTAAATAACCGCACGATTGTCCAAGCATCCAGCGTCCAGCGTGGCCTCTTGGCTTCGCATGGCGAATACATTTGGGAATAGGCCGATTATGCAAAAAGATCGCAAGTATAGCTTCGGCTCGTTTGAGTTACTTCCCGAGAGAGGAGTTCTGCTCTGCGACGATGTTCCTATTCCGCTTGGTAGTCGAGCGATAAAAATATTGACGCTTCTTGTCGAACGAGCTGGTGAAGTCGTAACTGGGCAAGAACTGATTGACTATGCGTGGCCCGACACGCCTGTCGTCGAGAGCAATGTACGCGTGCATCTCGCCAACATCCGCAAACATCTTGTGGCTGCTACAGGAGAGACAAACGCGATTCTTACAATTCCCGGTCAAGGCTATCAATTCAATCTTGCCGTGGAGGCACATCGAACGACAGCGCGACAGCGCATTCGTTCAAGCCTGCCCAACCTATGGACCGCCTTGATAGGCCGCGAGAATGCTATAGAGCGGCTGTTGCACGACATCTCAGCTCATCGCTTCGTCACGCTTGTAGGCAGCGGCGGGATAGGTAAAACCAGCGTCGCATTGGCCGCAGGGCATAAAGCCGCCTCCTGCTACGAAGATGGCGCTGTCTTCGTGGATTTCACAACGATGACAACACGACATATGCTCATGAATCGTCTCGCGAGCGCGCTTCGTTTGCCGCTTACATCGAGTGATCAGGAGACATCTGTTCTTGAATGTCTTCATGATCGCGAGACGCTTCTGATCTTTGACAACTGTGAACATGTGCTGGAAGAGTCCGCGTATCTTGCCGAACAAGTTCTCCGCTCAAGCCCCGGATCTCATCTTCTGGTAACGAGCAGGGAGCCGCTGCAGGCAGAAAGCGAATTTGTCGTCCGCCTGCCGTCACTCGATTATCCGCCGGCGGATGGGAAGCTGCTCACAGCATCTGAGGCGCTCACTTATCCTGCCGTTCGTCTCTTTGTTGAGCGCGCTCAGGCGAGCCAGGCATGGTTTGAACTTCAAGACGAAGACGCCCCTGGCCTCGCTCTCCTCTGTCGCCGTCTCGATGGAATTCCACTTGCAATCGAGCTGGCAGCAGCCAGGATCGAGCTGTTCAACATTTCTACGCTTACGCAGCAACTCGACCGCTCGCTGCATTTGCTGACTAAGGGCCGCCGCACTGCTCCCGAGCGCCAGCGCACCCTTCGTGCCACTCTTGACTGGAGTTATGGATTGCTCTCTCAAGGGGAACATCTTCTTCTCGCTAGACTTTCTGTCTTCCAAAATGCCTTCGATCGCGAGGCTGCTCTGGCAGTAACTTCTGACGAAGTGATGACAGAAGCTCGCATCCTCGACGGCGTTACCTCACTCGCAGCGAAATCCCTCATCGTGACCTCACGCGAAGGCCCACTGCCTCTCTATAGGCTTCTGGAGGCAACTCGCGAATACGCTTTGGAAAAGTTAGGCGCCGGTCCGGCCACGCACTCTCTACGTAAGCGACATGCAACCTATCTTCGCGATCTGACCAGGAGACTGGAACCGCAAAATGGATTTGTGACGTCAGCGGGACTTGACCGTTACCGTCGACTCGCAGACGAGTTGCGAGCAGCCATGATGTGGGCATTTTCCGTAGATGGCGATGCCGAACTAGGTGCTGATCTCGCCGCCGTTTCCGCGTATATCTGGTTTCAGATTTCATTGCCCGGGGAATATCAGGACATTGCCGATCGAGCTCTCGCAAGCATGAAGGGAAAAGCCGGATCACGCGAAGCCGAACTCGAAATCCTTCTTGCAAAAGGGCCGGCGTTGTTTGAAGCGCTTGGCGCGGTGCCGGAGCTTTACTCAACATCCGTGCGAGCACTGGAGCTCGCTACCCAGCTTGAGGACAACGCCGGAGTGGTCTGTGCTCTCCTTTGTCTATGGCGATACCACTATGGGTTGAGCAACTATGAAGAGTCTCTTCACGTTACAGAGCAACTCCGATTACAGGCTGAGACAGGGCACGATCCGGGAGCGATGTACCTGATTCATGCGATGCTGTCTCTCTTATATCTGGGCCGACTGAGTGAGGCCAGCGAACGAGCCGCGGAGGTAGCCAGGCGCATTAGCGGAGATACCGTTCCCTTACGAAACGCGTATAGCTACGACGCCAGGGTGATCGTGCTGGCTTCGACGGCTCGCCTTCTCTGGTTGCAGGGATTTTCAGAAGCAGCCTCTGAACGTGCGGATGAAGCCGTAGAACTCGCTCTGGAAGCACGTCACTCAACGACCATCTGCTTTGCCCTTGGAATGGCCGGTTGTCCGATTAAGCTCTGGACTGGCCAATTTGCTTCTGCTGAACGGCACATAGCTTTGCTTCAGGAATATGCCAAGGCAGCAAATTCGACGTATTGGCAGAACTATGTCGCCGTGTTCAGCCGTGGCCTTCCTTTGTCTGAACTTCGCCAATCAACGCTCGCACGGCAGAATGTTTACGGCGAAGCAGGATGGGATCCACGGCACTGGGAAAGCATTAGCGTTCTGGGGCAGGGCTTTGCACCACCACATCTTCTGGAGCGAGCGAAGAGAGACCGCTGTTGGTGGTGCGCTCCGGAGATCCTTCGGCTTGAAGCAATGCGATTCATTGTTAAAGCAGAGCCATGCGCACTCTCAAGAGCCGAGCAACTGCTGGAACAGGCTCTATCCATCGCAGAAGAGCAAGGTGCTCTCCAGTGGAGATTGAGAATCAATATGTCCATCGCCCATCTCTGGAGCAATGACGCTCGTCTACCAAGCGCGCTGCAACAGCTGGATGCTACGGTTAACGAATTTACAGAGGGATTCGACTTTCCAGACCTGCTCGAAGCGACCGCACTTCTGGAAAAGTTTGCCTGCAGTAGATGAATACAAATGCAAGTATGGCAGGAGCCGCGTTCTTAGCAACGATTCACACAGCTTAACCAACTAGACCCACTCCAATTAGTCCAATCTGATCTTGGGGAAACCTGCGGAGCTCATCGAGAAGCTACTGACTCGCTGAGGCTTTCTATCAACGAACAAGACCCAAAGGAGATCATGGCTATGTCTGAACAGAACAAACAGATCGCGATTGCGTTTTACGAAAAGCTGATCAATGACTTTGATCCGGACACAGCATTCAATCTGTATGGCGGTGATACATACAAGCAACACACACCCGTCATTGCAGATGGACGTGAAGGTGTAACGAAATTTATTGGCTGGCTACGCAACAACTACCCTGACTCTCGTATGGAAATCAAGCGTGCATTTTCGGATGGAGATATGGTGATCCTTCATTGCCACTGGATCCAAAAATCAGGCGAACGCGGTAATGCTGTCGTTGATTTCTTCAGAGTCGAGAACGGTAAGGTAGTCGAGCACTGGGATGTAATTCAACCGATTCCTGAGACTTCTTCAAACGACAACACGATGTTCTGAGAGACCAATAATCGGCAACGATCATGTATGCGAATTACCGCTGTATATCCCATCGGGGAATATCACTGCACCGAATCATTTTGGAGTTGAGGCGAGCGACCAAACTCTATTCGCTTGAAGAGTACATCTGCGTCAACAACGAAAAAGCTAGAGATAGATTGGCGCGAATCAGACGCCACCACGTTGCGTACATCCTCATAATTGCAGCTTCAACAATGCCTTCAGCCCGGTTTCACTATGCAAGGAGAATGACCCAATGAACCTCCGCTTCTTTACTGCTGTTTTTTCCACGCTACTGCTCTCGGGAGCCAGCGCTCTTGCTCAGACCTCCGCCTGGACCATCGATACAAATCACACACAAGTTGATTTCCAGATACGTCGTGTTCCTGTCAGTAACGTGCGCGGTTCCTTCGGCGGCATCACCGGGACCGTGAACTGGAATGAAAAAGACCCCTCGAAGTCCAGCGTTGAAGTCGTTATCCCGACCGCTTCTATTTCAACCGCTAACTCGACGAGAGATGCAGATCTTAAGTCACCCAACTTCTTCAACATAGAGAAGTACCCAACCATGACCTTCAAATCCACCGCCGTTTCCGGCACATCGGGCAAGCTTCAGATCGTCGGAGATCTCACTCTGGCAGGCGTCACGAAGAGCGTTACGCTCGCGGTCGACGGACCTACACCTCCCACCAGGATGGGCAAATTGATTATCGGTTTCGCTGCAACCGGCATTCTCAAACGCAGCGACTTCAACTTCGCCTCGAAGTATCCCACTGCCATCCTCGGTGATGAGATAAAGTTCACCATCGACGCTGAGGCCGACAAGTAATTCTCTGCCCTGACGTTTGGCATGCCCGATATCGACAGTCTGTAAAGCTCTGTTTGATGCTGGCGGCTGATCTCGGCCGTCCCATTCCTGCTCAGCCTATTGCATGGCTTCGCTACTCCAGTTCTTGCCAAACCGCCGGAAGGGTCGCCTTTCTGTACTTCATCGGCGCTCAGAAGTTGTGCTTGACGAACATTCCCATAGCCATCGCAATCTGCGGAATGGTCAGACAATAATTATGCAACGAAGGACGATATAGACTAGTCTAATCAGCTGACATGAGTAAACAAACGACAAGAGAAAACCTCATCCAAGTTGGCCTTGGTTTGATCCACTCTGCGGATTACACGGCTACCGGGATCAACCAGGTCCTGGAGGCATCCAATGTCCCCAAGGGGTCTTTCTATCACCACTTCACCACCAAGGACGAGTTCATCCTTGAGGTGATTAATCGGTACGCGGCCGCTGAGCAGGAGCGTTGGGAAAGGCTGCTTGACGGCTCGAATCTTTCGCCGCTGAAGAAATTGTGGCGGTACTTTAAAGACTTGATAGCCACTTATGAGATCTGCGGCGGGCCGATGGCGGGATGCCTTCTCGGTAATTTGAGCCTTGAAGTAGCTGCTCTGCTGGTCAATGGTTGAGAAGGTGCGCAGGTCCGTGCAAAGACGGTCCAGAATGACAAGCCTCTTGAGTTGTTCTTCAATAATGCATTCAATGTGTTGCTCAAGAGCTGAGAAAGTTTAATTACATTGCCTATTTTTATTAATCAATAAACAGACTGGTCTAGTCTCATATGTAACCGCTGATGCAGACAATTTCAAGATTCCTAGCGTAGTGCAGGAAGCGATCTACGCTTTCGGCCATGTGGATGTGTTGGTCAACAATGCCGGCTATGGCATTAACGGCGCTATCGAAGAGGTGTCGGTGCAGAAGTTCGAGCCTGTTTTGCAGACCAATCTTTATGGAGTCATTCGTACATCCCGCGCTTTCCTTCCGCATTTTCGTAATCGAGGTAGTGGACATATCTTCAACTTGTCTTCGATTGGCGGGTTGATCGGGTCTGCGGGCTGGGGCTTCTACAATGTCACTAAATTTGCAGTCGAAGACTTCAGCGAGATTTTGGCCGAAGAGATGAAACCGTTCGGTGTGCATGTCACAGTCATCGAGCCTGACCCCTTTCGAACAGACTTCCTTGGACGTTCAGGAAAGTTCGCAGAATAGGAAACAAGCCGAAGATCGCAAAAAGCTGTTGAGGCCATCATTCAGGTAGCTGACTCAACTGAGCCACCATTGCATCTTCTTCTCGGTAAAATTGCCCTCAAGCGCTTCCTTACCAAGCCTACGCAATGGCAGGACAATCTGGATGCCTGGGAGTCGGCTACAGTAGGTGCCGACTATTCTGAAGGTCATTGAAGCGTTCAGAACAAGGTTCGATAAAGCTGATCGGAACGAATCCGCAGCTCTTCACTATTCAGATCGAAAGCGCGCTCTGAATCAGCGACCTCAAGCCCGCTATCGCGTCTGGTGTAATGCTTTTTCTTAAACGTTTCTGACCGACCTCATCTTCAATAGGTTGATGAAGAAGGCGATGCGGTAGCGAAAGGTCCGGTGATGGGCAGGCGCAGGGGCGTAGCTGCTTTTACATCAGCATGAGCATCGACATGCTGATGTAAAAGCGGTACGAATTCCCATTCCCTTTCCTCTACGACACAGGCATTCGTTGACTTCAGGCTTTTCCCAGGATGACTGTTTGCGGACTCATCGGTATTGGATGTGCCGCGACTGTTCCGAATCCAGCCTCCTGATACATAGCTGAGAGTTCTGCCAACGTGTATGCGTCCCCCGCCTCCGTAGAGGTCAACATAGTCATGGCAAATCCCGTAGCGGCCAACGGCCTGGTACGACTCTCATCGGGCACAAATTCAAGCGTGGCTACTATCCCGCCCGGACGTAACGCTCTATGTACCTTCTTCAACAGAGTCACGCATGTCGGCTTATCGAAGTGGTGGAGAAAATTTGTCAGCAAGACAGCGTCATATAGGCCGCCAAATTCGACATCAAATGCGCTTCCAGGCAGCCGTGTATAGCGATCGTCTACTCCGGCAATTCGCGCATTCTCTGATGCCACATCGAGCACCTGATTCCAATCGAGCGCTGTGATCTGTGCGGAGGGGTTTTGCTTAGCAATCTCAATCCCAAACAGCCCATGACCCGCGGCAACATCCAGCACTCGTATCGGGCCGCTTAGCTCACCCAGAACCAGGTTGCTCAGCGGAACTGCTATCGGCCCCATCATGGGCACCATGGACTTTGCAAACGTTACCCAGAGTGGGTTTTCCGGCTCAATTGTTCCGGTCCCCGGTAGTGTCGTTCTGCCCGTCCGAACTACCTCTGCGAGGTTGCGATACACATTATTTACCGCTGAGTCATTCAGAAATGCAGCCAGCGATCCCATCGACATCGGAGAACCTGGGTCGAGGAATACCAGACTCGTTGGTGTGTGATTGTAGCGCCCATTCGACTTTTCGATGAGTCCATGGCTGGACAGAAAATCACACAGAATCCGAATGCCTCTTTCCGATGCCCCGCAGTGCCTTGAGATCGATGGTACGTCGTTGCATCCCTTACCAAGCGCACCAAACACATCAAGTTCTATCGCCGCATATAAGGCAGCTGTCTGTTGATACGCGTTCATCATGGAAAGAACTTTTTCCGGGGTAGGTTGCGAATCACTCATATGTATCTCCTGCAATGTCTAACTTCTTCTTTCTGTATCAACTCCCAGAGACTGTCCGGGAAAAAGTTCACAACGATTGGACACGTAATTGGGAGATATTAAAATTCCTACCGCCCCTATTACAGCGACGGCTGCGACGTAATACACAGGCCCGAGTGAATTAAGTTGGCCCAGCCAAGCGACCAATGGGGGTGTCAGGCCGCCAAAAATAGCGTAAGCGATATTGTATGAGAAGGAGACGCCGGTGAACCGAACGAGCGGTGGAAATGCGTTAACCATGGCGATTGGCGTCAGTACGACAGCACCAGCACCGAACCCGGCCAGGATGTAGAGCGGCAGGATCGCGCCAGGTGCATGCATTGCTGCGAAGTAAAGAGCATAGGTGGAAAGAGCCAGAAAGGCCATGCTCGGAATCGCGAGCCGCTTTAACCCGTAACGGTCCACCGCCATACCAATCACAGTTGTCGAGACAACCAAGGCTGCTGTGCCAGCAAGATTCGCAATCTGAATTTTATCCGCATTAAGGCGGAACACATTTTGGAGCAACGTCGGCGTCATGAGAATGACGACGAGGATTCCAGCAGTGAGCACCCATGTGCCTGCAAATGAGGCAACAACAGCTCGCGGCGAAGTTCTTAGGATCACCCAAAGAGGTAGTTCACGTCTCGCTTGTGCCTGGGTCCGGATCTCCTCAAAGACAGGTGTTTCCTGAAGCTTTCTGCGTAGGATCAAGCCGAAGAATCCCAACACGCCTCCAAGCAGAAACGGCAACCGCCAGAAGCCTGCGAGAATTTGTTCGGGACTCAGAAAGAGATGCATTAGCGTGGTTACAAGCGATCCAATCAGGATACCGAAACTTAGTCCCGAGGTGAGAAGCCCAATCCCGAGGCCGGTTCGGTGCGCAGGCGCATGTTCTGCGACAAACACCCAGCCTCCTGGTGCTTCACCACCGATCGCCATTCCCTGCAGTACTCGCATGACGAGCAAGAGAAGTGGCGCCCCAATTCCGATCGAGCGGTATGTGGGTACAAGGCCAATGATGAGCGTGGGAAATGCCATGAGCAGGATGCTGAGAGTGAAGACACGCTTTCGGCCTAAAGTATCTCCGGGATGCGCCATGACAATTCCACCGAGTGGGCGCACGATGTAGCCTACGGCGAAGATGCCAAAGGTTTGGAGTTGCCTTACCCAATCCGGCAAATTTGCTGCAAAAAATAGTTTTCCGATGACGGCGGTGAAGAAGACAAAGATAACGAAGTCGTAGAACTCAAGTGCTCCGCCTATTGAAGCCAACCACATTGTTCGAAGCTGCGTTCTTGTTACAGCTGGATTGGTAGTGGGGCTTATACTCACTTGCCTATATTCCTTTTAGCTCCCAAAGTAGGAGATGAGGTTCGAACCTCATTTATTTACTAACCTCATTTATTTACTCTAGCCACTACCCTTTTTCATGCCCGACTCAACTAATATACTGTGTGGAGTAACCCAACAGTCAAGAGGACAAGATGCTGATCAACGAGATCGCGAAAATGGCAGGTTTGTCCAAAGACGGTATTCGCCATTACGAGGAGCTTGGTCTAATCACGTCGACACCGCGGCAGGCCAGTAGCAGAACGTATCGTGAATACAATTTGTCTGTCTTAAAGACGATAGAAAATATCCGCGACCTCCAGCGATTAGGACTCTCTTTGAGTGAGATCGGGCCAATTCTCAAGGTCACTGCCGCAGGATATACACAAGAGCAATTGATTCAATTTCTCGAAGAGGGCCGTGAAGTTATCCGCGGAAAGATAGCGAAGTTAAGTGAGATTGAAGTGTATATCACCCGGAAGTTAAAGGGCTATCAGGCAAAAGGCAAACCCTCAAACGATCGAAAGCCTGTCAAAAAGACCAGCGCTGAAGGGCGCAGTCGAAAAGCAAATCGAGACGTATAGCATTCCACGATTTAGGCTCAACGCCTCCTCTAGAAGGCGTTGAGCTTCGTCACCTTCATTGGCCCCGCAAGTTTGCTTTCGAGATCTACAGCAAGCCCGTGCGTGTAATCCTGTGCCATGTGGAACTTGTGTGCTTCTTCGGAAGAGAAGCTTTCGAAGAAAACGAGTTTGCTCGGGTCGCTATCGATCGAGGTCGTATATATGGCCTCACAACCCGGCTCCTTCAAAACGGTGGGAAGAAGCTTAGAAAAAACTTCCTTTGTCTCTTCCAGCAATTCAGGCTTCACTAGAAATTCCGCAAGTAGATAGAGCTTTCCGTCGGTCATTGCACTGAGCGATTCAGAAGCCTTCCAGAAAGCCTTGATTGCAGGCGACGGAAGCGCAAGCTTCCTGGCAAAGGGCTGGCCTTACGCAGGTTACCATGTAACGATTTTCTCGACTGGTGAAGAGGACGTTCTTGAAGGCCCTAAGGGCCTGGGTGGCTATGTGCAGTTCTATCCGGTTAATGCTCTTGCCGAGGCTGGTGCTCACGTTGATACGTTTACCAACTGGCATCCGAATGTAGTGGTTGATCGCGAACTCATCACTGGCCAGCAGCCGATGTCAGCCGAAGAGTTTGGCAACACTCTCATCGCAAAGCTGAATGGTAGCTCCAACTGAACGAAGCTAATCATTCAAGACTTATCAGGAAGACATTGGGGGGCAGCAGCGACGGTCGCCTCCCAGTTGCTCTTTCATCAGCGCTCAGGAGCTGTGGTTAACGTATATCGACACAGCCATTGCAATCTGGAGCAGGGTGATAACAAAAGATATGCAACGGAGGATGATTTAGACTAGTCTAATCATACTTACATGAGTAAACAAACGACAAAAGAAAACCTCATTCATGTTGGCCTCGGTTTGATCCACACCGCCGGGTATATGGCCACTGGAGTCAATCAGATTTTGGAGGCGGCGAAAGTTCCGAAAGGGTCTTTCTATCATCACTTCACCACCAAGGACGAGTTCGTACTTGAGGTGATTAAGCGGTACGCTGCCGGTGAGCAGGAGCGTTGGGAAAGGCTGCTTGACGGCTCGAATCTTTCACCGCTGAAGAAATTGCGCCGCTACTTCAAAGACTTGATTGCAACTTATGGAGTTCGCGGTGGACCGATTGCGGGCTGTCTTCTCGGCAATATGACCCTGGAGGTTGCAGGACAGAATCCGGAGATCCGGAAATTTCTGGGACAGGCGTTCGACGCCTGGCAGAGTGCTATCGCCAGAACGATTCGAGAGGCCGTTGAGAAGCAGGAGCTGCCCAAAACTGTTAAACCTGATGACGTTGCCGCGTTGCTGGTCAATAGTTGGGAGGGCGCGCAAGTCCGGGCAAAAGCATTGCAGAGCGACAAGCCGCTTGAGTTGTTTTTTGACAATGCGTTTAATGTCTTGCTGAAGAACTAAGCGGTCCCTACGGAAGTAGCTTAGCTTTATGTCAAACGAGTGAACAGACTAGTTACCTGTCGTGCGGCAGCAACAACAGTAATCTACCTCTCATGATTTACCGAGTGGCTGAAGTATCTTCTGGCCGCTCGGAAGCCGCGACAGTTACCGAAGCAAGCATGGAACGCATGATCCAGCGTGTGTTCTGTTGCCAGCCAATGACGATTCGTAGGCTTCGCGAGCCCAAGTCATCTTTGTTGCGCACTTGCGGAGTCCGCAAATCCTCTTAATTCAGAGCACAGGATTTGAAAGGTTTGTTGTATCGGTCTACGTGGGCCATCGAGCAAACCAGGTTACTACTCTCCACACTCCGCGCTGACGCCATCTGTCTTAGCCTTGTCGTCGTTCTCTCTGGCTTCCTCAGCAACATCAGCCCAAGCTGAATATCGCCGGTTCGATCCCGGTCTCCCGCTCCAATAGAATTGGCCGTTTCCATCTATGCAATGGCACTCTTTACTCTATTGAGAGTCTTATGGGATTTATTCTGTTGGCAATATTTCTTTGATGGTATCCGCTACGTCGTCAATCGAGGTCTGCTGGCTCATCTCGGCTATTTCTTCATCGTCAGCTATTTCCCTCAGACCCATTCGTTCTGCGATCTGTCGATCGACACTTAATACCGCGGTAATCTCACGCTCGGTAAGCAGCAATACCTGGAGCATGAGTTGCTCCCGTTCGTCTGCGCGCCTGCTCATTCTCGATTGACGCATGAGAATAAAACTTGCGACCAGGATCGCCTCGAAGGCCAGGATAGTGTCGAGAAGCGGGAACGGAAAGAGATCAAAGTGGCGCAGATGGAAGTACGGCAGGGTGTTCCAGGCGACCCAGCCGCAGACTGCCGCAATGTGAATAAAAACATAGGTAAGGCTGCCGATGAACCCGGCCATCCGGTCGCCAATTTTTTCGCTATAGGTGCGCCTGTTTAGAAACTCTTGTTCATGTTTAGCGATGAGATTGACGTGCTCTTCAAGGTGGCTCTGAGACATTGAATTCTTCTCCGCCAGATGGAATTTTTTACAGGCTGCTCAACGATAGCAGTAGCTGCAGGGGTCGCTCCATTGAATATCTCTCATTTCTGAAATGTGTTTGAGAAATCGTTTTATCGGAACTACAGAATGGATGGGGTTTGTGGATGATTTTTATACGCCTTACGTGACTTTTAGCTAGAACGGCAACGGCCAAGGAAGAAGCAGATTTCCTGCGGAAATGACAGACAGAACGACAAGGACAAAGGCAAAAGCAAGGGTGACGACGAAGGCCATGGGTAGGGCTAAGTTCGGGGCTTTGATGCTGTATGTGGACTGCCCCGTTAGCATATATCCCATTTGATTGCCAAATCTAATACACTTGGATTGAAATTTGAGTGCTGCGAAAACGATTTCCTGTAGGGTGGATTATTTGCCGGAAAAGCCTATAAAAATCAAGCGCGCCAAAGCTGCGGGGCCTAAGCCAGATGCGTCTCAGGTGGGGGACGTTGTTCCAGAGAGAATGGATATTCGGACCATCGCTCGTCTGGCTGATGTCTCCATCGCTACTGTGTCGCGCACGATCAATGGTGTCAGCACTGTGAACCCGAAGATGGCGAAGCGTGTGTGGGACGTGATTGAGAGGCTGGATTATGTGCCGAATACGCAGGCGCGCGCGTTGGTTTCCGGGCGAAGCAAAATCTTTGGGCTATTGATATCTGAAATTACAAATCCGTTTTTTCCGGAACTGATTCAAGGCTTTGAGGACATCGCTGTCGATAGTGGATACGAGATTCTCATCAGCTCTACGAACTATGATCCGCAGCGAATGTCGTATTGCATTCGCCGTATGCTGGAACGCAAAGTGGAAGGCGTCGCGGTGATGACCTTTGGCATTGAAGAGCCGTTGCTGGAGCAACTCGCAAAGCGAAAAATTCCACTGGTGTTTGTCGATGTCGGCCCGGATCGGCCTGGGGTCAGCGTATTGAGAGTTGACTATCAACACGGGATTCGGCAGGGAGTACAGCATCTGGCTGCCCTGGGGCACAGGCGTATCGCCTTTGTAACCGGGCCAATCAGGCTGCATTCTGCGCAATCAAGACTCACTGCATTTTTCAATTCAATGCAGGAATGCGGGATCACGCCTCATCCCGATTGGATTGTCCAGGGAGATCACACACTTGAGGGTGGCGTGGCGGCGATGGGCTCTCTTCTCGCTGGAAAAGAAATGCCGACTGCTGTGATGTGTTCGAATGACATGACTGCGATTGGAGTTTTGCATAAGTCGTATCGGGCGGGGCTGCGTGTGCCGGATGACTTATCAGTGATTGGCTTTGACGACATTCACATTGCGCAGGTTACAATGCCGCCTCTCACTACGATTCAGATGTCGCGATACACGCTGGCCAAGGCTGCTTTTGCTGCGCTGCGTGCGCATGTAGAACAGCCGGGACAATCATCCGGGCGGCAGGAGTTTGACATACCGACTGAACTTGTAGTGCGCGAGTCGACTAGTTATCCGCAAGGGACAATGGCACATTTAAAAACCAAGAGATGAACATACTGCGCGCCCGTCATTCGTAACGCAGTACGATCTGCGGATCTACGCGTGAGGCTCGACGTGCAGGGAGCCAGCACGCGATGAACGCCACTACTGCGAGAAAGACTGGAACGACAACAAAGGTCGCCAGATCGTTTGTGTGAATGCCATAGAGAACACTTGTGAACAGCTTCGCGAGCGCAAATGCGGCGGGCAATCCGACGATGAGCGCGATGCATGTCAGCACCATGCCCTGGCGAACGATGAGGCGCTGCACTGCTCCAACCTGCGCGCCCAGAGCCATACGAATGCCGATTTCGCGGGTGCGGCGACTCACGGAATAATTCATCACTCCATATAAGCCGACGGCGGCGAGTGTGAGACCTATCGCTCCAAAAGTTCCGAATAAAGTTGCGGCGAGACGCGGCAGGAAGAACGCATCGCGGAGATGCTCCTGCATGGTTTGAATGTTGTAAACAGCCATTGCTGGATCGAGTGCTCGAATCTGATCACGAACGGAAGATACGATTGCCTCGGGGTTGCCTTGATAGCGTACGAGGATTGTGTAACCGGTGAAAGAAGGATCAGACGCAACGGTCTGATCGAGCGAACGAAAGAGGATGGCGCGATTTTCTTCACCTATTGAACGGGCTTTGATATTGGCCACGACGCCGATGACCTGATAGGGAATATCGCCGTCCATTACTACCTGCCCAATGGGATTTTCTGCACCGAAGACTTTCTGCGCGAAGACTTGGTTAATAACCGCAACCTTGGGACCTGCGGGAGATTCTTCGGCAAAATCACGGCCTGCGAGTCGCGGGATTCCCATTGCTTCAAAATAGCCCGGGGTAGCCATGTACATTTCTACGACTGGGTCGGGTTCACTGACGGCTCCCGTGAGGGATTTGGGCTTGATACGCGCATGGAATCCATCGCTGCGATTGCCTCCGTTCAATGGAACGCTGTCGGTGACGACTACAGAAGCAACTCCAGGCAGTGCTGCGACGCGCTGACGAAGCAGGGTGAAAAACTGTATGGTACGTTCCGGCGTGTAGCTGTGAAGACGAGGATCGACGGAGAGGCTCAGGATCCCGTTGGAGCGAAAGCCTATATCAATGTTAGCGGCCTGTTGCAGGCTGCGCAGGAAAAGTCCTGTAGAGGTGAGCAGGACGAGGCACATCGCGATCTGGCCAATGATAAGGACGTTGCGTAATGTCCATTTGCGGCCTGGGCGGGCAAGCGCGTCTTCGCCTTTGAGTGCGTTTGCAAGCCTGGGACGCGAGGCTACCCACGCGGGGATCATGCCAAAGATAAGACCCGCGCCGACGCTGAGCGCGAAGGTATAAGCCATGACACGCCAGTCCACATTCAGCGTTAAGTCCAGAGGCACTGGCGCGGGCAGGCGAAAGGTAGAGAGAGCATGCGTGGCCATGAGCGAGAGGGCTGCGCCCAGTACTCCCCCGCTGAGCGCGAGCAGGATGGATTCGATCATCATCTGACGAACGATGCGCGCGCGCGTTGCTCCCAGGGCGAGCCGTACTGCCATCTCGCGCTGACGACCTGCGGTCTGGGCCAACAGCAGGTTCGCAACGTTGGCACAAGCAATGCAGAGAACAAGCAATACGACGATCGAGAGCGCTCCCAGAAAAAGAAGGACCGTAGACTTGTCCCGGGGCGGAAGTGAGCCTGCCTGCTCAAAGAGGAAGCCATTCCCCTTGTCCGTGGCGGGATAGGTTGCAGCGAGGCGCTTGGCGAGAGTAGCAAGTTCGGACCTGGCCTGGGACTGGGTGACACCAGGCTTGAGACGCGCAACGACGGCAAGCCAGTGCATGTCGCGAGAGTCGATGTTGGTGAGATTTGGGACCAGAGATGTTACGTTGCCAAGTGGAACCCAGAACTCGGAATCCAGGATGAGATCAACTCCGCGAAAGCCCTCGGGGGCTACGCCGACGACAGTGTACGGTCGTCCGGAGAGAACTATGGCTTTGCCTGCAATATTCGGGTCTGAAGCGAAACGACGCTTCCACAAACGATGGCTCAACACGATCGTTTGCTGATTCTCTTCCTCATTCAGAAAGCCACGGCCAACAGTCATCGGGATCTGCAACACACGGAAGAAATTTGCAGATGTGGCCTGGCCCCAGACACGTTCTGGCTCGCCATTGCCACCGATGGAGGCGGGAACCAGTTCGTTGTAGGCTGCTACTCCGCTGAAGGATTTCGCCTGATCGCGAAGGTCTTTAAAGACGGGCTGGGGGAAGTTGTTGCAGCACTGATCGCCATCATGCAACGTGTGGAGATTAAGCAGAGTGGAGGGATCTCCGACGGGAGCAGGGCGTAGGACAAATCGACTCACCATGGAAAAGATGGTGGCATTCGCGGCAATGCCTAAGCCAATCGAGACAACGACCGCGATCACAAACCCTGGCGCACGTGAAAGACGCCGGAAGGTGTAGGCAAGATCCTGTTGTAGAACTCTCATGGGCGCACTCCCTGATGGTCAGAGGTACGGTCAGAAGAGTGTCGATGTTCCATCGTTGGCGCATTTTTTCGAACGACCAACAGGGAATGCCGGAATCGACATCCCCTCTTGGTCTGACGGGTACCGTTTCAGTTCAGGCGCAACGCATCCATAGGCTCAATACGCGAAGCTCGCCGGGCTGGAATATATCCCGCGAAGAGGGCCATGGAACCCAGAAGCACGACCATGCCGACGAATGTGATCGGGTCTGTCGGACGGGTGCCGAAGAGCAAGGACGCAATCAGCCTGGAGGTTATGAATGAAAAGACGGTGCCTACGACAATGCCAATAAAAGCAAGGCGCAGCGTTCTTGAAATCACGTCGAATTGAACCCGCTCCGCGGTTGCACCGAGGGCCATCCGAATGCCGATTTCCTTTGTCCTCTGGGTCACGGAATAGGAGATTACGCCATAGATGCCGAGCGAAGCCAGCACCACACCAAGCACGGCGAAGAAGGCTACCAGCAAGACGAAGAACCGTCGAGGGGAGACAGCGCGATCCACAAGCCGCTGCAGTGGGCGGAACTCGGTCGCTGGCTGTGCCGGGTTCATGCTGCGAAGTGTCGTCATCACGCTTGACGCCAGTGCTGCGGGAGGAAGCTTGGTGCGGACGACTAATTGCGCGCCGTCATTGCCCTGCTGCGATAGAGGCATATACATCTGCCAGCCAGATTCGCCCTCGATCGTATCTGTCTGTACATCATCGATGACACCAATAACACGGGCATCGTCTCCGCCAGCAGATGCTATCCGGCCAATCGGATTCTGACCGGGCCACAGCTTACGTGCTACCGTCTGGTTGATGATGACGACCTTCTCATCCTTGGGCCCATCAGCCCACGTGAAATCACGACCGGCCGCGAGGCGCATACCGATGGAGTGTAGATAGCCAGGTGAAACGATATAGACGAAGGTGGCCTGAAGTAATCCCCTGGGATACTGAACGCCTTTGGCTGAAATATCCCAGCTTCGATTGCGATCGAGGGGAAGATTATCGGAGATGCCTGCGGACTCCACACCCGGCAGCGCCTCGATACGACGCTGCATTTCTTGAAAGATAGCTACTTTTTTATCGGCATTGTTGCCGTCGTTGTAGTCGACTTTGATAGCGGCTGCCTGGCTGGGACTGAATCCAAGATCCACATCCATCACCTGAAGGAAGCTGCGCAGCAATAACCCGGCGCCTACGAGAAGGACACAGGCCAGAGAAACTTCAGAGATGACAAGGAAGGAGCGTAGAAAGTCGTGACTGCGACCTTCGCTTACTCCCTGACCCGTATCTTTGAGGTCTTCCTGCAGATTCTTACCCGTGGTTCTAAAAGCCGGTATCAATCCAAAGACCAGAGCAGTTGCCATGGTGATCAGCAGCGTCCAGACGAGAGCAGTGCCATCAACGCGAATGCTGCCGAGCAGTGGCAAGGCGACCGAGCCTTTGTGTGCGAGATAGTAGGTGGTCACATATGCAAGGCCGAGGCCGAGAATCGCTCCGGTGAATGAGAGCACGATACTTTCGGTGAGCAGTTGACGAATGATGCGTCCGCGCCCTGCACCAAGTGCACTGCGCAGAGCGAATTCCTTTCTACGTGTAGCGGCGCGGGCCAATAAAAGATTGGAGAGATTCACGCAGACGATCAGGAGAATCAACCCAACTGCAATCCAAACGACGATTAGAGAACGCCGCAACTTGCCACTTACATAGTCCTTCAACGTTTGAACGCCAGCGGTGTAACCTGGCTTCCACTCGGGATGCTTGAGGCTTCCCGGCAAATCGGGAAAGAGAAGATTCACCTCTCCCTGAGCTTGCTGGAGTGTCGCGTTCGGCTGCAGGCGACCAAAGAGAGCGAGCGTATTTCCCTCTTCTCGAATCTCATCCATATTCACAGGAGTAAAGAGATCTATCTTTGCGCCCGGCTCGAAGACTGCTCCGAAATCGAAATTCTCTGGAAGCACGCCAACAACTGTTACGGGAGTATTGCCAAAGCTGATAGCTCTACCAATAATGTTGGGATCTGCGCCGAATTGGCGCTGCCAGAATGGATAGCTCAACAAAGTTACGGGGCGTGCATTCTTCTGGGATTCCTCAGCCGTAAAGAGTCGTCCCAGCGAGGGCTCAACTCCGAGCGCTTTGAAGAAGTTTCCTGTCACCATGATCATCGAAACGGGAAGCGGGGTGCCGCCACGATTGAGGCGCACATTGTCACGATCAGAGAAAGCAAAGTAGCCCATGACATCCCGTAGAGTCTTTGTTTTAGAGGCGAAGACTTCGTAGGCATCGCTAGAGTACGTCGCGGTGGACATGCCACCCTTGTTGCCAGTGATGGGTCCCATGCGAACCAATTGGTCCGGATCGCGAAAGGGCAGCGGGCGGAAGAGGATGGTATTAACCACGCTGAACACTGAGATGTTGGCGCCGATGCCGATGGCAAGAATGATCACAGCGATCATCGTGAAAGAGGTATCACGCCGAAGCGTGCGCCAGCTATAGGTAAGATCCTGAACAAGAATATCGAGGCTTGGAATTCCCCGAGTCGCCCGTTGATTTTCTTTTGCCTGCATGATGCCTCCAAACTGGATCATTGCTTGTCTGCGCGCTTCCACGCGCGAGAGTCCACTGCGCATTTTCTCTTCGGTTGCGAGGTCGATGTGCGCGGCCATTTCCTCATTGAGATCGTCATCGAGAGGGCCTTTGCGGAAGAAAGACCAGAGCCGATTCAGACCTCGACGCAGCGCCGCCAGGATTGATTTGGGCTGCTGCGGTGTCATTGCGTGCCACCACTTTCGTCCATTGTCAGTACACGGCCCATCACTTCGGACAAACGCTGCCAGTAGGCTGCATCCTTGAGTAACTGCTTCTTTCCAGCCCTGGTGATGGAGTAGAACTTGGCTTTGCGATTGTTCTCGGAGATGCCCCATTCGGCCGCGATCCATCCGCGATGCTGAAGGCGAACGAGCGCTGCATAGATCGTTCCCTGGTTCAACAGGATCGTGTCATCGCTGACTTGCTCTATGCGGCGGGCGATGCCGTAGCCGTGCTGTGAGCCCATGACAGACAGGGTCTGCAGGACCATGAGATCAAGCGTGCCTTGCAAAATATCCAGTTTCGGTTCGGCTTTTTGTTCGCCCATGCGCACTCCTGTGTTATGACCACACTAGAATGGCACATCTCATGTGGTTATGCCACATATTTCGTGTGGAAATAACACAGGAGTGTTTTTTTCAGGAAGATTGGCGGGAAGCAGCGAGGGGCAAGCGGATGTCGGCTCGACATCCATTGCTGTCGATACGGTTGGTAAGCTGCACGGAACCGGTGTGAGCAAGTGCTATCTGCTGCGCGAGAACGAGTCCAATTCCCGTACCGCCAGGCTTGGTTGTATAGAAGGGCACGAACAGGTTGCTTGCATTCGATAGGCCGGGACCGTTGTCGAGAATTGAGATGAGCACTTCGTTGCCACTGGTTTCCCAGGTGATAGAGACCTGCGGAACTCTCTCTACTATTGAATCGGGGACAACGGCCACATCCGGACTTAGCGCCGCTTCCGCTGCGTTGCGGATGAGGTTGATCAGTGCCTGTGCAAGTTGATCCGGGTCAGCGAGGAGTTCGACATTGGAAGAACCAGTGATCTTGACGGAAAGACGCGTCTCAAGCTGCACTACACGTTTGATCAGCGCAGCAAGAGAGATGGGTTCAAGCCTGGGGGCGGGTAAGCCCATGAGTTCACGATAGGCCTGCAGAAAACGATTGAGGGATTCCGCGCGATCTTCGATGACTTCGAGCCCACGTGCAAAATCATCTTCTTCCTCTGACCTTGGATCGAGGGTGATCAATCGACTGCGGAGACTGCCTGCGATCGATTTGATTGGAGTTAACGAGTTGTTGATTTCATGACCGAGAACGCGAATGAGTCGTTCCCAGGCGAGACGCTCTTCTTCCCGCAATGCTTCACTGACATCCGATAGAACGAAGAGGGAATGCGGAACACCGCGGAGGCGAAAGCCGGTGCGCTTGACTACCCAGCGCGCCAACTGTTGCGAGTTTCCAAGCGATAAAAGGTCGTTGTCTTCGGCTTGCAATAGATGCTCGAGATTGAGCTTGCTTGTGGAGCGGCCCAGCGCACTTTGCGCGCGAAGATCAAACGCTCGTTCTGCCGCAGCATTGAGAAGCTTAAGTCTCCCATCGGGATCGAAGGCCAACACGGGAGATTGCATGGACTTCATCACTCGCTCAACAAGCGCCATAGCCTCCATGGCTCCGATACGCTGAGCCTGTAACATGCCGGCCAATGCATTGATTTCAAGCGCGAGATCGCCCATTGCGTCATTGCGGCGAGCGCCCCTGGCACGAAAGGAATAATCGTCTTCGCGTAAGGCGGCAACTACGTTTGCGAGCGTCTGCAGAGGCCGAATGATGTGTTCTGTCACGAGGGATACAGCGAAAGTCCAGGCGATGGCGGTTGATACAAGCGCAATCCATTGAACTGAGAAATCGGTATCGATCTTATGAAGCAGTAGGGCGAGCAGAGCAAGAGTTGGAAGCCCCATCAGATAAAGCCACAAACGCAGGCTGCGCTCAAAGCTGAGTCTGCGTCCGGAGCGTGCCAGCGGCAGGCGTTTGAGCGGCCGTTCGTTTACTGACGCTTCTTCAGGCTCATCCCTCTCAGAGACCATATTTTTCTATCCGCCGATAGAGCGCTCCGCGGCTGAGGCCGAGAGCATCAGCGGCCTGGCTGACATTGCCTCCTACGCGCGCAAGAGCCTTGCGAATGAGGATCGACTCCACGGTCTCAAGGCTCATCTCGTCGAGACTCTGCGATCCGCCTGAAGCAGTGCTGCTGGAGCTGCTGCGCTGAGGATGCAGAGCGAGATCGACAGCATCGATGCGGTCTCCGCGAGCCATTAGAACGGCGCGCTCGACGGTATGATCGAGTTCTCGCACGTTGCCAGGCCAGTTGTATTGCAGCATCAATTGCAGTGCTGACGGTTCAAGGCCCTGAATCTGGCGTCGATAGCGGGTAGCATGGCGTGCGAGGAAGTGCCCGGCCAATGCAGGAATATCTTCACGACGTTCGCGCAGCGGCGGAAGCTCTATCTCAACAGTGTTAAGCCGGAAGAGAAGATCTTCGCGGAAGCGGCCTTCGGCGCAGTCTTGTCGCAGGTTTGCATTCGTCGCTGAAACGATGCGGACATCGACGGATTGTGTTCGCGATGAGCCGACGCGCTCAAGCTCACCAGTCTCAAGCACGCGAAGAAGTTTTGCCTGCTGGCGAATTGGAATGTTCGCGATTTCATCCAGAAAAAGTGTGCCACCGTTGGCCAATTCAAAACGCCCGATGCGGTCTGTTCGCGCATCCGTGAATGCGCCTTTTACGTGTCCGAAAAGTTCGGACTCGAATGTCCCTTCCGGCAACGCTCCAGTATTAACGGCGACAAGTGTGCGTGACGATCGCGAGGAGAGCCGATGCAGCATCTGTGCGACGACTTCTTTTCCTGTGCCGTGTTCTCCGGTGATAAGAACGTTCGCATCTGAGGGGCCTACGCGAGACATTGTCTCGATCACCTGGCGCATGGAAGGCGCAGTGGCTATGAAATCAGGAGCACCGGGCGCGCGTAGAATGCGATTCTCCGCTTCAAGCCATTGCGTTCGCTTCTGGCTGCGATGCAGTTCCATCTGCGTGCGTAACACACTGATCAATCGCGCGTTTTCCCATGGCTTCTGAATGAAATCGCCAGCACCCCGGCGCATTGCTTCAACGGCAAGATCGATGTTGCCCCACGCGGTCATGACGACAACGGGAAGCTGCGGGTCAATCTCCTTGACGCGGACGACGAGATCCATTCCCTCCTGTCCAGAGGTCGTATCCCGCGTGTAGTTCAGATCGATCAAAACCCCATCGAAGCTCTCATGCGAGAGAGCCTCGAGAAGCAGTGCCGGCGTCCGCACCAGCTCCAATTGGTAGCCCTCAGGCTTGAGCAGAAGCCGCAATGCCTCGAGAATCTGCGGCTGATCATCCGCGATCAGCAGCTTATAGGGTTTGTCGATTGTCGCGCTTGTTTTATTGCCCGTTGTCATATGCTCTTGCCAGTGTGTCAGTCCGTAACTACTGCTGTCCACTCGGAACTGGTGCTGTTGTCTCGCGACTGACTGCGCCTGTCAAATTTCCCTTGCGATTCGCCTCAATTGCGATGCCAAATTCTTCAAGTACTGTACCCGTCGCACGCCGCACCTCGATACGCGCTTTTTCATAGGAGGTCTCGGCAGCAACCAGGGCGGATTCGGCCAGGGCCAGGTCATGCTCGGACGCAAGAGTTTGTTGATTTGAACCGGCTCCTAACTTCTGCTCCTTTTGCATGATGTCCAGTGTTTTCTGTGCCAGGTCATGCGCATTCCTTGCCGCGTCGACACGGCTTGCACCTTGCTCCAAAGCAAAGCGCGCGCTGCGCACTTCGATGCGGATCTTCTTCTTCAATTCTTCCTGATAGACCTGCGTTTGACGATATTCAAGTTCAGTGCGGTATTGCGCTGCCTTTGCAATGCGATTACGCAATGGAATGCTCAACTGGAAGCCTACCTGATACTCCGGAGAGGTGTAGTTCAAGGCATTATCAAGAGCCGTGCCGTAACCGGTTGGCCCCGGAATCGGAGTGCCTGGAGCAACTGTCGAAGGAGTCGTAGTACCGCCATAACCCTGACCGTCAATGAATCCATAGACTGATAGGGATGGAAGCAGAGCGTTACGTGCAGTCTTGCGACTGAGTTCACTGTTCTGCATGGTCAGTGTGTTTTCCTGCACCTCGGTACGATTCTTGAGTGCGTCGGCAATCATGTCCTGCACCGGCTCAGAGGTTCCCTCTACCTGGGTTCCAATATGATCCGTTGGCACAACCGGCATCTCTTCCAGAATAGGATCGTCGAGGCTGCGGGTGATCGCGTTCTTCATGTACAACTCTTGCAACTCAAGGTTGGTGCGAGCCACGGTCAAATCCTGTTGACGGGTAGCCAATTCCCCTTCCGCCTTGAGCACATCCATTTCGGGGATAGCCTGCAGCTTCAATTGCTGACGGCTGGTATTCAATGTCTCCGTAGCAAAAGCAACCGAGCGCTCGCTTACCTGCTCATTGTCGTAAGCACTCACCAGATCCCAATAAAGATTGCAGATTTGCGTCACAGTAGCGATCACCTGGGCGCGGAAGGCGATGTCGGAAACCTTCTGGTTGGTGCGTGCAATATGCAGGAAGCGGAGATTGGGGCCCAATCCAAAACCAGCGAGCAATTGCTGTTGAACATAAAGCTCGACAAAGGAACTCAACTGCGGATTGAAAGTGTTGTTTGGGCTGTTCGTAGTTTGCCGATTGTTATTCCAGGTGGCCTGAATGCTACCGCCTGTCGGAAACGCCTGCACGTAGGATGCGTTAGCGAGGAACTCATTCAGATGAATAACCGGGATGCCATAAAGGACCTGGTTAGGCAACTGTTGCGTGGTGTGATCAATGTAGGTCGTGACATTGATCGATGGATCGTAATTGGAGACGTTGGTTCCGGTACCGATTGTGTTCTGGACCAAGCCCGATGCACCTGCACCGGCGCCGCCTGCACCACTCGTCGTACCACCGGCACCGGCTCCTGAACCACCGCCGAGGCCGCCGCCTGCGCCGCCTGGGGTGCCGGAGACAACACCTGTGTTTACACCGAGTGCCTGTCCACCGGCCGCCGTACGCAGGATGTCCGTCTGCGCGATGGGCAGGTTATAGCGAGCGATGACCATGTCGAGATTGTCTTCAAGAGCAAGATCGATCGCATCATGTAAGGACAGATATAGCTTGCCATCTCTCACGAGAGAATTAAGCTGCACTGAATTCGCCATGTTTGGCGGTGGTACGTTCTTGCCGCGATAAGCGTCAATGGGATTACGCGAGGCATGCTGCAACAGATCAAAAGGAATGGCCTCGGATGATTTAGTCGCAGGTGTCGTCGTCGTTGCAGTTTGCGTAGCGGGCGCACCTGCAACATCATTCTGAGTGCTCTGAGCTGTGGCCGGGACAACGATCTGCGAGGCAAGGCTCAAAATGCATAGCGAAGCAACCGCTTTCATAGACGCTGGCACTGACTTCTCCTTGCACTTCGATAGAAAAGGATTCACGATTGCACTCCTGATATTGCACCTTGAGCAATTCCCGCAGTATCGGAATAGAGCCATCCGTCGCGAAGCTCGATGATGCGGCTGCCATATTTTGCGTTCTCTTCTGAGTGAGTTACTTGAATGATCGTGGTGCCCTGTTCATTCAACTGACGGAATAGCTCCATGATTTCTTTTGCCTGCCCAGAATGCAGGTTTCCAGTTGGCTCATCCGCAAGCAGCAGTGACGGCTTGTGAATGACGGCGCGCGCAATGCCGACGAGTTGTTGCTGTCCCCCGGAAAGTTGACTGGGGAAGAGATCTTTTTTCCCAACGATATTGAACCGATCAAGCGTGTCGGCAACGAGCGCCTGACGCTCTGCACGCGGAATGTCTTTGTAAGACAGTGGCAGGTCGATGTTCTCGGCGACGCTCAAATCATCGAGCAGATGATAGCTCTGAAATACCATGCCAATGCGCCTGCGAGCAAGGTCGGCACGCTGCTTGCGATTCATGCGATGGACGGCTTCGTCTTCAAAATAAAACTCACCGGACCATTGATCATCGAGCATGGCAAGTACATTCAGCAGTGAAGACTTCCCTGCTCCCGATGGACCCATCACAGTGACGAATTCACCGGGATTGATGGTGAGATTCACGTGGCGCAGCACCCATGTTTCCGTGTGGCCGGTCTTGTAACTGCGCTCGATTTTCTTTAGATCAATCATGCTGTTTATTACTCCGATTCTTTTGGCGGACTGCCTGGTCTATTCTGATCGCAGTGCTCGCATGGGATCAATAGAGGCTGCGCGACGGGCTGGAATTGCAGCCGCGATCACGACCATGACTGCGCTGGCAAAAACGCAGGCGATGAGAGTGACCGGATCTCCGGGCTTCACTTCGTAGAGCTGGCTTTGCAGCAAATGAGCTAAGGCAATCGATGCGGGCAATGCAATCGCTACTCCGATAATTGTAGTGATTGCCATCTCCCGCATAACCAGTGCAACGACGGAGCTGCGCTGTGCACCAAGAGCCATACGTACGCCGATCTCACGAGTGCGCTGCGCTGTTGCAAAAGCGAGCACGCCGTAAAGACCAACCGCCGTCATGACCAAGGCCAGAGCGGAGAAGCTCATTGCCAGCATTGCCAGCGTGCGCTCATTTGAAACACTCAGATCTACCTGTTGCTCCATAGTGCGCATGCCGTCGACAACGAGCTTGGGATCGAGACGATGTATGCTTTCGCGAATGGTGATCTCAACCGAATCACTCTTCTGAGCGGTCAATGCATAGAAGACCATACCGCCAGGGTGATTTTCCTGCAGATAAGGGCGATAAATTGTGCCACGCGGCTTGGAGCGCATGTTGCGATGCTTTACGTCGCCTACAACACCGATAATCGTTGTATCGAGCTTTGTACCATCTCCACCACCGTCGGCGATGAGTCGGCCAAGGGCATTCTGTGGCGAACCAAAAAAGCGATTGGCGAATGTGAGATTGACGATTGCCACATGCGGACTTCCCTTGGTATCCGCAGCCGTGAATTCATGACCCGCAAGAATAGGCTGACGCAGCGTTGCAAAATAGGAGGTGGTTATCCAGGGGGCTTCGAAGTTCATGTCCTCTTCTTCCGGCGCCACATGCCCCTGCACGGTAAAGTTCGTGGTGCTGGAGTCCCCTGCGATCTCTGGGTCCGTGGTTCCAGCGGCCTGTTGAATTCCGGGGATAGTGCGCACCGCATCGATAACTGACATCTCCACCTGGGCGGTGCGATCGTCACTGTATCCCGAGAGCGTTGGATCTACATCGAAGAGAAGAACATTCTGCGCAGCAAAGCCAATCTTCTCCCCGCGAAGATTGGTGAGAGTGCGAAGAAACAGGCCCGCGCCGCCAAGCAAAATAACGCTCAACGCAATCTGTAATCCAACAGCGAATTTTCGGAAACGCTGTGAAGCTTTTGAGGCTGTGCCCGTGTTCTGGCGCAGTGTCTCGGCAAGCCTTGGGCGCATGAATTGCAGGGCCGGTGCAACGCTGAACGCAAGACTCACCAACAACGAAAGCAGCAGCGTGAATGCAAGGATGCGCCCATCGACAGTAGCAGAATAAGGTACGTCGGCAATGTCATCGCTGTGGCTGATCATCTGCACAAGAACGCGAGCAATCAAAGGCGAAAGAGCCAGTCCTGCGATTGCTCCGCAAAGGCCAAGCACTGCGCCCTCGACCAGCAGTTGCAAAATGATTCTCGACCGTGCCGCTCCAAGTGCATATCGCATGGAGATCTCGCGGACGCGTCCTGCTGCACGCAGAAGAAGAAGCGTGGCGACGTTGACGGCACACATCGCAGCCAGTACTCCAACCATACCCATAAGTACAAACAGCGGAGTACGGAGATCGCTCCGCTCAGGTGTAAATCCAGTGGAATCATCTTTCACCGAAAGATGGCTGTGATTGAGAAATCCATTCTTGAAGCGAGCTGAAGAAGACTTATATGCGATGAACTCCTGTGCGCGGAGTGAGTACCAGAGCGGGGCCATGGATACTTCTGCCTGCTGTGCCGTTACTGCGGGCTTCAGACGCGCAATCAGTGTCAACCAGATGGATTGGTGATTATTCAGATTATCTCTTGACTTGGTCCAGGGCATCGCAACTTCACTCATACTGAGTGGCAGAAATACACCAGGCCTGTAGCCACCAATTGCACTGACAAAACCATCCGGCGCGACACCGAGAATAGTGAACGGATGACCATTGATAAGCAAGCTCTTCCCAACGACACCGCGGTCAGCACTGAAGTGCGTCTTCCAATAGTCATAACTCAAAACAACAACTGGATTGGCATCCTTCGCAGTATCGTCGGAGCTCTCGATGAGTCTTCCGAGAGCGGGTCGAAGCCCCAGCAGGCCGAAGTAATTTCCACTCACTAATTCGGCATCTTTATTCTCAGCCTGGTTATGCCAGGACACACCGACACCAGTGCGATCGGCGGCAAGAATATCGGTGAAGACAGTATTGCGATCGCGCAGGTCTTTGTACATCGGATAGGAGAAGTAATTATCTGTATCGCCGCCGAAGCTGCTCATCGATCCAGAGAAGCTGCCGCTCCATTCAAAACGCACCAGTTCCTTCGGATTGTGCACCGGCAACATGCGGAGCAACACTTGATCAAAGATGGTGAAGATTGCACTGTTGGCGCCGATGCCCAATGCCAGCGTGATGATAACGGTAGCGGCAAACCCCGGCGAGTGCGTTAACTGGCGAATTGCATAGCGAATGTCTTGAATGATGGATTGCAACGAGTTTCTCCTATTCCGCTCTAAGCGCCTGCATAGGGTCGATCGCCGAAGCGCGACGTGCAGGTAGATATGCCGCCAGAAGGCCAGATGCACCCAGCACTGCCAGCACGACGACGAAGGTCACAGCATCATGAGCCTTCACTCCGAAAAGATAACTTTGCGCTACTCGCACAGCGAACCAGGCTGCGATACAACCGGTGCCAAGCCCCATGCCAATGAGCAGAACGGCGCGGCGAAGAACGAGGCCCATTACATTAACTCGGGACGCACCCAATGCGAGGCGTACGCCGATCTCCTGCGTCCGGAGGGCAACAGTGAAGGCTAACAATCCATAGAGACCGACAGAGGCGATGATCAGTGCGAGTCCTGCGAATCCCTCCATCAGATATTCCGTCAGCGTCGTGCTTCCGAAGGAATCTTCGACTGCCTGGCGAATTGTTTTGACGTCCGTAGTCGTAGCATCCGGCGCAACTGAGTTGAGTGCTTTTTCAAACTGGGCGCGAAGAGAATCTGCTGGAACAGAGGCGCGGATCGCGACTTCCATGAAGGCAGTCACGACTCCATAAAAGGGTGAACCTGGCGTGATCTGGTTCATACCGAGATACATTTCAGGGCTTGTCGGGTTGTCTACTTTTCCCTGCTTCACATCTCCGATGACACCGATAATCTGCATCGTTCCGAAGCGCCCATCGCCCAGGGAAAGAGTGTGTTCGATGGGATTTTGGTTTTTCAGATATTTATCTGCAAACGCCTGGTTGATAACGACTACGACGGGGCTCGCGGGTGTGTCTGCGTCGGTGAAAAATCTGCCACGCAATATGGGAATGCCGAGAGCATCGACGAGCCCTGGCGATGCTACGCGCCCCTCTGCCTGGGCTTCGTCTGCAGACGGGAGTTTCTTGCCGTCCAGGTTCGCAGAAAGCATGATGCGGAACTCAGGCCGCATGGGCAGAACAGAACTCAGCGCAACAGCCCGGACGCCGGGCATTGCACGCAACCGATCCAGCAAAGGCTGATATGCGAGATGTACCATGTCCGGTTGCTTGTCGGGACTCTGTGTCTTGTTCGTCCTCCGCGGGCTATGCAGGATGATGCCGCCGGTGAGCACATTCTGTTGTGTAAATCCGAGTGGCACTTCACGCAAAGCGCGGACAGTACGAAGGAAGAGTCCAGCCCCTGTAAGCAGCACAACTGTGATGGCGAGTTGAGCTACGACCAAAGCGCCACGAAGACGATTGTGCGCGGCAGATGCAGTCTGTGTTCTGCCGCCCTGCAGATCGTGCTGCACATCGCGCCGCATGGTTCGCAGTGCAGGAATGAATCCGACGATAACAGCGGTGAGCAGAGTGAGCGCAACGAGTAGAAGGACTACTCGCCAATCCACGTGAACAGCGTTTGTCATGGGCAGATTACGAGTGATCGGCCTCCACAAAAGCTTGATGGTGCCTTGCGCCGTGAGCATGCCTGCGACACTACCCATAGTGCTGATCAACAGGCTTTCCGTAACGGATTGCCGTATAAGCCTGGCGCGTGTGGCACCCAGCGCGGAACGTACTGCCTGCTCCCTGCGCTGCGAGATGGCGCGGGCCAACATGAGGCTGGTTACATTGAGGCAGGCAAGAGCCCAGATGGCGACAGCCACTCCGTATAGCAGCATGAGAGGCTTTCGCGCATCTTCATTGAGAGACTTTTGATAGGGCACGACAGCGATGCGTTTGCTTATCTCGCGGCCACTGTGAGTCGCTGAAATCTGCGCCTGCGCGCGACTAAGATCGGCGGCAACTTGAGTTGCGCTAATGCCTGCCGGCAGGCGCGCGATTGCGCTGCCATATACCTGACTCTCACTCGTTATGTCGGCACGGACGTTATCGCCTAATTCAGCGGGCGACCACACTGAGTTTTGTCCACTTGTATCAGCAGGGAAAGAGAATCCTTTGGGCATGACGCCAATGACGACATACGGTGTTTCGCGGATGGAGACTGTCGCTCCGATAACACGCGGGTCTGCTAAGAAAACGCGACGCCACACAGAGTCGCTGAGCAGGAGCACATGGTTTTTTCCAGGGTCATTCTCTTCCGTGCGAAAGGTGCGTCCGAGCGCGGGCTGCACGCCCAGCACCTGCGGCAGGTTTGCTGTGACCTCGTCCTGATGGATTTGTAGCCTTCCGCCGAAGCCGACTATGTTCGCATCCGTGCCACCCATTCCGTCCATGGCTATATCCATTTTGGAACCGGTGCGTCTTTGCAATTCGACAAGATTGGAATAGCTCAGACTGTAAAACCCGCCGTCTCCTCCGTTATGAACATCGACCAGTTGCTCTGGATTTCCCAGAGGCAGAGGACGCAGCAGGATGCCGTTAATCAAGGTCAGGACCGCAATATTGGAACCAATACCCAGAGCGAGAGTGATGATCGCAATCAAGGCAAAGCCTGGCGATTTGCGGAGTTGTCGCGCTGCGTAGCGAAGATCAGAAATGAGTGTTTGCATATTGGTTCCTTACTCTGTTCGTAATGCTTTCATGGGTTCAAGACGCGATGCCCTGCGAGCCGGAATAAGCGCGGATAGGCTGGCAACGACAATCATCGCGGCGATAGCGATCGCAAAACTGGCTGGGTCGAGAGGAGACATCTGGTAGAGCATTGACTTGAGTTGCCCCATGGCCATGTAAGTCAACGGAAGTCCGACGATGAGCCCCGCGAGCAGTATCCACAGGCTTTCGCGCATCACCATCATCAGCACTTGTCCCCTCGTTGCGCCGAGCGCCATGCGTACGCCAATCTCAGAAGTGCGGCGGCTTACACGGAAAGAATGCGTACCATAAAGTCCGGTGGCAACAAGGACCGCCGCCAGGATGCCGAAGAATCCGCCCATTGCCGCAAACATTCGCTGACGCTCGTAAGATTTTTCAAACTGCGCAAGCTGTGTCATCGGTTTCTCGACAGGCACATTGGGGTACGCCTGCGCGACCACTCGGCGTAACCCCGATAACATTGCGCGTGCATCGCCGTGCGTGCGTACTTCAATCGACATGGTTCCGAGGGATTGCCCCTGCATTGTCGCGTAATATGCCATTGGCTGTGGCGCCTCAGCAACGGAGGTATATTTGCTGTCCGCCACAACGCCAACGATCGTCATCGAATGTTCGCCTCCGATGCGATGGCCGATTGGGCTGCCATGTGCGAAGAACTTTTTGGCAAGGGATTCATTCACGATAGCTACCGGCGGCGTGTCTTTCGTATCGGTATCGAGAAAGTCACGGCCTGCAAGTATCGGCACGCCCATGGTGTGAAAGAATCCAGCGCCGAGGTCGTTCGATCGCAGCGACACGCCTTGTTGCTCGACGCCATCTAGTATCAGATCGTTGTTGCTGCTCCATCCACTGCCGGGACGGTTTCCAGCCATTGAAACAGAAGCGACGCCAGGCGCCTGCCGCAGCCGATCGAGCAGTGTGCGATAGAAGACGTGGGATTCGATATCTCCTTGTGGAGTGACGTCGAAGACCACCAGGCCTTCTGTCTGGATACCGAGAGACTGCGAAGAATAGTTGTTGAGAGTGCGCAGGAGCAGCCCGGCAGCGACCAGCAATACGAGGCAGATCGCCATCTGCGTAGCCAGCACTATGCGTCCACCAAGAATGCGGGTACGATTCGCCGTCATATTGATGGCGCTGGCGCGCAGCACACTTGCTACGGGAGCATTGACTGCGCTCCAGAGTGGGACCAGGCCGAAAACAATTGCTGCGACAGCAGAGATGGCCAGCGTAAACAACAGCACATTTAGGTCGGGGCTGAGGCCGGTTTCAATGCCCGACCAGGCCGATAACATATGTGTGGCTGAGAGCGCGAAGAGCCATCCAAGCATGGCCCCGGCCACAACCAGCAGCAGGCTCTCAATCAACAGTTGGCGGAAGACGCGCATCTTGCCTGCACCCAGCGCCATACGCAGGCTGAACTCACGCTGACGAACAGCGTTGCGCGCCTGTACCATCATGGCCACGTTGACGCAGGCGATCAGTAGAACGAGAGCTACCAGTCCCATCAGAATCTTCACCGGCTCGCGGAACTCCTCGTTATAGCCGGCGATGCCGCGTGCGGGCACAAAGTCAAGCAGAGGCTTCCATTTTTTGGGGTCAACTTTGCCCAGCGTCTTTTCTACGACAGAAATAAATGTTCCGGTCAGCGCCTGCTGCGCCTGTTTCCCTGAAATGCCCGGACGCACACGAGCCATCAATCGCAGGCACCACCACTTGGGCGAGGTATAGAGAGCAGCGCTATCCGCTGGAGCGCCCCATGCGTTCAACAGCGGATTGTTCTGCAGTGGAATCCAGAAGTCAGTCGAACTGGCGGGCTCAATCCCTTTGAATCCACGTGCGGCCACACCGGTAATCGTCATCGGTACACCTTTGACGAAGAGCGTCTTTCCCAGCACCCCTGGGTCGCGTGCAAACTTGCTCGTCCAGTAGTCGTAGCTCAACACTGCAATCTGGGCATGATTCTTTTCGTCATCAAGAGAGAAGCCCCGACCCTGATCTATGCGTGTGCCAACGCCCGTGAAAAAATTGCCACTGACTTCCTCGCCCGCGGCCACCTCAGGGAGTCCTCCATGCCGGACTGCAACGCTGCCTGTAAAACTAAGCGGCACATATCCGATCAGTTCTTCAAAGACATCTGTGCGTTGACGCAGCGCTTCAAAGGTATCCTCAGAGAAGGAAGAGTCCGAGTCGCCGGTATTGATTGCTCCAGGCGCTTGTCCCTGATCATTGGCGATCACTACATAGGACAAGCCCTCCGGATGACGCACCGGCAGTAACTGCATCAGGATCGCATTCATCACGCTGAAGACCGCAGTATTCGCGCCAATGCCAAGTGCAAGCGTCACGACGACAACCAACGTAAATGCCCACGACTTGCGCAGTTGGCGTACCGCGTATTGCATATCCTGAATGAAGCTATTCATGAAGACCAAACCCTTTCTTTCCTATCTCCCCGATTGTTATTACTCGCTCGAAGAGCTTCCACAGATTCGATCAAAAGATTCGATCCAAAGCCACACGGCGCTCAGAAACTAGCGAAGCGGCGAGTGCCGGAAGAAAGATCTACATGGTTAACGTCCTGAATGAAGGCAGCAACCATCGATTTCACCTTAGAGGAGAACTTCAGCGACAAAAATTGAAGATACTTCCCAACAGGCTTCTGAACGAAACCGTGACTGACTTCTGCCTTAAACCTCAGCCAGAAGCTGGTTCAACTCACCCTCTGCGACAACCTTGCCGTCGAAGAGATGTACCTGGCGTTCGGCATGCGCGGCAAAACGAGGATCGTGAGTCACCATGCAGATCGTCGCACCTTCCGCGTGCAGCTCCTGCAACAGCTTCATGACTGCTTCGCCGTTTTTGGAGTCCAGGTTACCGGTAGGCTCGTCAGCCAGCAGGATCGAGGGCGAACCAGCCAGGGCGCGGGCTACTGCGACACGCTGCTGCTGACCGCCGGAGAGTTGCGCCGGATAGTGTCGCATACGATGCGCCATGTTCACGCGCTCCAGCGACTCCTGTACCTTCTTCTTGCGCTCTGCTGAAGGCATGCCGGTGCGATACGTCAGCGGCAGCTCAACATTCTCGGCAACAGTAAGATCGCCGATCAGGTTAAAGCTCTGAAAGATGAAACCAATCTCCTGATTGCGGATGCGCGAACGGTCGGCAAAGTTGAGGTTTGCTACCTCTTTGCCGTTCAGCGTGTAGCGGCCACCGGTCGGCGTGTCGAGCAAGCCGATGATCGAGAGCAGCGTCGATTTGCCGCAGCCCGAGGGGCCGGACATGGCGACATACTCTCCGCGTGCGATGTTGAGGTGAACGCCCGAGAGCGCATGCGTCTCGATTTCGTCGGTATAGAAGACCTTGGTCATCTGTTCAATTTCGATGATGGTTTCGCTCATATCTGTTCCTCTCCCCTTTGCCTTCTTTTTGGTCTCTGCATCATTGACTTTGCCGCTTGCGTTTCCGGTGCTTATTCGAGGCGAATTTTATCCGTGGCATCCTGGCGGCTCATATCCGACAGGATGACGGTATCGCCTTCCTGCAGACCCTCAATCACTTGAATGGCATTCACCGAGGCGCGGCCAACTTTGACCGGAACCCGGACTGCAGTCTTGCCATCCGCACCTAACTTGAAGAGGCTGATGGTGCTGTTTTCGCTGCCGAATGCCGGACGCCCTACATAAAGCACGTCAGACAAACGATCGAGATCGATGGTGCCGTCTACGCTCAGATCAGGACGCGCTCCCTGTGGAAGTGCCCCTTCCAGCTCTACGTCAACGGTGACCGTTCCGTTCAATACTGCGGGATCAATTCTGCTGACTTTACCGGAAATGACGCCATTGTGGGTATCAATCTCTGACGGCTGACCAATCTGAATATCCCGCGCCTGGGTCTCTGCGATCTTGAGGCTGGCCTTGAGCTTGTCTGTCTGGATCACCTCTGCGACCGAGGTGCCGACCGCGACATGCTGACCTACCTGAACGGGAATGGGAAGGGCAACGAGCACGCCGGCGATCCCGGCCCGTACCTCAAGCGACTGCTCCTGCTTCTCGTACAAACCGAGCAACGCCTCGGCCTGATCGATTTTCGTTTGAGAAGAGGCGAGTTGAATCTCGATCGCCTTGGTGTTTACGTCGATCTGCTCCTGGCTGATCTGGTGCTGCGTAGTCAACTGGTCGGCGGTGTTTTTTGACTTGTTGTAAGCGAGGCCAGAGATCACACCGAGATCGAAAAGCTGCTTATCTGTCTGCGCCTGTAACTGGTCCTGCGTGTAGTCGGAGTTGATGGCAGCCGAAGCGACCTTCTTGTCCATCAGGCTGCTCTTCAACGTGGCCTGCAGATTCTTGTAATCCGCCTGGGCGCCTTTTAGCTGCAACCTGGCGTCCAGCAACTTCTGCTGCAGCAAGGGATCGGCGAGATCGAGCAGAATCGTGTCCGGAGTAACCTTGGTTCCGGGCAGCACGCGGATCTTGATCACAGTCGCGTCGGTCTGCGCGGGAATAAGCTGGATGCTCTCCTCACGCGGAACAAGAGTGCCAGGGCCGCGCACGTTGCGCATGAACGAACCGCGCTTGACCGTGTCCGTCCATACGGTGGCCTTGTCCACGGTGGGAGACGCCGGCTTGAGCCGGGTTACGAACCAGCCGATAGCGGCAATCGCCACCACCGCGCAGGCTGCCAGAATCCACTGTTGACGCTTCTTCTTCCGCTTAATATCAGGTCTTGAGATATCCATCACGCGAACAGTAGTTGCACGTGGCTGGCCATTCCTACTCTCGTATTTTCAGATACTTACGAGCAGAAATATTCGTTCGTCTGTCCGCAGGCAGAAAGAGGTGTCCGTTTGTGGACACCTCGGCGGCTCTACATTCACAGCTTTCAAGGTTCATCGCGGAAGATGCCAATCTGCGCCTTGCCGCCCTCGGCGACTTTCGCGCGGAACATCCCCGGCGTATTGAAGCTCCAGGCAAGCTGTCCGTCCGGAGTGAGCGCGATGACGCCGCCGTCTCCGTGGATAGCCGCCAATTCTTTTTGCACAACTTGATCGGCTGCGTCCTGCAACGGCATTCCCTTGTACTGAACCAAAGCGCAGATTGTCCGCGCGACGGTGAGGCGAATGAAGTATTCGCCAGTGCCGGTCGCTGAAACGGCGCATGACTGATTCGAGGCATACGTGCCTGCGCCGATGATCGGCGAATCTCCCACACGGTTCCAGCGCTTGCCCGTTGTGCCGCCGGTTGAGGTTCCGGCGGCGACGTTGCCGTCGCGGTCCAGGGCCACAACGCCAACTGTTCCGAACTTATGCGAATCAGGCGTTTCAAAGAAGGCAATCGGATGGGTGGGCGGAGCCGGAGCACCTTCCGGACGCGGAGGAATCGGCGATCCCTCTTTCTTCAACTCATCGACCAAGCTGTGCCAACGGCGTTCGGTAAAGAAGAAGGCCGGTGGCACCTGCTCCAGATGCACATGCGCTGCAAAGGCATCTGCGCCTGCGCCAATGAGCATGACGTGCGGCGACTGCTCCATCACAGCGCGAGCAAGCGAGATAGGATGGCGCGTGCGCTGTACATCTGCAACCGCGCCTGCCTGCATTGTCTTGCCATCCATGATGGCGGCGTCGAGCTGGTTGGTGCCATCCGCTGCAAAGACTGCGCCACGACCTGCGTTGAAGAGTGGATTGTCTTCGAGCAGCTTGATTGCGGCTTCTACCGCATCGAGAGAGGAACCGCCTTTATCCAGCACGCTGGCCGCGGCATCGAGCGCTTCCTTGATCCCGGCGCGATACTGCGCTTCGGCTTCCGGCGTCATCGACGAACGAGCAATCACGCCTGCTCCACCATGAAGGACAACAGCCCATTTGTGGTCTTTCGTGGACTGCCCAAAAGAGATTACCGAGCCGAGAAGAGTCATGGTAACTGCCAGCCAAATACGTCGGAGAGAGAACATGCATGCTCCTGCTAGATGCTACTTGCGATAGACGGTGCCATTCTTCATCACAAAAACAACTGACTTGACTGCCGAGATATTCTCAAGCGGATTACCGCGAACGGCGATAACATCCGCGAAGTAATCAGGCTTGAGTTGGCCAATCCTGCCATCCCAATCGAGTAGCTTCGCGCCGTTGATCATATCGGCTTTGAGCACGTCAGCGGGCGTCATGCCGTATTGCACCATCAGTTCCAATTCACGTGCCTGCATGCCATGCGGAAAAGGTCCAACATCGGAGCCAACAGCCATCGGAACGCCGGCTTTCAATTGCTTCTTGAACTCCGCCGCGTGAAAGGCCTGCAAGCTCGTTTCGCGCTCCGCACCCGAGGCATTCTCGGCATGCGCGGCGAAGTATTCGCCGATAGTGAAGGTCGGTACAGCGTATATCTGCTTCTCATGCATGAGGCGCATGGTTTCGGCAGAGAGATAGTAAGCGTGATCGATCGATGCTACGCCAGCTTTAACCGCATAGAGCGCACCTGGTTCGCCAGTGCAATGTACGCCAATGCGCGTGCCCATGCGTGCGGTCTCGGCGACTGCTGCCTCCAACTCTGCCTGCGTGTACTGATAGGGAGCGGTGAAAGTCGCTCCGTCGAGATGATCGTTGCCCGTTTCGTATATCTTGATGAAGCTCGCGCCTTCTTTCAACTGCTGACGAATCGCGGCGACTAACTCGGTCGAGTTATTGGCATAAGTTGCATTCGAAGAAATATGCTCTGCTGGATTGAAGTGGATCGCATCTTCATGGCCGCCAAGAATGCTGATCGCGTTGCCGCTGATGCGCATTCGCGGGCCGAGGATAAGCCCGTTGTCGATCGCATTGCGAACGGCAGTGTCGGCTGATCCGGCGCCCTCGGTGCCCATATCGCGTTCAGCGGTAAAGCCAGCCATCAGGTCATCGCGCGCGGCAAGCTCCGCATAGATTGTTCGCTCAGGAATCGACTCGGTGACGGTCTGCAAATCTTCCGCGCCGGGGTGCAGAAACAGATGTACATGCGCGTCAATCATGCCAGGCATCAGCGTGGTATCACCGAGATCGAGAATAGTAGCTTCTGCGGGATGGGTAACCGATTTGCCTGCTTCGACGATCTTATTGCCGCGCACCAGAACTTCGCCCGGCGAGATCACAGCACCATGCTCCACATCAAGCAGGCGCGTCGCATGAAGAACGAAGACGTCAGCAGGAGTGGATTGTGCAGCAAGCAGTTGGCTGACGAAGAACACAGTCGAAATGGCAGCGAAAGACAAGACCGAAGACAGAAAGGACCGGGGCATGGAAGCGATACTAGCATGCAGCGTTCGGCAATCCATGCTCACAATTTCGGAAGTCTTTTCTTCTCTTCCATCAGGCTTCGAGCGCGAGTAAATATCTTCAGGAACATCGATGCAGTCAGCACACCGGTATTCGTGTTTTGCAAGGACGGATGATAGGTCGCAAGCAGATGCAGCCCATTCGGCAGCTTGTATTCGGCTCCATGACTAAACGCGATTCCCTTGCGTGACGTTAGCACTCCTACGCGCAATAGATAGCCGACGAAGGCGTCGAAGCCAATCTTGCCCAGGCATACAACTACCTTCAGACGAGTCAGCAGCTCCATTTCTTCATCGAGCCAGTGGGCGCAGTTGCGCTGCTCCTCGGGTGTGGGTTTGTTGGCTGGCGGTGCGCATCGGACGGAGGCGCTGATCCACATATCGGTGAGCCTCATGCCATCGTCGCGGCTCTCCGAATTTGGCTGCGACGCAAAGCCAGCTTCGTACAGGATTGGGAACATGAAATTGCCCGAGCCATCGCCGGTAAACGGCCGCCCGGTTCGATTGGAGCCATGCGCTCCCGGAGCGAGACCAAAGATCAGCACACGCGCCCTGGGATCGCCAAAGGAAGGTACAGGCCTGCCCCAATAGCTCCAGTCGCGCCACTGCCGTCTCCGCACCCGTGCGATTTCTTCACAGTACGTTCGGAGCCTCGGACAGGCTTCGCATTCGATGAGGCGCGAATTGAGAACTTCAAGAGACTGCGCTCCAAGACTAAGAGCTGCAAGCGGCGGCTGAACAGGCATAGACCTATTGTAGAAAGCAAATGTCTGGCGGCGTGTCGTAAAATTGGGTCGCTTTCAGAAAACGTTCTCGCAGCCGCTTCGGCAAACGGATGATTCGCGTATCAGTTCCAGGGTTTGAGCTGGATAGTTTTTGGGCAGATGGCCGAAAAATGGCATCTCAGCCAACGGCGCTTTCACATGCAGCATCACTCGTCTTCAGGGGATAGACCGACTATGAAACACGCTACTCGCGCAATTGCACTGCTCACCGTCGCCGCTGGTATCTTTGCTGGTGTGAGCCACGCCGAACAATCTGCCCGACAATCTGACGTGCCGATGATCGATGGCGTTAAGCCCGTCACGCTCAGCCGCAAAGCCACGCCGGGTACAACCAGGCCTGAGTTCACAAGCGTAACGCTGCTGCCCGGTCGCGCCCTCATGGTCCAGCAGATCAAGGCGTTTTTCCCCGGCAAGGGTGAAGTGGACGTGCTCGCCTCGCCAAGCCTGGATGAGTCCGCCAAGATGCTCAATACCCAGGACACACCCAACGGCGACTTGAGCTATCGCCTGGGCGCGGCGTTTCTGTTTCCCTATCCCAATCGCATTCGCGGCAAGCTATCCGCAGACGGCAAGAGCCTGACCACCGAGTGGAACGGCCACACCATCACGCTACCGGCCAACAACATCGGCAAAAATCCCGGCGCGGAACGACACGCCATGCACGGCCTGATTTTGAAATCCAAGGTCGAAGACCTCGGGGTCAAGCAGACGGCCGCAGGCAGCACCGTTACCGGAATCATTCACGGCGGCAATTTCAACGGCCACTGGCTCTCGAAGACTGACCTCGTAATCACCATTAGCCTCACGGCTGAGGGCGTGGATGCCTCCATCGTTGCGCACAATGTCGGCACCGAGTCTGAGCCTGTCGCCATTGCCTGGCATCCGTACTTCAACATTCCCAGCGGAGATCGCACCCAGGCGCGGATTCAAATTCCAGCCAGCAAAATGGCGATCGTGGATAACTACGATAATGTCTTTCCCACCGGCAAAATTGTTCCGGTAGCGGGAACGCAGTATGACTTTCAGGCTGCGGGCGGCAAGGCGCTGGGGCAACAGTTCATGGATGACAATTTCAGCGACTTCGACACCAAGGCCGGCCCGGTGACCGTGGTCATCACCGACCCGAAGGCGCATTATGGCGTCAGGATCGAGGGTCTGTCGCCCACGATCAAAACGCTGCAAGTCTACGCGCCACCTGCGAAATCGTTCATCGCGGTAGAGCACCAGTACAACTTTGCCGATCCCTTTGGCAAAGAATGGGGCAAGATGGATACGCAGATGGTCACGCTGGCACCGGGCAAGAGCACGGCGTGGCATGTCCGTCTGAAGGTCTTCATTCCCTGAGCCGGATCCGGATACCTGATCTGGATCAAATCAAACGCAGTCAACGGGCTCCCCGCAATCGCTTGCCGGGAGCCTGTTCTGCTGTGGTCCTGCGCTGTAATCCCGCGCCAGAATCCTTCGTCTATCTCTACGCATGACCGATGCTGGATTTCTCTGTGCTGGATTTCGCTGTCCCTGCTGTGGGGCTAAGACGCTGTCGACACCGACAACAATGGAGCTTTGCCCTGTCTGCTGGTGGGAAGATGACGGCCAGGATGGGGAGCCAGGCTCTGCCGACGCCGCGGAAGTGCGGCTCACTGTGAATGGCGAACTGAGTCTGCGGCAGGCGCGTTTGAATTTCCAGGCATGCGGCGCAGCTCATCCACGCTTCGTTCGCTACGTTCGCCCAGCTTTGCCCGAAGAAATCTAGCTGACGAGCATAGCCTTCCAAGTGGTTCATTGAAAACAAGATATCGGTTGGCCGAGAGTTGTTGAACCGCCCATACGCCCTGGCTGAGCTGACTCGGTTTGACCGGTCCGGCCAACCCTCATACCATTAGAAAGAATGTCTCCTGTCCGCGACCTGTTCTTGCGGAGCTTCCTCGAAATCGAGCAAGGCTTTAACGGCGAACAGATCCAGCCGGACCGAACAGATTTAGCCGACAGGGAGACGCGCAGTTGGTTTGCATTTTGACCGTATCTTGACTCGTATCCTGACTTGTATCCTGGAAGGCACAACTTTGAGTTCCGCAGAGACAATCGAAAACACTCCCAATTCCGACGCCGAAACCTCCCTCCAAACCCAGGAAGGTCACGACCTCCACGACCATAGCGATCACGACGGCCATGACCACGCAGGTCATGATCACGAGGGCCACGATCACGCGCCCGCGCCAGTCCTGAACCCGGAATGCGTCCGTGAAGTCGCAATCGAAGCCTCCACTGAAGAAGTGGATAAGGTTTTTGCCCGCGTCCTCCGTGAATACAAAAAGCATGCCAAGATTCCTGGCTTCCGCGCCGGGAAGGTGCCGGAGTCGGTAGTTCGCAAGCGGTTTGCCGAGCAGATCAAGAAGGATGTTGTCGAGGCCCTGCTGCCGGAGCGCTTCCAGGCGGCGATTACTGCTGCCGGTGTAACCCCCGTATCGCAGCCCCAGTTGACCCGGCTCACTCTCGAAGAAGGTCAGCCGCTCGACGGCGCCGCCGTTTTTGAAGTGATCCCGCCATTCTCGCTCGATGGCTATCAGGACGTAACCGTTCCCAAGCCGACGGTCGAGGCCTCTGAAGAAGAGTTCCAGCAGGAGATCAAGCAGCTCCGCGAATCCCGTTCCACGGTTGAGCCGGTCGAGGAAGACCGCCCTCTCGTAGACGGCGACTGGGCGCAGATCAGCTATCACGGCCAGGTCCAGGCAGAAGAAGGCGAAGCGCTTCCTCCGCTCGAAGGCCAGGATTCCCTGATCGAAGTTGGCGGAGCCGAAACTCTCCCTGCCTTCACCGAAGCTCTTCGCGGAGCCAAGGTCGGCCAGGAACTGAAGGTCGAAGTTGTCTATCCTGAGGATTACACCGAGAACAACCTCGCCGGAAAGAACGTCGCCTACACGCTTGAAGTAAAAGCGATCAAGAAGCGCATTCTGCCTGAGCTGAACGACGAGTTCGCCAAGGAACTAGGCGATTACGAAGATCTCGCCGCTCTCGAAACCCGCATCCGTGAGCATCTGCTGGCGACCAAGCAGCGTCAGTCCGAGCAGCAGACACGCGAAGCGCTCTTCCAGGCATTGACCCAGAAGTTCAACTTCCCGATTCCGGAATCTCTCGTACAGCAGCAAGTAGATGCGCGGCTCGACCGCGGCCTGCGCGCGCTGGCGGCACAGGGCATGAATCCCGACATGATGCGCAAGCTCGACTTTACCCGTCTGCGCGCCGCACAGCGTGATTCCGCCATCAATGAGGTCAAGACCTCGCTGCTGCTGGACAAAATCGCCGATATTGAAGACGTCTCTGTTTCGGACGAAGAGTTTGAGCAGGAGCTGTACATGGCTGCTCTTCAGGCTCGCGAGCCGATCGAAACCGTGCGTGCCCGTTTGACGGAAGACGGCGGTCTGGCTAGAATCCGGGAACAACTTAGGCGTGAAAAGACCGCAAGCGTGCTCTACCAACGCCTGCCTGCGGCGTAACTGAAAGCCAAAGCGCAATGGGCCAGCAACTGGAAAGATTCGGGGGCTGGCAAAACCAAAGTGGCAAAGCCGGGCTGCCGAAAGTAAGTCAGCCCGGGAAGATAATCACCCCGGAGCCCCACCAGGCACCGATGCAAAGTGAGAGAATAGCGCAATGGCACTAGTCCCCATGGTGGTCGAGCAGACGAGCCGAGGCGAACGCGCCTACGACATTTACTCCCGTCTGCTCCGCGATAACATCATCTTCCTTGGAACTCCGATCGACGACCAGATTGCCAACCTTATCGTTGCGCAAATGCTGTTCCTCTCCGGTGAGGACCCAGAGAAGGACATCCAGCTCTACATCAACTCTCCCGGCGGTTCCATCACAGCCGGTCTCGCCATTTACGATACGATGCAGTTCATCAAGAACAACGTCGTCACTTACTGCATCGGGCAAGCTGCCAGCATGGGTGCTTTCCTGTTGCTGTCGGGAACAAAAGGCAAGCGGTTTGCGTTGCCTAACTCACGCATCCTGATTCATCAGCCCTCCATGGGCGGACTGAGTGGGCAGGCCACGGACATCGATATTCATGCTCGTGAGATCCTGCGGATTCGTGAAATCACCAACACGCTGATGGCCAAGCACACGGGCCAAAGCCTCGACCGGATCGAACGCGATGTTGAGCGCGACTTCATCATGACCGCCCAGCAAGCCAAAGAATATGGCATCCTCGACGAAATCATCGACCGGCCTCGCACTTAAGCAAAAGCTCCATTTTCTCCGGAGGAAGTAGTTCTGATGAAAACGCGCACGGGACCTGAAGACACACTGCGCTGCTCGTTCTGCCATAAATCGCAGGACGCTGTGGCCAAGCTCATCTCATCACCGAGTGATTATCCGCGCGCATACATCTGCGATGAATGCGTGGGGGTCTGCAACTCGATCCTTGAGGATGACCGCGGCGAAGCTCACCCAACTACTTCCCCGGCACACCTGCCTAAACCGCAGGATGTCAAAACCTTTCTCGATGAGTACGTCATCGGCCAGGACCAGACCAAGAAAAAGCTGGCCGTGGCGGTTTACAACCACTACAAGCGCATCCAGATGAACCGTGTGCGCAACAACGAGATCGAACTCTCCAAGTCCAACATCCTGCTCATCGGCCCGACCGGCTCCGGCAAAACTCTGCTGGCGCATACCCTGGCCAAGATGCTCGATGTTCCCTTTGCAATCGTTGATGCCACCACGCTCACCGAAGCTGGTTATGTCGGCGAGGATGTTGAAAACATCATTCTCAAGCTGCTGCAGGCCGCAGACGGCGACGTCGCCCGCGCCCAGACCGGCATCATCTACATCGACGAAATCGACAAGATCGGCCGCAAGGACGAGAATCCGTCGATCACCCGCGATGTCTCCGGCGAAGGCGTACAGCAGGCGCTGCTCAAGATTCTTGAGGGCACCGTTGCCAACGTTCCGCCCCAGGGTGGACGCAAGCATCCCCACCAGGAATTTACTGCTGTTGACACCACCAACATTCTTTTCATCTGCGGTGGAGCGTTTGTCGGCATCGAGCGCATCATCGGACGCCGCGTCGGCAAGAAAGCTCTCGGCTTCAAAGTCCCAGGCGAGGGCGAGACCGAAGCAGCCATGACGATCCGCTCCCTGCGCGATACAGAACTGTTGCGCCAGACCGAGCCTCAGGACCTCATCAAATTCGGCCTGATTCCCGAGTTCGTTGGCCGCCTGCCTGTCATGGGCGTTCTCGATGAACTGGACGAAGCCGCTCTGGTCGAGATTCTCACCAAGCCCAAGAATGCAATTCTCAAGCAGTATCAGCGCCTCTTTGAATACGAGAATGTACATCTGCACTTCACTCCGGACGCAACCAGCGCCGTGGCACGCGAAGCATTGCACCGCAAGGTCGGCGCGCGCGGACTACGCATGATTCTCGAAGAGTTGATGCTGGATCTGATGTACCACCTGCCCAGCAACAAACGCGTTCGCGACCTTGAAATTACAAAAGATATGGTCGAACGCCGCGATCTGTCGCTTTCGCTCCTCGAAAAAGCTGGCTAATGTCGGTTTTGTAAGATTTGACTGAAGCATTTTGCTTTCGATATAGATGGCACCACAAACAAGAGCCGCTTTTTCTTCGGAAAAGCGGCTCTTGTTTGTGGCAGATGGGGCTATTCGCGAAGCTATCGGACCATCCGCGGTAGAGTCGCATTCTTTCCGATTCGAGGTACATTATGATTGGAATTGTGTACACCAATATTCTTACTCGATCGCTTACAGTTCTAATATTTCTATTGTTGGTGGTGCCCCCTACACGGCCGAAGAATGCCGCACCGATCCCGGTCAAAGTAGTGGTGGTAACCATGTTTGAATCCGGCAAAGATCGCGGCGACAAGCCTGGAGAGTTACAGAACTGGGTGGTCAACGACCATTTGGAGCAGGTCTTCCCTCTTCCCGCGGCCTTTCACGATGCACGCATGAATGCCGATGGAGAACTCGCCATCGTAACCGGCCAGGGAACGGCACACGCAGCCTCGACGATTATGGCTCTTGGCCTCGATCCCCGCTTCGACCTGAGCCATGCCTACTGGATAATCGCGGGAATCGCCGGGGGCAGTCCCGATACTACTTCACTGGCCTCGGCAGTGTGGGCCAACTGGATAGTGGATGGTGACCTGGCGCATGAGATTGACGCGCGGGAGATGCCCGCCGGTTGGGCAACAGGCATACTGCCGCTACGCAAGATTTCCCCCTTCGAAAGCCCGGCTCAACCCGATGCCGGCCAGGTTTATCAGACCAATCACGGGTTAACGATGTGGGCCTACGGACTCACGAAAGATGTGCCGCTGAAGGATTCCGACAGCCTGCGGGAGATTCGCGGACATTTCAACGGTGCCGTGGCGCATGATCCACCCCGCGTACTGCTGGGAGATGAAGTTTCCGCCTCGACCTACTGGCATGGAAAGCTGATGGATCAGTGGGCGCAGCAGTGGATGAGCTATTTCACAAATGGCCAGGGGCGGTTTGCAACTACGGCGATGGAAGACTCGGGGACGCTGCAATCTCTGCAACTGCTGGAACATGCGGGGCGCGTTGACCCGAAGAGGATCCTGGTACTGAGGGCGGTCAGCAACTTTGACCAGCAGCCAAACGGTCTCGATGCCGCGGCCAGCCTGGCCAGCCAGCATACCGGTCGCTATGGAGCTTTTTTGCCGTCGCTCGATTCTGCCTATACGGTGGGGCACGTCGTCGCCGCCGAGTTGATTCGGGGCTGGGCGCAGTATCGAGATACAGTACCGGGGATTTAAGAGAAAACATACCCGTTCCTGAGCAGGACTCGCTGAGCAGGACTTGCTGGCTGCGAAGCTGTTTCTACTCACGCGAATCGTAAGCCGGGGCGTCCTAAAACGTGTATCTTCTGTTCTTAAACCCAGTCGGTTATACAATCAAATGATTAGAACCGCAGCGCGTCCTGAAGCCTCAGCCGTCTCGCCGCATCTAACGTCAATGAGGGCTCAATGACCACCACCCGCGAAAAAAACGAATCACGCAAACTGCCCATGATGCCCATTCGGGACATGGTTATCTTCCCGTACATGGTGACGCCCTTTGTAGTGGGCCGCGAATCAAGCGTTCGCTCACTTGAAGAGGCTTTGAACGGCGACCGCAAGATATTTCTGGCTACACAGCACGATGCCAGCGTGGACGAGCCCAAAGCCAAAGAGATCTACCAGGTTGGCACCATCTGCAATATCGTCCAGAGCGTCAAAATGCCGGATGGCAACATCAAGGTGCTGGTCGAAGGCGTAGAGCGCGCCAAATCATCTGAAATCACCGACACAGACGGTTTCTTCGTAGCCACCGTGCGCAAAGGCAAATCGAATTTTGAGATGACACCCGGCTCAGAGGCCCTGATGCAACGCGTAACGACTCTCTTTGAGAGCTACGTCAAACTGCAGCAGTCCCTTAACTACGAGACGATGATCGCCAGCGTGCGCATGGATGAGCCTGCGAAGCTCTCCGACGTCATCGCTGCCAATCTGCAACTTGGCATTGAAGAAAAGCAGGAACTGCTTGGCATCTTTGACCCGGCTGCCCGCCTCGCTCGCATCGCCGACGTACTCGACGTTGAAATCGAAAAGCTCGATATGGACCGCAACATCCAGTCCCGCGTAAAGCGGCAGATGGAGCGCGCCCAGAAAGAGTATTACCTCAACGAAAAGATCAAGGCCATCCAAAAGGAACTGGGCCGCGGCGAAAAGAACGAGTTCGACGAGCTGAAAAAGAAGATCGAAACTTCCGGCATGAACAAGGAAGTGATGGAAAAGGCTATCCAGGAGCTCAAAAAGCTTGAAGCGATGCCTCCCATGTCTGCCGAATCGACCGTAAGCCGCAACTATCTCGACTGGCTACTTGCCGTGCCGTGGAAGAAAAAATCCAAGGAAACGCGCAGCGTCGAGCATGCTGAAAAAGTCCTGAACGAAGACCACTACGGCCTGGAAAAGATCAAGGAGCGTATCCTTGAGTTCCTCGCGGTGCGTCAGTTGGTCAAAAATCCGAAGGGGTCGATTCTCTGCTTCGCTGGACCTCCGGGCGTAGGCAAAACCTCGCTCGGCATGTCGATTGCCAAGGCAACGGGACGCAAATTTGTGCGCCTCTCGCTTGGCGGTGTACGGGATGAGGCCGAGATTCGTGGCCATCGCCGCACCTACATAGGGGCCCTACCCGGCCAGATTATCCAGGCCATGAAAAAAGCCGGCACCAAGAATCCTGTCTTCCTGCTGGACGAAGTAGACAAGATGGCTTCGGACTTCCGTGGCGACCCGGCATCCGCTCTGCTCGAAGTTCTCGACCCGGAACAGAACACCACGTTCCAGGATCACTACCTCGACGTCGACTACGACCTCTCGGAAGTGCTGTTTGTAGCTACGGCGAACGTGCTGCACACCATTCCGGCGCCATTGCAGGACCGCATGGAAATCCTGCGCCTGCATGGCTATACCGAGGTCGAAAAGCTCGAAATCGCCCGCAATTACCTGCTCAAAAAGCAGCGTGAAGCCACTGGCCTGACCGAGAAGAACATCTCCTTCCACGATGATGCGATTCTGGCCATCATCCGCCACTACACTCGCGAGGCGGGCGTTCGCAACCTTGAGCGCGAAATCGGTAATCTCTGCCGCAAGGTAGCTCGCCGTGTCGTCAAGAACGGCGCCAAGCACACCGAGGAGATCACCGGAGCCAATATCCACGAGTTTCTCGGCGTGGCTCGCTTCCGCGATTCTGAAGTCCACGAAAAAAGCGAAATCGGCTTGGTCACCGGCCTCGCATGGACGGAAGTTGGCGGCAGCATCCTTACTACTGAGGTCCAGATTTTGGACGGCAAGGGTAAGCTGACCATCACCGGTCAACTCGGCGATGTCATGCAGGAGTCGGCCCAGGCCGCACTCAGCTACATTCGCGGCAAGGCGCACGCGCTTGGACTTCCACGCGATTTCTATCGCAACCTGGACATCCACCTGCATGTGCCTGAGGGCGCAATTCCCAAGGACGGCCCCTCGGCCGGAATCACCATGGCGACGGCTCTGGCCAGTGCCCTGGCGAAGATTCCCGTTCGCCGCGATATCGCCATGACCGGCGAAATCACCCTGCGCGGCAAGGTTCTGCCCATCGGTGGATTGAAAGAAAAGTTGCTGGCGGCCCAGCGTGCAGGCGTCTTTGAAGTCATCCTGCCGGCAGCCAACGAGAAGGATACGCATGACCTTCCCGAGGGCCTCAAGTCCGCAATGAAGCTGCATTTCGTCGATCAAATGGACGAAGTTCTTCGGATTGCGCTTGAGTCTCCGCTCACCGCTCTGATCGAGCCTGATGCGGAATCGATGGCGACAATTCCGACCGGAGATTTAGGTTCCGGCCAGGTAGCTCGTCAGTAAGCGCTCAAGCAGTCAATAACGTTATGCCCAATCTTAGCCGGACGATCGGCAAGGGTTGGGCATAGCTGTTTCTGGTTTAGCTTCCGGCTCAGCTTCTGGTTTAGTCCGTCCGTTAGAATTTCCAAGAGATGTCAAAATGACCAAACCTCTGCCGTGGATCATTGCGATTTTATTGTTCGTCCTCGCAGGAGGAGCGTATCTGATCTGGTGGGCGCGGCCTCGTGCAGTACTCCACGGCCAGCTTCACTCCGCTAACGAGAAACCGTCGCACTCCAACGCTCCGCCGCAAAATCTGAAACCACTCCACGTAGCGGGCTGCGACCGGGATTTCCTGGTTCGCCCTGGAGAGATTCTCGAACCTCGTGTCCTTCCGGGCTCATCGATAGAACAATTCCGAGCCGTATATGGCAAAGAATCGGAACGCGACAAGAACGGCCCCGTAACCTGGGATCTTTACCCCTACACGCTCACGGACAGCAACTTTGGCCTTGAAAGTTCTTCGAACTTCGTAAGCGTGGACATGAATCCTGGACACATATTCAAGACTCTGGATGGCGTGGAGCTGGGGATAGATACCTTCGGCTCCATTCTTCAGCGAGCAAAGGATGGTGGAATTCAGGTCCACGAAAGCATCCGTCATGTCGATCCCGTCGATCATTCCGACCAGGCCGATGGCCAATGGATGCTGACCCTCTCGCTCTACTCCGCCTGCAGCCGAAAATTCCGCAGTGAATATCGGTGGACCATTCCTGGAAGCCCCGAAGTTGACCGGCAAATTCTGCCGCCAAACAATGGCTCGACCGACCCCAACGCACCATGGCGCTCTGAAGTTTTCATGAACAAATTCGTGGTCAACTACGACCTCGAGATCTCTAACGGAACGGACAAATCAGGGGAAGGTCATCCGTCGATTCACGATCCATTTTCCGATCTGTGAGCACTTCATCTGACTAGAGATTGTCCGGAGAAAGCGCGAACCTGCATCTCCTGTATCCTTAGAACTGGAGAACGACAAGCTAGAGAAACGGCTAACTAGAAAATATCTCTGGCTCAGATCTCTTCGATTTTCCTATGCGCTATCAAACACAGTTTCTGCTCTCGGCAATGGATGCCGCACAGTTCCCCAATTCGTCGACTCCAGAGATAGCTTTTCTGGGGCGCTCGAACGTGGGCAAATCCAGCCTGCTGAATGCCCTCGTCGGCGAAAAAGCGGCTAAAGTCTCTTCAACACCGGGCCGCACGCGCGCCATCAATTTCTTTGCCCTGGCGGATGAAGGATCGGTGGGACGGCACAAGGTGATCTTTGCCGATCTGCCCGGCTACGGCTACGCCAAAATCTCAAAGTCAATCTCCGCCGGCTGGCCTGCTTTCATCGAACCCTATCTTGCCGAGCGCGAACAGCTTGCACTGTGCATCTGCCTGATCGACTCCAACATACCTGCGCAGGAAAGCGATATACAGCTCATCAACTGGCTGCGGCACGAGGGGCGCAACTTTGCCGTCGTCGGCACCAAGGTCGATAAGCAAAGCGGCAACGAACGAACGCGCAAACTCGCCGCCCTCAAGCGCGATCTTGAGTTGGATGACCTGATGTTCCTCTCATCCAAGACCGGCGCCGGGCTGAAGGATCTTTGGAAGCGGATTGAAGATGCTGCTGAACTGACCCACAAATAACCATCTAAATCGATCTGAATCTACCCAACCAGCATGCCGTCTATTCTTATTTGAATTGGATGGTTGTCAGCGGTGGCGTCTTCCAAATGCTGCTGAAGCAATGCTGCGGCCTGCTCACGAAACTGGCTGATCTCCGTGTCAGTAAGCGCTATCCCATGCACGCGCTGCGCCATGCGTCCCAGATACTTTGGAGCGAGCCGCAGCCATCTTCGCCGCGCTAAATCCTCAACTGGGATGACTGCCTGAAGACATGCATCCAGCCTGGGCAGCCAACGTACAAACTCCCGATCGACATTCCACCTGACGAACCGGTGTTGCGATTCTCTCAGCAACGTTAGCGGCCGAGAACCATCTGCCTGAAAACGGCGGCGATGCTCTTCGCTTAACTCAGACCAAGGTAGCGGAGGGAGCAAGTCCGGTAAGACACCGCGATCCAGCATGGCTTCGGCCAACTGGCCAGGATCGACTCCGACTCCCACAGAAACGGCCTGCTGCTTGCGAATTTCATTCTTGAGAATGCGCAAAGCCTCTTCCAGAGAAGTAACCAGAAAATCAACAGCCCCATCGCGAATCGCCTGCCGCTGCACTGCGGGATCGGCAGCGGCTGCAAGCGAAGCTGCTCCGGCGATATTCGCCGCGAAAAGCAGATCTTTCGCATCGCCCTCCAGACCTCCGGCGAAGATCAGCTTGCCACCCAGGCTATACCTGGAATCCAGCGCACAGCTCTGCACCAACGAGGTATAAAGCCCATAGATGGCCGCTATAGGATTGTCGCGCGAATCTGTGAATTCAGGAGGCATGACCCAAGTCTACGTCCACTGAGAACAAGCTGTCCCTGCGCAAGACCGATCAGGTAAGACATACCAGGCAAGGTTTACCAGGTAGAGTATGCCTGGCCATCGCTGCCCAGCTCCTGGTCACCTGAGTGAACATCCGAAATGCCCGGCTCACTCTGATCGACAGAGGTAAGAGCATCGCTCGTATCGGTCACCCAAGTATCGGTGGAGCGGGTCATCGGATCCATCGGAATCGCCTTCAGATATCCGGAGTCCACCAGATCCTGTAGCGACTGCGGAGCCTTCTGCTTATCCATCGTAAAGGCGTCGATAGCCCCGCGAATGACATGCAGATCCTCTTTCAGCACGGATTCCCTGGCCGCCTTGATCGCCGAGATGTAGTTGGGGATGGCGATCGCCATGAGTACGCCGATGATGAGCATGACGATCATCAGCTCCATCAACGTGAATCCAGTCTCGCGGCTCGCCTTACTCCGAATTTTTCTACGCGTCATCATTGGCTCTACCAATCCGAATATTTGGTCCCGTCCAGTGCCGTTCCCGTGGATTTTGAGTAGACGTCGAAGACGCTCTGCCCACCGTAAGAATCACTCTTGGGATCGTCCTGCATCGAGTGCAATCCCCATTCCGCTTTGCCTGTCATCGGGTCTACGGGAATCTTGCGCAGGAACCTGACCTTCTTGCCCTGCACATCAATTCCCTTGGTCAACTCTTCCAGGTCGGGCGGATAGTTCTGACTATCTACCTTGGTCTGGAATGCTCCCCGATCGGCCGCATCCTTGTAGTGGTCGATCGCGTCACGCATCTGCCACAGGTCATAGCGCAACTCGCGTTCTTTCTCGCGCTGAATCTTGAATCGAGCAATAGGAACAGCAACTGAAGCCAGAATCCCCAGGATGGCGACGGTCACGATCAACTCCACCAGCGTCAATCCGGCTTCGCTGCGCCGCGCATGCCTGATGCGGAAAAACCGGAGATGAAGAAACCGTCGCATTTCCTGTTCCACCCTCTACTTCACCACGATGTGAGCATTCTGCGCGGTCGTCGGAATCTGGTGTTGTGCCGAGTCGAGCGCACTTGGACGCGCAAACGTCAGGTCGGTTTCACCAGCTACCTTGGCCTGGAAGCTGAGCACGCAGACCGAACCCGATCCTGTAATGCCAGGCACTCCCGGAGGCCTGGAAGCAACCACGGTGATCATGCCCGGACCATCGTCGCGATGGACTAAGGCAACTGCCTGCCCATCTTTGCCAAGCAGATCGCCTGAGTCTACGTTGAGCAGCGTCAGCTTGGTGGCGTCGTACTTGATCTGCAACGGAGCCGAAGAAACATCATGCGCACCGTTGAGCATCACCTGGACTGGGAAGACCGAGCCAGCCGCCAGAGGTGCCGACGAGGGCTGCAGAACGAAGTTAACCGGTGGTCCCGCAGCAGCGACGGCAGCAGCCGGTGCCGGGGTTGCGCCGGGAGTCGGAACTGGAGTTGTAGCCGGAGTTGCTGCTACATCTTTGCCTGGCACATCTCCGTCGATTCCCTTGCGAAGCTGGGCTAACGCTGAGGGCAATGCAGCCTCAGCCGTTTGACCGGTCAGAGGACCAATGCCTCCGCCAACCGATGTACGCGGACGGCCTGCAGCCGGTTTCGCCGCAGGATTGCCGCTACCCGGTGCGATGGAGGTGCTGGAAACACGCCGCAGATCAATCGTCTGCCCCGTGCCAACATCAATCATGCGACGGTTCAGCGGGGAGATCTCCTGCTCGCGAACAATGTGCGGAACCAGTACGAAGACAATCTCATCGTCGATAACTTCGTGCGACTTGGAGCCGAATACATACTTGAGCAGCGGAAGTTCGCTCAATCCAGGAATTCCAGTTGTGCTGACAAGATCCTGCTTGTTGAGAATGCCAGCCAGAACAGTTGCCTCACCCTCACGCAACCGGATTGTCTGCTCCGAGGTTTTCTGGGCAATGATCGGCTCGGTGACACCGCTAATGGTCACGTTATTGGCCTCAGAGCTGTCCTCGATCTTCAACTTGAGGGTGATGTCATGGTCATAGTGAACCGTAGGCGTCATCTCGATATTTACGCCGACGTCGATGTACTGGAACTGCGTGTTCACAAGCGAGCTGGTAATAGCCGTCGCCGCACCCGTCTGATACGAACCAGTCGCAATCGGGATACGCTGACCGATCTTCATTGTCGCCTTCTGCCCGTCCGTCGCACGAATGCGGGGATTCTGCAGGATCTTGCCTTCCGAATCCGTCAACAGCAGGTTGGCTGTAGCCGCGCTGACAGTCACGGCAAAATCGTTGGCGTTGAGATTTGCCAGATTGTTCAGGGTGAGCGACCCGGTCGTGCTGGAAGTACTTCCATCCGCATTCGTGGTTGTAGTCGAGGTACCGGAGGTGCTCGGAGGCTGCAACTGGAAGCCAATACTGCCCGGCCAGCTCAAGCCGATATTGCGCAGCTTGTCCTTATCCACTTCCATGATCGCGACATCCACTACAACCTCTGGCCGCGCCTTGTCGAGATCGTTGATGACCTTTTGCGCCATCATCAATTCATCCGGAGTAGCACGTACCACAATGGCATTCTGGCTGGGTACGCCGAAGATTTTGATCGTCGTGCTGGCCAGCACATTGCGCAGAGCGGTCTGCACATCGTTCAGATCATTTGGCTGCCACGCGTTGGAGAGATAAAACGTCTGTACGGCCTGCTCTTCCAAATCCCGGTGTTTTGTGGGGCTATTGGCGGCAACAAAAATAGTGTTCGTCGTCACCGGTCGCCAGAAGGTGTTGGACATCGTACCCACGATGTGCAGAGCATCCATGAGGGATACGTTGGTGAGATCGACCTGGACGTGCTTGGAGTTATAGTCCGGGTCAAAGAGAATGTTGATGCCCGCGGCCTTGCCAATCGCCTGGTAAACAACCTTGGCGTCTTCCGAATAGCGCAGCGTCAACGGATCATTCGAGACTGGCTTGAGCTCTACCGGAGAAGCGATGTCCTCCATCGGAGAAGCTTCTGTCGGATTTTCGCTGCTCTCACCCTTGGGAAGCAGCAGCGCCTGATGCGCGCGCAGGTGGGAGACTTCCTGGATAGCCGCCTCGTTACCCGGGTCGATCGACGAGGCGCGAAGGAACTCTTCCAAAGCACCATTGTCATTTCCCTGGGCGAGAAGCTTGCGACCCTTCGTCACATGATCGGATGAGGCAATCTGCCGCAGCCGATAAAAGGCCGTGCGGTAACGGAGATCGTCCGGCTTCCTGGCATATGCCTTCTTGAAGGCCTCGTAAGCGCCGTCGTAGTCCTCTTTGGCTTCGTCAGCCTGGCCGCGGTTAAAAAGGGCTTTCGCGGACTCCGCTGCTGCGACAGGGACCGAAATGGTACTAAGTACCAATGTGGACGCCACAAGACTTACAGCAGCGATTCGGTAAACTTTGTGCGGGATAGCGAGGCGGTTCATCAAACTCCAATGCATCGTTTCGGGACCAGATTTCATCTTTAAGTACACCGCGGAAAACCGGCCCTCAGGCTGGACTGTACTATCCGGCTCATGCCTCTCCGTGTCAGTCCCAGCTTCATGCCGGATGAGCCTGACATGATGGAAAACTCTGCTCCAGCGATGCCCCATTCTAGCAAAGCTCCGTTCCAGATTGATGGCGGGACCCGCGAACAGCGGCTGCAAACCACAGTGCCGAATTCATACCGGTGCTACGATTGAGATTCGAGGAATTTTCGCGATGTCGCGCCAGACAAGTTACACGATCGCCGCCGCGGTCAAACCGACCACCAAAGCCGCCAAGCCACGCGACCCCGTCGCCAGCGGCGAGCGGGATGCTGCGCATAACCGCAGCGCCAGCTACAACTACTTTCTGGTGGAAAAAATCGAAGCAGGCGTCGCCCTGCGCGGGACCGAGGTCAAGTCCATCCGGGAGGGACAGGCCAACCTGAAAGACGCTTACGGCCTCATTAAGGATGGCGAAGCGTTTCTGCTTAACGTACATATCGGCCCTTACTCCCACGGAAATATCCAGAACCACGACGCGCTGCGGACCCGCAAACTGCTCATGCATAAGGAAGAAGTCCGCAAGCTACTCATCAAGACGCAGGTCAAGGGGCATACGCTCATCCCGGTGCGGCTCTATTTCCGCAATGGGCGCGTGAAATGCGAGCTGGCTGTCGCCAAGGGCAAGCAGGAATGGGACAAGCGAGAAACTGAAAAGCGCCGCGAAGCAGACCGCGAATCCCGCACGGCCATCAACGAAAATAAACACAAGATGGGCCGCTAGCGCTTTTTTACATTCCTGCTGCCATATTCGGGCGCTCCACGGTTTCGGGTGCTCCACGGTGGCCACACCTTTGTTTTTATGGGCAAGGGTAGGAATCCTCGCCGCCTGCAATGAAATAATGGCAGGCATGAAGACACAACTGATCTTTGCGACTCCCGCTCAAATTGAGACCGAACTGCTGGTTGTAATCGCCGCCGACGCGCAGACCGCCAAGGGTCCAGACGCCAGGCCCGAACCCATTTTGCTGACCGGTGACGCTGCGGTCAAATCCGCTGCCAACGCCGTGCTGACCTCCGGCGAGTTCAAAGCCGACGCAAATGAAACTCTTCTGTTGCATGCCCCTGCCGGCATCTCCGCCAAACGCCTGCTGCTCGTCGGCGTAGGCAAGGCCACAAAAGCAACCGCGCACGCAATCCGCAGTGCCGTCGGAACCTCGGTTCGTTTTGCCAAGCCTCGCGGAATTCGCGCTGTCACCTTCGCGCTGCCGGAAACACCCTCTCTGCCACCCGGCCCTAACTCCCGCGCTGCCATCGAGGGCGCCCTGCTGGCCGACTACGATCCGGATACCTATCGCTCCGATCGCAAGGACCAGGGCGTCCACTCCTTCACGCTGGCCGCATCGGGAGCGGAAAATGCCTCGGTCAAAGCAGGCTATGCCGAGGGCATTATCGTCGCGGAAAGCCAGAACTTCGCTCGCGAACTGGTCAATGAGCCGGGCAACAAGCTCACACCGACGATCCTCGGTCAGCGCGCTGCTGCCATGGCCGCCGCTAACGGGCTCAAATCCGAGGTCTACTCGACGGAAAAACTGCACGAGCTGAAGATGGGTGCATTCTGGAGCGTCTCCCAGGGTTCAGAAGAGCCGCCTGCCCTGATCGTTCTCACGTACGAGCCTGAAGGCTACGATCCCAAAACTTATACCGGCCCAGTCCTCGGCCTGGTCGGCAAAGGCATCACCTTCGATACTGGCGGAATCTCCATCAAGCCCGCCGATAAAATGGAGCTGATGAAGTACGATATGGCCGGTTCAGCCGCCATGCTCGGCGCAATGGCCGCTATCGGACGCATCAAGCCCAAGGTCAAGGTCATCAGCGTCGTTTGCTCCGCAGAAAACATGCCTGACGGCAAAGCGCAGAAGCCGGGCGACGTGCAGACTGCAATGCCCTTCTCTGCCGACGAGCCGGGCAAGACCATCGAGATCATCAACACGGACGCTGAAGGCCGCCTGGTGCTCGCAGACGGGCTGACCTACGCACGCCAACTTGGCTGCACTCATCTCATCGATGCAGCGACACTCACCGGCGCTTGCGTTGTGGCGCTCGGCCCGGTCAACGCTGGCGGTTTTTCGAACAACGACGAGACCTTTGAGAAGCTAAATAAGGCCCTCGATATCTCCGGCGAAAAAGTATGGCGCCTGCCTCTCGGCGACGAATACTACGATCAGATCCGCTCCGACATTGCCGATATCAAAAACACAGGCGGCCGCTGGGGCGGTGCTGTCACCGCTGCTGAATTCCTCCACGTGTTCGCGGGCGAAACCCCCTGGATCCACCTCGACATCGCCGGAATGGCCTGGTACGAAGACACCAAACCCTTCATCGCCAAAGGCCCCAGCGGCTTCGGCGTCCGCAGCATACTTGAATGGGTCCGCAGCTACGAATGATGCTGTGGCTGGAATTTCCCACATGTGCTGCAATCCATACAGCACATGTGGGATAGTCGACACTTCCATCGAGGAAGATGGACCCTGGCTGCCTGAACTTCCGATTTGGACAAAGCGTAGTAATCTAGAGAGCCAACAAACCCACACAACAAATGTGCATCAGATAGACTCAAGGGGTTGTGGATGTATTCACTGCTGTATCCACTGCGCTCGATCGGAGAACGACACGCTTGCCAAAAGATGAAGAGTTCAGGAACCGCGCCGCATTTGTGCTGCTGCTGACTACCGCCTTTGGCTTGGCGCTGACCTTTCTTTGGATTGGCAGAGTCATTTTTCTTCTGCTGTTTGCCTCTATCATTGGCGCAGTTTTTCTCTCCGCTGTTGCTGAATGGATCCACAATCGCTTCAAAATCAAGACGGGCGTGGCCCTGTCCGGATTTATTCTCGTCGCTTTTGCCGTGATCGCACTGCTGATCTGGATTCAAGGTCCGAATGCCGCGCTTCAATTCGCCGATCTGGAGACGGAGCTACCAGCGGCTGCTCGCCAACTGCTGGCCCAGATGCAAAGCCACCAGTGGGGACAATGGATTTTGCACCAGACGCCTGGAGCCGATCAGATTTCGAGCGGATTCAGCTTTGCGATCTCGCACATCGGCGGCATCGTCGTCAGCTCCGCAACGGTACTTGCCGGCGTTCTGATTGTCTTCATCCTCAGCATCTATTTTGCGTCTGAACCAGGCATTTATTACGCCGGGTTACGCCACGTGACGCCGATACACCATCGTCCCAAGCTCGACGCATGCGCGGCCAGCGTAGTCAAAATTCTGCGCTCCTGGGTGCTTGCCAAACTGATCTCCATGGCCATGGTCGGCATTCTGATCAGCATCGGCTTGTGGATTGTTGGCGTGCCGCTTGCCGGTACCCTGGGCATCATTGCGGCGTTGATGACCTTTATCCCCAATGTGGGGCCAATCATCTCTGTTATTCCCGCTGCGTTACTCGCACTGGCCAAAAATCCAACCACAGGGCTTCTGGCGATTCTGGTCTTTGCGATTGTCTTTACGCTTGAGGGCTACCTGGTCACGCCGTTGCTTGAGCGCAACATCGTTCGACTTCCGCCTGCACTCACCCTGATCATGCAGTTGTTGCTTGCAGCCATCGCAGGTCCCGTCGGCGTGGCGCTTGCCGCGCCCATTGCTGCGGCGATTCTGGGCATCCTGTCCGTGCTGGTGCCGGAGGATACAACCGACCCGGACGACCCCTCGGTAGTCGATGCCCGACTGCGCATAGCGGCGGGGCAACCACTCAGCCGCTGAAGTCGTTTGACCCAGTTACTCAGAGTGCGATCGATCTCGTATGACTATCGATCCCGTGCGACTACGAAATCCGGCACCCAAAGCAGGGCGCGTTTGAATTCGGAGTCTTCAATCGGAGCAAGCGCTTCACGGGCAGCCTCTGCATAGCGATCCGCCGCAGCCATTGCATACTCCACCGAACCGTTGCGATGCAGCAGCTCCTGCACTTCTTCGCGGCTTGCACGGACAAATCCGCCATCCTCCAGCACACGCTGAAGAATCTCGCGATCGAGAGCTGTTCCATGTTCGAGAGAATGGATCACGGGAAGAGTCGTCTTGCCTTCGCGCAGATCACTGGCGACTGGCTTGCCAAGCACCTCTTCGGTCGCGGTAAGATCCAGCACATCGTCTACAATCTGGAAGGCCAGACCGACAGCGCGTCCGTAGTTGGCGAGCGCTTCTTCCTGCTCTGGAGCAGCATTGGCCAGCGCTGCGCCAAGCTGCATCGAAACCGCAAACAGGCAGGCTGTCTTGCGGAAGATGAGGTCGTAATATTCCTCTTCGGTAACCGCGCGGCCCAGCTTTTGAATCTGCAGCAGCTCGCCCTCAACCATTTGCTGAGTGAGGCTGATTAACAGATCGAGAACTTTGAAATTACGTTCTTCCAGCGCGATGTGGAAGGCCTGCATGTAGAGCCAGTCGCCCGCCAGTACGCATTTTTCATTGCCCCAGGTGGTGTTTGCAGAGGGCCGACCGCGACGCGTATCTGCGCCATCGATAATATCGTCGTGTACCAGGGTCGCTGTGTGTACCAGCTCAACCACCGCTCCCAGACGAATCATTCCTGAGCCCGCATAGCCCAGGCATCGCGCCGAAAGCAGCAGCAGAGTGGGGCGAATCCGCTTGCCGCCGCCGACGCGTAGATATTCTGCAATTTCTGTAATCGTACTGACGGTCGAAACCGCATCGCGCCCGAGTTCAATCTCAATCGCCGCGAGTTCCGGACGCAGCAGATCGAAGACTTCCCGTGCCGTCGCTATTGCTAGTGTGCTCAAAGGTTCGGAGTTCCTGTGCTTTCCTGTTGCCTCGTCCGTCTTGCGGCCCGTTCCTACGATGCCACTCACAGTATCTGTCACTTGGATGCTGGCGGACCTGTTTCGATCCCGCTCAATTCGTCCGGTAGTTGGTGAACTGCAAATCGATGCCTAAATCTTTACCACGCAAAAGTGCAATCACCGATTGCAGAGAATCGCGATCTTTACCCGTGATCCGCAGAGAATCACCCTGGATCGTTGCCTGCACCTTCAGCTTCGAGTCCTTCACAATGCGGACAATGTCCTTGGCTTTCTCGATCGGCACACCTTGCTGCAAGGTAATCTTCTGGCGAACACTCTTCCCCATCGCCTCTTCCAGCTTGCCGTAGCTCAGGTTCTTTAGCGAAATGCCGCGCTTGACCAGCTTCTGCCCGAGAATTTCCTTCACTGCCTCAAGCTTGTACTCATCCGCCGATGCCAGCAGAATCGCGTCGCTACCTTCCAGCGTTACTTCCGACTTCGAGTCCTTGAGGTCGAACCGCGCCTTGATCTCCTTCACTGCCTGATCAATGGCGTTCTTTACTTCCTGGATTTCTACTTTGCTGACAATATCAAACGAGTTATCCTGCGCCATTGTTCTCCGTCCTTGCTGGTACTTGCTTACCGGCCTATCAAGGTGCGATGGATAGCAACCTTCAACTTCACAATTCCAAGTTTCACACGTTCGGGCTGTATAAAATAGCCGTTCATTTCGACAGCGAATCTAACCATTTTAGAATCAATTCATTAGTCTCGTGCAAAAAAGCGCGGTATCCACGTATGCTACCAGAAAGTTCAATCGCATAAGCGTGGAACAGGCCCTCTGATTGGCATTCAGTGAACAGGAGCCTGACCTGTAAAGCCCCATAACCTCAGCCCGGAGACGTAATCCTACATGGATACTGATCCGTAGATAAATTATAGGTCTACATGCAACCTGCTCACGAAGCAAATCACCACCGCAAACCGCTATATGGCATAGTGCCTGCTATACGAGCCAAGATGTTCAATGAGCGCCTGCTAGCTACGGATCATTTCTCTACGAGAATTGCTCCTTTATGCAAACTGTTCTTTTGAGCAAATTGCTATAACGTAGCTTCACTTTTGCATTGACTACTAGCATTGGCTACCGGCATTGACCTGCTGCCTCAGGATGTTCTCTGGCCGCACATGAGTTATATAACTCATGTGCGGGCGCGTACAAAATCACATTCCTTATACCCTCATGGATATTGGTGATTCCAGTTTCGATAGTTGTTTTTGAAAAGGGAGTCTGTTAGGACAGGCGAAACAGCCGCTGAAAATTTTTAGTCGTGATGTCAGCCATTTCTTCCACGCCCAGCCCATGCAACACAGCTAATGCTCGCGCGGTCTCAGCCACCCAGGCAGGCTCATTTCGCTTGCCTCGGTTCGGCAGTGGAGCCAGAAACGGAGCATCCGTCTCCACCAGAAGCCGCTCCAACGGCACCTGAATCGCGACATCCCGCAAGGCCTGCGCCTTGGGATACGTAATCTGCCCGGCAAAGCTGATTAGAAACCCGAGATCCATAGCCCGCTGCGCCTGGCTCCAATCTCCCGAGAAGCAATGGAGAATGCCGCCTATACCCGTCGATCCCCAATGCTCACCGAGCAGAGCCAGAGTATCGTCCCAGCAGGTATCGTCGCCGTCCTTTGGCCTGCAGTGAATCAGAATGGGGCGCTTACGCGCTGTGGCAATCTCCATCTGGCGAATGAACACCCGCTTTTGAACCGAATGGTCGGTGCCCTCGTGGTAATAATCCAGCCCAATTTCGCCGCAGGCAATAACTTCTGGTTCAGCCAGTAACTGGTCCAATTTGGCCAGTGCCGCATCATCCGCCTCGTGGGTATTGTGCGGATAAATTCCTGCGCTGGCATAGAGCTTTGGCACCTTCAGAGCCTTGGGCTCCATCGACCCCATTGACTGCATCGGCTCTATCGGCTGCGCGGGAGACTGCGCATTGAACTGGCGGCAAATGTCCAACGCCTGATGCATCTGCGCGGGGCCTTCACCAATTCCAATCGCCAGGATAGTACCGACACCGGCTTCCCAGGCGCGGTGCAAGACCTCCGCAAGCTCGCCCTCGTACCGCGAACTATCCAGATGCGCGTGAGAATCTACCAGCAAGCAATCGTCTCCCAGCCCCTGTTTCTTCCAGGGCTTCTTTCCTGTCTTATCCTGGAATTATTTCAGCCGCGCCCCGACCGGAACGTCTTCCAAAAATCCAGCCAGCACCGGCGCGCCCTGATCGCCCAGCGAAGCAGCGACGACCATGCCATTCGACTCCAGCCCGCGCAGCTTGCGCGGAGCGAGATTGGCGACGATCACTACCTTGCGGCCTATCAGCTTTTCCGGCTCGTAATACTGGGCAATACCTGCCAGAATCTGCCGCTTCTCATAGCCCAGATCGACCTCCAGGCGCAGCAGCTTGTCCGCCTTGGGCACACGCTCTGCAACCAGAATCTGCGCCACTCTCAACTCAACCTTGATGAAATCCTCAATGCCAATCTGGGCAATGCCCTCGTGCGCACCCTCCAGCACTGGCGCTGTTTCCTGCTTCGGTGCCGGGGGCACAAGAGAGGGAGCAACTGGAACTTCCGGCTCCGCAATCGGTGCGGGGATTGGAGCCTCTTGCGTGCCGCAGTGCGGCACATCCAACTCGTGGATGACCGGCGAATCACTCGGACGAGACTTTTCGGGAGCATCCTGTGTGTTTGGAGCATCCGGTGCATCTGGATTGATGCCGCTCACCGCAGCCACAGCACTCAACGTATTTTCATTCTCAAGATTCTGCATACGCTCAACCGCATCCTTTTCTGCACGGGGGAACAGCGGCGAAGGCTCAAGAAACTTCGTACCCGCCTGCAATCCGCCCCATGCTAACGAACTCAACTGGCCGCCCCTGGCAGCCTCTTCAATCTCGCCCAATCCCAGTTGCCGCCAGACCTTCCCAGCCGATTCCGGCAGGATCGGATACACCAACCCTGTAATGATGCGAATTGCCTCTGCTGCGGTTGCCAGTACCCGCGCCTGCATCGCCGCAAACTCTTCTTCGCCGACATCCGACTTCTTCTTCCAAGGAGCGCTCGCCGTCAGATAGCCATCCACCGCAGCGACCAGCGACCATAACGTCTCCAGCGCCCGCGAAAAATCCATCGCTTCAAACTGCACGTTGAATTCGGCAATCGTCCGCGCCGCGTCAGCGCCGACCGCATCCTCTGCAGGACACGGCACACCTGTTTCAGGCACAACTCCGCCAAAGTACTTGTGCACCATATTCACCACGCGGCTCACCAGGTTGCCATACCCGTTGGCTAGATCGCCGTTGTACCGCTGCACCAGCGCCTCAAACGTAAAATTGCCATCGTGTCCGAAGCTGATCTCCCGCAGCAGAAAGTAGCGCAGTGCGTCCGCTCCCAACACCTCAAGCACCGTCTCCGCACGAACGATATTGCCGACTGACTTCGACATCTTGGCTTTGTCAAAGAGCAGCCAGCCATTCGCCACGACCGCCTTCGGCACAGGCAACCCAGCGGCCATCAAAAACGCAGGCCAGTACACGCAATGAAAGCGAATGATTTCCTTGCCGACAAGATGCACATCCGCCGGCCAGAATTGATCGAAGAGGGCTTTCTGCTCTGCTGAGTCTGCTCCGTAGCCCAGAGCAGTCATGTAGTTCGCGAGCGCATCCATCCAGACATAGATGACATGCTTTTCATCGCCTGGCACCGGAATGCCCCATGTAAAACTGGTCCGGCTCACTGAAAGATCCTTTAACCCACTGCGCACAAACGCAATCACTTCATTGCGCCGAGCCTCAGGCTGAATGAATTCAGGATGTGCCTCGTAATACTCCAGCAGCCTGCTCTCAAACGCCGACAGCTTGAAGAAGTAATTCTCTTCGCTGATGGTCTCTGTAATACGCCCGCAATCGGGACAAGGCGCACCCGGAGCGACCTCGACAAAGGCTTCGTCTGACACGCAATACTGGCCAGTGTAGGACCCCTTGTAGATGTAACCCCTGTCGCGCAGAGCGCTGAACAACTTCTGCACACCGCGCTTGTGACGATCTTCCGTGGTGCGAATGAAGTCGTCATACGTCAGACCCATCCGGTCCCACAGGGAACGAAACTCACCCGAGATCGCCGCCGCAAACTCCGCGGGAGTCTTCCCCGCCTTCGCCGCAGAGCGCTCGATCTTCTGGCCATGCTCATCCGTGCCCGTCAAAAACCACGTAGGGATGCCCTGGCTCCGCTTGCGGCGCGCAATCGCGTCACACACGATAGTCGAATAAGCGTGACCGAGATGCGGCCGCGCATTCACGTAATAGATCGGCGTCGTGATGTAAAAATGGCCGCTGGGATTTGTCGACATGGGGACTTTTTTCACCAGTTAGAGCCGGAATTAGCCTCGAACTTTGACTGGATAACCTTTCCTTCATCTTAACCGATACGACACAAACAGATAGCGATCCTGCCCAAAGCTGAAGGAGTGTGCCCGCGACGCCAGTGGTGTCGCATAAAATCAGGTTGACTGTCATTGTATTTTTGAGGATTCCACCTGTGTATCTTGAACTGCAACAACGCCTGCTAGCGCGGGTCCATGAAATCCTGAAGTCCACCTACGACATTGAGCTGGCATCGATTGCCATCGAGCAGCCGCCTGACCTCAAGATGGGCGAATACGCTCTCCCCGTAGCGTTTGAACTGGCCCGCAAGCTGCGCAAGGCCCCCAAGGTCATCGCCACTGAACTTGCTGCGGCGCTAAGCGCCAGCCTTGGCCCTGATCAAGGTCTCGATCAAGGCTTCGCCAGCTTCGAAGTAGCAGGCGCGGGATACATCAACGTGCGTGTCGCGCGGGACAAAGCGGCGTCGCAACTTGCTGCTGGAGACAACAGCTCCGCCCGCGAAACCGGTCTCCACGTCCTCGTTGAGCACACCAGCATCAATCCGAATAAGGCTGCGCATATCGGCCACCTGCGCAACGCTATCCTCGGCGATACTTTCGTCCGCATCCTGCGCGCTGCCGGTCAAAAGGTCGACGTGCAGAACTACATCGACAATACCGGTGTACAGGTAGCCGACGTGGTCGTGGGCTTCCTGCATCTGGAAGGCAAATCGCTCCCTGAAATTCGCACACTGATCTCAGAAAAAGAAGCTGAGGGCGATCAGGCGCGCGAGCAGCGCTTTGACTACCTTTGCTGGGATGTTTATGCACGCGTCTCGCAGTGGTATACCTCCGGCACCGAAGAAGAAAATAAGCAACGCAAAGCCCTGCGCTACGCCACCCTGCACGAGATCGAAGCAGGCGGCAACGAAACCGCAGAGGTCGCCGAGCTCATCTCCACAGCAGTCCTGCGCCGCCATCTCGAAACCATGCTGCGCCTCGACATTACCTACGACTTCCTGCCCCGCGAAAGCGAGATCCTGCACCTCAAATTCTGGGATCTGGCCTTCGAGCAGTTGAAGCAGACCGGCGTCCTCTACTTCGAAACCGAAGGCAAGAACAAGGGCTGCTGGGTCATGACCCGGCCCGATGCCAAGGTAGTTGAAGAAGGCACTGCCGATGAAGACGCCAAGGTCATCGTCCGCTCCAACGGAACGGTGACCTACGTTGGTAAAGATATCGCCTACCACCTCTGGAAGTTCGGCCTGCTGGGTCGCGACTTCGGCTACAAGCCATTCTTTACGTATCCCGATCACGAGTGCTGGATCTCTACCGAACATGGCGTTGAGCCACATCCGCACTTTGGCGGGGCGCAGGCCATCTACAACGTCATCGACTCACGCCAGTCCGACCCGCAGGCCAACGTCATTCAAGCCCTGCGCGGCATGGGACACACTGCGGAGGCTGATCGATATACCCACTTCAGCTATGAGATGGTAGCGCTCACTCCGCGCTGCGCCGTCGAACTGGGCTACACCATCGCCGAAGAAGACCTTGTACGGCCCTACATCGAAGTCAGCGGCCGTAAAGGCTTCGGCGTCAAAGCCGACGACCTTATCGACAAGCTTATCGCCGCAACACGCAAAGAAACGGACACGCGCCAGCCCGAACGAGCCGAATCGGAAAGACAAAAGATAGCCGAACAGATCGCGATTGGTGCGCTGCGTTATTTCATGCTCAAGTTCACACGCGGTACCGTCATTGCATTCGATTTCAAAGACGCACTCAGCTTCGAAGGCGAAACTGGCCCCTACGTGCAATACGCCATCGTGCGTATCCGTAACATCTTCCGCAAGGCTGAGACCACGCCCGAGCAGGTCCTTGCAGACTTCGCCAAACTCGATGCTTCCTCATCTCTGAACGACGCCGATGAAATCTGGGCCATCTGGCTCCGAAGCGCGAAGCGTTCGGCGATTCTCGACCAGTGCATCGCCACATCCGAGCCCGCATACATAGCCCGCCACGTCTTTCAGTTAGCGCAGGAGTTCAATAACTTCTACCATCGCCACCACATCCTCACCGAAGAAGACCCGGCAAAGAAAGCACTCCTGCTTGCAACCGCAGCAATCGCACTGCGCGAGTTAGTAACAGTCCTAAGCTGGCTGGGAATCGAATCACCGGAAGCGATGTAGGCAAAGGAAAAATCTCTAACAGCAACCGGATTTAATCAGGCCTACTTATCTCCTCTGAGATGTGGGCCTGATTCATGAACAGCAGGATCGCAACGCGTTGCACTTCAGAGTCCGTATTGCAAGAACTCAAGTTGGTTTTAATCGAATCCAGGCTGTGGTACTACTGATCCCATGAGACCTGCCCTCCAATTCACTTACCTCTATCACGATTTCGATTTAATAGAAGTTCGCATAGAAGTTGAGAATGCAAGGTTTCGTGGTTCTGCAGATGTATATGTAGACACTCACAAACTCAGCGAAGTGGCTGCAAAATTGAAGGGTTTTCCTACAGACGTGCTAGATGCACGTGAATTCATGTTTGGTGGCTTTGGTTCTAATATTGCTGGCGGAGCCGTCCACCTTCATTTTTTTTGCAAAGACCTGGCTGGTCATCCAATAATTCGTGCAAGAATCGAAGCCTTTTCAGTAGACCTTCGTATACCTTCTGGTTCGCAGATTGACACGCCTGAGTCTACAGTTCTCTATGTCGATTTTGAGCCAGCAGCCCTGGATGTATTCCTCACTCAACTTGAAGAGATTGAGCGAATTCATAAAGGCTCCGCGGTATTGAGTATGGGCGCCCTCTAAGACGCAATACGAACGCCGCCTGCTTGAAAGCCGCATCTCTGGTCTTCCCCTTGACATTCGACCTGAGCCCGGTATAGATTCAGGTCGAATGTCGACTAGAGACGCGGACACCCAACTTGAGCTGTTGCAGGGCACTCTGGATCTACTGATCCTCCAGACCCTTGCCCTGGGTCAGGCCCATGGCCATGCAATCGCGCGCTCCATCGAGCAACGATCGGACGATGTGTTGCAGGTGGGCCACGGCTCTCTCTATCCGGCACTCCAGCGCCTGCTCAAACTTGGCCTGGTCGTCGCCGTGGACGGAATTTCAGAAAACAACCGCAAGGCCAGGTTTTATCGTTTGACCGCAAAGGGCCGCAAGAAACTCTTTTCGGAAACTTCGAAATGGCAGAAGCTCTCGAATGCGATTGCGCTCATTCTTGCGCCGGTTGCCAAAGAGAATCCGTAGCTGGAGGACTAGATCATGCTTGGCTGGAAGAAGCGCAGGAATCAGTTGCTGCGAGAGTTCGAAACGCACATCGAGATCGAAATACAAGAGAACATTAATAACGGCATGTCGCCCGAAGAAGCGCGGCATGCTGCAAAGAAAAAGTTCGGCAATGTGGGGCTCACCGTCGAGAAGTCCCGCGAGGTCTGGGGTGGGCTCTGGCTGGAACGGTTGCTGCAGGATATTCGATACGCGGTACGCAGCCTGAGCGGAGTGCCGGCATATACGGCCACGCTTGTATGTACGCTCGTACTCGGGCTGGGTTGCGTGACCACTATGCTTGCCGTAATCCAGTCGACGCTGATGCAACCTGTGGCTCTGCCGCATTCTGAGCAACTGGTGCAGGTCTATACCGAAAATAGTCCTGACGGGACTTATGCTTCGCCCCAGGCGCTCTCGTACAAGGAAATCGATGAGCTGCGTCGCGGTAATCGTTCCTTCACCGGTGTCGGCGGATACAACACCATGGTGCGGCCTGTGACTGCATCGGATGGAACACGCATCGCTGTGCTGACAGAAGTGACTTCCGATTACTTCCAAATGCTCGGCGTGCAGGCAAGATTAGGGCGCTTGATTCTGCCTGCCGATACGAAATCTCCCGTGGTTGTGGTCAGCCACGAGTTCTGGAGCGAACGGCTTCATGCTGATCCGAGGGCAATTGGTTCCACGATCAAAGTCTCAGGCGAACTCCGCACGGTGATTGGCGTGCTTCCCCTGAGCATTCATGTTCCTCAAGGAACTGGCGGTCCGATAGTCTATGTTCCCGTTTCGCTCGACGCCTCGGGCGATGACGATTACAAGCTTGAGTCGGCTTCGACAATCGCGCGTCTGAAACCAGGTGTTTCGATGCAGCAGGCGCTTGCGGATGCGCAAAGCATCTTCGCTCACTCCGAACCTGGCAACGCGGCGCAAGACAGGCATCTGGGATTGCGCTCGTATCGGGATTTGGTTGTCGGCGATATGCAAAAGCCCTTGTTGACTCTCCTGGGAGGCGTCGGCGTATTGCTGCTGATCGCGTGTGCCAACGCGGCCAATCTGCAAATTGGGCGCGCGGCCAGCCGTATGCCGGAGATGACAGTTCGCTCTGCATTGGGCGCCAGTTTTGGCAGGCTATTGCAACAGTTAGTGACGGAGAGCATTCTTATTTCGCTGTTCAGTGCAGCGCTCGGCAGCGCGTTGTCCTATGCGGCGGTTGAGGTCATACGGCACGCCTACGGAAATCAGTTTCCCCGCTTTGATGAGTTGTCCATTCGCCCAATCGTTCTGGCTGGTACCGCCGTGCTTGCCGTTCTGGTGGGCGTGGTCGCATCCATCGCGCCTGCATTGAATATTCGGCGAAAGACAACCTCGCGATTTAATACGAAGAATGCGACGCGGAAGACTCGGCTGCCTGGAATCCTGGTCGCGCTTCAGGTTGCGCTCACATGCGTGCTGCTGGTCATCAGCGGCCTGTTTGTGCGCACTTTGCAGCAGCTCCAGAATGTGAAACTGGGATTCGATCCTCGGGGCGTGACTACGCTCGTCCTGATGCCGGAAAACCAAAATCAGGACCAGCAGCTTTCACGCGAGATAGAAGCCCGCCTGCTACGCCGGTTTGAAGCGTTGCCGGGAATTCAATCCGTCACGATGCAGACCGAGATCCCTTTCTCGAACTACAACATGGTATTGGATGGAAGAACGGATGTATCGGGGCGCACATATCAGAAAGGAGATTCCGCCTTGTACAGCCTGGTGAGCACGAGCTTTGTGCATACAAGTGGAATCCGGCTCCTGAAAGGACGCAGCTTTTTGACAGAGGACGATACAAGTGGGTCGCTTGTGGTGCTGGTCAATGAAGCCTTTCTGCAAAAATATCTCGACGGACGCCAGCCTCTTGGCACGACCTTGAAATTTCATCGCGATCCAGGAGATACCGACACCGACCTCCCCTTCACGCAACCGATGACGGTCGTCGGCGTGGTGGAAAATGAAATCCAGGGAGGAGATCTGGGTGCACCGTACCAACCAATGATCTATGTCGACTCTATGCAGATTCCGAAAAATTCTCCGATAGGTCTGATTTTTAACATGACGGCTCAGTACGCGGTGCGATCTTCGCTGGGGCCTGCGGCGCTGTCTTCGGAGCTGCGCGCCGCCCTGAAAGATGAAGCGCCAACGATGATCGAGATGAGTTTACGGCCCATGCAAGACGGAATCTCGCAATCGTTAGGTCAGCGGCAACTTGCTTTACGCCTGGTCGCAGGATTTGGCATCGTCGCGCTGGCTCTCTCGGCAGTGGGAATTTATGGTGTGCTGGCCTATTCGGTAGCCTTGCGGCGCCGTGAAATCGGAATTCGGATGTCGCTTGGATCTTCACGGTTGAAGGTCGCGGGGTTGGTTATGCGCCAGGCAGGTGCGATGGTGCTGCTGGGGCTGATTCCGGGGATAGCGGGCGCGTGGGCTGCGGGACATGCGGTTCGTTCGTTCCTGTATGGAGTAAGCGCGCTGGATGCGGCGACCCTTGTATACGTCGGCGTCGTACTAGTGCTCGTCTCCGCTGCGGCTGCATTCTTTCCGGCCCTGCGGGCAGCCCAGATCGATCCTGTTGAGATTCTGCGGGCAGAATAAAAGCACGCTTTCTGATAGTGGATTATGGTACCGTTCCGCTTAGTGCAGCACGCAACTCCAACCCGCCCCATCCGCGTCCTTGTAGCCAAAGCCGGCCTGGATGGCCACGACCGCGGTGCGAAGATCATTGCCCGCGCCCTGCGCGATGCGGGCATGGAAGTCCTTTACACAGGCCTGCGCAAAACCCCCGAAAGCATCGTCCAGGCAGCTATTGAAGAGGACGTAGACTGCATCGGCCTCAGTATTCTCTCGGGAGCCCACAATGCTCTCGTACCCCGCCTGATCACGCTGCTCAAGGAGCAAAAGGCTGAAGACATCCTGCTCGTCTTAGGCGGCACCATCCCTCAGGCCGACATTCCCGCGCTGAAAGAAAAAGGCGTAGCCGAAGTCTTTGGACCCGGTACGCCTCTCGATGCAATCATCACTTTTTTACAACAGAAGATCCAACCCAGAACGGCGAATCTGGAAGCCAGGGCTTAATCCTGCCCGTCCACATCGCCCTGATCGTCCAACCCTGAGACTCGAATCGCGCTGCGAATAGGGGCTGCATAGCGCTCTGGCATCAGGCACTTCTGCAGGCTGGCATCGCAGACAATATGCACTGTTTCGCCCTCTGCCAGCAGCAACTGCCCTTCCCGCGCACTCGATGCGCGGAAGATGCGATAAGCAAACTTGAGCAGCGAGCCCTTCAGGATGATCGGGCCAGCCTCAATCAAAATCACATCGTCATAGCGCGCTGGAGCACGATAGCGGCAGCTCGCCTCGACTACCGGCAGAATGCAGCCATCTTCCATCTCCATCTGCTTGTAGTCAAAGCCGAGCGAACGCAGAAACTCGACGCGTCCTACCTCAAACCACACCAGGTAATTCGCGTAATACACCACGCCCATCTGATCCGTTTCAGCGTAGCGAACTCGTAACTCGGTCACGATAGACATGGATCAACTTTCCTGCTGCAGCCACGCCTGGTTCGACGTGATCCTGTAAGGCCTTGAGCTTTGAGAAAGCCCTAAGACTTGAAGTGTGAGAAGATCGGCAGCTTCGATATGTCATTGAAGATGACATACGCAAAGAAGACGATGATTAAAACAAAGGCCACCTGGTAGACACGTTCCTTGACTGTCGGATTGATATCGCGACGAATCACGCTCTCAATCAACAGGAAGAGAATCATGCCGCCATCGAGAATCGGGAACGGCAATAGGTTGAGAATACCCAGGTTCAAACTGATAGTCGTCATCAGCTTGATCTTGAACTCCCATCCTGGTGTCTCAGCCGCTAGTCCGGTCTGCTGCGCAATGCCTATCGGGCCGGAGAGATTGTCGACCGACATCTTGTGCGTTAGCACGCGCTTCAGCACTTCCAGAATCAGCAGCGAATTTTCCCGGTTAAACTTCACCGAAGCGTCCACCGCTTTAGGAAACGGCAACTGATCCACGCGATATGGCGGCAGAGAGCCTAAAAATCCAAGCTGCCATGCAGGACCGTTCCTGCCCTGGCCAAGCTTCGGCTGCAGAACCACGGTCGAACTCGTGCCCTCATGATTGACAACCAGCTTTACCGGAGCGCCCTTCTGCTGTTGCAGATACGCGATGATCGACTCCGTGCTGTGAAAGACATGTCCATCGATGGATTGAAACTGGTCGCCAGCCTTAAGACCAGCCTCTGCGGCAGGCGTTCTGTCGCTGACCGAACTGATCTTGAGCGGGTCCGCCTGTATCTTCGGCAGTAGTCCAATCTCATTCAACGGTACGTCTTTGCCGGGTGTCTGCTCTGTCAATTGCAGCGTCAACGGGAGATTCTGCCCATTGCGCGTCACAACCATCGGCAACTCAACACCGTGACCGGGACGCACGCTGGGAAGGTTTAGCGCCAGCCGTTCGTTGATCAACTCCCAGGATGGGTTTTGCTGAGAATCGAAGCTGACAATTACGTCGCCTGGCTGTAACCCGGCATTTGCAGCAGGGCTGCCTGCAACGATCCAATCTGCAGTAACGGGCTGGTCTGCAAATAGCGGCACTTCATTGTGCAGCATGTAGAAGCCGGTCATCAGCCCCAGAGCCAGCACAAAGTTGGCAAACGGCCCGGCTACTCCGATGATGATCCGCTGCCAGCGAGGATGCGAGGTCAGCGCGCCCGGATCACGTTCCGGCGCTACGGGCGCATCGCTGCTGTTGAGGGTCATGTTCTCGCCCGGCAGCGTTTCGCCGGTCATCTTCACATAGCCGCCGAGCGGTGTCGCCGAGATGCAATAGTCCGTCTCGCCAATCTTTATGCCAAAAAGCCGCGGAGGAAATCCGATTGAGAACTGTTCCACACGGACGCCGCAAAGTTTAGCCGCGACAAAATGGCCAAACTCATGGACAAGCACCATGATGCCCAGCACGATAAGGACAGAGATGAGATCAACTAGAACTGTGTGCATAGATGCGCGCGCATTACCTCAAACAATACATGGGCTTTAGAACCAGAACTACACGCGAATAGCAGCTGCGGAAATCGCTTCGCGAGCCCGTTCACGCGCCTGTAAATCGACCGCCAAAACTCCGGCAATTGTTTCCGGATGAGATTCTGGAGTCCATTCCAGCACCTTTTCTATTGTACGCGGGATGTCCATAAAAGAGATTGTCCGGTTCAGAAAGGCATCCACGGCAATCTCGTCGGCTGCATTCAGGGCGATACAGTGCGCGCCACCCTTTTCTGCCGCCTCGTAAGACAGGCGGAGACAGGGAAAACGCTCGAAATCCGGTTGCGAAAAATCCAGATGCGAAAGCGCCGCGAGATCAAAGGTCAGCGTCGAAGCCGGACGCTCCGGGTAAGCCAGCGCATACAGGATCGGCAACCGCATATCCGTCACTGAAATCTGCGCCAGAATCGACCCGTCCACGTACTCCACCAGCGAATGCACCGTCGATTGTGGATGCACCGTCACTCGAACCTGCGACGATGGAACATTGAACAAACGGCAGGCCTCGATGACCTCCAACCCCTTGTTCAGCATCGTAGCCGAGTCGATCGTGATCCGCTGCCCCATTACCCATGTGGGATGCTTGAGCGCCTGCTCGGGCGTAATCCCGGTAAACTGCTCCAGAGGCAGTTGCCGGAACGGTCCACCGGATGCCGTCAGCCAGACAAACTTCACCTCGGCCAGAGTTCCCACCCGCATGCACTGGTGAACGGCGTTGTGCTCCGAATCAATCGGCAGGAGGGGAACATTTCGTTCGCGGGCAGCAGCAGTCAGGATCTCCCCGGCCGCAACCATGCACTCTTTGTTCGCCAGCCCAATGGGCTTGCCCGCGAGGATCGCCGCGTGCGTCGCTTCCAGCCCCGCTACGCCGACAATCGCCGACACCACAAAATCCACCTCAGGATGGGTCGCGCAGGCCACGCTGCCTGCCGTACCCCAAAGAACTTCCGTTTCCGTAATACCCAGGGCGCGGAGCCGTGAGGTCAATTCCGCCGCGAGTTCCTCTGTGGCCAAAGAAACGAGGCGCGGATGCCAGCGCCTGACCTGTTCGAGGGCCGACTCAAGATTGCGTCCCGCTGCAAGCGTAGCAACCGAATAGCGGTCGGGATAGGACTCAACGATGGAGAGGGTGCTCTGTCCAATCGACCCAGTGGAACCGAGAATTGCGAGGCGTTTCAAAGGAATTTCTAACCCAATCTGACCTTAAAAGTGTTGAATAACCTGAGCGTACCACAGCACCGGAGCAGCGAGCAGAAGCGCGTCGATGCGGTCCAGAACTCCACCATGCCCGGGCAAAAGCGTTCCGGAATCTTTCACTCCAGCAGAGCGCTTTAGCGCCGACTCAGCCAGATCGCCCACCTGCGCGGCCACGTTCACCACTACAGCCAACAGCAGCCAGTGCCAAACCGGTCCGGCAAAAGCCAGCGTCATAATTTCTCGCTTGGCGAGCTGCTCAGCCAGCACAATCAGTCCAACCGTGACCAGCAGGCTGCCCACCACCGAACCGACTGCGCCTTCCCACGTCTTATTGGGGCTAAGCCGCGGAGCAAGTTTGTGCCGGCCTAAATTCCGGCCTACGTAGAGCGCCACAATATCTCCGGCCCAGACTACGCAGAGCAGAAAAGTCACCAGCGTCTTCCCATCCTCAGCGCTGCGCAGAGCAGGCAAGGAGATCAGCGTAAACCCTATATAAATCAGGCAAAAAATCGACGAAGCCGAGTCATGCAGCACCTTTGCAATAGGCGAAGAAAAGGTGCAATAGAGCAGCAGCGCCAGGGATAACGCGCCAAGCGCCGTAGAAAGCTTATCCGGCCAGAGCTGGCTCACAGCAAACAGCAGCGCAATCGCAACCAGCACCGCAACCCGCGGAGGATTCGCATCCGCCGCTTTGGCGATGCCGATGTACTCCCACGCAGCCAACAGGGCCACCGCGCCAACGGCCAGAGTCACCGCCCAATCCGGCCCAAAAAACACCAGCAGAATCACCAGCGGAATCAATACCAAGGCTGTCAGAATTCGTTTCATGCAGGCTTGAGAATACATGACCGGGCCAAGTCCCGGGCATGCAGCCACATGCAGAGGATTACCCCATATTTTTAGGAGAACCAGTTCGGCCAAATTTTGAAATAAACCAATAAGAACAGATGAACTGATATATGTCCGTGCCCTCAATAGTGTAATTGCCAGCAAAGCCTGCGAGCAGTAATACAACCAGCAATGTTTGGCCGGCGAGCAAAAAACGTATGTACGAATCTCCTCCGCGAGACTAAAGCATTCCTCTTATCGGTATATTCTGCGCAGTGGCTGATTGCGCGATTTTTTATCAACAAAAGCCAGACTTCGCGAGTCCCTGCTGGGGCATTGCAATAGTAGAAATGCTCTAAACATACCCAAAGGCCACTACTCCATCTTGCGTAGCCCAATGTAAATCTCTACGGCACCCTATGTAATTCCTGTCTAACCTTCCAAAACATTCAGCATGGTTTTCAATTTCCATCGACCATTTTTTCGTTCATAAACGGCCATACCGCCTTGTCCTCCGAGACAGCCGCAGGATGCGTAAAAAATAAAGGCCGCTTCTTCGTGTTTTGAATCGAACGCTATCTCACTCAAGGTAAGGTGGGTTCTCACATATCCATCAGGTCCCTGGGAAGGACTTCTCTTGCCAGCCTCAATAAGCTTGCCTTCGGCTACGATCCGTGCAGTCACCTCCCTTTCACTCGTCAACGCCATGATCTCGGGTGGCAACTTGCGTCCACTGTATGAGGGTATTGCGAGATTCGGCAGACCCGGTTGTTCGAGGAATCCCGTTGACGTTTTGAATGCCACGGTTGTGTCCTGCATTCCGATCATGTTGCTTAGCTGTTCCGGATAGTGAAGCAAGAAATTTCTGTAAATTGCGATTTCATCACTAGTAAAGCGCGCCGTATCGACAGCAGACTGCGCCGGCAACGTTATAGTGACTACAGCAAAAAACCAGATCAACCTCTTCCACATGGCACGACTATACTCTCTCTCAGAGTTCTGGGAAAAGAATACTCTTACCGATCCCTTTTCACGCAGATAATGTCCTTTATCATGCCTAAACCGCCCCTGAGTCTATGCACGGATTTGATCACGATTTGATTCTTTGACCTCATCTACCCGCAAATAATTTACTGCCTAGCAGGGATGCTCGGCAGTGAATTATCTCTCAACGTAACCCCGATGGAGGATTATCTGGAGGTTCGAGCTGCTTCTGTCATTTCTTCGCCGGCAGATTGGTCTTCCCGCTCCGCTTCACCCAGGCCGCCGTAACGGCGTTCCCGACGCTGATAAGCCGCGATGGCCTCCAGCAGGTGAATGCCCCGGAAGTCGGGCCAGAAGCGTTCCGTCACGAAAATCTCTGTGTAAGCAATCTGCCAGAGCAGGTAATTTGAAATCCGCATCTCCCCCGACGTTCGGATTAGCAGATCCGGGTCCGGCATATGCGCCGTGTAGAGATGGCGATGGACATCTTCCTCGGTGATACGGTCCGGGCTGAGCCCCTTCAACTTCATCTCCGCAGCCAGCCCGCGAAACGCATCCACCATCTCCGACCGTGCGCCGTAATTCAGCGCCAGGGTCAGCGTCGTGCCGGTGTTGCGAGCAGTAGCCTCGGCGGCCCATTGCATTTTTTCCTGCACTTCCGGCGGCAACTCGTGCGTTCGCCCGATGTACCGGATGCGGACGTTATTATCCATCATCCGCTGCAGGTTGCTCTCCAGGTAGCTGCGAAGCAGCCGCATGAGAAAAGTGACTTCGGCACGCGGACGGCGAAGATTATTTTCCAGGGAAAAGGCATACAGGGTAAGCCAGGGCAAACCGATGCGCGAAGCCGCCTCGGTCACCAATTGGACACTCTTCGCTCCCTGTTGATGGCCGAGAAAGCGCTTTAACGAACGCAAACCAGCCCAGCGGCCGTTGCCGTCCATAATGATGGCGACGTGCTCCGGCAATCGCGCGGGAGTCAGTGTCGCGTATACGGCCCGTTCTTCGGGCGTCAACTCATGAATTCGCGACGTGGCAGTCAAGTACAAAGGCTCGCCTCTTGCAACCCCTTCTAGCAACATCGACCGTAGCACAAGCGCCGATGGGTCGCAATGCATCCCCTGTGCAAGCACCGGGGGACAACGTATGTCTAACAGAGTTTGAAGCCAGATTCCGCAGCAGAGACTTACGCCGTGCGACGCCTGACCATCGAAATATCGCGAACAGAATTCCGAGCCCGATCCCGTGCATCGTTCAACAGCATTGACCGCTGCAACGGCTCCAATTGAGGCAGATACAGCGCCAGCTCCGCGAGAAAAGGATCGGCCAGTATCTCCGCCACTTCCTCGTCATGCTTGCTGCGGCCGTCGCGCACCAACTGGCAGATGTCCACTTCAAGCGCATTTGCCAGACGCTCAAGAGAACCAAGTGTCGGAATTGCCTTGCCATTTTCAATTTTGGAGATGTACGTCCGGGGAACCTGCATCCGGCTGGCAAGCTGACGCTGGCTCAAATGACGCGCCTTGCGAATATCCTTCACCTGATTCGCAACCCGAAGACCGGCATCGGTTGCGGAGGGCGGAGCTTCACTCTGCGCTATCACTTCGACGGGGGCTGGAACTTCTTCCATGTCCAGCGGCTTGTGGCAGCGCCGGCACATCGAGTTGCTGGTCCGGAACTGCACCAGCAGGCAGTGTTCGCAGCGTAGTACTTCGCGAACAGACGTCGTAACGGGCATCGTTACCAGGGTCGTTGCCATAGTTTGTCTGCGGAGTGCCAGAGCGGGCCTTCCGGTGGTGACAAAATACACCACGTCAAGTGCTACTTTCGTTCCGATGAACCATAATTGTCAAGTGGAAACTTGGTGTCCTGCCTAAAATAAAGGGAAGAATCTCGGTGAAACCCTGAGAAACACGAACCATAAGAAGCAACATACACTGGACGAGGAGCCTGAACATGACTGATAACAAGAGCGTTACTTCCATTCATGACCGCAACACTCACGACCGGGCGGCTGCATGGGCTCTCCTCACCGAATGGACGCAGGGCGAAAGCCTGCGCAAGCATGCTTTGGGGGTAGAAACCTGCGCCCTCGCCTACGGCGAAGCGGAGGCAGACCGTCTCGGCCTCACGGGGCAGGCGCGCGAAGACCTGCTCACTCTTTATTCCACTACTGCCCTGCTGCATGACTTCGACTACGAGCGCCACCCTTCGCTTGAAGAGCATCCCTTCGTTGGCGTCGGGGAATTAGCCCGTCTCGGCTGGCCCGAAGCGACACGCACCGCCATCCTGGGCCATGCGACCTACTCCGGCACGCCGCGCGTCACGCATCTCGACAAGACCCTCTTCGCCTGCGACGAGCTCTCCGGCTTTCTCACCGCCTGCGCCCTGGTCAAACCGAGTAAAGCCATTGCCGACGTGGAAGCCGCCAGCGTACGCAAAAAACTCAAGGACAAAGCCTTTGCCCGGGGCGTAAACCGCCAGGACGTTATTCAAGGCGCGGAGGAGCTCGGCATCGATCTCGACGCTCACATAGCCTTTTGCCTAGCGGCAATGCAGCGCCGCGCAACCGAGCTGGGCCTGTAGTTAGCCTGTAATGGGCTCATAGTGATCTGCGAGCGAAACAACCGAAAACAACGGCTGATTCATCGCACTACCATCCTGCATCTAAAGGGTGCATAATAGTCGTTCGATAATTCAGGGGGAGCACATGAGCCATTTCCAGCACATTCTCGTCGAATCCCAAAAAGGCGTACAGACTATCACTCTCAATCGCCCGGAGAAACGAAACGCACTCAGCCCCGAACTCATCGACGAACTCACCCAGGTCTTCGACGACGCAGCCAACTGCGATTGCGGAGCCGTGATTTTGACGGGAGCCGGATCAGCCTTCTGCGCCGGCCTCGACATGGAACATCTCGAAACCATGAACGCGCGTACTGTCGATGAACATCGCCGCGACTCCGAAAACATGGCTCGCGTCCTGCGCACTCTCTATGAATTCCCCAAGCCAATCATCGCCGCTGTCAACGGACCGGCCATTGCTGGCGGCATGGGCCTCGCTACTCTCTGCGATTTCACCTATGCCACGCCGGATGCCCGCTTCGGCTATACCGAAGTCCGCGTTGGCTTCGTTCCGGCAATTGTCGCCTCGTTCCTGACCCGCCAGATCGGCGAGAAACGTACACGCGAACTGCTGCTGAGCGGCCGCATCATCAAGGCAGACGAAGCCTGCCGCCTCGGCTTGGTAACCCGCATCGTTCAACCGGAAGAACTGATGCCCGAAGCCTGCTCCCTAGCGCAAAGCTTGTTGCAGAATAGTCCTGAAGCCATGCGCGCCGTGAAGGAGCTGCTCACCAGCCACTCCTCCAATCAGATTGATGAGGAGATTGAGGAGGCAATCGCAGCCAATGCCCGCCAGCGCTCTTCGGAAGACTTCCGTGAAGGCGTACGCGCCTTCCTCGAACATCGGCGCCCGGAGTGGCCCAGCATGCACGAAAAAGTCTAATGACTAACTACTGGTGGCTAACTGCTGGCGGCTGAAGTCTAGTAGCTGGCGCCAGCATTTCCGGCCGAGGCAGTTGCCACTGCGACAAATGAGTCCGCGCAACCGTAGTACAAAAACCATGTGTCGTGGAAGAAGACTAATCCCTCGGCAAAGGTCGTGCCCGCAGCATACTGCCCACTCTTCTCGTAGGGCCGCTCGGGATACAAACTGGGCTCATCCAACTGGTGCAGCAACTCCGTGGGATTATCTTTGCTAAACAGGGCCTGCCCTGCCGCATAAGCACCAGCAGCCAGCTTTGGGTCAGGCTGCTCTCCCGGCAAAGCGTTCTTCCCGTTGTAGACAAGGACAATACCTTTCGACGTAAGAATGGCTGGCGGCCCGACCTCTGGAAATGCACTGTCGAACCGGCCCGGGCGACGTCGCATCACGACAACGGGCTGGTGCGTCTTATCCTCCACCGGCGTCCAGTGAATGAGGTCAGGCGAGGAGGCCACGCGCACCTCGATCTCCCCCCAATACATCCAGAACCTGCCATTGATTTTCGCAGCGATCAACCGCCCGTGATCCAGCTTTGTAACAATGCTCGCCGACTTGTACATCAGCTTGCCGTAAGGCCCGGAATCGCCCAGCGCAGGGCCATGCTTGGTCCAGTAAACGAGGTCTGGCGACGTCGCTATGCCAATTGAATACGTCGTTCGATTCCACTGCGTATACGTCAGAACATACGTTCCGTCAGGAGCCTCAACCAGCCGCGGATCTTCCACTCCGCCCGGCCATTCCCGTGGCTTCTGGCTATCTTCCTGCGCATAAAACACCGGCTCCGGCATTCGCGTGAAATGAATTCCATCCGCCGACTCCGCCAGCCCAAGTCGCGAAGTGCGGCCACCGATCTGCATCGATCCGGAATCGTCCTCGGCGCGATACAGCACCATCACTTTGCCGTGGCGCACCACTGCCGCCGGGTTGAAGGTATGCAGCGCCTCCCAATGGGCCGGTTCAGGCTTCAACGGGTCATGAAAAATGCTATTCGGTTGCGGCTTGAGGATAGGCTCATCCACGGGACGGGTAAACGGGCCCAGCGCCCAGTCCGCCTGCCCGGAAACAGCGCTCTGAGCGAGACCAGGCACAGCACTCAGTGCCGTAAAGAGAATAAGCAGAGAACGAAGAAGCCCCACATTCACCCCACCAACAAAAAGTCCTGTGTGCCCACGTTGCCGAGCCATAAGTACGAAAAACTAGAAGTACGAAAACTAAGCCCCGGGAAAAGGATCCCGCGCCCGCAACTCGGCAACAATTACCTTGGCCGCCTCACGTGCCTCGTCCGTGCGATCCGGCGAAAAACTGATCGCCCCGACCCGCGCGTGACCACCGCCGCCATACCGCTCGCAAACCTTGGCCAGGTTCACCATCTCATCCGGATTAGCTTTGGTCCACGGATTTGATCCGACGGCAACCTTCGTCCGGAAGCTCGACTTCGACAGCCCAATCGAGTAAGTTGCCTGCGGAAAGAGATAGTACGGAATGAACTTGTTGAAGCCTTCCAGCAAGTGGTCAGAGATATCGAAAAAGATCGTTCCATCGTGATATTCGCTTCGCTCCCGAATCAGCGCGATTGCCTTCTCATGCTGCTCCAACAGCGGCGGCAACAGCTTTGCCACGAACGGCTGCTCCAGTACCTCGGCCAACGGAATCTCAGTCAACAGCGGAATCAGCTTCGGAATAAACTCCGGGTCTTGTGTAGCCTCGATGATCAAAGTCAGCTTCATCGCCGGAGCAGCCATCTCTACCGCCGATTCAGCGCTCTCATACAGCGCGCCGTCCACGATATTGGCCCAGTGGATCAGCTCGGCTACGGGAGCCGTGTTGAAGCCGAACTTTGTCTCCCCGATATGCGCCAGGTAGCTGGTGCAGGAGGTGTAGGTCGGGTCAAAAAACTTCCGGTTTGCACAAAGAGCATCCTGCTGGCAGGCCAGAAAGTTTTCATGATCGGCGGGACTTAGAAAGGCCGACAAATGATGATCGAACCACCATGTAATTTTTGGCGAAGACGAGTATTTGAAATCAACAATCGCGTTCTCGTCGCCGGTAAAATCAGCCTCATTGAATAACGCGCCAGCCCGGTGAACGAGGCCGTGGTACTCGTAATCGGCATCCGCCGTAACGCACTCGCGATGAAACCGAGTAAAGAGCGAAGCGGAGCAGGCTCCGTCAAAGCATTTGTCGTGATAGAAAACGCGAACCCGCAAGTATCTTGCTCCCAGAGCTGATTTCCGGCTACCCGCAGCGAAGATACCGTGCAATAGCCGAAGTGTCTAGCATCAGCGTCTAACGCTGCCATGTCAAGCGGCAGCCGAAACCGGTATTGGATGAGTTTGGGACAATTGTGCTTCTACGCAGAACGGGAGAAGCAGATTCCCTTCGGGAATGACAGACAGAACGGCAAGAACAAAGTCCAGCGGACGGGCTCGAACAAAGTTCAGAACTTTTGATACTGTATGCAAACTGACCCATTACCCCGAAACTGAACATTGGCGATCACTTTAACGTAGGGTAGGCTGAGACTGGATCTATCACCATATCGATCACTATAGAGATGCTTCCTCAAGGACAATTGATGACTCCTCAGGACGAATTTCAGGCACTGCAAACACCGCCAGAACCACCGCCCATCCCACAATTCGCACAGGCGGCAGCATCTCCGGAACCTGCGGAAACCCGCTTCCTGAAGTGGGTAGTCCTCGGCGAAAACGGGCTGCGCGTCGGCTGGTCAGTTGCTCTTTTTCTCGTGCTGGCCTTTCTTGGCATGGGGCTTTTCGGCGCTGTGGCCATGCTGTTTGCGCAAAAGTTCTTCAATATAAATCCACGCCACCTCACCGCCACTAGCACGATCTACGTCGAAGCTATCCAGTTACTCGGCCTGCTTGCCGCAGCCGCGGTAGCCGCCCTCAACGAGCGTCGCCGCATCCTGGACTACAACCTCACCGGCCCGAACCGCGTGCGCCACTTCTTCACCGGCCTCGTTGGGGGCTTTGCCGCCCTATCCGCGCTTGTTCTTGCACTTCACGCCGGGGGATGGCTGCATTTTGGTCCTGTCTCGCTTAGCGGAGCAACTATCCTTCAGTTCGGAGCACTATGGGGTATCGGCTTTCTGCTCACCGGCCTTGGCGAAGAAGGAATGACCCGGTGCTACATGCTCTTCACCCTCGCCCGCGGTATTAACTACTGGTGGGCGTTCGGCACAGTCTCCTGCTTCAGCCTTTTCGCATACCTCAATCCTCAGAGCAACGGGTCCGGAGGCGTCTATCTCATGGCCGCTCTCGGCGTGCTTCCTTGCCTCCTGCTGCACCTGAAGAAATCGCCCTCTGCCGGTTTTTGGGAGTCTGCATGGCTCACATCCACCTTCTTTGGCTACATGCACACCTTCAACGCCGGGGAATCCTGGATCGGCATCTTTTCCGCCGCGGGCATTGGATTTGTCTTCTGCGTAAGCGTCCGCCTCACCGGTTCAGCGTGGTGGGCAATCGGCTTCCATGCTGCATGGGATTGGGCACAGACCTTCTTCTATGGCACGGCAGACAGCGGCATGAGGCCCTCGGGACATTACCTCACCACCATCCCATCCGGATTGGATTTCTGGAGCGGCGGCAACGCCGGACCTGAAGGCAGCATCCTGATTGTGCCTGTCATTCTGCTGACCCTTTTAGCTCTTGTCCTCTTCTATCGTCGCAGCCGATCCCAGAAAGGTTCAGAAAGCAGCACTGGCTCCGAAACTCCTTCCCCTGCAGCGCAGCCCCAGCTATCCTAATCAAGCTGTCCATATCGGTTTTGGTTCTTGCATAAGGATGTACTAAGCATGCCTAAAGGCTGGTTGCGTCGTTTGCTTTGGTCTCTCGCAGGACTTGTCATCGTTGTCCTGCTGGCGGTCGGCGCTGGATTTGTCTGGGTGCATGTCGCGATGACGGATTCTCTTCCTGTCATCGATGGCACGCTCAAAGTCACCGGCCTCGGCGCGCCCGTGATCATTCGCCGCGATGCCCACGGCACTCCGCATATTCAGGCCGCCAGCATTGACGATCTATTGCTTGCCCAGGGCTACGTTACTGCGCAGGACCGCCTGTGGCAGATGGACATCCTGCGCCGCAACTCTGCCGGGGATCTGGCCGAAATTCTCGGCAGCACGCTCCTCGATCACGACAGAACACAGCGCGTCCTCCAGTTTCGCAACGTCGCCCAGCGCGTCTACAACAGCCTGCCTGACGCGGACCGCCATCGCACCGAACAATACGCGCGCGGCGTCAATCTTTTCATCCAGCAGAATCAGGATCACCTGCCAGCGGAGTTCCGGTTCCTTCACTACAAGCCCCACCCGTGGACTGGCGTGGACTCCATCCTGATCGGCCTGAACATGGTGCAGATACTGGACAGCCATTGGGATGTGAAACTCAGCCGCGAACAAATCTCCGAGCATCTGCATAATCCAAAGCTCGAAGCCGACCTGTATCCCGTAGGCTCGTGGCGCGATCAGCCTCCCACTGCAGCGGTCGCCGACATGACCCAGCCTCACCCGGCTCCGTCCTCCACGGAAGATGAAGAGACGGATCAGACACAGGCCAAGGCGCAGATCAAGACACAGGCTAAAGCGCATGGGGAACGAGACCGGGCGCCCCAGATCTCGTCGCTCCTGGGACTTGAAACGAATTCATCCGTGCCACCACACGAAGACGTACATGAAGGCCTGCACGAAGACTCAAGCGTCCTGCGCCAACTGCTGGGCCTGCCATCCTGCGAAGGCTGCACCCCCGGCTCCAACAACTGGGTCATTGCCGGTAAACATACCGCCAGCGGAAAGCCTCTGCTCTCCAATGACATGCATCTCGGTCTTACCGTCCCTAATATCTGGTACATGGCCGACCTTAGCGCCCCTGGTCTTCACGTCGCCGGAGTCACCCTGCCCGGTATGCCCCTGGTCATCGCCGGACACAACGAACATGTTGCCTGGGGCTTCACCGCGCTTTACGCCGACGTGCAGGACCTCTATGTCGAAAAGCTCGACGGCAAGGGCAACTACGCAGGCAGCGATGGCAAGTGGCTTCCACTCACCCACGCCCATGAGGTCATCCATGTCCGCTTCGGCAAAGACGTTCCTGTAGACATTGAACTCACGCCCCACGGCCCGCTTCTCAATCCTTTGTTCAGGCGCGAAAAACGCCCCATCGCCCTGCACTGGACGCTCTACGACCCTGCCGTGGCAGGCATCCCGCTCTACGAAATCAACACTGCCGCCAACTGGCAGCAGTTCTCTGCCGCTCTCGGAGCCTGGTGCTGGCCCACGCAAAACGTCGTCTATGCGGACGACGCAGGACACATCGCCTACCACGCAATCGGCAAAGTTCCACTACGCCCCGGCGGTCTGACTGGCACCCCTATCCAATTTTCAGCAGACACCAAACAGCACGAGTGGCAGGGCTACATTCCCTTCGATGAAATGCCTTTTGCCTATGATCCTCCATCCGGTCTGCTCGCCACGGCCAACTCCCGTGTAACGCCCAACGACACCAAGTTTCCTCTCACATTGGAATGGCCGGATCCTTACCGTGCGGAGCGCATCTACATGGACCTGCGTGGACGCGACAAGCTCACTCGCGAAGATATGCTGGCCGTCCAGACCGATATCTACAGCGAAGTCGACCAGGAGCTGGCCCACCGCTTCGCCTATGCCATTGACCACACCGATGGAGTCGATGCGCGTCTCAGGCAGGCCGCCGACTTACTGCGCAGTTGGGATGGCCGTATGTCGACTGACTCCGCAGCAGCGTCCATTCTTCCTCTCACCCGCGAGGCCTTCTGGCCGCTTATCCTTCAGCCCAAACTCGGCAGCGACGCCGAAGATTACCATTGGTCGGAATCCAACTTCGCCGAAGAAGAAATCATTATGCACGGCGCAACGTCCCCCAGCGACGCTGCGGGAGCAGTCTCCACCAACGAATGGCTGCCATCCAACTATAAAAACTGGGACGCGCTCCTGACCGACGCTGTGCGCAAAGGCCTCGATCGCGGCCATGCGCCCACAGATCTCTCTCACTGGAACTACGGTTCCTGGCACGTCGTCGATCTGGAGCACCCTCTTTTCGGCGTGATTCCGCTTATCAAAAACTGGTCCGGCACAGGTGAGCAACCCCTGAGCGGCGGCGGCAATACAATCAAGCAAGTCGGCCGCGCCTTCGGGCCCAGCCAACGCTTTACCATGGACTGGAGCGCGCCTGACGCCTCAACCGAAAACATTGTGCTCGGCGAAAGCGGCAATGCCGCCAGCCCCTGGTTCCGCGATCAATGGGGCATCTGGTACAACGGAACAACCTTTCCGCTGCCCTTCTCCACGTCTGCGGTTGCCTCTCAGACTACCCATACTCTCCAACTGGTGCCGTAGTGAACGAAGAAACACCTCTCAAATATCAGACCGCCGCATCCAGATTTCGCAGCTTCGCCGAACTGCACAACATAGCGGGCTGCGCTCTCATCCTCTTCGCGGCGGTGCTCGCCTCCGGTCCGCGTTTCCTCCGCGGCGTCTCGTGCGGACATGACTTCAACTTCCACCTCCTTTCGTGGATGGAAGTGCAGACAAGCTGGAGCCAGGGCGTTCTCTATCCGCATTGGGCGCAAAGCCCGAACTGGGGTGCTGGCGAGGCACGCTTTCTCTTCTATCCGCCGATCAGTTGGATAACCGGCGCAATTCTCGGCTATGCCACCAACTGGCAAATCGTCCCGGCTGTGTTCACTTTCCTTTGCCTCACCGCCACCGGATTCGCGACTCGAGCGCTGGCCCGCGAATTTCTGCCTGACAATGCTTCAACCCTGGCCGGAATGCTCGCCACAGCCACGCCTTACACGCTCTTCACCGGCTACGAACGAACTGCCTTCAGCGAACTGGCAGCCGCTGCGCTCATCCCGCTATTGCTGCTTTTCGCCCTGCGAAGAAACATTACCCCGGCAAACCTTATCCCGGCAAACCGCGAATCCGGTGTCACAAACAGGAAATCCCGTGTGCTCGATGGCTCAGCCGATGGTTCAACTGCTCCTCTGGCCCTTGTCCTCGCTGTCACCTGGCTAACCAACGCGCCCGCCGGAGTCATGGCCAGCTACCTGCTTGCTTTTGTCGCTTTGGCAGCCGCCATCCTGCATCGCTCCTGGTGGCCTGTCCTGCGAGCACTTTTCGCAGTCCTCATCGGACTTCCACTTGCGGCCTTCTACCTCATTCCAGCGGCCTATGAACAACGCTGGGTCGCCATCCAGCAGGTCCTCGACATCGGCATGAGAGTCCGGGACAGTTGGCTCTTCGCCCATCACAGCTCTCCCGATCTCCTTTTCCACGATCAGGTTCTCCACTCCGCATCGATCATTGTCGTCCTTACCGTGGTCCTTGCTGTCATCGGCTTTGGCATCGCCTACAGGCGCGGCAAGCTGCCCCAAAACCGCCGCAGCATCTGGATTCCCCTCGCCCTGCTGATCCCCGTGGTCTTCCTGCTGCAATTCCCCATCTCGTCTTACCTCTGGAACCTGCCCCGTCTCCAATTCCTCCAGTTCCCGTGGCGCTGGCTCATGGCTCTCGACGCGCCGCTGGCCATCTTCCTGGCCGCCATGCTGCCGCTCAGCACACGCCGGGCACGAGCCTTGTCACTGCTTGCAGTCACAGCCACAGTGCTGCTCTTTACTGCGGGCGCAACCCATTTCTTCTTTCAGCCATGCGACGATGAAGATCAGGTCCAGAGCCAGGTCGATGTTTTCCACGCGGGCACCGGCGTCGAAGGCACTGACGAATATGCTGCCCTTGGCAGTGACAACTCACTGGTCGCAGCCGGTCTGCCCCAGGCCTGCCTGGTATCCGACCCAACCCGCGATCTTGGCGTAGGCGATAAAGATACCGACCCTGTCTGGTACCCCGAGCAAGGCTCCTGCGACGACGTTTATACCGCCAGCCTCTGGCAAAACGAACACAAGCAATTCCAGATCAACAGCGATCATGAGGGTTTCGTCGTCCTCCGCCTGCGCCGCTATCCAGCCTGGCAGATCACCGTGAACGGCAAACAACCGGAACTGAGCTCAATTCATCCACGCGAAGACGGCCTCATCGCCGTTCCCGTCACTGCCGGTCCATCCAGCATCGATGTCCAATGGAGCACCACACCGGATGTACGCCTGGGCCGCTGGGTAAGCCTCTGCGCGCTGCTACTCCTGATCGCCTTGTGGATCACAGAGCGGCGCACCAGAGCAGTTCGTTTATCATTGCTGTAATGTTTGTAGTCGATGTGAAGTCCCTTATCCGCGAAGGCGCCGAGCTCACAGACCAGTCTCTGGAGGCTTTAATCCCGTCTGCCTCCACTATTCCCGTTTCGATTCACGGCGCGATGCGCCACTCCACCTTTGCCGGCGGCAAACGCCTGCGCCCTGTGCTCGCCATCCAGGCCGCTGTCGCTATCGCAGGCACTGTCCCATCGGGCATCGGCAGGCTGGGCGCGGCCTTGGAAATGCTGCACACCTACTCGCTCATCCACGACGATCTGCCCGCTCTCGATAACGACGACCTGCGCCGTGGGCAGCCCACCTGCCACGTTGTCTTCGGTGAAGCCATCGCCATTCTCACCGGAGATGCACTCCAGACCCAGGCTTACGAAATTCTCGCCGGTCTCGATTGCCCTCCCGCATCGACAGTCGAAATCATTCGCCTCATCGCCCAGGCCACCGGCACCATTGACGGCATGATCGGCGGCCAGGTACTCGACCTCGAAGGCGAACACCAGAAACCTACCCCCGAGCTCGTCGAAGCCATCCACCGCGCCAAGACCGGAGCCCTCATTCGTGTAAGCGTCGTCGCTGGCGGCATCTTTGCCGGAGCTACCCCTGACCAGGTCGCCCGTCTCGATACCTTCGGACGCAAAGCCGGTCTAGCTTTCCAGATCGTCGACGATGTTCTCGATGTCACCCAGGATTCTGCCCAGCTCGGCAAGACTGCGGGCAAAGACCTCGCCAGCGATAAAGCCACCTGGCCAGCCGTTTTCGGCCTCGAACAAAGCCTTAAAGACGCCGACCGCCTCATCAGTGAAGGCTTTGCCGCACTGGAGCCCTTTGGCGAAAAAGCCGAGGGATTGAAGGCCATAGCCCGCTTCCTTGTCGAACGCAAAAACTAAACACAAATGAAGCGAGCCCCAGCCGTGCGTCTCTCCCCTAAACCCCTCACCGAGGATGACATCTTCACCGCACTCCGCGACTGCTTCGACCCCGAAGTAAAGCTCAATCTCGTCGATCTTGGCCTGATTTACTCTGTCGCCGTCGAGCCTGACCCAAATTCCACACCAGCCTTGCCTCGCCAGCGTGTCAAAGTTCAGATGACGCTGACCACGCCGCAGTGCCCAGCCAGCGGCCTCATCTTTGAGCAGGTCAATAATCGCCTGGCAAGTATGCAGCAAATCAGCAAGGTTGAAGTAGATCTGGTCTGGGAGCCCAAATGGACTCCGCACAAGATCAGCCCTGATGGGCGAAAGCAGCTTGGGATTTAAGGCATCAGAATTTAAGGCATCCGGAAACGGAAGAATGCTTTACGGCAGGGGTCGCCTAACTACTGGTTCCGACAAGGGACACAGGAGGCTTCTTCTTTGCGGAAAGGCGCCGTCCGAGCTGAATGGATGGGTTCTCGACCAGTAGATAAAAGATCCAGCCCACGATCAGCGAAACAACAATAACCATTGCGCACAACAGGTTGTAGCCGAGTTTGCCATAGAAGAGATGGAAGAGTGATGCGAGCACGATGATGTGAACCAGGTAGAGGCTGAAGGAGATGCGGCCCAGCCACGCGAACAGAGGGATCGAAAGCACCCGGTTCAGGAACGGAACGTTCACGCACAGGCAGATGATCAGGACTGCCTTGAGACCTTTGACGATATCGGAGCGCGTGTCCATAAACTGGAACGCCAGAGTCAGCATGATGAGCGCAAGAATTGGATGGAGATTCGCGATGCGCCGATGAATGGCTTCCATATGATTACGTGCCAGAATGCCCGCGACAAAGAACGGCACGTAGTAGCAAAAGTTTTCCAGCGCTTCGACAAGATTGCGGTTGTACTGTGGGGGATAGTTTCCGCCACGCGTAACCAGCCATGAGAAAAAAAACTGGATTATCAGAGCTGCGACGACAGCAATCCATGTCCTGCCTTTTACCAGAAAATAGAGAAGAGGAAAGACCAGCGAGATGCGTAACTCGACGACCAGACTCCAAAGGACGTTGTCCAGCGAAGAGTCCGTTTGCGAGCCTGTCATGAGAATGTGCCTGAAAACCAGCCCGGGCGTCAGCGGCTCCATCCACATAGTGGTGTTGAACCATCGATTCAGTTCTGGGATTGGTTGCGGTGAGACGAGAAGATACATAGCTGCCGCAAACAGCACAGCGGCGATACATGGAATCATCAACCGACACAGGCGGCGCACCAGATAGATGCCGTAGTGGAAGTTCTTTTCGATCGAGATGCTCAGGGCAAATCCGCTGAGCACGAAGAAGAGGATGACCGCGAAATGGCCTTCCAACACGTAGCGCAACGGGACGTGTTGAAAGATCGCGTGTAACCGCCCGTTATGCGGATTTCCTTCGAGCGCAAGATTCAGGTGAAACAAGACAACTGCCAAGGCTGCTAGGCCGCGTAGCGAATCGAGCGCAATGATGCGCGGCTTCCCTGTCGCTGTAGTGGAGGGTAAACCACGCAGTAAGGTCAAGCTCATCTCCAACGGACAATACTGTCCAGGGTTGTCCAGGAAGAGGCAGCTCTGTCGGCAGTTCGGGCGATACCGCGACCCGCATCGAGCTTCATTATTCCATCAATAGAGAATGAGGAACAAGCCGCGCGGGCCGATGCGGAGGGCAAGGCTCCGTAATGAAATCGATGAAATTCATGAGCGGCAGCCCCATGAGCCGCAGCCCCAAGGTTCTCCGGATGGGCCCTCTTGGCTATCGGTGAAGGATGCTCTTTAAACGCTGCCCCTGGATGGAGGCTTCCTGTATGTATCTCTCGGCCTCGTCCAGAAAGAACTGGGCCTGCGCAAGGTAGCCAGGCAGGCGGTTCCACCAGCCTTCGATGACGGCTGGCTCTTCAAGCAGCGCGAGGGCGGTTCCAGCGGCAGCTATGGCAAGGCCGGCTTTCTTGTGACCGGTAATCATGAGCGCGCCTCCGGCTACGATGGTGCCGGCAGCGACATAGTTTGTCCAACCCTGCTGAGCGGGTGCTGCGGAACCGGCGGTTAGAAGCTCTGTCGAATCTATGTGGGAAATCGGAATCGCGACCATACACTCTCCTCAAGGCTTTGATGCAAGATGGAAGCTGCGTTAATCCAGGTCGAACTCGCGCAAGGGTTTTCCTGCGGGAGCATCCTTTGCCTTTCGCAAGGCATCCGCAAACTTCTTCTCGAACAAATCGTCCTTGTTCTTCTCTGCTTCCATAGACTGCCGGAAGATCGAGTCCCGGCGCTCATCCTGCTCCTGCATAGCCTTCGCAGCAGCCGCCAGATCCTCAAACGTCCGTTTGCGCGGCGCAGGCGTATGGCTGATCACCGCACCCGTCTCCACATCAATGCGCATCATCGTCCCACAATCAGGACAAGCAACTTCCAGCACCGAATTGGAATCCTTAGCGGCCATTTCTAAATAAAATTGTAGGTGTATTGCCTGCCCCGTGTCGCATAACTTTGATCATTTTCTCGATTACTTGTTATATGCCTGATTACTACCGCGTCCACAATCGCGCTTTAGGCCATAAACAACATACGACGCTAAAATCATTGGAACCCGTTCATATCAAAGGGGCATCAACACAATATGGGACTGGACTCGGTCGAACTCGTAATGCGCATCGAAGAAGAGTTCGGCATTGATCTCCCCGACGCCGAATTGAGTTCAATCAGAACGGTGGGCGACCTCTATCGCCTCGTCATGACCAAGATGCAAACAGGCCCATCCACCCGCATCAGCCGGGCTTTTTACAGCCTGCGCCGTGCCATGATGGCGTGCCTCGGCCTGCCCCGCAACGCAATCCACCCCATCACCAAACTTGCACCTTTACTGCCCAAACCCACGCGGATCGCGGCCTGGAAAAGCCTCGCGGAAGTCAGCCAACTCGAGTTTCCCAAACTGCGCCATCCCCGCTGGGCCAGGGACACAATCCGCGTTCTCACCGCTGCAGCTGCTATCGCGTTCTTCGCCTTTATGGTGAGCTGGACTCATCCCTGGGGCCTGCTCTGGCTCCCGCTGCTGGGTGTCACAGCCGTTGTAGCATTCGTGGTTTTCAGTGGTGTTTACGCTGCGACATCGTTCCTGGCTCGCGAACTCCCCGTCCGCAAAGTTGGAGAACTGGCCGAGGTTCTTCTAGGCATGAATCTGATGAGATTCGATGCTGACAGCAAAATCACTCAACCCCTGAGTACACAGGACATCTGGCAGCGCCTCGTCTATATTTTCTGCGACCAGACGGCACTCAATTGGGAAGAGATCACCCCGGAATCCCGCATCGCCGAAGACCTGGGCATCGACTGAAAAAGACGGAGTCGAGTGAAAAATATAAGGCCTCCACCGAGACGGCAGAGGCCCTGTCTTGATTCATTTCTACCCGCTGCTAGTAACTATTTACCCGCACTCTGAACACTGGCCAACTTGGCTTCAGCTTCGTTGATTACCCGCTCAGCCTCGGTATATTTCTCTTCGCTATCGCCAGCCTGGTTCCAAAGCTCCTGGCCTCGTGAAAGCTGTTCCTTGGCGCGCGTCGCGTCAATGTCCGAAGGCAGAATCGCGTCGTTTGCCAGAATCGTAACCCGGTCCGGCAATACTTCCACGAAACCCCAGCTCACGTTATAACGATCCGACTTACCCCTCTTGTCCGCGTCAGGAGCGGTGTTTTCTCCTGCACCGTGCAGCGTCACATCGCCCGCACCCAGCTCAGCCAGCAACGGAGCCGCTCCGTAGAGCACCTCCATGTAGCCGGTCTTCGCAGGCAGTTCGACCGCGTCCGCATACTGCTCCAGCAGAATACGCTCAGGCGTTACCAGCCGTACCCGTAATTTACTTTCTTCCGCCATATCACTTTCTCCGGTCAACGACTGTAAGCTGGGTGTCCACATCTCGTTTCTGAGATATGGACTATCCCTTCGCCCAACAGCTTAAGCCGACGCCTTCATCTTCTCTGCGGTTTCAAGCACTTCTTCAATGGCGCCCTTCATGTAGAAGGCCTGTTCCGGCACATCATCATGCTTGCCCTCGATGATCTCCTTGAACGAGCGCACCGTGTCCGCAATCTTGCAATAGCGGCCGGGGATGCCGGTAAACTGCTCGGCCACATGGAACGGCTGCGACAGGAACTTCTGCACCTTACGAGCGCGCATAACAGTGATCTTGTCTTCATCGCTCAACTCGTCGATGCCGAGAATCGCGATGATGTCCTGCAGATCCTTGTAGCGCTGCAGAATGCGCTTCACGCCCTGCGCCACATCGTAATGTTCCTGCCCGACAATGCGCGCAGAGAGGATACGCGAGCTCGACCCCAGGGGATCGACAGCGGGATAAATACCCAGCTCCGAAAGAGGACGGCTCAACACGGTCGTCGCATCCAGGTGAGCAAAGGTCGTCGCCGGAGCAGGATCGGTCAAATCGTCAGCGGGCACGTAAACAGCCTGCACGGACGTGACGGAACCCTTCTTCGTCGAAGTGATACGCTCTTGCAACTCGCCCATTTCCGTAGCAAGGTTCGGCTGGTATCCGACGGCGGAAGGCATACGGCCTAGTAGCGTCGAGACTTCAGAACCGGCCTGCGTAAAGCGGAAGATGTTGTCGATGAACAGCAGCGTGTCCGCACCCTCTTCGTCGCGGAAATGCTCAGCGACGGTCAGGGCAGTAAGCGCCACTCGCAGACGCGCTCCTGGCGGCTCAGTCATCTGGCCGTAGATCAATGCGGCCTTGGACTTCGCGGGATCACCTGGAGTGATAACGCCCGACTCGGACATTTCCAGCCAGAGATCGTTACCCTCACGGGTACGCTCTCCAACGCCGGCAAATACCGAGAAACCACCGTGGTTCTTCGCCACGTTGTTGATAAGCTCCATGATAACGACCGTCTTGCCGACGCCCGCACCACCGAAGAGGCCGATCTTGCCGCCCTTCAAAAATGGCTGGATGAGATCGATGACCTTGATGCCCGTCTCGAACATCTCTTCCTGAGTCGACTGCTCGTCAAACGCGGGAGCAGCGCGATGAATCGGCATGCGCTTCTTCTCGCCTACGGGACCGAGCTCGTCCACCGGCTCGCCAATCACGTTGAGCACCCGGCCGAGCGTCTCGCGGCCCACTGGAGCCGTAATCTGGTTGCCCAGATCGAGCGCGTTCATGCCGCGAACCATGCCGTCCGTAGCTGTCATGGCGACCGTACGCACACGGCCCTCGCCAAGATGCTGCTGCACCTCCAGGATCACGTCAATCGGAGTCGGGACAGTGAAGCCTTCGCTCGTCACGCGCAACGCCTGGTAGATCGGCGGCATGTTCACTTCTTCAAACTGCACGTCCACCGCGGGACCGGAAATCTGAATTACCTTGCCAATGTTCTTCGCCATAATCTGCCTTCCAAAAATCTTCTCTCGTCCACATCCGAGACATGGGCCTGAAACTTAAACCGCCGCAGCCCCGCTCACAATCTCGATAATTTCCTTGGTAATTGCCGCCTGGCGCAACCGATTCATCTGCAACGTATACGAATCGATCATCTCACTCGCATTGTTCGTTGCCGAATCCATTGCCGTCATTCGCGCTGCATGTTCTGCCGCCACGGATTCCGCCAATGCATGAAACAGCATCGCGGAAATATACTGCGGCAACAAACCGTTGAACAATTCTTCCGGGGACTCGTCATAGATGTAGTCCACGTCTGCCGTACCAAACTTTTTGGCTTCCGCGTCCTTCTCTTTCGTGTCCTCTTCTTCAAGCGAAATGCCCGAAGTCATCGCGGCATGTGCAGCCTGCTCGCGCTCTTCCTTCGACGGTTCAATCGAAGCGGCAATGTCACGCATGCCAATCTCGATCAGTGGCAGCAACCGCTCCGTAACCACGCGCTGCTGGATGACCGATTTGAACTCGTTGTACACGATGTAGCAGGCGTCAATCTCTTCGCGCACATAGCGCCGAATCACATCCTGCGCCAGTTCGAAGACGCTGTTCACGCTCAGCTTTTCCAACATGCCGACATGATCGCCTACAACTTCAATGCCGCCCTTGCGCTCACGAACCTTCTCCGTGATGTTCGCGCCATCTGCGGGATTTTCAACCTGCTTCTCACTGTAAACAGCCGCAGGATAACGCCGTTTGAACGCATCCGTAGCCTTGCGTCCGATCGACTCTACATCGATTTCCTTACCGTCGTTGCCCGCGATATAGAGATGAGCCGCTTTGAGAATATTTCCGTTGAACGCACCGGCAAATCCACGATCACCGCTGACCACAATCACCAGCACCCGTTTTTCCGGTCGCGAAATAAACAGCGGATGACGAATAATTCCCGTCTCAGGGTCAATGATTTCAATGCGCCGAATCAATGACTCGAGCACGCTCGTAATCATCTGCGCATACGGTCGTGCCGCCATCGCCCGCGCCTGCGCGCGACGCAGCCGGGCCGCCGAAACCATCTTCATGGCCTTGGTGATCTGCCGCGTGCTCTTCACACTGCGAATGCGCCGTCTTAGATCGAGTACACTTGCCATCGCCTAATCCAATCCCACTTCACTTGGGTTGATGGGTACGGGCTGAAGCCCGTACATAAATCCACCACAACAATCCACCTCAACCAGAGGGGCCTTAGCCCCCGAGGCTATCAATCCTACGATTTCTTCTTGTCTAAGAGCGTGGCCTTGAAGTTTTCCGAATACTCCTTCAACGCATCATGCAACCGCTTTTTGATGTCGTCATCGAGCTGCTTCTTCTTTTCAAGATCGCTCATCAACGCGCTTTGCGCAGACTCAAGATAGCTGTATAGCCCATCCTCAAATGCGCGAATGTCGGTGACTGCAAACTGATCCAGATAACCTTGTGTACCGGCAAACAAAATCACCACCTGCTGAGGCCAGGTCAGCGGCTGGAACTGGGGCTGCTTCAGCAGTTCAGTCAAGCGCTGTCCACGGCTCAACTGCTTCTGCGTCAGTGGATCGAGATCTGAACCAAACTGCGCAAATGCGGCCAATTCGCGATACTGCGCCAGATCCAGCTTCAGCGTCGAACCAACCTGCTTCACGGCCTTGATCGCCGCGGAGAATCCAACGCGGCTGACCGACAGGCCCACGTTTACCGCCGGGCGGATACCCGAGTTGAACAGATCTGTTTCAAGGAAGATCTGACCGTCCGTAATCGAAATCACATTGGTCGGGATGTACGCCGAAACGTCGCCCGCCTGCGTCTCAACAACCGGCAGAGCTGTAAGTGAACCAGCTCCATTCTTCTCACTCATCTTCGCCGAACGCTCCAGCAGACGCGAGTGGAGATAGAACACGTCGCCCGGATACGCTTCGCGGCCTGGAGGACGGCGCAGCAGCAATGAGATTTCGCGATAAGCCATTGCGTGCTTCGAGAGATCGTCGTAAATCACCAGCGCATGCCGACCCGAATCACGGAAGAACTCGCCCATCGCCGTCGCCGCATAGGGAGCCAGATACAGCAGTGGGGCAGGTTCGGAAGCCGATGCAGCCACGATGATCGTGTGTCCCATCGCGCCAGCTTCGGTCAGTGTCTGCACAACCTGGGCAATCGAAGACCGCTTCTGACCGATCGCGCAATAAATGCAGATCAGGTTGTTCTTTGCCGAGTTGATAATCGTGTCGAGAACTACGGCCGTCTTACCCGTCTGGCGGTCGCCAATGATCAGCTCGCGCTGTCCACGGCCAATCGGAATCATAGCGTCAATCGCCTTGATACCCGTCGCCATTGGCTCACGCACCGGCTCGCGGTCAATGATGCCAGGAGCCAGTCGCTCTACCGGCAACGTGTCCTTGGTCGCAATCGGTCCCTTGCCGTCGATCGGCGCACCGAGAGCATTCACCACGCGGCCAATCATCGCCTCACCCACGGGAACATTAAGAATCTTCCCTGTGCGCTTGACCTCGTTGCCTTCGGATAACTCCGTGTAATCGCCCAAAAGGACCGCGCCGACCTGGTCCTCTTCAAGGCTCATCGCCAGTCCGGCAATGCCATGCGGAAAAGCCAGCAGCTCGCCAGCCATAACCTTGTCCAGGCCGTGAATGCGGGCGATACCATCGCCAAGCGAAATGATGGTGCCAACCTCATCGACTTTTACTTTCGAGTCGTAATTCGCGATTTGGTCGCGGAGGATCTGCGAAATTTCGTCTGCTTTGATCTGAGCCATGCCTGCTCTTCCTGTTCTTTCCGTATTTCCAATTCTTAAACTTGTCGCCCGAGAAATTCCGGGAGGAAATTACTTACTCAACTCTTCCTTCAACCGCTCAACCCGTCCGAGCATAGAGCCGTCATACACTGTCGAACCAATCCGCACTACGACCCCGCCAAGAATCGACTCATCCAACTTGAAGGTCGCCTCGACTTGGCCCTTTGCCAACTCTGCCACATACTTCAACAGCGATTCCTTATCCTCAGCAGTCAGCTTGCGCGCAGTTGTAATCTCCGCCTGATGAATCCCAAGCCGCAACTGCAATTCCCGGTGATACTCCGCTACCACATCATGAATCGCGCCGATGCGGTCGTTGTGAATCAATACCGCCAGCAGATTTCGCACTTGCGGAGCCAAGTGAAGATGGCCCTTCATCTTGTCCAGCGCAGCAATTTTCTGCTCAGCCGGAACCGAAGGATCCTCGAATACTTCGCGCAACTCGGCACTCTCGTCCCAGGTCGCCAGAAAATCCTTCAACTGCTTATCAACATCGGCAACGTCAAGATGGAACTCAGCGACCACATCCGCAAAAGCCTTCGCATAGCGTGAAACAAAGAGCGTCATTAGTTCTGTCCTCTCTTGCCATGCTTGCCTGTAACATCATGCGCAAACTCAGCAATCAGCGCTCGATCCGTCTCGGCATTCAGCGTCAACTGGCTCAACGCGCGATCCACCGCCAGGTCCGCTGCAAACTGCCGCAGTCCCCGCTGCGCCTGCACGCCAGCCATCACTATCTCCTGCTCGGCGGCTGCCACAATGCGCGCGCTTTCTTCCTCAATGGAAGATTTGATCCGCACTTCGTCGTTCTTGATATCCGCCTCAACCTGCTTGCGAATCGAGTCGATTTCCGCGTCCAACCCGGACAGCCTCGTCTCAACCTCGCTCAGGCGGCGGTTTGCGTCTTCCGTCATCGACTTTGCCACTTCGAGATCAAAACCCAGCTTGGCAGTGCGCTTCTTCAAAATTCTGGGCACGATCTTGATGAGAGGAATGGCAATCGCCAACACCAGAATGCCAAAGTTGATGTATTCAAAGCCTTTGGCCGTCGTCTCCAGATCGGTGTGGAGCGTCTTCGAAACCCAGAGTACAGTAGCCGAATGTCGGTATTGCTGAATGTCGATCGCTTCTTCTTTCTTTTCCTGTCTCGCGACGAAACCTTCGTGAGGCTTTGCATCCGTCGAAGCAGGCTGAATTTCAGAAGCGGGAGCCGGGTCCCCTTGGGCCAACAATGCCGCCGGAGCAGCCAGCACTCCGAAAGAAAGGCCAATCAACAACATCCAATGGGAAGCGCAACGGGAAAATGACTTGACGTGAATCAACGGGTACCCCCGGCAGTCGCCGGCATCACCGCACGTACCACCTGTTCAGCCAACTGGTCTGCACCGGCCATCAGTGTCTTGCGAGAACCAGCAGCCTCGTCTTCCAGGCCAAGTTTGGCTTCCAGCACATGCTGGGCAGCCGCCTTGCGGGCTTTGTCCAACGCGAGATCGCGTTCCTGCGACCATTGCTGCAACCGCTGTTCGCGAACCCGGAACACATCCGCACGCGCGTGGCGCAGTTTATCGCCATACTCGGCGGTTTTCGCTTCTGCTGCGGCAATTGCCTTATGCGCCTCTTCGACAGCGCCAGTGGTGCGCGCCCGGCGCTCGGCCAGTGTCTTCGAGAGCGGTCCCTGCACGAGGAACTGATAGGCCAGCACGAGCAGAATGAAAAGCACCAGTGTAGGCACAGATCCGAGCAGTAAGTGGCCGACTTGATTGATGATTTCTTGCATGATGGTATGAAACTTCTGTCCCTTGAATTGTGCCGCGTGTGTGAGGGACACTCTTTTGTAACAGGGGCATAGCCCTCTGTCAACGAATCCGGAAGAGTTACTTCCCGGATGAGAGTGACTTCCGTCGATTGGGATGCTGCTGGCGAAAGATTTGTGTTGCGATTTATGTTGCAACGACGGCAAACGGGCTTAAACTCAGCCTATCACCTCGACCCGGTTCAGGGTCCAGCGGGCTGTAGTCCTACGGAAGCTTCTCCACTCCCAAGGGCTACAGCTCACCTTATTTCTGAAAGAAAATAGAAGCTTAAAGCACCCAACAAATTCCCATGAATTTCAGGAAACCAGCTCATCCCTGCTGGACCAAGCCCTATTCTCCGCTCCCGATTTCCTGCTTCTCCAACCCCTGCCTTATCCGTGCCACCAGCGACGCCGGTCCACGCACTGACAGGTGCACAGTCTCGCCCTCAAACGACCGCTGACTGATCACCATCCCCGCCTCAATTGCCGCCAGGGCCGCGCCATCCGCCTGCGGCACCACAAGTTCGGCATCGACCAGCGGATCTGCCACCAGGGCATCGTCGATCGCTTTGAGCAATCCTTCCAGCCCATCGCCGGTGTATGCCGAGACGGTCACGATTCCTCGGTGCTCCAGCCCTGCGCGCTCTTCAGCAGTGAGCAGATCGATCTTGTTCAACACTTCGATACGTGGCTTGTTCAGCACTTCCAACTCACCCAAAACCTTTTCCACCTGGGATTTCTGCTCGTCCCCGTATGGCGAAGCCGCATCGCGAATATGCAGCAGAACCTCGGCTCGCTCAACCTCTTCCAGCGTCGCGCGGAAGCTCGTCACCAGCGTATGCGGCAGATTGCGAATAAAACCTACCGTGTCCGAAAGCAGAATCCTCCTCCGGCTCGGCAGCTCCAACGCGCGCAGCTTGGGGTCCAGAGTCGCAAACATTCGCGAAGAAGCCAGCACGCCCGCGCCCGTCAACCGGTTGAACAAGGTGCTCTTGCCCGCGTTCGTATAGCCCACCAGGGCAACCGTCGGCACCGGCGCTGACTCCCGCCGCTGCCGCTGTTGCCGTCGAATCCTGCGAACCGAATCCAGCTCACCACGCAGATGCACCAGCCGCTTTTGAATCGCACGGCGGTCCGTCTCCAGCTTGGTTTCACCCGGTCCGCGTGTGCCAATGCCGCCGCCTAGCTGGGACATCGACTTTCCACGTCCGGCAAGCCGTGGGAGCATGTACTCAAGCTGCGCCAGCTCGACCTGCAACTGCCCTTCGCGGGTTCGTGCATGCCGGGCAAAAATATCGAGGATCAACTGTGTCCGGTCCAGCACCGCACATGGCAACGCGTCTTCAAGATTGCGCAACTGTGTCGGCGAAAGATTGTGATCGAACAACACCAGGTCGGCGTTGTTCGCGGCAGCAATACCGGCAATCTCTTCCACTTTGCCCGCACCGATCAGAGTCGCCGGATCAGGCCTGCTGCGCCGTTGTAACGTGCGTCCTACCACGATCGCCCCGGCACTCTCTACCAGTTCAGAGAACTCCGCCAGCGAAGCATCCACGTTAAGATCCGTCGAGATGCCCAGAGCAGAATCGGAAAGTGCTGGATCGGAAAGTACCAGTGAATCGGAGCCGGTCTCCAACTCATTACTGAACTCGTGAGTGGATTCGGCGGTCAGGCGCGAAGCCGCCTTCGCACCCTCAGCTCCAGGGCGGCGGACCTTGCTGTGGCTGGACAAATCCACGCCTACGAGCACCGCCCGCTCCTGCCGCTGGCGGGACGAGGAAGGAATAGAGTCGCGACCATCGCGGTATGACACGGAACGCCCCTCGGCAAAGCCTGAAGCATCCGTGCCATTCCCAAATGTGTCGTTCCTCAAATCGTGACTGCGATCTTTACGAATGATTTGCCTGGGGATTGGCTGCCGACGCACCACCACCTGTCGCGGGCGCACCCACGCTGGAGGCTGGAGTCAACGGCGCACCAGGCCCTTGCCCTGGCGCCCGATGTTCCGGCGTATGCAGCACACTACGGTTGCTGACAACTGTAGAAATGGCGTGCTTGAAGATCAACTGCTCCTGGCTGTTGTTCTCGAGCAACACCGAATACTTGTCGAAAGAACGAATCTTACCGGTTAACTTGACGCCGCTCACCAGATAAATCGTGATCGGTGTCTTGTCCTTCCGAACGGTGTTCAGGAATGTATCCTGAATGTTTTGTGCCGGCTTGTTATCCATGTGCCGATCTCCTGCTTTCTTGTTTTCAAAGTCTGTTCATATTTTCTGGAGACAGTTCGACAGGAGTTGCCGCCCAGTGTTGAAATCCAAACCTGAAGCTCAGGCTGACGCTGGTGCAGAGTTCCCTTCCTGACTGTTGCCGTCCCCGCTGCTGCAAACCGGTCACCGCATGCAATTCAAATCGCTTTTGGTTTCCGCAATCTACCAAATCACACTATAGGGGCTAACACGTTGTTTCAACAAAGATTCACATCCATGTGAGATTTCATTGCTTATCGTTTGACCGACTTTCATCGCATCAAACCGGAACCTGCTATCGCATGAGATGCGCTCACCCTTCCATTGGACGCGTTTCGAGTTTCAATGGGAAGTTGATACCATAACTGAGTGGCGACCTCGAACAGCAAACAGACAGATTCCACCGCAACCGCAGTATCGGCAGACACAAAAACCGCGGCCCCAGGCCATGTAATCCCAGTCCAGGCGGTCCCGATGCTCGATTTGTCCCGCCAGTACACTCCTATCCACGACGAACTTCTCGCCGCAATGGGCCACGTGCTGGAAACAAGACAATTCATTCTCGGCAATCCCGTAGCAAATTTCGAGGCTGCGGCAGCGGAGCATCTTGGAGTCAGCCATGCTGTCGGCTGTTCTTCCGGAACGGATGCCCTCTGGTTGGCTTTAGCTGCAGCAAATATTGGACCGGGCACTGCCGTCATCACCACACCTTTCAGCTTCTTCGCCTCTGTCAGTTCTATCTTGCGCGCCGGCGCTACTCCTTTGCTGTCCGATATTGATCCGGTTTCCTTCAATTTGGATCCAGATCGCGCAGAAAATCTACTTCAACAGTCTCAGGCAGTGCCCGTCCGCGCCCTGCTGCCGGTCCACCTCTACGGCCAGTGTGCGCCATGGTCCGCCTTCGCCGCTCTGGGCAAAACCTACGAGCTCGCGTTGATTGAAGACGCAGCCCAGGCATGGGGCGCTCGCTCTGACGGAGAACGCGCCGGAGCCCTCGGCGACTTGGCTGCCTTCAGCTTCTATCCCACCAAGAACCTGAGTGCTGCCGGGGATGCGGGCATGGTCACAACCAACAATCCAGAGTTGGCCGAACGCCTCAAAATGCTGCGCCAGCATGGAATGCGCGAACGCTACCATCATGACGAAGTCGGCTGGAATGCGCGCATGGATGGCTTCCAAGGCGCAATCCTGCAGGTAAAACTCAAATACATTTCAGAGTGGAACGAGAAGCGCCATCAGGCCGCTGCCCGCTATCACGAACTCTTTGCAGCTGCCGGACTGGCAGAATCGGGCATCTATCCCAAAAACGGCGTGATTCTTCCCAGGGAACTCTCGGGCAGCCATCACGTCTGGCATCAGTACGTCATCCGCACCCCACGCCGCGACGAACTGCGGGATTTCCTGACCGCCCAACAGATTGGCAGCGAGATTTACTATCCCGTTCCGCTGCACCGGCAAAAAGCGCTGGAGTCGCTCGGCTATGCCGAAGGCAGTTTCCCCGAAGCCGAACGCGCCGCGAAAGAAGTTCTCGCACTCCCCATCTTCCCCGAAATTCGCCCGGACGAGCAGGAGCGCGTAGTCTCCGCAATCGCTGAATTCCTCAGTTAGAGCGCCTTTCCAGCAATCGGCATAAGAAATTCCACAACGAACATAACTGCCCGATCTTCTATGAAGGATCGGGCAGTTATGTCTTTGTGGCCTATCGTTTCTTCTTTTTCTTGGCGGTATTAGCCTTGGCAGGGTTATCCGAAGCGTGCGTAAGAATAATCGGCGCCTGATCCGCACCGGTTCGCTTCACCATATTTCCCTCCAGACGAAACGCAATCGTACGCGGATTTGCTGGGCGCGCTACGCCAGTATCGGCATCAATAGTGACATCCGCACCACTGGCAATCTGGAAGCTGAAGACCGGCACAGAAACGCCACTGGCCATCTCCTGAGAAAACTTGATCGGGAAATATCCCTGGATTCCATGCAGCCGAAACGCCGTCTCATAACGATGATGATTCAGGCTCCATGTGAAGACGCGCACCTGATCAAAGTCATATGGCAGCCCGTTACGGGGAGGCGTCAACACCGTAAGGTACTCCGTAATCTCTTTTTGAACCAGGGCGTCGGCAGTATCGGGAGTGTCGGTCTTATCTTCTGAATGACCAGCCGATGAATGACCAGCCGATTTATGTGCAGATTTACGTCTGCTGCGGCTCTCATCCTTGATTCCGGACGCGCTTACATAGTCTGTAACTTTGGCCAGCGGATACGCGCCAACCATGCGCTGCCCTTCGGCGTAAGCGCCCACCTCGTCAGGAATATCCACATCTACACGATTGGCGAGTAACCAACCGGTATGGCCCTGTTTATCGCGAACCAGCCACCAGTCCTCCATCGGCACCGGCGCTGGCGCAGGAGCCGTAACAGGCGCAGGTGTATCCGTAGCGGCAGGAGCAGCGGCAACGATCGGTTTAGCAGCATTCGGCTGGCTGCTGGGGCTCTTCTGGTCCTTACCGGTCGGCGATGAAACCGATGCAGTTTTGGGCTTGGCAGCAGGCACCGGCGCAGCGCCCTGCGTTCTGGGGACGGTTCCTCGCGCCAGCAACTGGACCTGTGTGCTGCCTGCAATCAACAGAAAATGCGGCGTCTCCCGCCCCGGAACCACATGCAGATAGAGTTCATCGCGAAGCTGCCCCGTGGATACAACGGGGTCTTTCTCATGATTTTTGTCGAGATCCTGGAACTGTTGATAGAGTTTGTCATCGATGACTGAGTGCTCCTCAAGCCAGCCGATCTGGCCCTTGGAAGTCTTCACTTTCAGGAACCTCCGGCCATGCTCCACAACCTCAAGCGCCTCACCATTGGTGACCAGAGCGACGCGATTCGAAACCGCTGCCACGCGGTCACGAAGATAGACCTGGCGCGCAGCGACGTACACATATTCATGCGTTATATGGCGGAAATGCGTACAACCTGAAAGGAAGAAAATCGCGGGCAAAAACACGAGTACCAGCCTCTGAACCGACCCGGCTGGGCGCGACTGGAGAGGACTCAACAATGAGAAAAACCTGTGCACGAGAGACCGCAATCTGACCTGAGGATAACATCGCCGCGCAGGAAGCAGACGTGTAGGAAGCAGAGAAGAGGCGTCCCGGGGATTAGTCGGGACGCCTCTTTTATTTTATTCAGGTGTTTCATTCCCGTATTCAATTCTGGAAGATCGTGTCGATCTTTACTTCGGCTCGAACCGGCAATCAGCCGTTCCCAGGAAGCAGCTTAGTGCGAGACTGCGATGGAGTTGGAAAGTGAAGGATTGGTGCTCGCCGTCGAATTCGTGTTTGCAACATCCAGGGAGCCTAGGCTCGTGGCGTCAAAGGAATAGACCCAAAGATTGGGATTGTTGCCATTGCCTATCGACAGCAGATAGCTCTTGGTGCTGTCCTCCACTAGCCCCAGCGGCGATTTTGCTGTGCCGTAGGGCGAATCCGTCAGAGCAGTCAACGCACCCGCACTCAACGAAAAACCGCTGATTGTATTGTTAGTGTTGTTGCTCACGTAGACATAAGTCCCGGAAAGGTCGGCCAGAATGGCGGAAGGAACTTTGCCGACCGGATAATCCGTTTCGGGGCTGGAGATTGAGGCGAGCGTTAACTTGCGTAAATCGTCCGCGCTGTTATTCGTAGACGACTCGGCAAGGAACAGGTAGGTGGAAGTGGTGTCAAAAGCAACCGCATTGGTCGAAGTGCCGGGGTAAGTTTTGCTGGAATTCAGGAGAATGCCATTCCGCGTGTTGCCCCACGGATTGCTATTGGCGGCATTAAAAGCCCAGACGTTTGTGCCGCCTGTTCCGAGTGCAACGGCGACCGAACCATTGGCAGGCGAGATAGCCAGTCCCGCAGGCGTCGCGCTGCTGAGTGTGACCGCGGCAGGAGTATTCGTCGTGGGGATTCCGGATGTCGGATCGACCGGCAATGCATCCAGCTCCGTACTATTGTTATTGGCGATCAGCAGCCACGAGCTGGTGGAGTCCACCGCCAAAGCCTGCGGAAACGATGGCCCCTGGTAAACGATTGTGGAGTTGTTCCCCTCAGTCAGCACACCGCCGGAAGCGATGGTGTACATGAACACACCAAGATTGGTGGCGACATACAGAAAAGCATTATTCGGCGCCACCACCACAGAAGTAGGCACAGCAGGCAGCGAGATAGGGCTGCCGCTAACTGCGGCCAGAACACCGCTGGTCAAGGTATATGCCGAGAGAGTTCCTCCCACGCCGCCGCTGCCAATGTTCGTCACATACACGTAGGTTGACGAGCCTGTGGGGGTGGTACCGCCCGTCACCGGGTAAAAGAACTCTCCGCAGCCCGTCAACAATACTGCTCCCCCCACTGCTAAAACTGCCACCAGCCGCCGAAAGCCGAATCCAATCCCTTGCATCATCGGTGTTGCTCCTCAATCAATTCTGCGCGCTCCAGAGCCAGTGGAACCGGGCGCACGATGCGAATCCAATTTCTTTGCCTGACTTCTGCGGCCAAAGCTTTCTGCCAGTGCTTGCCGTGTAAGTCGCCGCGCAGGTTCAAGCGTAGCGCATTGTAGACATGTGGCGGACAAAACCCTCTTGAAATCTGACGCAACACCGGCGCCAAACGCTTGCCCGAATCAAGGATTTACAATCCCCAGATGCGCTTACGACTCATGATTCTCAGCCTTTTGCTCCTCTCTTTGCCTGTCCAGCCGGCTCTCGCCAGGAAAGGTGAAAAGGCTCCCCAAGCGGCGGAAATATGCACTACATGTGTACATGCCGATCTCAATTTTCTGGCCAGCGATGAGCTTCATGGGCGGGGCTCCGGCACTCGCGATGAGCATTTGGCCGCGCTTTACGCCGCCTCACTCTTCCAGTCATTTGGCCTTGAGCCTGCGGGAAATGTCCCTTCGGAGGGGGGAGGTTACATTCAGCGGGCGCCGCTGCCAAATCCCTTTCCCAAAGGACTGGAGGCTCACCTCAAGCGCAATGGGTTTGACCAGAACCAGCGCACCGATACCTGGAATGCGCTCGCTCTCCTGCGCGGAACCGACTCAGGTGCGGCTCCTGAGCCGGTGAAAGAAGTGATCCTGCTGACGGCCCATCTGGATCACCTGGGACTGGGCAATCCGGTCAACGGCGACTCCATTTACAACGGCGCGGACGACGATGCATCCGGGACGACGGCGGTGCTCGAACTGGCGCGCGCGCTCAGCCACGGACCCCGGCCTAAACGATCAATTCTGTTTGTGCTCTTTGGTTCTGAGGAACTGGGCGGCTACGGCAATCAATACTTCCTTGAACATTCGCCCGTGCCGCTCACGCAGATTGTAACCAACCTGGAGTTTGAAATGATCGGTCGCCCCGATCCTGCGCTGCATACGAAAACGCTTTGGCTAACGGGCTACGAACGCTCCAACCTGGGGCCCATGCTGGCCCAGCATGGGGCGGCAATCTCTGCCGATCCACACCCCAAGGAACAGTTCTTTCAGCGCTCAGATAACTTTGCCCTGGCGAAAAAAGGCATTGTCGCACAGACCGTCTCCAGCTATGGTCTGCATACCGACTATCACCAGCCGAGCGATGAAATTTCCAGGATCGATTTCGACTTTCTCACTCACTCAATCGGCTCGATGATCAATCCGGTGCTCTGGCTTGCGAACGCGGATTGGCATCCAGAATGGAATGCCGGCGGCAAGCCATGAGCACCTGTTCATGATTCGAGCCGCGACTTATGTCAGCGGCTTGAGATCGCCCAGTATGGTGGGGATGAGTTCCGAAACCGTGGGATGTATGTGCACGGCACGCTGAAGAATGGTGTACGGTTTGCCCGAATACATCACATCAAGAATGCAATGAATAGCCTCGTCTCCGCCTGTGCCGAGAATGGATGCGCCTAGAATCTTTTTGGTCTCGGCGTCCACCAGCACCTTCATGAATCCCTGGCTCTCGCCTTTCTCCACTGCACGCCCGACCTTGGTCATGGGGCGAGTGCCCATGAGAGCCTTCCTGCCGGATTTGCGAACCTCTGTTTCGGTCATGCCAATCTGCGCCATCGGAGGATCGATGTACAGCGCATGGGCAGAGATGCGATCGCTGACACGGCGTGGATCGTTATCCAGAAGATTTGCGGAGACGATTTCAAAATCGTTGTATGAAGTGTGCGTGAAGGCGCCCTTCCCGTTGCAGTCGCCCATCGCCCAGATGCCCGGAACGTTGGTGCGAAGCTGGTCATCGACGAGGATATAACCACGCTCGTCGGTGAGAACGCCTGCCTTCTCCAAGCCTAAGTCATCGGTGTTTGGCCTGCGTCCCACGGCCAGCAACACGTGCGATCCGTTCAGCTTTGGTTCCCCTGCGTTGCAGGTCACATGCACTGCGATGGGGCCGCCGTCTGTCTTCGCGTCGGCTTTTTCAAAGGCAATGCACTCGGCATCCAGCCGCACGTGAATTCCCTCAGCCTCAATGATCTCGCGGATCGAAGCTGATACGTCTTCATCCTCATGTTGAACGAGCCGCGGTCCCTTCTCAATTACCGTCACCTGGCTGCCGAAGCGGCGATACATCTGCGCAAACTCCAGACCGATGTAGCTTCCGCCAATGATGATCAGGTGCTCAGGCAGTTCCTCCAGATTGAGGAGAGTGGAGTTGGTGAGATAAGGAATTTCTTCCACGCCAGGCATCTGCGGTACGACAGCCCTGCCGCCGACATTGATAAAAATTTTGTCTGCGCTCAATGTTTCGGAGCCAACTTGAAGTTCGTTGCTGGACAGAAAACGGGCCTGCTCATGATAGACCGTGCAGTCTTTCATGCCGCGCAGCCATTGCTCGACACCATCGCGAGACTTGGCTAAGATCGACTCCTTGCGCGCGATCACGGCCTTCATATCGATCCGAATATCGCCTGCGATAACCACTCCAAAATCGCTTGCACGCCGCGCAAGATGTGCTGCATGCGCACTGGCCACCATGGTCTTGGTTGGAATGCAGCCGGTGTTAACGCATGTTCCACCGAAAAGGTTGCGTTCAACCAGGGCAATATGCTGGCCGCTCTGTGTCAGGCGACCGGCAAGCGATGGACCCGCCTGCCCAGCCCCGATGATGATCGAATCAAAATGTGTACCCACGCCATCCACCTTATTAAACCTGCGTCTGCAAGTATCTTCACCACGATACAGGTCGTTCCACCCGATGGCGATGACAGCATGAGACGGGCAAATAAAATGTGAGTCCTCTCGAAAGAAAACTCACACTCTCAGTACTCGGATGCATGGATTAAGAAAATGATCTCTATACAAGCGCAGAAATTTTTGCCTCGGCCTCGACCGCATCCAGGACCGAACCGATGGCGTGGATCACAGATGCAACGCGGACGACGGCGAGGATCAATTCTTCTGTCGCTCCCTTTTCGCGAACAACCTTCTCGTGCGAATCGACACACTTGCCGCAGCCGTTGATGGCCGAGACAGCCAGCGACCAAAGCTCAAAGTCAACCGCATCGGCGCCATGTGTACGCAGAGCATTCATGCGCAGCCGTGCGGGCATGGTGGAGTATTTCTCGTTCGAGCTGAGATGTTGGAAGCGATAGTAGATGTTGTTCATCCCCATGATGGCTGCGGCGCTCTTGGCTGCTTCAAATGCAACAGGGGTAAGCTGTGTTGCGGCTGCTTCAAATGCTGCTGCGGTCAGGACGAGATTGCGACTTGCGATTGCGGAGGCAACTACTGTTCCCCAGAGCTGTTGGGCGGTTAGTTCGGTGTTGTTCCGGACGAGCGAAGAATAGTTCAGCTTGAGGTCTTTAGCGTAGTCGGGAAGATTATCAATGATGGCATCGAAACTCATAAGATGGCTCCGTTCTTTGGGGATTGCAGATGGGGGATTGCAGATGAATCCGGCGGAGAATCAGATTCTCCGCCGGACTGGTTTATCTACCAGGATTTTGCCGTAGGCTACTGCCTGGACGGCCAATCCTTATTTGGTGGTCAGGGTCTCTTCGCCCTTCTTCCAGTTGCAGGGGCAGAGTTCATCGGTCTGGAGAGCATCCAGTACGCGCAGAACTTCCTGCGGATTGCGGCCCACCGAGAGATCCGTGACATAAACGAAACGGATTACGTTCTGCGGATCGACGATGAAGGTTGCGCGCTGCGAAACGCCGGCCTTGATGTCGAGGATGCCGAGCTGCTCGGAGAGATCACGCTTGATATCCGAGAGCATGGGGAAGGGCAGATCCTTCAAGTCAGCATGGTTGTTGCGCCATGCCAGGTGAACAAACTCGGAGTCAATGCTGGCGCCGAGAAGCTGCGCATCGCGATCCGCAAATTCCTGGTTCAGCTTACCGAAGGCTGCAATCTCGGTCGGGCAGACAAAGGTGAAATCCTTGGGCCAGAAGAAGACGACCTTCCACTTACCGGGATAGCTCTGCTCGGTGATCTGCTCGAAGGCCTTTTGAGGATCGAGATTGACGACTGCGGTGAGATCGAAGGAAGGGAAATTTTCGCCAACTGTCAACATTAGAATGACTCCTGTATGAGGTTTAGTGCTTCGTCGTGGTTAGCAGACACAGCTGCGAGCGCCTGCGGTGTGAATCCAAAATTTGGGTAAGAAGACGGTTAAAACTTCCTAGTGACTCGATGCCGACTGCTGGCATCGGGAGCAAAGCCCCAGTACATCGACGGAAAGACGCTGCGCCAGAAAACCTCCAGGCAGGGTGCTTTCCGCAGGGCGGCAGCCACTGAATTCGAGTAATTCGGCTTCGCTGATGTCCTGAATACTGCGGCACTGCGTACAGACCAGGTGATGATGCGGATGACTGTTCATCTCCACGCGCAGCGAACCGTGATGCGGGCTCACCTCGCGCAGAATACCGCTGGTCAAAAAGATGTGGATGTTTTTATAGACGGTAGCCAGCGAGATTGCCGGTACTAATTCCTTCACCTGGACAAAAACCTCTTCCGGGCTGGGGTGACCGGGCATCGACTGCATGACTTCGTAAATCACCTGCCGCTGATGCGTCACCGCAAGCCCCTGCTGATTGCAGAGGTCGCGAAAAACGATTGCAGATGCATTGGTCACAAGACCTATTAAACAATAATAGTTATCGTTCGTCAACTTATGTCAAAGACTTGGGATTGGTCGGTTTGGGACGATCGGCTTTCTGGGAAGAACGGGAGAAGCAGATTCCCTGCGGGAATGACAGACAGAGGGGCAAAGACAACGGCAAAGGCAAGGGCTAAGAGCATGAGCAAAGTTCAGAACTACAACACTGTAGGCATACTGACCCACTACCCAAAGGCTTGGGATAGAATCCGACACCCATCCATAGCAGGTGATCGGGTACACTTCTCTCGTGAAAAAACTGACGAATTTCTATGTTGTTCTGTTCTCAGGCGCTTGCTGCCTGTTTGTCACGCTTCCCTCTCTGGCTCAGTCTGCAATGGCTGGGAAATCGGGGCCAACCCTGCTAGTGGCGAATCAGGCCGATCAGGATCTTAGCCTTATCGATCCTGTGACGGCACAGCAGGTTGCGACTATTCCCGAGGGCGGAATTACGGGCCACGAAGTTGCGGTATATCCTGCCGGACACATCGCGTTTGTACCTATTTATGGGAACTCAGGCGTGGGCAAGCCGGGCACGGATGGTCAGATAATCGACATCATCGATATTCCCAGCCGCAAGGTAGTCAGCAAAATAGATTTCGGTCATGGGGTGCGCCCGCACTGCGCGATTTACGAGCCGGTCAGCGGGTTGTTGTATGTCACTACGGAACTCGACAAGAGCGTCTCGATCATCGATCCGCGGAGCTTGAAGGTTGTAGGCTCGATCCCGACCTCGCAGACTGAGTCCCATATGCTGGCGATTTCGCACGACGGCCTGCGCGGATACACGGCAAATGTCGGCCCCGGCACCGTCTCTGTACTGGATATGAAGGCGCGAAAGACGCTGACGGTCATTCCGATTTCCAGCCAGACGCAGCGCATTTCCATCTCGAAGGACGACAGCATGGTCTTTACTTCCGACCAGTCCAAGCCGCAACTGGCGGTAATCGACACGAGAACGAACAAGGTCAAGAGCTGGGTTCCGTTGCCTGGACTGGGGTATGGCACTGCATCCACCAACGATGGGCGCTCGCTGCTGATCACCATTCCAACCTTGAATGAGATATGCGTGCTCGACCTGGCGACGATGAAGATCACTCACAGCATTGAAGTCGGCAAGCACCCTACTGAAATTCTGGTTCGGCCGGACGGCAGGACTGCTTACGTGTCCAGCCCGGACGGCAAGGTGGCAGCAATCGACGTCGCGCAGTGGAAGGTGCAATCCCTCATCGACGCAGGCAAGGGCGCAGACGGTCTTGCCTGGGCAAAATAACCGACTGAAATGAGAATTTTGGGCGTGGATTCGGGCGCGGCTAGTTTGATTCGAGCAGTGACCACACCAGCCGCGCTGCCGTAATGTCTTCTATGGCCATTCCGACCGATTTGAAGACGCGGCGTCCGCTGGCTGGCAACGTGGCTTTCCCTGCGAGTACCTCGCCCAACTCTGCCTGAACCTCTGCGCGAGAAAGAATCGCATCGCCTGATTCCCGCTCGACGCCCTGGCGCGATTCGGCGATAAGGTGGCCGGTCATAACTTCATCATCCAGTTCGCGTAATTGCGCGCCTACCGCACCTACGGCAACAACCAGCGACTGGGGCGAAAGCCATTTCCCCAGCAGGACCGGCTCGGTTGCGCTGGTTACAGTGACTACTACGTCGCAGGCTGAGGCTTCTTCGATTGCGACTGCAACTGCGCCAGTCTCTTCTGCAAGCACGGCAGCTTTTTGCGGATTGCGGCTCCAGATGCGGATGCTTCCCGCCTCGCGAAAGGCAGGCCACACCAGCCGTAGCGCCTCAATATGCGAGCGCGCCTGCACTCCACTGCCCAGGATACCCAGAGTCTTTGCACCGGGTTGGGCCAGGGCTTCAACCGCCACTGCCGAGACAGCTGCGGTGCGCATCTCTGTAATCAGGCGGCCATCCATGACCGCGAGCGGTTCGCCTGTCGAACGGCGCAACAGTTCGATGATAGCCATGTGCGTATGCAGTCCCGAGCTGGAGTTACCGGGGAAAAACGTGACGGTCTTTACGCCCATCACTTCGCCTGCAATCGCGGGCATTACAGCGAACCATCCGGATGGTTCGCCCTGCTGATCTTTCACACGCAGTACGCTGCGCGGCGGCTGATCGACCGCTCCTGCGGAATAGTCCATTAGAGCCTGACGGATGACGGGAATGAGAGATTCGTAAGTAAGAACGTCGCGGATTTTATCTTCAGGAATGTACATTTTTGGCTGCCTTTAAGATAGATCGACTGGCTAGCGAGCGGAGCACAAACACGACTCCGGTAGCCGCAAGCATGGTGAGAGAGAGAACACCAAGACCACTCTGATAGTCCCCGGTGCGATCCCGAATCCAGCCAATGAAGGGAGGGTAGATCACCCCTCCAAGCATTCCCACCATATTGATGGTAGCAAGACCGGTAGCTGCGCCCTTGCCCTTGAGAAACGTGCTTGGAAGAGCCAAAAGCGGCCCCTGAATCGCATTGTGAGCAAAGAACATGAGCGCCAGGACAGGAATTGCTATCCACGGTTTCAACGTGATTGCGACAACCAGCAGGCAGGCGGATTCGAACAGACTAGGAACAATGATATGGAGGTAGCTTTTGCCCGTTCGATCTGAGAACCAGGCGTTGAAGATCATGCCGATGGCTCCGAGAAGCCCTATGCCGGAGACGATGTAGCCGACTTTTGAATTGTTGAAGGCAGTGGCGTTCTTGACGATGGCGGGCAGGGAGAACGTATAGCCGTAGTTCACACCGAGCATGAGCAGCTGGGTTAGACCGAAGAGCCAGACGCGGATGTCCCGCAGGGCAGAGCCAACACCAGTAGCGTGGCTTCCGGGGAGCGCGGATCCATCGGAGGCAAGCTGGTTTTCTATCCATGATCGCTCAGGCGCGGTGAGCCAATGCGCATTCCTGGGCGAGTCCGGCAGGTATTTCAAAAATACTGCGCTGAGGAGGACAGCAGGCGTGCCTTCCACCAGGAAAAGCCACTGCCAACCTCGGAGCCCCATCTTGCCTTGCAGGTTAAGGAGCGCCCCTGCGACTGCTCCCATAATGACGGCACTGAGAGGAAGCGAAACATAGAAGCGGCTGATGGCTCGAGCACGGATATTGGTCGGGAACCATTGCGTCAGGTAGTAGAGAACGCCGGGGAAAAATCCCGCCTCGGCTACGCCCAGCAGAAAACGAACGGCATAGAACTGAAACGGCGTGCGAACGAACATCATGGTAACAGCCAGCAGGCCCCAGGTGAGCATGATGCGCGAAAGCCAGCGGCGTGCGCCGAATCGGTAAAGCAGCAGGTTAGAGGGGATTTCGCAGACTGCGTAGCTGAGGAAGAAGATGCCCGCGCCGATGCCGAAGACGGTATTACTGAAGTGGAGATCGGCATTCATTTGCAGAGCCGCAAAGCCGATGTTGACGCGGTCCATGTAAGCGACGCCGTAACCGACGGCGATCAGCGGAATCAGCCGCCAAGTAGCCTTGTGCATGGCGGAGCGGCCAATCGCAACATCCTCACTTAGCATCTCGGCCAAATGCAGCTCTCTCTGTCGCGAATAGCGCCCTGTTTGGAATTTGAGTGGCGGAAACCTGAAGCTGAGTGGAGCCTAACACAAGGGAAAGCAGAAGCCCCGGAGGAATGTTGGAGCTATCGAAACTTTAGATAAAACTAGTTCAAGCGATTGCCGGAATTGGCTCGGCGCCGAAAACGCTCGTCCACCGGCTGGCGGCCACGAAAACCGGCCTCTTCCGTATGCCAGAAATCGATCGACTCTTCGCCCATCTTCCAGCAGAGAAGCACGATTTCATCCTCGACACGGCAGGGAAAATCGAGCAAACCGATGTCCAGATCTTTTAACTGCACACCGATCTCGTCGATTTCGGAAACGGTCTCGCGAGCTCGATTTTCATGCGTTCCCATAGCAGTGCGGCGGGCAGCAACTTTATTGACGTCCACGTGCATCCCACCAGACATAAAAATGCGACGCGAGAGTTCTGACAGTTCGGACTCTAGCGCCTCGGCGGCTGTTTTGCTTTCGATGGCGCGCTTCAACAGCGACTCCAGCACTGGCAGGAGAGATTGAGCTTCGTCGAGAGTAAAAGTCTTCATCCGCAATATTCCCCAAAATCAGTTTAGCGCCAATCTCAATCTGACATGTGTGCAGCATTTAACAACAATTGGATTTGCGGGACCAGGCGAGCGCTTCTTCTTCCGCAGCTTCGATTTCTTCTTCGGTTAACATCTGGCCACTCTTGCAGGCTCGTGCGCTCACGCGAAGAACCGGTTCCGGAGCGGAAGGATTGGCGATTTCAACGCCTGTTATTTCAACGTCTGTTTCAGTCAAAATACCTTCATCCATAGGTCTATTTCCCCTGCATCGTGATTCCTAACCAATTTCAAGCATCCGGTCGAGCGCAACGCGAGCCCAGTGCTTGACGGTCTTACGCACCTGAATCTGGTTGACAACGCGGCCTTCGAGCAGGTTTTCGAGAGCCCAGGCGAGATGCTGCGGGCTGATGCGATACATCGTCGTACACAGGCAGCCGGAGTCGTCCAGAGTGATGATTCGTTTGCCTTCTGCCGCGAAGCGCTTTGCCAGCCGGTTGACGAGATGAATCTCTGTTCCGATGGCAAACATGGCCCCACTCGGAGCCTGCTCTACCAGCTGAATCAGCCGTTCCGTCGAGCCAAGTGCGTCCGCTTTCTGGCAAACTTCCCAGCGGCACTCCGGATGAACGATGACTTGAATGCCGGGATATTTGGCGCGAACATCATCCACATGGCTGGGCAGGAACCGCTGATGAACCGAGCAGTGCCCTTTCCAGAGGATGATTTTTGATCCGGCATAACGATCCTTCGTCAGCCCACCCTGCAACGCCCACGGATCCCAGACTGTCATTTCATCCATCCCGATGCTCATGGCATGGCCTGTATTGCGACCAAGGTGCTGATCGGGGAGAAAGAGAATCCGCTTGCCGCGCGCAAACGCCCATTCAAAAGCTGTACGGGCATTGGAAGATGTACAAACCAACCCGCCGCGTTCACCGCAAAAGGCCTTGATAGCCGCAGTCGAGTTCATGTAGGTAAGCGGGATGAGGCCGTCGGTAAGGCCCATCTGCTCCAGTTGCTCCCAGCAGGCTTCCACCTGTGAAATCTCGGCCATGTCCGCCATAGAGCAGCCTGCATTCAGATCAGGCAAAATCACCTGCTGAATGGTATTGCCGTCGGCATCCTGGCGGCCGAGCAGGTCGGCGCTCTCAGCCATGAAGTGTACGCCGCAGAAGATGAGGTATTTGGCCTCAGTCTCGGCGGCAACTTTTGAAAGCTTGTAGCTGTCGCCGGTGAAGTCAGCAAAGCGGATGACTTCGTCGCGCTGGTAGTGATGACCGAGCAGGAGTACCTGCGAACCCAGCTTTTCGCGAGCCGCAGCAATGCGGTCATCCATGGTGTGATCGGGCAGCGCGAGGTAATTCTCGAGACTGCAACTCTCCTGCGTTCCCAATTCAATCGCAGGGACTTCCTCAATAACAGAAACCACTTTTTCTTCCGCCTTCAGCCCAGCAACTGTCTTGGCGATACGCCGTGGACAGAGCGGACGGGGATGTTGAAAGCAAATCTGGCTGCAGTGGATTCACTACAGGTTGTATTGACGAAAATTCAGTTGTGAATCGCGCCAGCACAACCTGCCCAACCCACGGGGATGTTGCAACCCGTTCAATATTGGATGCCAGACATAGCCGGAATGGTCCAAAAACAGATCCGGCAGTCGAGAATTCCATTTCGACTATTGTAACGTGAGTTCAATATCGGAGCCTAAAATAGGTGCCAACAAATGGATGTTAGCCGTGGCAGAGCGAGTTGTAATGCAGGCTGGAATGCAATCTGGAATGCAATAAGATCCGTACTGTTTGTGACCCCTGTACGCGGACAGGTATCATGGAGCGAACTGGCAATCGATTTAGGGCCGCAGACTGGGTAGTAACCAAGACCAAGTGATCAAAGCTACGTGATAGGACCCATGGGACTTCCACCAACAATTCAAGTTGCAAGCATCGGCATTCCAGACACGATGCTGCTTATGCTGCTGGCGCTGGTCGTATTCGGCCCCAGGCGTCTGCCTGAAATTGGCCGCCAGATCGGCAAGCTGATGTACGAGTTCCGCAAGGTCTCGAACGACTTCAAGTTCCAGATGGAAGAGGAATTGCGAGCCAGCGAAGAGGCCGAGCGGCAGCAGAAGCTGCAGGCCCAGACTGCGCAGGCCAACACGCAAATCAACTCACAGGCCAGTACGACACTTGAGTTGAATGCGCCGGCTCAACCAACCTCAGACTCCGCGGAAATCTCGCAGTCATATACGTCTCCAGAGATATTGTCTGCCTCGGCTTCTGAGGCAACACCAGCGACAGATCAAGCCGCCTCAGAAACCAGCCAGAGGCCTTTCCATGAAGAACCGCACACCTTCCCTTCCGTGATGCCACCGTCGACAGGGGAAATCGTTGAGGCCGCACGACCGTTTCGGGGACGAGTTCCCGAAGCGGTAGAGGCTCCAGCTTCAACCGTCAATGCAGAGCCAGCCTCGGGATTGAGCGCAGAGACCACCGCAGTAGCAGCCACAGAAACCCCTGCGGGAACGGAGCACGAAGCCAATCATGCCTGACGCTCCTGATGTAATCGATCGCGCCAAAGCCGCTGTCACCGAACGAGCCGAACTGCCCGGCATGAGCCTATTCGAGCACCTGGACGAACTGCGCCGTCGGCTCATCCATGTCGCACTCTACTTGGTTGGCGGCTATATCATCGCGCTGGTTTTTGCCGACAGGCTATACAGCCTGATGCAGGCTCCGCTATCCTCCATCGGCATCCAGTTAAACTTTACCCATCCTGCCGACCTGGTGAACCTGCGCTACATTCAAATCCCACTCGTGGGCGGAGCGATCATCGCATCGCCGTTCATCCTGTACCAGGTCTGGCTCTTCATTGCTCCGGGACTTTATCAGCGCGAGCGCCGCTTTGTTGTGCCCTTCATGGCGTCAGCTATTGGGTTGTTCGCTTCAGGCGCATTCCTGGGCTATCACTATGTTTTCCCTGGAATGCTCAAGTTTCTCATTCTCAAATTGAGCGGCGAGATGAGCATTCACCCGGTCATCAGCATAGAGGAGTACACCAGCTTTTTCTTCTCGCTGATCCTGGGCATGGGCGCTACCTTTGAACTGCCGGTGATCATCTTCTTCCTGGCCATGTTTGGCATTGTCAGCCCGCGCTTTCTGTGGAAGAACATGCGTTACGCGATCCTGATCATCTTCATCATTGTGGAGATCATCACGCCTTCGCCGGATATTCCGACGCAGTTCGCTTTTGCCGTGCCCATGTTGCTGCTGTACCTGCTGAGCATCGGCGTCGCATGGTGGGTCCATCCTAACCGGAAGAAGGCCAAGGAGAAGTCGGCATGAGGTTTGCGCAGATGGTGAGAGCCGTCGCGCTTTCTCTCGGGCTGCTGCCATCTTTGGCGTTTGGTCAGCAGCATTTCCGTGGCGACCGGGCGCTGGAAATCACACGCGAGTTCGTCGCAATCGGGCCGCGCTGGGTGACAAGTCCAGGCCATCTCAAGGCTGAGCAGTTTCTGCGCAACCAGTTCAAGGCTGAGGCTGCGAAGGGGCAGCTTGAGGAAGATACCTTCACCGCGAACACGCCTATCTGTCCTGTTCCCATGCGCAACTTCATCGTGCGTTTTCCGGGTAAGAAAAACGGCGTGATCGTCCTCACCACGCACTATGAGACGAACTATCCGCTGAGAAATATCGGGTTCGTAGGAGCGAACGATGGCGGCTCTACAACAGGGCTACTCATCGAGATTGCCAACGAGCTGCGCGGCAAGGTGTCGGACGGCTACAGTGTCTGGCTGGTCTTCTTCGATGGGGAAGAAGCCATCAACTCCTGGCAGGGAATGGACCATACTTACGGCAGCCGTCATCTCGCCGCCAAGTGGGGGCAGGATGGCACACTGCCACGCATTAAAGCTTTGATGCTCGCCGATATGCTGGGCGATAAAGACCTTGATGTTGAAGAAGAAAGCGCGTCGACTCCGTGGCTCGTCCGCCTCGTTGGGCAGGCTGCAAAGGACACTGGGCACGGCGGATATTTTTTCGCGAATCGCGGAGCCGTCGATGACGATCACGTTGCATTTCTACAGCGAGGTGTGCCTTCGATCGACATAATCGATATCGATTACGGACCGCATACACAGGCGTTGCCCGATGGCTATCATCACACGGCACAAGACACGATGGACAAAGTCAGCGCTCATAGTTTGACGATCGCCGGAGATGTATTTCTTGAGAGCATACGCCTGCTGAATCAACGCTGAATCAATCACTCCCCTCACACTCACCGCTAAATACAGATCGCTCTTGTTTGTCTGCCTTTCAATCCGAATTTCAATCGACCACAGCGCGCACTTGCGATAGCATCGAGCCATGTTGGTTGGAGTTATGTCTGTTGGAGCCATGTCTGTTGAGCTGAGAAACAATATCGCAGGCGCACCACTTCTCTGGTGGATTGGCTTTCACGTGGCCGTCCTGGCGCTCATCGTAGCCGATGCATTGCTGCCCCACAGCCGCCGGGACAAGCCGCGCCCAAGGCTCTCGTGGATGTGGAGCGCCTTTGTCGCGCTTGTCGCAGCAGGCTTTGCCTTCTGGCTCAACTATGAGCAGGGACATCAGACCGCACTCGAATTTGTCTCCGGCTATGTTATCGAGACATCGCTCAGCGTGGACAATCTTTTTGTCTTCCTGATTCTCTTTCGCGGCTTTGGTATCAGCTATAAACAGCAGCATCGTGCACTGCTATGGGGAGTAGGCGGCGCAATTCTGCTGCGCGCCGTGTTCATAGCGCTGGGTGTTTCTCTACTCGCTCATTTTGCGTGGGTGACGTATATCTTTGGAGCAATCCTGCTCTATGCGTCGTGGCGTCTGCTGCGCGGCAATACTGCGGGCGACGCTGTTCCGGGCTGGATCACCAACATGCAAAAGGGATCGGTCTCGCTCCTGCCTGTAATCCTCGCGGTTGAAGCTACTGACCTGCTCTTCGCCATCGATTCAATACCCGCAGTGCTTGCCGTCTCACGCGATCCATTCGTGGTCTACACCTCCAATATCGCGGCGATTCTCGGCTTGCGCTCGCTCTACTTCGCGCTGTCCAGCCTGCTCGATCGCTTTCACTATCTGCATTATGGCCTCGGCGCGCTGCTGGCATTTGTCGCGCTCAAGATGCTGTCAGCACATTGGATCGAGATCCCCGTGGTATGGTCGCTGGCGATCATGGCGGCGATATTGGGGCTATGCGCTCTCGCGTCCGTCTTCATACCGCAGAGCCAGCACAAGTCGCCAGCCGCATAAAGCCTTTCAAAACGAAATCGCTACCAGGCTTCAAAAGCAATCTGCCCGGATTTTGAAAAGATCGAATGCTTTTGAAAATTCACATCGTCGCGCCAGGGATAGTCATTGCGAAAATGTGCGCCGCGACTCTCAGTGCGAGCCAAAGCGCTCAACAGAATTGACTGCGCCACTGAGGCGAGAGCATGCGCTTCAAACAGGGAACGGCTTCCCTGCCCTGGCTTTGCGATATCGCGAAGTTGAGCAGCAATTTCCTCGTGCGCTGCAATGCCTGCACGTAGTGTTTCTTCATCGCGGAGCAGCCCCGCATACTGCCACATCGCACTTCGCAGCTTGAGGATTGCTGCCTTGATCGAGTTCGCATCGGGAGGAGTGAGACGTGTATCCATCGCTTCTATATTCACTGCTTCCACAGATTCAAGCTCCAGGCTATCCGTAAGAATCGCCTGCGCTGCCCGCGCTCCAAAGACCAGGCCCTCAAGCAGCGAATTTGAAGCCAGACGGTTGGCTCCATGAACGCCGGTGCAAGCCACCTCGCCGGCCGCATAAAGACCCGTCAGCGAAGTACGTCCACTGAGATCCGTGCGAACCCCGCCCATCAGGTAATGCGCGGCTGGGCGAACAGGAATTAGATCGCGATGCAGATCCAGCCCATGCTCAGCCAGAAACCGGCTGATCCCTGGGAAGCGTTGATGCAGATCCAAACCCTGCACATGACGCATATCCAGATAAACCGGGAACGACTCGCCCGGAACCGTACCCATACCTTCGCGTGTGATGGCGCGAGCCACGACATCGCGAGGGGCAAGCTCAAGCTGCGGATGATAACGCTCCATGAAGCGCTCACCGCGATGATTGCGCAGCCATGCTCCCTCACCCCGCAAGGCCTCACTGATCAGAAAACGCGGCACTCCCGGCAAGGACAAGGCCGTTGGGTGAAACTGGTAAAACTCCATGTCAGCCAGCTCAGCACCAGCCTGCGCAGCAATAGCGATGCCGTCTCCGGTAGCCACGGCGGGATTGGTGGTATCGCTGTACACCTGCCCGGCACCGCCAGAGGCAAGCAGCACTGCGCGCGCGCTTACACGTCGCAACCGATGTCCGCCAACGCTCTCACGCGAGAAGATATCGGCAGCAATGACGCGGCCATCCCGCACAATTAGCTCCGTGACCATGGTCCAGTCTGCAAAGGTAATCCGCGGATGCTGGCGAGCATGTGCCAGTAGCGAACGGCTGATCTCCGCACCGGTTGCATCTCCATTCGCATGTAGAATTCGCGGCAAACTATGCGCGCCCTCACGCGTGCGCATCAGTTCGCCGCCTTCGCGGTCAAACTGTGCTCCCCAGCGAATCAGCTCCTCAACGCGCAGCGGACCCTCAACAACCAGCGCCTCTGCTGCGTCACGATATACAAGCCCATCGCCTGCATTCATCGTGTCGTCCAGGTGCAGGCTTACATCTTCTTCGCCTGACATGGCCACGGCGATGCCGCCCTGCGCATAGTGCGTGTTTGACTCGCCCAGAGCCTCTTTTGTGACTACCAGCACTTGGCCATACTCAGCCAGTTCCACAGCCGCACGTAGTCCGGCGACACCAGCTCCGACAATCAGGAAATCGACTTTTTCCGCCACTGACATAATCTTTAAGGCTATCACTGCACAGGCGGTGATTGGAGAGGTAATCACTTGGGGGAATCGAAGTCACGGCTCCTGTTTAATCAGGCACAGATGCTCCTGGGCCTGGTGCGAAACCGATATATCGATTCGACCTTATGTTCGTGTATCTGCCTGCGGGAAAGATTGCAGCAGGGACAACTTCAATTCCATGCCCACCATCCATTCCCCATGCGATACGATTAAAGAAGGATGCAGATCGTACGCGTAGAAACCCCTTCCGCAAAATACCAGGTCTTCACTGGCACGGGCCTGATCAGCACGCTTGAACCCCGCATGGTGCGGATCGCAGGCAAGCTGCCCAAGCGCGTCTTTGTGCTTACTTCACCAGAGATCTGGGAACTCTGGGCGAACAAGTTTCTTGCCTCGTTCACCATCGATCCCGTTGTGCTGTTTCTCGCGCCGGGCGAGCGTAATAAGCGCCTCGGCTCCGTGGAAAAGCTGGCTCGGCAGATGGCTGCCGCGGGCGGCGACCGCAGTTCTCTGCTCATCGCATTTGGTGGCGGCATCGTCGGCGATGTAGGCGGGTTTCTCGCAGCGATCTACATGCGCGGCATCGAATATTTTCAGATTCCCTCAACATTTCTTTCACAGGTGGATTCGTCCGTTGGCGGCAAGACGGGCGTGAATCTGCCCGAGGGTAAAAACCTTGTCGGCAGCTTTCATCATCCGCTGGCTGTTTTCGCCGATATGGACCTGCTCGGCACTCTGCCTGATCGTGAGTTGCGAGCGGGGCTTTTTGAAAGCGTAAAAGCGGGCATGATTCGCGATAGCAGCCTGTTGCGCTATCTCGAAGAGAATCGCGATAAAGTGTTGGCGCGTGACCCCGCTGCTCTTGAAAAAATAATTGCTTCTTCGATTCGCATGAAGGCTGAAGTCGTTGGCAAGGATGAGCGCGAGAACGGCCTGCGCATGATTTTGAACCTCGGCCACACGCTCGGTCACGCTATTGAATCCGTTACTGGCTATCGCAAACTGCTACATGGAGAGGCCGTGGGCTGGGGCCTGATTGCTGCACTCTATCTAGGCAAGGTACGCGGAACGATCAACACCAAGCAGTTCGATCGATTAATGCGCCTGGTCTATCTCTATGGGCCGCTGCCGGCGCTGAAACTGAATGCGCAAAAGTTAGTCGCAGCCACGGCAAAGGACAAGAAGCACCTTGGCAATGTACGCAGATTTGTGTTGCCCGTAGGCATCGGCGATGCATGCGTGGTTGAAGATGTCAGCCCTGAAGAGCTGCTTGCAGCCGCGCAGTACATGCTTGCCCTGGCCAAGGAACTGCCCGCCAGAAATGAGGCCTGATTTATGTCTGCTAGATCTGCCATGTCCACCAAAGAAATCGCCTCTGGCGCAAAGCCGCAAGGCGTAGCCGACGAGCAGGGAGCATCGGCTGCCGTGCAGCAGATGTTCAACTCTATCGCGCCGCGTTACGACCTGCTCAATCACGTACTGTCCGCCAACATCGATCGCCTCTGGTGGCGGCGCACAGCACGGCGTTTTCGCAACATTACAGCCAATCCCGACGCTGCTATTCTCGACATCTGCTGCGGCACGGGAGATATGACGATGGCGCTGCTCAAGCATCGCCCCGCAACTGCCCGGCCAATCATCTCTGCGGATTTCGCTCGTGAAATGCTTAGCCGTGGCGCGCATAAATTTGCGGGCAAGGGTGCAATCCCACTCGAAGCAGATGCCTTACATCTACCGCTGCGTCCAGCATCACTCGATCTGATCACCACGGCTTTTGGATTTCGCAATCTCGCCAACTATCGTGCAGGGCTGGAAGAGTTTCATCGCGTCCTCAAGCCCGGAGCGCAGCTTGGCATTCTCGATTTCAGCGAGCCAACTGGATTGATCGGCAAGATATATCAGGTTTATTTCAAACGCGTATTACCTGCGATCGGGCGCCTTATCTGCGGCAAGGACGGCCCCTACAACTATCTGCCTGCATCCGTGCAAAGATTTCCTCCGCCCATGGAAATGCTGGCGTTAATGCGCGAGGTGGGCTTTCGAGACGTGCGCTGGACGCCGTATACATTCGGCATTGCAGGCCTGTACACAGGCACACGAGCCTGATTTCAATTTTAAAATGCTGCTTGAGCTATGGCCTCCTGCGGTGGGACGTTGTAGGCTAGAGTTCGCATGTCTGCCAGCACCCTACTTCCGGAAATGACCGCGGCCAAACGTCGAGTCGCAATGCATTCGATGCTCGCTGCTGCAGCCATGACCGCCCTCAAGCTGGCTGCGGGATTATTGAGTGGATCGCTCGGCGTACTCTCGGATGGAGCCCACTCCGGTCTCGATCTGATTGGATCGGCGCTTACATTTTTCTCCGTTCGCGTCTCCGACAAACCTGCGGACGAAGATCACACTTACGGTCACGCTAAATTCGAAAATCTTTCTGCCTTTGTCGAAGCCGGACTGATGGCCATCTCCTGCGCATGGATCATCTGGGAAGCGATGCAGCGCATCTTTCATCATGACGGTGTCGTGCATTTTTCCATCTGGCCAGTCTTGGTGCTGGTGACCTCGATCGTCGTGGACTATTGGCGATCGCGCCAGTTGCGTGCTGTCGCGCTTCAGTACAACAGCACAGCACTTGCAGCAGACGCATTTCACTTCGCTTCCGACATCTGGTCCACACTGGCCGTACTCGCCGGATTGATTCTGAGCTGGATTGGAAGCCTTGCCGGTATCGGCTGGCTTAGTTACGCCGATCCAGTTGCGGCAATCCTAGTTTCGCTGATGATCCTGCGCCTGACGTGGAAGCTGACGCGCGAGACCTCCGCAGTATTACTTGATGCTGCACCCGCTGAGACCAGGCAGAAAATCCTGCGCGCGGTGAAGGCCGTGGATGGAGTGCTGGCGATCGAACAAGCTCGCGTTCGCCGCGCCGGTTCTTCAACATTCGCCGACCTCACACTCGCCCTGCCGCGCAGCTTTACCTTCGAGCATACCGGCGAACTGGTACGCGCCGCGACTGAGGCCGTGCAGCGTGTTGTGCCGGAGGTTGATGTAGTCATCCACACCGTGCCCCGCGAAAGCTCGACTGAAAGCATCTTCGACCGCATTCGCGCCGTGGCCGCCCGTAACAATGTTGCGGTCCATGAGGTCAGCGTGCAATCCATCCGGGGCAAGCTGCGTGTGGAGCAGCATGTCGAGTTGAACGAATCTCTGACGCTGGCAGCCGCGCATACCTTTGTCACCGCAATGGAAAAAGAAATTCTGCGCGATGTTCCAGAACTGGACGATGTGATTACCCACATCGAAAGCGAGCCTGCCACTATCGAGCGTCCTCAGCCGATCAGCAAACAGGGCGAGCAGGAAAGTGAAGCTGTAATCGTGGAGCGCTCTCTGCGTACCGTCGCGGCAAACTTCCCAGAGATCATCGACGTACATGAGATTCTCGTAGGACGCTCAGCCGAACACATCCAAATATCCTGCCATTGCACACTGCCGGATGCGCTCACCATGCGGCGTGTACACGAAATCATTACCAACCTCGAAGATCGTCTCAAGCTACAGTGTCCAGAGGTCAGTAAGGTACTGATTCACCCGGAGCCGGAGACGGATAATCATCGGTAGAATGGGCGCGGAAGAAGCGGAATGCATCGGCAGGAATCAGATATACAGCAGGGAGGAATACCATGATCGCCAGTAGTGAATGGAAGCCGACAGAAACAAATCCCAATCTTTATGAGGGTCACTCCGAGTCAGGCCACACGATTCTCTTTGACGCCTCGCCAGAGCACTCGGACGGACTAAGTCCGATGGAAGCTGTGCTCTCAGCCTTATGCGGCTGCACCTCGGTCGATGTCGTCAACATCCTGAAGAAAAAGCGCCAGCCGATCACCAGCCTCACGGTCTCTGCCGTGGCGGAACAGCAGGCCGAGCCTCCGCGTTACTTCAACAAGATTCGCCTGATCTACAAGGTTGGCGGCCAGCTAGACCGCAAAGCGGTTGAGGATGCGGTGGCACTCTCCAAGGACAAGTACTGCTCCGTCTCCGCCATGCTCGAGAAGTCCGCAAAGATCGAATTCGTCATCGAATATGAAGACATAGATCAGATGGCCCAGGACTAGGTTCATTATGAAGATCAAACTGCAACCAATTCAGAACTTCTTCCAGGGCGCGTCCATCCTGTTGGGTCTGGTGCTAGTGGCGCTGCTTTCCGCAGTGACCACAATGCACTTCGCCATACATGGCAGAGAAGTTCGCGTCCCTGTTTTGAAGGATATGACGGTTGCGGAGGCACGCAGCCAGACTGCCGGACTGGGGCTCGATCTCGAGGTCGATAATCGCTACTATTCCGCAGATGTTGCTGCCGGACACATCCTATCGCAATCCCCGATTCCCGGCTCGGTAGTACGGCGCGAATGGCGCGTACGTGTTTCTGAGAGCCTTGGCCCTCAGAAAGTTGAGGTGCCCAGCGTGCTCGGCAATGAGGAGCGGATGGCTTCGCTAAATCTGCGTCGCGTAGGCCTGGAATCAGGCGCCACGGCGCAGCTTCCCTACTCCGGCGCTGCACCCGGCACGGTGCTCGCCCAGGATCCTCCACCGAAGGCGCAGGGAATCGAGCGCCCCAGCGTCAACCTGCTGATAGCTGCTTCCGACGATACCGTCGCGGATGGCTTCGTGATGCCCGACCTGACCGGCCTGCCAGTACTGACCGCGCAAGGCATTTTGAGCCGTGTGGGTATTAAGTACAACATACCTAATTTTGTGGATGTGCCAGGCCAGCCGATCCCATCCGTACCACCGGTATCGGCAATCTCAACTTCCGCTTCTGCGCCCGCTCCGGTCGCGCCAGCGAATCTCCCAAAGCCGCCGGTTCAGCCAGGAGTGGTGGTGAGTCAGCAACCGCCAGTCGGCTATCGCATCGAGGTCGGCTCATCTGTCACGTTGAACGTTGCCAAGTAGACGCGCCCGGCAATCCTTAGGAAACCCGCTCCAGCAGCACTACAAAGAATCCATCCGTAGCCAGCTTCCCGGGCAGCAGGCGCAGCGCGCCATCGTTGCCAACGCATTGCAACAAGTGCTCTACGCCAGAATCCGTGAGTCGGCCTTCAGTCTGCAATTCGCGAATTCGCGCTGCAAACGAAACCCACTTCCAGTTCCCTGCCTCGATTAAAACTTCAGCAACGACGGCCTCATTTTCCTCCGGCTCAAGTGAGCAGGTGGAGTAGACCAGTCTTCCGCCAACAATCGTGGACTGCAAAGCCGCGCGGAGAATGGCGCATTGCTGCTTATGATGCCGCTCCAGATCGGCAGGCTGCAGACGATGCCGAATCTCCGGATTGCGCCCCAGGGTGCCCGTTCCGCTGCACGGCACATCGACCAGCACCAGATCGAAGGCATCGCCGTCCTGACGCACGGCTGCATCCGCCTGACGAAACTCGATTCGACGAATAGATGCCTGATTCGCGGTGCTGGAAAGCCGCCGCTGCATGGCGCTTAATCTCGCAGCGCTCGCCTCCGACGCAACAACCCTGGCGGTGGGATTATTCGCAGCAAGAATAAGCGTCTTGCCGCCCGGCGCAGCGCAGCAGTCGAGTATCTGCGAGCCGCTGCCCGCCAGCTCTGCAATGAGTTGCGAACCTTCTTCCTGTATCCGCACACGCCCTTCGCGAAACGCTACCGAGGCAGTTACATCTCCTGCAGCAACTACCCGTGCGGCCGTTAATAACGCACCCGCTTCAACGCGAATCCCCTCGGCTGCAAGCTCATCCTCAGCCGTGACGGAATCAAGGCGCAGAGCGACAATCGGCTGCTGTTGCCCGTGCAGGCAGATGGCACGCGCAGTCTCAGAGCCATAAAAGCTCACCCATCGCTCCACCAGCCACACCGGATGCCCCGAGGCCTCGGCGAGTTCGACAGGCGAAAGATGTTCGGGCACATCCACCGACGGTTTTGCGACGACCGTCAACTTGCGCAAAATCGCATTCACCATTCCCGATGCAAATTTGTGCCCGGCAGCCTTGGCCAGCCCGACGCTCTCGCCAATCGCAGCATGAGCCGGAATGCGATCGAGAAAGAGTAGCTGAAAACCGCCAAGCCGAAGCGCAATGCGAATCTCCGGATCGAGTCGCGCGTTGGGCCGCGCCAGCAGCGGATGAATCGCAGAATCAAGCCGAATCTGCCACCGCAGTACCCCGAGCACCAGCGTTGTGCAGAGATTACGATCCTGCTGCGAAAGCGCGGTCACTCGCTGCCCGCGCAGCAGATCGTCTGCATACGAGTGGCCGCGCTCCAACTCAAGCAAAATCGCAAATGCCTCACGCCTTGCAGGAGAAATTGCAACGGACTTCGGCTTTATGGTGAGTTTGAGAGCAGGGTCTGAGGACGATTTAGCTGTCATCATCCGCCCAATCTCGCGCTGCTTGCAATAGAGTTCCCACGCAAAAATTCGGCGGCGGTCATCCGCTTCTTGCCTTCGAGTTGCAGCTCAATCAATTCCAGCCAGCTTCCGTCAGCACAGCAAACCTGCAGCGTATCGTTTTGAATATTGAGTTCTCCCGGCTGTCCGGAGCGTGCGAAAACACCAGGTTTTACTGTATGCGCGATCAGCTTTTTTCCATCCAGAGTAGAGAACGCGCCGGGCCAGGGCTGAAAGCCGCGCCAGCGATTCCACAGCTCCGTCGCAGTATGGGTGGCAAAATCCATACGCCCGTCATCGCGCTCAAGAATCCGCGCCAGTGTGGCCTGCGAATGATCCTGCGGTCGTGGATGCACGCTGCCATCTGCAAGCCCAGACAGGGTCTCCACAACCAGCGGAGCGCCTGTTGCGGCAAGCTCTTCAAAGAGGTCCACGGCAGTCTGATCCGAACGTATCGGGGTTTGCTGTTGCAGCAAAATCGGCCCGGTATCGAGGCCCTCTTCAAGCAGCATCGTGGTGTTGCCAGTGACTGTTTCGCCCATCGCGACCGCCCACTGAATCGGTGCGGCCCCACGATATTTGGGCAGCAGCGATCCATGCAGATTGATGCAGCCTAGCCTTGGCAATGCCAGCATCCACGCCGGAATGATGCGGCCGTAAGCAACAACCACAATCGCATCGGGAGCAATCAACTCCAACTGCGCACGAAATTCAAGATTATTTTTGATCTTTTCAGGCTGGGTAACAGCCAGCCCGGTGACCAAAGCAGCCTGCTTCACCGGCGGAGCAGTCAGTTCCTGCTTACGGCCTACAGCGCGATCCGGCTGTGTGACGACCAGGGTAATCTCATGTCCAGCACCAATCAGAGCATGCAAGGTAGGCACGGCAAACTGAGGCGTTCCGCAGAACACCAGCCTTAGCCGCTTCAACTCACCCTCAACCACGGGCTACCATTCCCCGGCCCGCTGCATCTTGCGGATCTTGCGCAACGCCAGGTCGCGTTTCAAACTGCTGATTCGGAAGATAAACAGCGTGCCATCCAGGTGGTCGATCTCGTGCTGCATACAACGCGAGAGCAACTCCTCACCCTCGGCCTCAAACCACTCCCCAAACTCATCCTGAGCCCGGATGCGCACCTTGGCCGCTCGCACAACTTTCTCGCGAATCTCGGGGAAGCTCAAGCAGCCTTCTTCTTCATAGAGTCTGCCACTGCGCTGGATAATCTCCGGATTGACAAGGACCATCTTCTTCTCGGGATCCTTGGCATTGCTCAGGTCGATGACCGTAATACGCTTGGACACGCCAACCTGCGGCGCAGCCAAGCCGATGCCCTGCGCCGCGTACATTGTCTCGAACATGTCGGCTACAAATTTCCGCAGTTCGTCGTCAAACTCTGTAACCGGCTCGCCAGGTTGCTGTAGCACTGGCTCCGGATATTTCACAATTGGCAAAATCATTGGGTCGCCTGAAATTTCCTAACTCAATCGATATCAGAACCGGCGTATCCGCACTGGAAATGACGAATACTAGAAATGACGAATCTGGTCCAGATAGCCATCGTAATTGCGTTTCAACTCCTCGGCAGAATCGCCGCCGAACTTCTCCAACACCTGTTGAGCAACGATGTAAGCGACCATCGCCTCCGCAGCCACGCCCGCCGCTGGAACGACGCAGATATCACTTCGTTCGTAGCTGGCGCTGGTTGCCTCACGCGTGTCGAAACGTACCGATTCAAGCGGTCTGCGCAGCGTCGAGATCGGCTTGAGATAGCCGCGAACGACCACGTCTTCTCCGTTCGAAATACCACCCTCGATCCCACCGGCATTGTTTTGATGACGGGTGAAACGTGTCTGTTTCTCCGCGTCCACAGGCCCATAATGAATCGCATCATGTACCTGTGAGCCAAAGGACTCCGCCGCCGTAACTCCGCGGCCAATCTCGACCGCCTTTACCGCTTGCAGGCTCATCACGGCCCAGGCAAGCAGGCCGTCGAGGCGCTCATCCCAGTTAGCGTATGTGCCCACGCCTGGAGGCAAACCATGCACGACAACCTCGAAAATACCGCCGATGGTGTCGCCGGTACGCGAGGTCTCCGCGACTTCTTCCTTCATGCGTTCTTCGGTCTCTGGATCGACGCAGCTCAGCAGAATTTCAGGCTTCCGGGTGACCGCGACAATTTCGTCCCAGGTCGCAGGGCGCTGAAGTTCGACACGGCCTACGCGAATTACGTGGCTGGCCACCTCTATTCCCAAATAGCGCAGCAAAAGCTTGGCAAAGCCGCCAGCAGCCACGCGCGAAGTGGACTCACGCGCCGAAGCCCGCTCCAGAACATAGCGCGCGTCTTTGAAGTTGTACTTGAGCGCGCCCGGAAGGTCCGCATGCCCGGGACGTGGCGAGGCTACAACCTGGTGCTTTGTCAGGTCGCCTGCCTCAACCGGCAGCTTCTCTTCCCAGTTCTTCCAATCATGATTGGCGATCTGGATGGCGATAGGCGAACCGATGGTTTTGCCGTGGCGCACACCGGAAAGGACGTGAATTTTGTCCGTCTCGATCTTCATCCGGCCGCCGCGGCCAAAGCCCTGCTGACGCCGCCAAAGCTCGTGGTTGATGAAGTCAAAGTCCACCGGGAGGCCCGCAGGCAGCCCTGAAATGAGCGCAATCAAAGCCTCGCCGTGCGACTCTCCGGCAGTTTCAAAACGTAACATAACTACTTGATTGTAACGAAAAACGCCGGGGTCGGCGGGGATTGAGCAGAGATTGGACAGAGATTGAGCTGGGATTGAGCTGGGATTGGACAGAGACCAGAGACCGATCGGCTCAGTCTACAAACCAGTACCACTGATCCTCGGTGAGCGGGACTACGGAAAGCCTTCCGATGATTACCAGCGGCGACTTCGCAAAGATCGGTTCGGCCTTGATCATAGCCAGTGTTTTGGGCGTCTTGAGCCGTTTGCCGACCTTTACTTTCACGATTGGAACCTTGGGATCCGTCGGGTCCACGCTCAGAACGGTCCCTGTTCCAACTGCGGTGCGTTCATCGCCCGTATGATAAAAAATCCACTTTGCGCCCTTGGACATCTGCCGGAGGTGCATTACGGCGGTCGCATTGTTCACGTTGTCCCAGATGGTTTCTTTGTCGCGCAAAAAATCATCGAAGGAATAAACATCCGGCTCGGTCTTGAAAAGAAAGTAGCTCATCGCTTAAACATCCTAAAGCATTTCTCCTATTGCAACGCTCTAGCCGGGACTCGTGAAGTGTGGCTTTTCCTGATGAAAAGCCACGCAATCAGCCGTCGTGCGGAATACTCCGAGAGGAGAGATACCTTAGCGGACAGGGGCATGTCGGCAAAGCAGTTGATTTCTCAGCTCGGAAACAATAAGGATTGCGGCTGATATTCCTGCTCCGCTTCGGTCGTCGCCGTGTCGATTGACTCCGCGGGGACCTCTGCTTCCACAGTTCTGTCCTCGGCCAGCCACGCTCGCGAATTCAGCATCGTCCGCTGATCCAGCGCCCAGATGCGATCCGTCATATCGCCGGGGCCTTTGCCCTGCCGGGCAGCCTTCTGGAACTCAGACACAAGCGTCTGCATCTTGGCGTCCATGTCATCGAGAAAATTAAGCATCAACGCCTCGGGAATCATTGGCAGCTTGGGTGAACCAAACTCCAATTTGCCGTGATGGCTCAGGATCACATGCAGAACCAATATCTTGAGACGCTGCGGAAAGCCGGGAATACTGTCGATGACTTTTTCAATCATCGAAGCTCCTATCTGGATATGCCCCAGCAAAGTACCCTCCAACGTGTACTCAAAGCCTGTCTCCCAGGCCAGTTCGCGAATCTTGCCAATGTCATGCAGGATTACGCCGGTCAACACCAGGTCTTTCATCAGAATTGGATAATGCGGCACCACCCGCTCTGCCAGCCCGACCAGGCTCACCACATGCTCCAGCAAGCCGCCGAGAAAGGCGTGATGCAATTGCTTGGCCGCCGGAGCCTCGCGGAATGCCGCACGCAACTGGGGCTCCGCCAGCATCGTGTTCACCAGCAGTTGCAGATATGGATTGGTGAAGCCGGCCACCGCCTGCTCCAATTGCGCCCACAGCCCGTCGATGTCATAGGTCGTAGAGGGCAGCAGGTCCATGCGGTCAAATTCGGATGCGCCCACCTTACGCAGTTGATCGACTTTCAACTGCAACACGCCCTCAAAACGCGAGACGCATCCACGCACCTTGACCACGTCGCCCTTGTTGAAATCCTGCGCGATACGCGGGTCTAGCGGATCCCAGATGCGCGACTCGATCTGCCCGGAGTTGTCCCCCAGCGAAAGTATTAAATACGGCTTGGCAGTCTTGGTTGTGCGCTGCTGTTTGCTGAGCACCAGGTAGGTGCTATCGAAGGGTTTGTTTTCGTCCAGGCGGACTAGATCGGCGATGTAGATTTCTTTCATGCTGCCGCCCAGCTTACAGCATTTGCACCCTATACACCTATGGCGCTGTAGCAGAAATTGCTACAGCGCCATAGGTGCAGATCACTGAAACCCGTCAGTTATTGCTGCGGAACCGGCTCGGTAGTGGGCGCCGGAGTCTGATCCGGAGCCGTCTGATCGACTGACGGGTTCTGGTTCACCGGAGGCGTTGGCGGCGTTGCTGGCTTGGGAGCAGGAGCACCAGGAACAGTAGGCGCTGGGGTCATCTCCAGAGGCTTCGTATCCGAGGGCTTCTTCGGCTGATCCTGCATGCGAGTCTTCTTGCCGTTGGTCTCAGCAACTGGTTTCTTTTTCTTGTGCTTCTTTGAAGTGTCCCCGGAGAGACCCAGCGGTGCCGTCTGCATCTGGCGATCGGCCACTTCACCTGCATCCGGCGGAGCTGGTGTAAATGAGTCGAGTTGCGGCCCCTTGGCCTTCGGCTCCTTGGCCAGCTTCATGCGAGCGCTGTAACGAGTCTTCTTTACTGGCGCGACGGGCTTATCCAAGGGATTATCCACATCCTGCGCTGCAGCACTCTCATCTGTTTTAGGCAGCGCGCCTGCATCCTCGGTCTTGGTCGCAGCGGCATTGGGCAGGGTTTCGCGTGGCGCCTGGCCATAGCGAATCTTTTCCTTCTTGCCTGGCTTCATCGAAGCATTTGCGGAAGCATTGACTTTCTTGCCCTTGGCCGCATTTGCACTCGTATCGGCAGTCGCCGGGAGAGCAGTAGCCGTTGCAGTACCCTTCTTGCGGAAACCATGCTCCGTTTCGCGGAAACGTGTGCGCTGCACCTTCTTCTTCTTCTTGATCGAAGGAGGGGTGTAGGCGCTGTAGATGGGCTTGGTCTCGCGCGGGCTGGCTGCCGTATCGACGTAGCCCGGCTTGATGTCGATATAAGCCTCTTCACGCATGGTCGTCAGGTAAGCGCGAATTGCCGGCTCCATACGGCTCTGGTAGAAGTTCTCCTCAACCTGCTGTTCGACGTCCTTGAACTGCGGAACGCCGCCCGTCACATGCTCGTCGACCTTGAGAATTACGTAGCCCTGCTTGGTGCGAATTGGCTCAGTGTACTGGCCTGCCTGAAGAGCGAAGGTCTTGTCTTCCAATACTTTCGCCAGGCTGTTACGGCCAAACTTGCCAAGATCTCCACCCTGGGCTGCGGTTGGTCCATCGCTATTGGAACGGGCCAGTTGATCAAAGTTGCCGCCATCCTTCAGCTTGGCCTCAACATCGTCGGCCTTAGCCTTGGCTGTCGCCAGTTTCTGCGGATCCTCCGGCTGCACGCCGCCCGGATCGGTGGCAGAAGGAGCAGGCTTACCCGTCGAGATAAGAATCTCGCTCAGATGCACGCTCTCCGGCTGGGTGTAATCCTGCTTGTGCGCTTCGAAGTAGCGCTGTACTTCGCCCGGGGTGACTGACACCTTGCGGCCCACCTGATCGCGCATGACCTGCTGGGTGATGATCTGATTGCGGATGTTCGCCTTGAAATCCTCAAAGGACACGCCCTGTTCCTTGGCAGCCTTTTCCAGGTCTTCCATGGTCTCCAGGTTGTACTTCTTGCGGATCTCGTCGAGCTGTTTCACAAGGTCGGTTTCGCCGGTCACGCCCAGCTCCTTGCCCTTGGAGAGCCAGAGCTGCTGGTCGATCAGGTTTCGCAGCAAATCCTTATGCTGATCCGAGATTTGCTGCATGGAGAGACCACGCTGGCGGCCATCCTGGTCAATCTCTTTCATGGCGCGGTCGTAATCCGACCGGGTGATGATCTGGTCGTTTACCCGGGCCACAATATCTTCAACCGTGACGCCCCCGTAAGGGCTGGCCGGTGCCGGATTGGTGGTGGAAGGATGGTTCTGCGCAACGGCGCCAACAGCGAGGAGCGCAGTGCCGAGCACGAGCAGCGCAGAGATTCGATAAGGTCGCAAGGTCATAGTAGGCAAAAGGATGGGCGGCATAAAAACTGGCCTGATCCTTAGACGTAATTGTAACCGCCCGGAAAGCAGCAAGACCGATTGGAAATCGAGTCGAGCCGCTACCCCCGGCGCAGCGGGCCCGTCCAATCCACACGATGTTATACTTTGCGTCAAGACAGCTCTGTCCGAGCCTCTTTGCCGGCGCCGTTCAAATACTGTTCATCCGCTCGACAAAGACCTTCGCGAAAAGCATCTGGAGGATCCCCGCATAATGTCTCCCCGCGCCCGACGGGCATTTTTTTCACTTGTAGTTTTTTTCAGCGTTTGCGCAATGGCAGGCACCCTGCTCCAACGCAAAGTCGGCGCCCAGTCCGCTGCGGACGAGTCGCAGCTTCGCGACAGCCTGAAGGCTTTCACGAACGTATATGCGCTGGTGGAACAGAACTACGCCGAACCAATCACCGGGGACAAGGCGGATACCGTAATTTATGACGGTGCAATTCCGGGCATGCTTCGGACTCTCGACCCTCACTCCAGCTTCCACGATCCAAAGGACTTCGCCAAGATGCGCGAAGATCAGCGCGGCCGCTATTACGGCGTGGGCATGGTCATCCAGCAGCAGTTGACAAAGATTTACGTCGTCACTCCCTACGAAGGCACCCCATCTTTCCGGGCGGGCGTCCATCCTGGCGACATTATCGCCACCATCGATGGAAAATCGACCGAGGGCATGACATCGGACTTTGTTGCCAAGACCCTGAAAGGGCCTAAAGGCACCAAGGTCAGCATCACCACCATCCGCGAGGGCCAGAGCAAGCCGCTCAGCTTTGACCTGATCCGCGATGAAATTCCCCACCCGTCTGTCGATCTCAAATACGAGATACGCCCCGGCATCGGCTACCTGCACCTCACCAACTTCCAGGAAACCACCGCTCGCGAAGTGGAAGAAGCCGTTGACGGATTCCCGAATCTGAAGGGTCTGGTCTTCGACATGCGCGGTAATCCGGGTGGCATGTTGAGCCAGGCGGTTGAGATTTGCGACCACCTGCTGTCCAAGGGACAGACCATCGTCTCCCAGCGCGGCCGCGCCTATCCCGACCAGGTGTACACCGCGACGCACGGGAATAGCGGTCACACATTTCCAATCGTGGTTCTCGTGAACCGGAATACAGCTTCGGCTGCGGAGATCGTGTCCGGCGCATTGCAAGATCATGATCGCGCCCTGATCGTCGGCGAAACCACCTTCGGCAAGGGACTCGTTCAAACCGTCTACAACCTGTCAGAAAACACAGGCCTGGCGCTGACGACATACCACTACTACACGCCCTCCGGCCGCCTGATCCAGCGCGATTACAAGGGCGTTTCGCTCTACAACTACTACTACAACCGCGCCAACGCTTTGCCCGCCGACAACACCAACAAAGAAGTCAAGATGACCGACGGCGGACGCACGGTGTACGGCGGCGGCGGCATCACTCCCGACGAAAAGATCGAGCCGCCCAAGTCCAACCACTTCATGGACACGCTGCTAAGTCCACTTCATGACTCGTTCTTCCACTTCGCGCCCCATTACCTTGCGACTCACACGGTCAACGCAGATTTCAAAGTGGACGATGCGGTCATTGCTGATTTCAAGCAGTTTCTCACCAGCCAGAATGTCGAGTGGACGAACGAAGATTTCGTCGGTCCCATGGATTGGATCAAGGCCAATATCAAGGCGAAAATCTTCACCATCCAGTTTGGCCAATTGCAGGGCCTGCGCACACAAGCAGACTGGGATCCAATGATCCAAAAGGCTGTAACCTACATACCTGAAGCGCAGTCTCTCGAAGACACCGCCCACAAGGTACTGGCGCAGAAGGCTGAAGCACGGCTCAACGTTAACTAATCCTTCCACGCAACAACAGGCACAGACAGAGAGCCACCCCAAGCGGGGTGGCTCTCTGTGTTTATGCTTTCATTGTTTGGCCTTCCTGGTTTGTGCCCGAGACCTTGGCTGCCGTACCATCGCAGCTACACATGCGTATTTTTCCTTGTTGCCTGATCGCACTTCTTACTCTGGTCCCATACGCCGGAGCTAAAACTAAAACTGCTTCGACACCACCGCCCATTCCTGTGAAGGTCGTTGCCGTCGCCATGTTTGAAGCTGGAGCAGACACCGGAGATATTCCCGGTGAATTACAGAATTGGGTCGAGCGCGATCACCTGGATACGATCTATCCGCTTCCTTCCGCTTACCATGATGTGCGTATGAATTCAGACGGTGAATTAGCCATCGTCACCGGCCAAGGCACAGCCTACGCCGCAGCAACGATCATGGCCCTGGGCCTCGATCCCCGCTTCGATCTGACGCATGCCTACTGGATCGTTGCCGGAATTGCAGGCGCCAATCCGGAATACGCTTCACTCGGTTCCGCCGTCTGGGCCAACTGGATCGTCGATGGTGACCTGGGCTACGAAATCGACGCGCGGGAGATTCCTCAAAACGCAACAGCGTGGTCTACCGGCATGGTTCCCCTGCGCAAGACAAAGCCTTTTGAAGAGCCGGCAGCAGCATTACCGGGCCAGTTCTATCAGACCAATCGATCGCTCATGCTCTGGGCCTATGGCCTCACGAAAAACGTCGCGCTTGCAGATTCCGCTCATCTGGCAGAGGTGCGCTCACACTTCGACGGAGCGGCAGCAAACAATCCGCCGCAGGTTCTGCTAGGCGATGAAGTATCCTCCTCCACCTACTGGCACGGTAAGCTCATGGATGCATGGGCCACCCGCTGGATGAGTTATTTCACCGGGGGGCAAGGAAAGTTTGTCACCACCGCCATGGAAGACACCGGCACACTGCAATCGCTTCGGCTACTTGCCAATGCAAAACGTGTCGATTGGCAGCGCGTCCTGATCCTGCGCACCGTCAGCAACTACGACCAGCAGCCCCGTGGCATGGACGCAGCCACCAGCCTGGCCGCACAGCGCACGAGTAAATTCGGCGCCTATCTGCCCTCGATCGAAAGCGCGTACACGGTGGGCCACACCGTCGTCACAGAGCTGCTCAAGAACTGGCCACAGTATCAGGAGCAAATCCCCAAACAGGAGCCTCAGCAGCAGCCTTAGTTGAACAAATCCTTCATCTTGTTCAGCATATTGCGTGAAGCTGGCTTGTTCTCGACCGACATACTATCGGCAAGCTGGCGAACCAGCTCGCGCTGTGTGCGTGACAGCTTCTTCGGAGTCTGAACCAGCACCTGCACAATCAGATCGCCGCGGCCATTTTCATTCAGATGCGGCACGCCCTCGTTGCGAATGCGGATCTCCTTGCCGCTCTGCGTCCCTTCCGGAATACGCAGCGTGACCTCGCCCTCAAGGCCTGGAATCTGCACCTCAGCACCAAGAGCAGCCTGCGGAAATGAGATCGGAACGACACAGTGCAGATCCACACCATCGCGCTCGAAGAAGTCATGCGCACGCACAGACAACACCACGTAAAGATCGCCACGAGGCCCACCAAAACGGCCAGCCTCACCTTCGCCGGAGTAGCGAATGCGCGTGCCATCTTCCACGCCCGCGGGTATCTTCACATTCATCTTGAACTCGCGCATTACACGCGTTTCACCACGGCAAGTAGTGCAAGGATCGGTGATCACCGTACCCGTGCCGCCGCAGTTTCCGCAAGCCCTGGCAACAGAGAAGAATCCCTGCTGGTAGCGCAACTGGCCGCGCCCCTGGCATGTCGCGCAAACCGTCGGTCCACGCCCGGAGGTCGTTCCTGCTCCGCGACAGGTCGCGCAGTTCTCGCGACGGCGAACCTTGACTTCCGTTTCCTTGCCGAAGACAGCTTCCTCGAACTCAATGGTCACATCGAAGCGAAGATCTTCCCCGCGCTGCACACGTGAGCCACGCCGCTGACCACCGCCGCCAAACATCTCTCCGAACAAGTCGCCGAAGATATCGCCCAGATCAGCAGCATCCGCGAACGGACCGCCACCATTGAATCCAGCGCCAGTCGCAGCATGGCCGTAACGATCGTAGGCCGCGCGCTTATCGCCATCACTCAATACCTGGTAGGCTTCGCTGGCTTCCTTGAAGCGCTCTTCCGCACTGGCATCGCCCGGATTGCGATCAGGGTGATACTTCATCGCCTGCTTGCGATAAGCCGTCTTTAGTTCAGTTTCACTTACTTCTCGAGTAACCCCGAGGACCTCGTAGTAATCTGCTTTGCTCACTTGATTCCTGGACATGTGTTTTTATGCTTCTGTCTGTTTTGAATTGGAGACAACACGCACCAGCGCAGGGCGCAGCAAGCGCTCGCGGATGCGGTATCCCTTGCGTATCTCTTCGGCGACAGACTGGTCAGGCAGATCATCCCGCTCCACCGAACCCAACGCCTCATGCACACGCGGATCAAACTCCTGCCCCACTGTCGGAACCACCTGTACCTGCAGGCCCCGTAGCGTCTCATCCATCTGCTTCACGATCAATTCCACGCCGGTCCGCAACTGCTCGGCCGAGGCGTTGGCATTGAGCGCCAGCGCAAAGTTATCCAGCACCGGCAAAAAGCTCTCGACCACCGAACCGGTAGCATAGTCGCGAAACTCCGATTTCTCTCGCTCCTGCCGCTTGCGAGCATTTTCGAACTCTGCCTGCAACCGCGCCAATCGATCCACGAGTTGATCTCGCTCTGCCTTCAGCTCGGCAAACTCCGCAGCCGTAGGACCGGGCTCTTCAACGAGACCAATCTTCGCTTCCGATGCATCTCCAGGAACGCCTTCCTCGGTCGTCAAGATATTCCCGCCTGCCGCCGGTGCAACTCCGTATTCTTCTTCCCGCTTAGCCATAACACTCCGTCTCACATGCCCTGCAAAGGACAGAAATAATAATTGCAAATCCCGAGTTTCGAGACTTCAAATCTACAACCAGATTCCATGAATTTCTACTGCGGCGGTGCTTCCAAAACGCGCTCCGACAAACCGGCAATGTAACTCACTGCCTGCATGATTTCCTGATACTGCATGCGTGTGGGCGCAATCACTGCCACCGTTCCCATGCTCTCCGCGCCAAAGCGTGCCGGAGCACCAATCAACACCAGATCCTGCATCGCGGGCATCGCTTCATCGAGCCCCACTACGACGCGCACCTCGTGCTGCCGCGAGTCTACGTACGCGTTCAGCAACTCCACCAGCCGCTGCTTGGCGTCGAGAGCCACCAGCATCTGGCGCAACCGCTCACGATCCAGCTCACCCGCCAGCAGATTAGCCATCCCCTCAACATATATCGTCGGTCCTGCAAACTCCGCCGCCAGTGCGCCCTGCCTGCAAAGCTCATCCAGAGAACGCAGCCGCATATCGTATTCGGCCCGCTCCGCATCGATTCTACGGGCCACTTCAACACGAATTTTATCCAGGGGCCAGCCGCGAAAATTCTCATTCAGGTACCGTGCTGAAATCTCCAGGTCGTCGTAACTCAACTCACGATCGATCGTCAGCACTCGATCCTGAACCGTACCCGCCTTGGTCACCAGCACGGCAAGAACTCGCCCTGTCGCTAGCCGTGAAAAGTGGATATGCTCCAGTACCTGCTGCACCGTCGAACTGGCCAACGCCACACCAAGACCGCTCGAAATCAGCGCGAGTACGTGGGAGGTCCGCTCCAGGTATTGCTGCGACGAAGTCACGCCAGTAAAGCTATCTTCAATTTGCTCACGGCGATAGTCGCTTATCTGACTCAACTGCACGTTGGTGGCAGCCACTCCGGCTCGTGCCGATTGCTGCAACTGCTCCACGTGATAACGAAAAGCTTTCGGTGTCGGCAATCGTCCAGCAGACGTATGCGGCTGATCCAGCATTCCGGTTTCATCCAGCAAGGCCATCACATTGCGAATGGTTGCCGAACTCAACCCGTCCTTATTGTCGAAATAACGAGCCACGGCCTGCGACGAAACCGGCTCCCCGGTTGCGATGTAAATCTCGATGATCGCCGTTAGCACCATCCGTTCACGCGGACTGATGCGGTACTCGTTCATCCCGAACCCCTCAGGTAACTTACTGTTTCCCTTAGACTTACCGAGAGAAACGAACGTAACTCACCACTTTCCATTCTAGGCAGCACTGGAAGCACTGTCAAGATCGGCTGCGGCCCGCACCAGGATTGAGATTTATGCCCATTTACCAGGATAAAATCAGGTGTCGCCAAGGGTCCCATTTCCCGAACTCTCCTCAGCTACCCGATTTCGGACAGAGGACACGGGCGATGCCCGGAGGCTATCTTTGAAAATGCTGCGCACCACACTCCTCGTCGTCGCTGCAATCGCTTGCCCTTTCATCGTTCCGATCGGTCCGCTGGCCGCGCGAGCGCAAACCCCTGCAACCGAAACCACGCCCAACGGCTACCACCGTAAATGGTGGAAAGAAGCCGTCGTCTATCAGATCTATCCGCGCTCATTCAAAGACTCCAACGGCGACGGCATCGGCGATCTGAAAGGCATCACAGCTCAGCTCGACTACATTCAGCAGCTCGGCGTGAATGTCATCTGGCTCAGCCCTCACTACGATTCTCCCAATGCGGACAATGGCTACGACATTCGCGATTACCGCAAGGTCATGGCTGAGTTCGGCACCATGGACGACTTCGACGCCATGCTCAAAGCCATCAAGCAGCGTCACATGAAACTCATCCTCGACCTCGTCGTAAACCACTCCAGCGACGAGCATCGATGGTTCGTCGAGAGCAGCAAGTCCAAAGACAATCCCTTCCGCGATTACTACATCTGGAAGCCCGGCAAGAACGGCGGCCCGCCAAATAACTGGACATCTTTCTTCTCCGGCTCAGCATGGAAGAAAGACCCGGCTACGGGTGAGTACTATCTGCATCTCTTCGCCGAAAAGCAACCCGATCTCAACTGGGAAAACCCCAGGGTCCGTGCCGAAGTTTATGACCTGATGAAGTTCTGGCTCGACAAGGGAGTCGATGGCTTCCGCATGGATGTTATCCCCTTCATCTCCAAAGATCAGAGCTTTCCGGATCTCACACCTGCTGAACTTGAGCACCCACAATTCAAATACGCAATGGGCCCGCGCCTGCATGAATATCTGCAGGAGATGAATCGAAATGTGCTGAGCAAATACGACGCCATGACCGTCGGCGAAGCCTTTGGAGTCACACTCGATCAGACACCATCTCTAGTTGATGAACGTCGCAACGAACTGAACATGATCTTCAACTTCGACGCAGTGCGCATCAACCAGGACAACCGCACGTGGAAGGGTTGGACGCTACCGGAATTGAAAGCTGTCTACACTCGCCAGGATCAAAATCTCGACGTGCATAGCTGGAACACAATCTTCCTTTCCAACCACGACAATCCACGCCTGGTATCCAGCTTTGGCGATGACTCACCCGGCAATCGCATCCCCTCGGGAAAGCTGCTCGCAACCATGCTGCTCACGCTCAAGGGCACTCCCTTTATCTACCAGGGAGATGAGTTAGGCATGACCAACTATCCATTCAAAAGCATTGAGGATTTCAATGACATCGCGGTCATCAATGCGTGGAAAGAAAGTGTGGTCTCAGGCAAGGAGAGCGCGGAAACATTCCTTAACGGCGTACGTCGAGTCAGCCGGGATAATGCCCGCACGCCAATGCAATGGGATAACTCGACCAATGGCGGATTTACTACCGCGGATAAGTCATGGCTGGCCATCAATCCCAATTACACACAGATCAACGCGAAGCAGGAAACGGCCGATCCCGACTCGATCTATAACTACTATCGCCAGTTGATCAGGCTTCGCAGTGCAACACCCGCACTTACGTATGGCGACTACAAAGACCTCGACCCCGCGAATGCCAAAATCTTCGCCTACACACGCACACTAGGCAACGCGAATTATCTCATCGTCCTCAACTTCTCTAGCACTCCAAACGAATATCGACTGCCCGGCAAACTCTCCGCAGGTCAGTTGATATTTGGCAACCTCAAAAGCAAAGAGCAGAAGACCCCTACGCTGCACCTGGAGCCCTGGGAGGCACGCGTCTACAAACAATAGACAGGCCATGGAATCGACAGCGATAAGGTATCTTCTAAATCATGAACATCGCCCATACTTCTTCTGTTCGCAGCGCCTCCCGGAGGATTCGTCGAGCGCTGCGCCTGGTGCCTGCAATCGTCCTGATCGGTGTTGTCGGCATCGTGCCTTCGAATGCAGCGACCCACAAAAAGGCCGACGCAGAACCTGCGCCCGACTCAGCATGGCATAACGAACTCGAGCAATGGCGTACGGCTCGCGCCAGCGAACTCTCCGCGCCAGACGGATGGATGACCCTTGTCGGCCTGGAGTGGCTTAAGCCAGGCAAGAATACCATCGGCCTCGCAGCGGATAGCCAGGTTCGCCTGAAGGGCCACGCACCGGAGTACCTCGCCGTCATCGAAGTCAATGGTAGCCAATTACGGCTAGCCGCTCCGGCAGGCGGATTCCCGCCACATCTGCTCGTGGACGGGCAGCCCGCGCACGAAGGCCCGCTTCAGCCGGACGACGAAAAGGCATCCGTGATCTCCGACGAAAATCTCACACTAGTCGTACTCCATCGCGGAGACCGCTTTGCCTTGCGCATCAAGGATGCCCAGTCGCCTACACGCACTAGCTTCCGTGGCCTGCACTGGTACGCTCCGGACGCAAGATACCGCGTAACCGCAAAGTGGATTCCCTTCAATCCTCCACATACAGAAAAAATCCCCACCATTATCGGCACCACGCTGGACATGCCCGCACCAGGCCTCGCAGAGTTCACGCTCGACGGCAAAACCATCCAGTTGGAACCAGTGCTCGAAGAACCAAATGCCAAGGAATTTTTCTTTATCCTGCGAGATGCCACCAGCCACACCACGACTTACGAGGCGGCTCGTTTTCTCTATACCAGCCTGCCGGATCACGGGATGGATCAGCCCGGAACGGTAGTCCTCGATTTCAACCGCCTGCAAAACCCGCCCTGCGCCTACACGCCCTACGCAACGTGTCCGCTACCGCCCTACGTCAACCGGTTGGCCATCTCTATCCCCGCAGGAGAACAGCGCTACGCACACTAGGCCGCTGTTGTATTCCGTCTCACATAATTAAATACAGGCTCCCCGTCCTTTGTGAGCACTTGCACAAAGGGCGGGATAGCAAAAGATTCGCCTTAACGAAAAAACGAAGCTCCTGAAGAAATCCTCCGGAAGCTTCGCCTCTTATACTCGCGTCTTACAACAACCAATTAACTGATTTCGATAACTTCCCCGCTCCGCGAAGCCGCCTCTTCTGCGCGCTCCGTAACCTTGCGAGCGATGGCGTAAAACTCCGCCGCTTGCGCAGACTCCGGACCCGCCAATGCAATCGGCAAGCCACGATCGCCGCCCTCACGAATCGCTGGAACGAGCTCAACCGACCCTAAAAACGGCACATTGAACTGCTGAGCAGTTCGCTCGGCACCTCCCCTGGAGAAGATGTCAATAATCTCGCTGCAATGCGGGCAGGTGAAGTGGCTCATATTCTCCACAATGCCCAGCACTTCGACGTTCACCTGCGCAAACATCTCCAGGGCTTTGCGAGCATCCTGCAATGCCACGTCGCTCGGCGTAGAAACCACCACTGCGCCCGTGAGCGGAACGGTCTGCACCAGCGAGATAACAACATCGCCCGTACCGGGAGGCAAATCCACAATCAGATAGTCCAGCTCGCCCCACTCCACCTGCTGCAAAAACTGCCGAATGATCTGGTGCAGCATGGGTCCACGCATTACCAGCGGCTTGTCGCCCGGCGAGATGTAGCCAATCGAGATCGTCTTGACGCCATGCGTAAAATTCGGCTCAATCTGGTTATCCGGTCCTACCTTCGGTTGTTGACTGCTGCCCATCATCAGCGGGATATTCGGCCCATAAATATCCGCGTCGATCAAGCCCACCTTTTGCCCCATGCGCGAAAGCGCAATCGCCAGATTGACAGCGACCGTGGTCTTGCCCACGCCGCCCTTGCCGGAACCCACTGCAATGATCTTGCCTACTCCCGGCAGCGGCAACGGCGCTGGGGGAACTGAATGTCCATGTGCCATAACGACTTCCTTCCAAATACCTGTCTTTAGTGTAGAACCGAAATCACGACCATCACGCGCGACACGTCCGTCATTACGCCTTGCCGGATGGAATGCTGCCCAGGCCAACGGGCGCCAGCTTCGCCAGCTTTCGCCGCTCCGATTCCGCCTCGCGATGTTCCCGGCGACGCTGTGCATCTTCATAGCGGCGCTGCTCGTCCGGAGTTTCCGGCGTAAGCTCTGGCACACGAACTCGATTGCCATCCTTGTCGATCGCCACGAATACCAGGTAGGCGCTCGCTACGTGCCGATAGACGCCCGCCTGCGTGTCTTCTGCCCAAACCTTCACGCCTACTTCCATCGAAGTCGAAAACGCCCGGTTGACACTGGACTTGAGATTCAGCAAATCCCCCACATGCACCGGCTGAATGAAATCGATATGGTCCATCGATGCCGTCACCACATGCGTCCGCGAATGGCGATAAGCAGCCATTGCCCCCACCAGGTCGATGAAGTGCATCAAGCGTCCGCCGAGCATATTGCCCAGCGTATTCGTGTCGTTAGGCAGGATGATCTCCGTCATCTCGGATCGTGAATCCGACACAGAGCGAGGCGCGCGTTTAGACGGGCCTGATTCAGAACTGGTTGGGATTGCTTCTATTTGCGTCATAAGTGAACTTGTCTCTTTCCCTTGCCGGTGCCACGGTACTGCGAAGTTCCGATTTCCCCTGCGACCAGTCACGCAACACAAGCGATTAAACTGAATTCATCAGCAGGGGAGATCGGTGCACCATCTCCAGTTTCAGCAATCGCTCTCAATTTCGCAAATGCCGATGTTTTCAACACCATAAGGAAACCCAGGAGCCATGGACAAGATCGCAGGACTTAAAGAGATTCTCACCCTCGACCCCGGCAACACTTTCGCCCGCTACGGCCTCGCGATGGAGTACGTCGGCCAGGGTCAGATTGAAACGGGCCTGGCCGAGTTCGACGCCCTGCTCACAGCCAATCCCGACTATACTGCCGGTTATTTCATGGCCGCGCAAACGCTGGCCAAAGAAGAACGCATTCCCGAAGCCATCGACCGCCTCAAATCCGGCATCGAAAGCGCCCGACGAACCGGTAACAACCACGCCCTCAGCGAGATGCAGGGCATGCTGGATGAGTTGGACAGGTAGATTCTTCCTGGCGCACTCCTGCATCTTCCAGCCCACTCGGCTAATCTAAGGAAGACCCAAGGGAGGGCTTTGATGTCCCAGACTGCACCGCTACCTCTCACGCTTGGCGAACTTCGCGCCAGCCGCCTCTACTCTGAAGCCCGCCTGGCTCATCGCACAGTCAAAGACGAGATGCGCGACAACCTCATCGTCCGCCTACGCGAAAAGAAGCCGCTATTTGACGGCATCGTCGGTTATGAAGACACGGTCGTGCCCCAGGTAGCAAACGCCATTTTGTCCAAGCAGAATTTCATCCTCCTGGGTCTGCGTGGCCAGGCTAAGAGCCGTATTCTCAGATCTCTCACCAGCCTGCTCGACACGCACGTACCCTACGTCGCCGGATGCGAAATCCGCGACAATCCCTACGCGCCTTTGTGCCGCCGCTGCCGCACGCTTATTGCCGAAGAAGGCGAAGCCACGCCCATCGCATGGCTCTCTACGGATGACCGCTACGTCGAAAAGCTCGCCACACCCGACGTCACCGTTGCTGACCTGATCGGCGATCTTGACCCGATCAAAGCCGCTCGCGGAGGTCACGACCTCGCCAGCGAACTCACCATGCACTACGGCCTGCTGCCCCGCGCCAATCGCGGCATCTTTGCCGTGAACGAACTGCCCGATCTCGCTGGAAAAATCCAGGTCGCGCTCTTCAACATCCTTCAGGAAGGCGATATCCAGATCAAGGGCTATCCCATCCGCCTCGCGCTCGACGTGGCCCTGGTCTTCTCCGCCAATCCCGAGGACTACACTGCCCGCGGCAAAATTGTTACCCCGCTCAAGGATCGCATCGGCTCCGAAATCCGCACCCACTACGCCAGCACTGTCGAAGAAGGCATTGCCATCACGCTGCAGGAAGCATGGACAAAGCGCAACCTCGGCACACTGGAGATTCCAACCTACCTCCGCGAAATTGTCGAGCAGGTTGCCTTTCTAGCCCGCGATGACAAACGCGTGGATAAGCGCTCCGGCGTCAGCCAGCGTCTGCCTATTTCGACACTGGAACTGGTCGTCTCCAACGCCGAGCGTCGCGCGCTTTCGCACGGCGAAACGCTGATCGTCCCCCGCATCACCGATCTTTATGCTGCCCTGCCCGGCATCACCGGCAAGCTCGAACTTGAGTACGAAGGCGAACTTCGCGGAGCCGACACGATCGTTCGCGAAATTCTGAAAAATGCCTCCGCCAAGGTCTACGACAAATACTTCACCCAGAAAGATGGCGAGGCCATCAACACGCAGCAGATCGAGCAATGGTTCCACCTCGGCGGCGCTCTGCAAATGGACGACACAGACTCCTCCGAAGAGATCGTCAAGAAGCTCTCGCAGATTCAGGGCCTCATCGAAAAGCTTGGCGCGCTGGGTGTAAAGACCAAGGATGCGCCGGCAAAAGTAGTAGCCGCAGCCGAGCTTCTGCTCGAAGGTCTCTACGCTCACCGCAAACTCAGCCGGAGCGAAGAACGCGGCTTCAGCGGCCCCGAAAAATCCACGCGGCGCGAGCAGCGGCAATCCGGCGACAACGAACAGCAGCAGTATGAAGACTGGCAGCAGCGCAAGTCCGGCAGGCGCGGCAGCTTCAACTAGCAGCAATCAACGAATGAGAGTGCCGCACCTGGCTGGATCTTTGTTCTTCCGGCCAGGGTGGATTTTCACAAACCGGAGAAACCATGAAGCGCACCAGCTACACCCGATACAACGGCGACCTAGCCGACGACATCGATCTCGAAAATCTGATGCAGCAGCTTTCCGACTATCTGCTCGATTCAGGTTTTGAAAATCCGATGATGCGCTTTCAGGAACTGAACGGCGAACAGTCCCTCGACAATCTCCGCGAGGCTATACGTCAGGCTCTTGAGAATGGCGATTTTGATGAGCAGCTCAGAGACAAGCTCGCCCAGGCATCAGAAGAAGACGCACTCGAAGAACTGATCGACAAGCTCATCCAGCGCATGGAGCAGCAGGACTACGTCCGCATCGACGATCCGAATCAGCAGAACGATCCCTCACGCCCCTCAGGCAATGCCGGTCAGGTAGGAGAGGGCGAGTCCGAAGCCCGCTTTGAAGTGACGGACAAATCCCTAGACTTCCTCGGTTACAAGGCGCTTCAGGATCTGCTCGGATCTATGGGGCGAGCAAGCGGCGGCCGCCATGACACGCCGTATCAGGCCACTGGGGTCGAAACCAACGGATCGTCCCGCCCCTACGAGTTCGGCGATACACTGAATCTCGATTCAACCGCGACGCTCGCCGCCGCCATCGCCGCGCAGTCCGAAGCGCTCCTGCCTGGCGAAAGCCTTACACTGCCTATCGAGATCGACTACCCACATCTGCACGTACAGCAGTGTGATTATCAATCAAGTTGCGCAACGGTAGTGATGCTCGACTGCTCCCACTCGATGATCCTCTATGGGGAAGATCGCTTCACGCCCGCCAAGCGAGTAGCCATGGCGCTCTCGCATCTCATCCGCACACAGTACCCTGGCGATACGCTCTCACTGGTGCTCTTCCATGACTCCGCGGAAGAAGTACCCATCTCGCAGATTGCCCGCGTCAAGGTCGGCCCGCACTACACCAACACGCGCGAAGGCCTGCGACTCTCACGCAGCATCCTCAATCGCCAGCGCAAAGAGATGCGCCAGATCGTTATGATCACCGATGGCAAACCCTCCGCGCTGACGTTGCCCGATGGACGTATCTACAAAAATTCCTTCGGACTTGATCCGCTCGTACTATCGGAAACATTGGAAGAAGTAGCCCGCTGCCGCCGCGCAGGAATCCTGATCAACACCTTCATGCTCGCGACCGATCCCGGCCTCGTGCAATTTGTGCAGAGAGTCAGCGCCATGTGTCGCGGCAAAGCCTACTTCACCACCCCCGACACGCTCGGCAGCTACCTGATGATGGACTTCCTGAATCGCAAGATGAAGACCGTCAACTAAGCTCCTGCATTCTCATGCAGTACCAAGCGCCTTCCGCACGGCTGGCGCAACCTTTGTTCCCAGCAACTCAATCGACTTCATCATGGTCGCGTGAGGAACCTCGCCTACCGTCATCTGGAAGTCCAGTCGTGCAATACCACCCAGCACTTCGTTGGTGTATAGCACTTTCTCCACGACAGCCTGAGCATCGCCAATAATCAGCGCTCCGGTCTTTCCACGCACCGCATCGAATTGTGCGCGCGTCGTCGGGGGCCAGCCGCGTTCCTTCCCAATCTCGGTGAATGTTTTCGCATAGCCGGGAAAAAAATCATCTGCAGCCTCTTGCGTCGTGTTGCCTACAAAGCCAAGCGAATGTAGCCCGACCTTGAGCTTTTCACGTGGTTGACCGGCGCGGCTACCCGCTTCGTAGTACAGATCGATCAGCGGGCGAAAGCGATGCGCCTCTCCGCCAATAATTGCAACCATCAACGGCAGTCCGAGATAGCCAGCGCGAGCGAATGACTCCGGCGTTCCTCCAACACCGACCCAGATAGGTAACTCCGCCTGCAATGGCCTCGGAAACACGCCTTGCCCGGTAAGTGGCGCACGATGTCTGCCGGTCCAATTCACATGTGTATTCTTGCGAATCTCCAGGAGCAACCCAAGCTTTTCTTCGAAGAGCGAATCATAGTCGCGCAGACTCAAGCCAAACAGCGGATAGGCATCTGTAAACGAGCCCCGCCCCGCCACGATCTCTGCACGGCCATCGGAGATGAGGTCCAGCGTAGCGAACTCCTGAAAGACGCGCACGGGATCTGCAGCACTCAACACCGTCACCGCGCTCGCCAGCCGAATCTTCTTTGTCTTTGCCGCAGCAGCGGCCAGGATAATCGTAGGCGCAGAATCGAGAAACTCCTCGCGATGATGCTCACCGACACCAAACGCATCGAGGCCTACCTGATCCGCGAGTTCAATCTCTTCAAGTAGATTACGCAGCCGTTCGCTCGGCGAAATCGAAATACCCGTCTCTGAGTTACGGCTTGCCGCCGCGAAACTATCAATGCCAATCTGCATTTATCGCCCCCGTCTAGTGGTTACCCTAAGCCTTCGATGCAGCTAATCTCAACATGATTCAGGACAAAGTCATCCATGCGCTAATCGAATACGACCGTCTTATTGCCATAGCAAAGAATCCGCCCCTCAAGATGCCAACGTACCGCACGTGATAGCACAACACGTTCCAGGTCGCGCCCCTTAGCCACCAGATCCTCAACCTGATCCCGATGCGAAATCCGCGCCACGTCCTGCTCAATGATCGGCCCGTCATCCAGCACTGAAGTTACATAGTGACTTGTCGCACCAATCAACTTCACGCCACGCGCATGGGCCGCATGATATGGCCGCGCGCCGATGAATGCCGGCAAAAACGAGTGATGCACATTGATGATCGCAGAGGGATAATGCTCGACAAAATTCGCAGTGAGGATCTGCATATACCGAGCCAGCACCACCAGTTCCACGCCGAGTTCGGCAAGCAAAGCAAGTTGCTGCGCCTCAGCCTCGCCACGCGTGGAAGGAGTGACGGGAACATACTCGAAGCGAATACCATGGAATCTCGCGAGATCTTCCACTGCACGATGGTTGGATACGATTACTACAATCTCGCAAGCCAGTTCACCTGCACTCGACCGGTGCAGCAGATCGGCAATGCAATGCAGATACTGCGAACAAAAGAGCGCCACGCGTGGTCGCTGCCTGCTCGAACGCAACTGCCAGCGCATTTCAAGCTCCGCAGCCATCGGCGCGAAAGCACTCGTAAATGTTGCAATTGCGTTGCTTCCCTCATCCACAGAAGCGCCGTCAAGCGCCCATTCCACGCGCATGAAAAACAGCCCAAGTTCATGGTCCTGATGCTGGTCCGCATGGAGGATATTCGCACCCTGCTCATAAAGCAGGCCTGCAACTTTGGCTACCAATCCCTTGCGATCAGGACAATCGATCAGCAGCACCGCCGTATCATTTTTCGTATCGTTCAAAAGGCTTGGCATCGCTCTCAGCTTACCTGAGAGCCCTACTCACAGCGAAGTGCCTCCATCGGATCGGTCTGCATCGCACTTCGGGCAGGTATCAGCGTCGCCGCCAGTGCCACCACCGCCAGCAGCAGCGTAACCGCACCAAGGGTCGCAGGATCGCGCGGGCCGATGTCAAACAACAGGCTCTTCAATAACTGCGTCAGGGCAAGCGATGCCGACACTCCAATAGCCGCGCCCAACAACAAGAGACGCGCCCCTTCGTGAACGATCAATCGCAGGATATCTGCTCGATTCGCCCCCAAAGCCATGCGCACACCAATCTCCTGCGTACGCTGTGTCGCCAAAAACGACGTCACTCCATATAAGCCAATCACCGCCATCGAGAGTCCCGTCAATGCAAAAAATCCAAGCAACGCCGTTTCAAAACGAGGTCTATCCGCCAACTTGCTCACCCGCTCGTTTAAAGTCTCAATCTCAATCGGGGCCATCGGTTCCAAATGTGCAATCTGCGAACGAACCCATGGGCTCACCGTCGCCGGGGCAAGCACCGTATCAAATACCATTACAGGGACCGGTACGCCCCAATCCTCAGCAACATTGCGCCTTAGCCAATAAGCTTCCGGAATATCCTGCTCGCTGAGGCCACCATTTCTCACATTTTCAGCAACGCCCACCACGGTATAAGTGGTGCCGTCCGATCCCATGCCAATGCGTCTTCCAATCGGATCTTCTCCAGGAAACAACCGCGATGCCAGTAGCCTGCTCAACACCATGAATAGCTCACTGGAGCCTCGCTCTTCCTCTGTGAACCCACCTCCACGAACAATCGGAATATTCAGTGCGCGAAAGTAATCCGGAGTTACTCCTCGCAACCGCACCAACCCTCCCGATCTCTCCGAAGACCGGGATTTCCCCACCACAGCAAAATCCGAATACATGCGGCTATTCTGCCAGCCACCGCCGGGAGGAAACGAATCACTCCATCCAACAGCGCCGACTCCCGGCAAACGACGCACCGCCGCCTCAACCTGCAGAAAGATATCCTTCTGCGTCTGCCCTTTCTTACTTACCAACCCCGCGATCGGCTCAGTACGAACGCCCGGAAGCGAGATGCGCGCCGTCATAACTCCACGCGTCTGCACCCCAAGATTCTGTGTCTCCATCTTTTGAAAACTCCGCAACAACAACGCTGCGCCCGATAGCAGAATCATGCTGATTGCAATCTGCCCCACCACCATGCCGAGCCGCAAAAAAGCATGTCTTCCGGAATGCGTCATTCGCGCAGACAGCGCCACAGAACGCGGCTTCTGCAACGCTGGTATCAATCCGAAAAAAACGCCCGAAACCAATGCCAGCAAGACTGTGAACCCCGCCGTACGCAGGTCCAGATGTGCCTTATCTAGAAATGGAACACTCGTCGGAGCCATTGCAATAAAGACCATCAACAACCCTTGCGCCAGCGCCAACCCCGCCGTTGCTCCCACCATCGACAACAGAAATGCTTCCGTGAGCGTCTGTCGAATCAACCTGCCTCTGCTCGCTCCCAATGCCGAGCGCACCGCCAACTCCCGCTCTCGCGCCGCACCCCGCGCCATCATCAGGCTCGCTACATTGGCACATGCAATCAGCAGCACCGCGAGCACCGACCCCAGCAACACCCATGCGACAAGCTGTACATCCTCAGTCTGTCGATCGCGAAGAGAACGAATGCTGAGGTGAAAGTCTTTGCGTACCTCCGCGGGAATAAACGTCTCCTGCGTATGAATAAAAAGCGGCTCCATCTCGGCCTTGGCCTGCGTAATACTCACCCTTGGCTTGAGTCGCGCGAAAGCTCGCATCGGCTGCCCGATGCCTCCATTTTGCGTGCGTTGCTTTTCTGCCTCCACTAGCGCCAGCGGCATGATCACATCTGCCGCCTGCAATGTAGGCAATTCGAATTCCTTCGGCAGCACGCCAACCACGCGCATCGGGCTGCCATCCACGGTAATCAGCCGATTCAAAATTCTTGGATCGAGACCGTAATGGCTCTTCCACAATCCATACGTGATCAACGCCACACGCGGCCCATTCGGACGATCTTCCTCCGGCAGAAAATTGCGTCCCAACACCGGCAAAATACCCAGCATCGGAAGAAATCCAGCCTGCGCACTGATGCAGTTGAGTTGCGTCGGTATCGACTCGGCAAGCACACAGCTAGTCGGTCCGGTGCTCTGCGAGGCCATCGCCTCAAACGGCTTCTGGTTATCGCGCCACTCATAGAAGAATCCGCCCAGCATGAACTCCTGCTTCTCCAGCGACTGGCTCAGCCCGATCGAAACAATGCGATCGTCATGCGCATACGGCAAGCTACGAAAAAGAATGCGGTCCACTACGCTGAAGACGGCCGTCGTCGCGCCGATGCCAAGCGCCAGCGTAACAATCACCGTGACAGTAAAAACAGGATTACGCCGAAATCCACGCAGCGCATAACGCACATCCTGCAACACTGTTTCCATCCACCATCCAGGCCACTGCTCATAAGCCGCTTCTCTCGTCCGCGTCACGCCGCCAAAGTCAATGAGTGCTCGACGGCGCGCCTCCTTGGCCGCTATCCCTTCATCGACATAAGCCTGCACGGACTGCTCCACGTGAAAGCGCAGCTCCTCATCCAGATCGCGCAAATCGCTGGCTCGCTTTCGAGCAAACAGAAAACGCAGCTTCGTCAGCAGTTCGCGCAATTTCATAACGTAGCCTCTCTGCGCCCAAGCACCAGTGCAATCGCTTCCGCCATGCGATCCCAGTTGGCAAGTTCAGTATCCAGTTGCTTCCGACCCACAGCCGTAAGCGAATAAAACTTCGCCCGACGATTGTTCTCTGAGCTGGCCCACTCCGATACAATCCATCCGCGATACTCCAGCCGATGCAGCGCGGGATACAACGATCCCTGCCCAATCTGCAAGGCATCTTTGGAGACCTGTTGAATCCGCAGCGCGACACCCCAGCCATGCATTGGCTCAAGAGCCAGCGTCTTCAGAATCAGCAGATCTAACGTTCCCTGCAACAGGTCTGATGAGGACGGTGCAGGCGGTTGAACAGATCGCGGCATATTCCCCTCGGCAATCGACAAGACGAGAATAGAAATACGCTTTGCTCTTGTCGAATGTCAAGGGGAGAGGCTCAATTTTCGCCGCAGGTAATCGACAGTCCGTCGGCATTACCGCTCAAATACGCGAGAGCGCTGCCTCTACCGGCGACAGTTGCTGTCGCAGATTCCACGCCAAATCAGCCATCAGCCGCAACTTGTCCGCCAGAGGCGCAGGAATCGCACGATCCTGAAGCGCCAGCTCCGAGTGCAGCAACAGCCCCGCTACAGTCGACTTCAGCTCTCGCTCGATCGCTTCCGTCGCAGCCTGACGGGCCAGTGCCTGCTCACGTTCCCGGCGAGCTAACGCCATGCGAATCTCGCGCGCCAGCCGTTGCGCTCCATGGGACGCAAAGCTAAGCTGCAACGGAATCGCCAGGCCTGCTTGCTCCCAGAGCAACTCTGCTCCCTCAGGATCGGCATCCGCCAGGCGCTCATCTATCACCAGGGCCACATACTCCCTGCGCTTTAAAGCTGCCAGCGCAGCCTTGCGACTGTCGGCTGCCTCACACTCCCGACCCAGCATCGACGTCAGTGCAATCACGCAATTCTCCGCACCTTCCATCCCTGTAACAATCAAAATCTTCATCGCTCTCTCCAAACACCTGCGGGTTAGAAATTCAGGATTTCTAAATCAGAACGAAGGCATCCAGCCTGACGCAGTTCGCTCCCTGCGTTGTCTACTCGTCCAGAGAGGAATCGCTGATGCCATACTCCTTCAGCTTGCGATAGAGTGTCGTTTTGCCAATGCCCAGCAACCGCGCCGCCACCAACTTATCTCCCCTAAGCGTGCGAATAGCATTCAGAATCGCCCTCCGTTCCATATCGGCCAGCGTCTCCACCTCGGCTACCCCTTCCGCCTGTGCAGTTTCGGGCTTTGGATTCGAGTTGCGATAAGCCTCCAGTCCCGCTTGGCGTAATTCACGTGGCAGATCGCCCAGTTGCAACACTGGCCCGGTGCTCAGCGAACATGCATGTTGAATGCAGTTCTCCAGTTCTCGAATATTTCCCGGCCAGTCATGCTTCATCATCGTCCGCAACGCTTCGTCGCTCAGGGTGAACTTGTTGCCATACTCTTTCGAGATACGATCCAGAAAATGTGCCGTCAACAGTGGAATATCTTCTCGCCGATCGCGCAGGGAAGGCAATCGCAGATTCACCACGTTCAGTCGATAAAAAAGATCCTTGCGAAACGTTCCCTTCTCCACCATCGCCGCGAGATCACGATTGGTAGCAGCCACAATCCGCGCCTTGATCGGCACCCGATGCGTCGCTCCAACCGGACGCACTTCCTTCTCCTGCAGGGCGCGCAACAGCTTGGCCTGCAAGTCCAAAGTGAGCTCGCCAACCTCATCCAGAAAGACGGTGCCGCCTTCCGCCGAAACAAACAGCCCATCCTTGGATTTCACTGCCCCGGTAAACGCGCCCTTCACATAACCGAATAGCTCGCTTTCAATCAGGCTCGGCACTAGGGATCCGCAATCCACAGGTAAAAATGGCTTGCTGGCATTCGGCCCGTACGTGTGGATCGTCCGAGCTACTAACTCTTTCCCGGTTCCACTCTCTCCCAGTACCAACACCGGGTGCATACTCTGGGCGACCTTGGAGAGAATGCGATATAACTTCTCCATCTCCGTCGAACGTCCGATCAAGGCGCCCAGTCCCTTACTTAATCGAAGTCGTTCGCGTAACTGCCTTCCGGCAACATCCACTGTCACCGACTCAGATGCTCTCTCCAAAACCGTGGAAAGCTCGTCAATGGAAAAGGGCTTGGTCAAATAATCCTTAGCCCCTCGCCGCATCGCCTCAACTGCAGTATTCACCAGGCTGGACGCCGTCATCGCAATCACCGTCAACCGCGGATACAACAGCTTTACCTCGGATACAAATTCAAGTCCTCGGTTGTGTGAGCTGATGTTTACCAGCACAATATCAGCTGTATGCGAACACAGCAACGTCTGCGCTTCATGCAGGTCGGTAGTAAACTGCGCCGCGTATCCCAGCGAAGTAGCGATCTCCGTACAGGCCGAACACACCGCCGCATCTGCATCCACCACCAGCAGATGTAGCCGCACTTTCGCCGCGGATATAGAAAGGGACGCTGCAGTAAACTGCTCTGCCTCTGAACTTTGGGGCATAAATTCCCTAATGGTTGAATGAAAGACTGTTTCGAGCATTGTAAGCGCCTTTCTGAAGTTATGCTTGCGAGTTATCTGAGAAGTTACCTCGTGAGCGCTGAAACTTGAGGTTTTACATCTGAAAGTGAGCTAAAAGCCAGCTCACTGAGGATGAATATCTGCTCCTGCCTGCACGACGACATGGTCGACAGGACCACCCTCCGTCGATCCTTTTCCCTTCACTGGAAACTCCAGGGTGATCTCCGCTCCCAATAAATTTTCCCCAATATCCCGTTTCCCTCCAACCCGATTTGCCGCACTGATCGTCCCTCCGGCCGCGAGCACAATCGAGCGCACAATCGAGAGTCCCAACCCACGATGTTGCGCCGGCCATAGACCGTCTGAGGCTTGAGATTCGGTGTTCGCATAGCGAGATGTATATCCGGCATTGAAGATCGTGCGTAGCGCCGCCGCTGGAATACCCGGCCCGGTATCGCTGACCGTGAGCCGCAGCTTTTCCGCACCGGCGCGAACCCCGCCCTCACCCACGAATTCCAGCGCTATCTGAACGTGCCCACCCGAAGGCATCGCCTCAGCAGCATTTTTCACCAGGTTGACCAGTACCCTCGTCAGGTCCTCTCCCGTCATCTCAATCGGCAGTTTCACTCCCACGACGGATGCCGATACAGACGCTGTCACCGTCACCCGCGGCCCGGCCACCGCCGACAACAAGTTCTGGTTGGCGAGCAGCGCTTCAGCCAGATTCTCTATCGGTGTCTCCGCCCAGAATGCTGGTAATCGATTCATCCGTCCCGACTTCCCTATTGGCGTGGCACCCGCTGAAACGCGCCCGTCCGAATCGTTGTAAACATTAGAACTGTCGTAACCCTTAGAGTCATCGCAATTACCGGAATTAGCCCAAAAATCTCCCCGCAACATACCTGTCGTTAAATTCGCAGATTCCCAGCCATCCCCAGCCGCTCGCCCCGAATCCCCTTCCCCGCCGCGTTTCATCATCCGCTCGACAACGGTCATCTTCTCCAGCAGGCGGCGGCTACCCGCAGCCACCAGGCGAAGCTCATCCGAATAATGACGAAACGATCCCGCCAGCACTCCATCCTCATCTAACAAGTCGCAATAAAGCTCCAGCGCGGCCACCATGTTGCGTGCATCATGCGCCAGCGATGCGATGCTGTTCTGTTGCCCAGCGAGAGCCGCCAATCCTCCCGATCGAATCGGCACCCTCGAAAAGCTCAAGCTCTCAGGACTTCCAAACGCTGTCATACTGTTCGCAATACATGACTCCGTAGATAACTCCGTCACCACCCCACCCACGCGATCTTCCATCCTTCACTCTCCTTTAAAATGGCCATTCAGTTCCTGCGTTTTCGTCATGCGAACAGAGCCTCCCTCGGGCCTGAATCGATCAAAAAGCTATCAAGCAGATCGAACAAGCAGATTGAGCAATCACGCGCCGCGTCGGCGAGTATGCCACTCCCACCTGGGGACTTATCTTGGCGGCATATTTTTCAGTTGTGAGTTCTGTTCTTGCCCTTGCATATAGCACTCGACGTGCCAAACCAGGACACGAATGCTAAGTTCCTGATAAGGAAAGACCCGAGGGAGAAATTCCCCTTTTGTCACGCAATGCTTTCTCTCAACTTCTGTCCCAAAAGAGAACACGACCTTTCCTGTAAACATCTATCTGCCCTGCTTTGAATCACTTATAGACATGTCCTTATTTGGGACAATCTCCAGCCGTTCCTGATTCAGGAATTGCCTGTCCAACAGCCCGATTCTGCCCACTCCCGTACAATCTCTCTATGTCTAACCCCGCCATATCGGCCTCACACGCACCTACGCAAGCACCGTTCTTCCGCCCCGGAGGCCGAACCCCAAACCAGCTACGCCCACTCACCCTGACCCCCAACTTCGTCCGCACCGCCGAGGGCTCGGTCCTCATCTCCGTCGAGCACACCCGCGTCCTCTGCAACGCCACCATCGAGCAGGGTGTCCCGGGCTGGATGCGCAACTCCGGCCGCGGCTGGGTCACCGCCGAGTACTCCATGCTGCCCCGCTCCACCGTCACCCGCACTGCCCGCGAAAGCGAACGCGGCAAGATCGGCGGACGCACCCACGAGATTCAGCGCCTCATCGGTCGCAGCCTGCGCTCTGTCGTAGACATGAAAGCCCTGGGCGAACGCACCGTCATCCTCGACTGCGACGTCATCCAGGCCGATGGAGGCACCCGCACAGCAGCCATCACGGGAGCCTGCGTTGCTCTCGCCCTCGCGTTCAATGCCCTGGTCAAAGCCGGTTCGTTACCCAAATCGCCGCTGACGCAACTGGTCGCCGCAACCTCGGTAGGCATCGTCGCCGGCACACCGCTGCTCGACCTTTGCTACGAAGAAGATTCACAAGCTGAAGTGGATATGAATGTAGTAATGACTGCGGACGGCGGCCTGGTTGAAACCCAGGCCACGGCAGAAAAAGGCAGCTACTCGCGCCCCCAACTCAACCAGCTTCTCGATCTGGCCGAGGGTGGTCTCGCCACAATTTTCGCCGCGCAGAAAGAGATTCTAGGTTGAAATAATTAGCATCAACCAAAACAAAAGCAAGAGCCCCCATCTGAGTTACGACATCATCGCCGTTCAAAGCTCAGGTGGGGCCAATCGATCGAATATTTATTACTAAATCGCCTTTATCTCTATATCGCCTCGGGTGTACTACCTCATTACCCCGGCAACCAGCAGCGTTCCCAGCAGTCCGCCTACGGAAAGCACCGTCTCCAGCACCGACCAGGTAGCCAGCGTCTCGCTCAGTTCCAGCCCAAAGAACTCCTTGATCATCCAGAATCCCGGATCGTTCACATGCGAGCAAAACAGCGACCCCGAGCCCGTCGCCAGTACTAATAACTCCGGACTAACTCCACCCATTCCACCCGCAAGTGGAGCCAGAATCCCCGTTGTCACCGCCATCGCCACCGTGGCCGAACCAATCGCGAGACGTACCGTAGCCGCCAGCATCCACGCCAGCAGCAGCGGAGAAAGATGCACTCCCTGCGCCAGTTCAATCGTCGCCTGTGCCGCACCGGAGTCTGCCAGAATCCTGCTCAACCCACCTGCCGTCGCAAGAATCAGCAACACCCCGGCAATTGGCGCAAAGCTCTCACCCGTCAACCGCAACGCCACATCGCGCGTCCAGTTGCAGATCCAGCTCAACAGCGCAACAGCCACCAGCACCGCACAGAGGAGCGCCACGGGTGGATCGCCGACGAAATGCAACACCGCATTCAGTTCTGCAAATCGCCCTAGCGGCGCAAACAACCAATCCGCCCAACTACCCAGAAAAATTAGGAACACGGGCAGCAACAACGCTAGCAGCGAAGCAGGAACCAGCCCGGCCCGATGCGCTTTCTCAAGCAGCTCCGGCTCCGAAGCAAGGCCAAAACCTTCGGCAACTCCGACATGTTTTTCCGGCAACGGAAATCCGCGCGAAAGCAGTGCACGTCCGCCAATCCATCGGCTATAGACCCACGCATATGCTGGTCCAGCCAGCGCTCCGGCAGGCAGCCCGACAAGCAAGCCCAGCAGAATCGTCTTGCCCACATCCGCGTGGTACTGCGCTACCGCCAGCATCGCCGCAGGATGCGGTGGCACCAGCCCATGCACAATCGACAGCCCGGCCAGCGTAGGCATTCCAGTCACAATCCGTGACCGCCCGCTGCGCTGCGCCACCGAAACCACAATCGGCATCAGTAGCACCAGCCCAACCTCGAAGAAAACCGGCAGCCCCACCAGCATGCCCATCAGTAGCATCGCCCAGGGCAGGCCACGAGGCCCAAAGCTGTTCACCAGCTTCTCACCCACCGCCGACGCACCGCCTGAACTAGCCAGTAGATTGCCCAGCACCGCGCCCAACCCGAGCACCAGCAAAACATGGCCAAGCAGGTTGCCAACACCCGTCGCAATCGACCCGGGAATGCGGTTCAACGGCATTCCTGAAACCACGGCCAACACCACTGCGGAAACCAGGATCGCTAGCGCAGGATGCAGCCGCGCCTTCAGGATCAGCAGCATCAGCAGCGCAATCGTGCCCGCCGTGCACAGCAGCAGATAGTTCGAGTGCGAAAGCAGCAAAGCCGTCTCCTGAATGCTCAAGAATCGTTCCAGCCGCAAGTATTGCATGCGGGCTGCTTCCACACGAATGCCTATCGTTTATTGAACTTCGCCGCTAACGCTGCAAGCTTGTCGTCCATTGACATCGGCGGTGGTGGCGGCGGTGCAACAGCACGCCCTGACTGCGCCGGACGCTGCCCATTTTGCTGTCCGTTTTGCGGTCCAGTTCGCTGGCCTCCACGCTGATCACTTCGTTGCCCACCGCGCTGTCCATCCTTCGCGCCCTGCTGCGGCTTCTGGCCAGCGGCACGCTGCCCACTGTTCTCAAGCAGAGCCTTGATCGAGAGAGAAATACGCTTCGTCCGCGCATCCGCGCTCATCACTCTTACCTTCACGATCTGCCCTGCCTTCACAGCCTCAGAAGGATCCTTGATGAACTTGTTCGACAACTCGCTGATATGAACCAACCCATCCTGATGTACGCCCACATCGACAAACGCCCCAAAGCGAGTCACATTCGTCACCACGCCCTCAAGCACCATGCCCTCTTCGAGGTCCGATATCTCATGCACAGACTCAAGAAAGCTCGGAGCAACAAACTTGTCACGCGGATCGCGGCCCGGCTTGCGCAGCTCTTCGAGAATGTCGTTCAGCGTAAACGTACCTGCCTGAATGCTGCTCTTGTCCACCTTCTCCAGCAGCTCCGGCTGTCGAATAATCGCATCAATCGGACTAGCCGCGAACTTCGCAATCTGCTCGACAAGTCCATACGATTCAGGATGCACAGCAGTAGAGTCCAGCGGATTTACACCGCCGCGAATACGCAAAAATCCAGCAGCCTGTTCAAACGTTCGCGGCCCAACCCCAGTCACCTGTTTCAACTGTTCACGGGAAACAAACCGTCCGTTCTGATCACGATGCGCAATGATATTCAGCGCAGTGCGCTCGCTGATTCCAGCCACATATCGCAACAGCGCCCACGAAGCAGTATTGAGATCCACACCCACACGATTCACGCAGCTCTCAATCACCTGCCCCAGTGAGTCCTGCAATTTCCGCTGATCTACATCATGCTGATACTGACCCACGCCAATCGCCTTGGGATCGACCTTCACCAACTCCGCCAACGGATCCTGCAACCGTCGCGCAATCGAGATAGCGCCACGCACCGTAAGATCGAGATCAGGAAACTCCTGCCGTGCCAGATCTGAAGCCGAATACACACTCGCACCCGACTCACTCACCGTCACCGTGAATACTTCATTCAATTCCTTCTCACGCAGAAACTCACGCACCAGTGCATCTGTCTCGCGCGAAGCCGTTCCATTGCCAATCGCAATCGCTCTACAATTATGCTGGCTCAGGAACCGATACAACGTAGCTTTGGCTGAGTCCGTATTGCCTTTGCCGGTATGTGGATAGATCACATCATGCGCCAGGAACTTGCCCGTCTCATCCACCACAGCGATCTTGCATCCCGTCCTCAGGCCTGGATCGATGCCCAGTACCGCAATCGGCCCAGCCGGAGCAGCAAGCAACAGGTTATGCAGATTCTCCTTGAAAACATTGATAGCTTCCGTATCCGAACGCTTCTTCAACTCCAGCCGTATCTCCGCCTGAATCGAAGAGTTCAACAACCGCGACCAGCTATCCTCAATCGCTAACTCAAGCTGCGCTGTCCAATCGCCTTGCGTACGTAACACACGCGAACGAAGCTGCCCCGTTGCGCGCTCCGCTTCCGCCTCAATCAAGAAGAACAAAACGTTCTCACTCTCGCCGCGACGAATCGCTAACATGCGATGCGAAGGAATAGTCTTCACCTGCTCGCGATAGTCGTAATACATCTTGAACTTTTCCTGCTCATCGACTGCATCAACAGCTTTGCGACTGGTAACGACGCCTTCGTCAAACATCCACTGTCGCAGTATCTTACGCAGGTCTGCATCTTCACTGATACGCTCCGCAACAATATGCCGCGCGCCCTCAAGCGCTGCGTCAGCAGAAGCAACACCTCTCTCCGCATCCACAAACGTGGGCGCGAACTCGCCAAGTGAATGCGCCTGCACATCCTGCGTCTCGCCTTGTACCCAGAGATAATCCGCCAGTGGCTCCAACCCCTGCTCACGCGCAATCGTGGCCTTGGTGCGGCGCTTCGGCTTGTACGGCAGATACAGATCCTCAAGCACGCTGCGATCGAGCGTAGCCTCAATGCGCGCCTTCAACTCATCCGTCAACTTATTCTGCTCCGCAATCGAAGTCAGCACAGTTTCCTTGCGTGACATCAGCTCACGAAAATAGGCCAACTGCTCTTCGATCGCGCGAATCTGCACCTCATCGAGATTGCCCGTAGCCTCCTTGCGATAGCGCGCAATGAACGGCACAGTTCCGCCCTCATCAAGCAGCTCAATCACGGCCACCAGGCCACGCATAGGCAGGTTGAGAAGTTGAGAAATATGAAGAAGTACAGGAGGAGTAAGAGACTGCTGATCGGCCATAATGTACATCCAGTTTACCGGGTCGCCCCCGGATGGTCCCACCCATCTTGAGGAAATCCGGTACGTAAATAAACCGCGGATTCATAATTCAAAGATGCTAGTGAGCCGGCAGCAGCCTCGCCAGATTAGCCTTTGCCTCAGCATGATCTGGTTGCAGCCGTAAGGCATGTTCAAAGTCCGCACGCGCAGCATCTGTCTGCCCACTCCTGGCCTCAAGTACGCCAAGATTATTCCATCCATCCGCATCGTTTGCATTCAGCTTCAGAGCCGCACGCTCCTCTGCAATCGCCTCGGCAATTTGCCCACTCATACCCAGCATCTGCGAAAGCAGCGCATGAACCTCGGCAACCTCCGGGTTGCTTTTCTCCGCAGCAATCAACTCCGTGATGGCATCGTTCACATGCCCATCACTGGCGTACGCCTGCGCCAGACGCTCCCGCGCTTCCAGGGATGCAGGATCAAGCCGCACAGCCTCAACAAATCGCGACGCAGCATCATTGAACTGCCCCGCCTCCAGGGACAACTCACCAAGCCCAAGCGACGCAGTGAAGTCCTCACGATGGATCGCCAGCGCACGCATAAACTCTACTCGCGCCGCATCGCTCTCGCCCGCGCCTTCCAGCGCCGCACCCAGTCCGCTATGCGTCTCCGCATCCTCAGGACAAGTCGCTAGCTGCGCACGAAAATCCCTTACCGCATCGGCATACATCTCATGCCTTTGTTCCAATCGCGCAAGATCAAATCGCGCATCGCAACTAGCTGAGCCGGAATTGGCGGCCACTTCTCTATATCTCTCCATCGCCTGCCGCCAATCGCCCGCGCCTTCCAGCGCCGCACCCAGCGCTGTCAATGTGCGAGCATCCTCCAAATGCGCCTGTCGATCCTGCTCATACACCGCAACCGCTTGCGCAAATTTGCCCTCGCCTGCCAACGCCGCACCGAGGTTATACAAGCTGATCCGATCTGTCGGAGCCTTCTTCAATCGCTGTCGCATCCATGCTTCTTCCAGCAGCAATCGCTGGTCAGGATCACCCGGCTTTCCGTGCATCGGCAATACCTGCAGCCACATATGCGCCATCTCATCTTCCGAACGATTCCCAGCCTTTACTCGCACCGGAGGGTTATGAGGATTGCGCACATTCATCGCCGAATTATCGTATGTGTAACGCATATGAACCACAGTTCCTTTAGGCAACTGCACGGGTTCTTTATAGCGATAAACAGACTGCCGATCGATGTCCCAATCGCGAATCCATACCAGCCATTTCTTCTGTCCATCCGGCAGCATCGCCCATCCCTGCATGTCTTTGCCAAGATAATGCGCATGAGGATAAATCCCCAGCACCTCTACATCGACAGGCAACGTTAGCTCATCCTCAACAACAAACGCCTTGTCCCCTGCAGGAATATCCAGCGCGTCATCGCGATCCAGCTGCAACAACATGGGCAGCTTCGTCGGAGGCTTGTCGGTAAAGTAAAGCCCAACCTGCGCATCGATCGTCTCCGCTTTGCCTGAAGGCTTCAAATGCATATTGAGAATAAGATCGTTCCCTGGATCAAGCCTCCACGGCATTCCCTCCGGCTCAATCAACGCAGGAGTATCCGGCTTCCAAAAAAGAAAATGGCTATCCGGATCAAAGCTGTTGCCCGCATCCAGCAATATCTCCATTCCCGCCACGCCCTGCCGCCAATCCGTCGGATGCTGCCTTCGATAACTTCCCGTCCGATCTATCAACACATTCGCATGATGCACAACAGAAGCCGCACCCGGCAATATCTCCATCGCGCGAATGTAATGCCCCTCCTTCAACGGATACGGCAGCACAAAATTGCGAAACACATCTGTCCCGCCAGCAGGCAAAGTAAACGGCTGCGCAATCTTCAGAATCACATCCGGAGTGCCAAGCTCGCCCCATGTCGATTCAAACTTCGGAGCTACCGGAGCATCTTTCACATCTCCCTCAGCCATGCCAAGAGCAACCCATTTACGCAGCATTGCAAGATCCGCATCCGGCAATCGACGAACATCCGCAAAGTCACCGTGCCCCGGCTCTGGCAGCCACGGAGGCATAAACCGTGACTGCGTTGCCATTACCACCTGCGCACTCCATCGCTTCGCATCCGCATAAGTCATCAAACTAAATGGCCCGGCCCCGCCGCGATGATGGCAGGAGACGCAATTTTTATAGAGCACCGGAGCAATATCTCTGCTCCAGGTCACTTCATTTGACGTATCGGATTTAACCGCCGCATACGCACAATCCACAGAACCAAACGCGCCCAGCATCATGCCCACAAGAGACAGAGCAACTATTACAAAGCGATGCCAACAGTAAGAAGAAAGGTTCATGGCTGCAGTGGAACACCCTGAGTCGCAACTGCAGGAACAATCGCGCATCCCACTGGCCCACCAGTCGCAGCCGCCACCGGCTTATCAGCCAACAACGCCTTCACCGCATCTGCAAGCTCATGCCGCGTAGCCGCAGGCCTCTGCTGTCCAAACGCAATGTATCGGTCATCGATGCGCCCATGATAAACCTCGCGTAACTTTGCACCATCGACAGCAAAAACAGCCGCCTCGGGAGTAACTCCCACATGCGCCATTCGCACTAACTCCTGCCGAGCATCCACCAACGTAGGCATGTGGAGCGAGAACTCCATCTCATGCTTGCGAATCACTGCGGCCGTATCCCCAGGATTGGGAAACACCCACCAGAACATAACCCCGCTCCCTGCAAACTCGCGCTCTAACTGTGTGATCTCAGGAATATAGCGATTTGAAATCGGGCAGTCCGTAGCTGCAAAAATAAGCACCACAACCCGCGCTCCCTTGGGAACAAGTTGCTGCACCTGGCCACTCAGATTCGTCACACGAGGTTCAGACGCAGCATGCAAGTCAGCAACGCAAGCCATCAACATCAGCCAGCCCGCAGCCGCCAAGAACGCAGAGCGCATCGAGTACAGCATCATCGGACACCCCTCGAAAAAGCCACCCCGATTCTACTGCAACATCAACATCTTCTGCTTAGAGCATTTCTCTTATTGCAATGCACTATCCGGGACTCGCGAAGCGTGGCTTTTCCTGATGAAAAGCCACGCAATCAACCGCTACGCAGAGTACACCGATAGGAGAAATGCTTTAGCGATCAATCCCCAGCTTCACCCAGATCGAATCGACCTTTGCCTTTGTCGTCCGATCCATCTCCAGCATCGCCGGCCACGGACGATCAAAGCCCTCTGCCTTCCACTTCCGCGTAGCATCGATGCCCATCTTCGACCCATAGTTAGGCAGTCGCGAAGCATGATCCAGCGAATCAATGGGCCCCATCGTGAACTGAATATCCCGCTCCGGATCGATGTTATTCGTCACCCGCAGAGTAACTTCGCCGAGATCCTGCACGTCGCAATCCTCATCGACAACTACAACGCATTTCGTAAACATCGCCTGCCCCAGCGACCAGATAGCCGACATAACTTTCCGCGCCTGTCCCGGATAACTCTTGCGAATCGAAATAATCATCAAGTTATGAAAAACACCCTCAGGAGGCAGATTGATGTCGATAATCTCCGGGATCGTCATCTTCATCATTGGTAGAAAAATCCGCTCCACGGCCTTGCCCATCCAGGCATCCTCCATCGGAGGCTTGCCCACAATCGTTGCCGCATAAATCGGGTCTTTGCGATGCGTGATACATGTAATGTGGAAGACCGGATATTCATCCTGCATCGTGTAAAAACCAGTGTGGTCGCCAAACGGACCCTCCGTTCGCAGCTCGCCTAATTCCACGTATCCTTCCAGCACGATTTCCGACTGCGCGGGCACCTCAAGATCAACAGTCTCGCACTTCACAACGTCAACAGGCTTGCCCCGCAGGAACCCCGCAATCATGAACTCCTCAATATCCGGCGGTGCAGGAACAATCGCAGAAAATGTAGTCGCAGGATCAGTCCCAATAGCTACCGCAACTTCCATCCGCGAGCCCTTCAAATTGCCGAAACTTACCTGCGGCAATCCTCCCACCGCGCCCGCAGGCACGGCATAAGCCCCACCTGAAGACTCCGCCATAGCCGCCACACGCGCCGCCTTTGGGTCCGTCTCCGCATTCGCAGCAGCCGCACCGCGCAGCGCCTCACGATAATGCTCCGCCGCTACCTTCTGCCGCTGCCAATGCATGCCTGTCGTCTGCCCGTCATACACCTGCATCCGGTACATGCCGATATTACGTTTGCCATTGCGCGGGTCCCGCGTGTGCACACACGGCAGCGTAATGAACGGTCCACCGTCATGCGGCCAGCAAGTCAGCACAGGAAAATCCAGCAAGTTAAAATTCTCGCGCAGAATCACCTGCTTGCAAGGCGCATCCTTCGCCGCAACAGTCCTGGGAAACATCTTCGCCAGCTCCCCAATCTGCGGCAACATCTTTAGTTTGTCGAGCAGTCCTTCAGGAGCCTTCAAATTCATCAGCCCATGAATGCGCTCTGCAATCTGCTCCAGTCGGTCCACACCCAGCGACATCGCCATCCGCCGCTCCGAGCCAAACTGGTTGATGAACACACGATGCCCAGGATGCCCAACGATGTTTTCAAACAGCAACGCAGGTCCGCCAGGCGCATAGCCTTTCGCACCCGGTACCGAGCGCGATCCACTACCCGCCTTTGAAGCGCGATCCGTAATTTCTGCAATTTCAAGCCGCGGAGAAACCGGCTCCTTGATGCGCTTCAGCTCGCCAGCTTTATCAAGCGCTGCAATCCATTCGCGAAGATCGTTATAGGCCACTGACATTGCTCCCGGTGCAAATCCAACAGCACCAATGTCAGTGTATCGGTCGCGACTGGGAACCGGACAAGCTGCGCGAAGCGCACACGTCTATCAATTCGTCTCAACCCGTTTCGGTCCGTCTCAGTTATGCACTGGAATGGCCATCTCAATCGCATCCAACGGATAACCGAGCCGCTTCCACTCGTCATATCCGCCACGCAGAGGCCTCACCCGATCCACACCCAGCTTATGCAGTGTCATCGCAGTCTTGGCCGCCGTGGCCTCGCTGGGGCAGGTACAAAACAGCACAATATCCCTGTCCGTCGGAATCTGTGCACTCTGCAACGTAAGTAGATCTGGAGAAAACTGGTGCGCTCCCGGCAGCGTGAACGGATCAGGCACAAACTCCAGAGGATGCCGCAGATCCACAATGTAAACCGGCTCGCCCGCATCCAGCATCTGCTTCAGCGTCTGGGGCTCCAACCGTGCCGTCCGCAGCTTCTTCATGTAGCTCTGCCGCCGATAGATGCGCGAAGCCAGGAAACCCAGTATGGCCAGAATCAGCAGCGCTCCGCCAAAATGCCCCGCCCAGTTCAGTACACGGGGATCGCGAGTGAGCAGATTGCCAAAAAGTCGTCCCGTCAGCAGAAGCGAACCAATAAAGATCACCGAGCCGGCTGTATCGAAAATCAGAAAGCGCTGGAACGGCATCCCGGTCTGTCCAGCCACCGGAGGAGCCACAACCGAAAGCCCCGGCACAAACTTAGCAAACAGCAGCGTATACTCGCCCCGCTTGCCAAAGGAGTCATGTGTGCGCCGCACACAGGTCGACGACTCCAATGAAAACTTACACAGCACCCGCAACACGACATGCCCAAACTGCTTGCCGAAATAGAACCACGCAGAGTCCGCAATCAGGCAAGCCACAACCCCCGCAAGCAGCGCCAGCCCAAAACTCATGTGCTCTGTTGCCGAAAGCGCCCCGGCAGCCAGAAGTATCGGCGTCGCCGGCAGCGGCAAACCGATCTGCTCCAGGAAGACACATCCAAAAAGCAGCAGATACCCGTAAGTGAGAAGAATCGTGGTAGGCAATGCCATAGTGAGGCCCCAGTTTTCGTGCAGCACCCAGTGTAATCGCTTGTGGGTCTATATAGGATGCTGAGTTCAAATTACCGGTTCACTAATCTACCGAACGTGTAGATATCATCAAAAGCTAAGCAATTCGGCCTGCGGCAATATCATTCGACACCTGCTGCAACGCCTCATAAATTTGCTCAAAGCTCTCAATCGCAAATAGGGCGGTGTGCATCTGGTCCACCTGCACCGGCGCATTCAGCACCGCTTCCACGCTGAAGTCGCGAACCTCGCACCTGCCTTCCAGCACGTTGGTGCATTCGCCGTTCGAGCTGATCAGCCCGCTGCCATACACCTTGACCCGGCCCTTCTGGCGAATCAGGCCAAACTCTACCGTGTACCAGAACAGCCGCCCCACGCGCTCCAGAACAGCCTCGCTCTCAATTCCCGCGCAAAGCTCCCCATAGTGCGCCAGAAAATCCGCAAAAACCGGATGCGCATGCATCGGCACATGGCCAAACACATCGTGGAAGATATCCGGTTCCGGCGTGTATTCGAGTGAATCCCGCTTCCTCAGCCACGTTGTCGTAGGAAACTGTCTTCCCGCCAGCATCGCAAAGAACGCCGGTCCAGGCATAAATCCACTCACCGGAACCGTGCTCCAACCCGTCCGCGAACGCAGCCGTTGGCTGATCTCATTCAGATTTGGCAATCGGTCCGAGCGCAGCCCCAGGCTCGAAAATCCATCGAGGTATTCTTCCGCGGCATGATCCGCAAGCTGTGGCATGCGCCGAGAAACCAGCTCAGCCCATACCTCATGCTCATCCTGCGTGTAAGCCGCGTAATCCTGCTCAATCAGGTAGGGTGCAAAGGATGTAGACGACGATTCAGAAATCAGTTCGGAGATAGTTGCGTCTGAGATAGTTGCGGCCATAGCGATCGAGAAGTACGTGCATCAACGTTGAGGAATCTAGAACTTGCCTGTCGTCTGGACTGACTCCCGAGTGCGTGTCGGCAGCTCATAAGTCTGTGCCTGTACCGGTCCAGTGCCCTTGTCTACGAAATAGTTCTTGTCCCAAAGGCTACGATAGAAGACCCCGGTAAGCTCAGCAGCTCGTGGCCCAAACACCGGACGACCGCCCTCCAGGAAGAACACCGTGACAAGGCTACCCATCGGCGAGTCAGAATAGGAAGCGAACCAGCCAAAACGCGTTCCGTTGTTCGAGCACGTTCCCGTTTTTCCAAAGACCGGCAACTCGTGGAAGTTCACACGAAGACGTCGCGCCGTTCCATACTCAACCGCGCCCGCCATGCCATCCTGCATCTCGGGAATAAACCGGGCGATATCCAGCGTCCGCTTGATCTTCGGAATAAAACTAGCGATTGCCGCCTGCGTGGTGGGATGCTGTAAGTAATAAAGCGTCCCGCCATTAGCAATCGAAGCCACAAACGCGCCCAGTTGCAGCGGAGTCATCGAGACGCCCTGCCCAAAGCTGCACATCCTGCCCACGCCGCCTTCTTTCGCGGGTAGTTCGTGATCCGGATAAGTTCCCAACTGCTCGCCGGAAATGTCGTATCCCGCCAGTTCTCCCAGGCCAAACTGCGTCGCATAGTGCCGTACGCGCTCAAAGCCCAGTTCCCTGCCCATCTCTTCAAAATAAAGATTGTTCGAGTGTGCCAGCGCCTCGGTCAGGTTCATTCGAAAGCCGCCCAGATTCACCGGCGTATTCCGAGTAACCAACCCCTCTGACAACGCGGCCATTCCCACCGTCAGCTTGATCGTCGAGCAAGGCTCCGCTCCCGGAGACAGAGCCAGCTTCTGGTTCACCATCGCCAGAATCCGACCGTTCGCAGGATTGATCACCACCGCCGTGCCGTTCATATTGCCCAGCGCTTCAATCGCAGCCGCGCGAATCGTCGGGTCTTCCCCTGCCGTAATGTCGCCATCGCCCTGGGTATTGGAAAACGAACTGGCAGTAAACCGCTCGTATGAGCGATGCCCGCGAACACTCAAAGTCGTCCGGCGCACGCGTCCACGACGGCCGGTACCCACCACCGTCGCAACTCCCCGAGTACCAGCATGTGCCGATAGATGTGCCGTCTTCGCGTGTCCCGCCGCAGTACTTCCTGCCACCCGATGCGCCGATGTCCCATGAACGCCATGACGCTCAACAATATGAGCATGAGTCGTCCGGGCATGATGAACATTCCTCGGCACATCCACTGCGGACGCCATCCGAAGTGAGCCGGGAACTACGCCACAAACCATGGCCGCAAAGGCAACGCACGAGAGAAGTTTTTTCATCCGGGACAACATCCTTGAAATCCAAATTCTCGTCCGCGGCAGGCGTTCCATGCGTGCTCATCATTGCCGGGGGCGGTGTACTGCCTGTTTAAAAATTGCGAAGGGTTGATTCCTTTGCCAATACCAGCTTAACAAACCTTCACAATTAAATCCTGTACATGCGCGGACTTCTCGCCACGTTCTGTTGGACTTAACAAACCCACTTTCAGGCTTAAACGAACTTTATAGAGGAAGCATCACGAGCGCAATCCTCTTTTCAGTTCAATTTTTCATTCCAATCCAACTTGATCCAAGTTGGAAAACATCAGTCTTGAAACTGTCCCCGTCTCAAAAACGCAGGCACATCCAGATCCTGGTGCTCCGACTCTTCCGGCTGGGCAAAGATCGCAGATCCCGCGCTTGGCATTCGGCCCGCTTCACCGGCTCCTGAAAAAGCCCGCATGTCCGTCGGATAATCCCGTGGCAACGGTGCATACGCCGGAGCTTCAGCCAGCTCTGCAAATCGAGGCGGCTGCGGTACAAATTCCGTAATCATCTCCGCTTCATGCAGAGTCACCTCGGCAATCGCCGGTTCGGCCTTGTACATCGGAGTCGCTTCGGTCGCAACCGATTGAACCTGAGGCACATACGAAGCAAGCGTCTCGGAGCCAGCCGCAGGCTCAATCGATTCCTCAGCCTCACTCATAAATCGAAGCGGAGCCCGAAACGCATCCGGATTTGCTTCCTTCATCCAATGATCCGGAGCTACCACAGGCACCGAAACCACCGGCGTCGACGCCACATCCAGCATGCGCGAACGCCGTTCCGGCATCTGGTCGCGGAAGCCCGTAGCAATCACGGTAATCTTCACTTCCTCGCCCATCTTCTCGTCCAGTACCGCGCCAAAGATAATATTTGCATCCTCATGTGCCGATGTCTGGATCAGCGAAGAGGCTGCATTCACCTCAGAAAGCTTCAGCGAACTCGATCCCGTAATGTTGATCAAAATCCCGCGCGCCCCGTCGATTGCGCCCTCTTCCAGCATTGGAGAAGCCATCGCCGCCTGGGCCGCCTCGATCGCCCGATTCTCACCCGAACGAACCGCCGTGCCCATCACCGCGTGCCCCATACCGGCCATCGTGGTCTTTACATCGGCAAAATCGCGATTGATGATACCCGGAATCGTAATAATGTCCGAAATGCCCTGCACGCCCTGCCGCAGCACATCGTCCGCAATCCTGAAGCTCTCAAAGAACCCGGCATCCTTGGCCACCGCCAGCAGCTTTTCATTCGGGATCACGATCATCGTGTCCACCGACTCCAGCAGCTCAGCCATTCCACGCTCCGCCTGCTGCAAGCGCCGCTTGCCCTCAAAGGCAAAAGGCCGTGTGACCACAGCGACAGTCAAAATCCCCATCTCGCTGGCCAGCGAAGCAATCACCGGAGCCGCGCCCGTACCCGTGCCTCCACCCAGGCCAGCCGTGACGAACACCATGTCCGCGCCTTCAAGCGCCTCGATGATCTTGTCCGAATCTTCCAATGCCGCACGCCTGCCCACATCCGGATTCGCGCCCGCGCCCAGCCCGGAAGTCAGCCGCACCCCAAGCTGCAACTTCACCGGAGCCTGCGATAACTTCAGCGCCTGAACATCCGTGTTGGCCGTAATAAACTCAACACCTTCAACCCCGGCAGAAATCATGCGATTCACAGCGTTTCCACCGCCGCCGCCCACGCCGATCACCTTGATGCGCGCTCCATGCGGAACCTCATCGTGAAACTGAATTCGAATCGCCTCAGTCTCGCCCGCCTCAGGCTGAATCATCCCCGCCCGCTCCATTGGATCCATCGTTGGTTCCATCAAAGTTGCCTCCGTCCCCTGTCAATACTGATACTACAAACTGGCTGCAAAAATAGCGCGCAACTTCGCACGCAGACTATTGTTTTCCGCGGTCTTCGTAACCCTCTTGCGATGCGCGTACAGCAGCATCCCAACAAGCGTGGCATACGCCGGATGCGTCAACTCACTCGGCATCCTCGACAACTGCACCGGATGTCCAATCCGCGCTCGCACATGCAGAATGCTTTCCGTCACATCCAGCAGCCCTGGCAGTGTCGATGCACCGCCCGTAAGCACGCACCCCGCGCCCAGAGCACCCAACACTCCGCCATCGCGCAAACTGCGCCGCACCATGTCAAATAGCTCTCGCGCCCGCGGCTCCAGAATCTCAGCCACCATCCGATGCCGGATCATCGTCGGATTCGGATTGCGAATCTCAATCTCATCCAACTGCGGAACCGCCGTCACCACCGCATGTCCATGACGCAACTTGAGCTGCTCCGCATGCGCCACCGGCATCTGCAACACAACCGCCAGATCGTTCGTAAAGTGCTGCCCGCCAAACGGGATGCTCCCCGTATGTGCCACAGCCCCTTCAAAAAACACCACCAACTCAGTTGAATGCGCACCAATATCCAGCACGCAGACGCCCAGTTCGCGCTCATCTGCAGTCAGCGTAGCCTCAGCCGCGGCAATCGCCTCAAACACCGTATCTGTCACTTCCAGCCCGGCACGGTTCGCGCAGGTAATAATGCTCTGTTGCGCGCTCCCCGAGCACGTGGACATATGCAGATCCACCTCAAGCCGGCTGCCAACCATGCCCACAGGGTCATGAATCCCCGGCTGCTCATCCAGCACAAACTGCCTCGTCAGCAAATGCAAAATTTCGCGATCCGGAGGAAGCGAAACTCCGCGTGCCCGCTCCACTGCGGCACTCACATCGTCGCGGCTGATCTCGCGCATCTTCGCGCCAAAATTCAGCCCCGCCGTGGTGTTCACACCCATCACATTCGGACCACCGACACCCACTACGCACTCATCGATATTCACGCGAACCGTGCGCTCCGCCTGGTCGCTGGCCGACTTCACCACCCGAGCCGCCGGACCAAGCTCCGCGATCAATCCCTTGCGCATCCCCGCAGACTCCACCACGGAGTGCGCACGATAGCGGAGCGCCCCCTCATTCAGGTCCGCCGCCAACACCCGCGTATAGGCGCTGCCCACATCAAGGACGACAATCAGATTTTCCTGTTTCTGACTCATACGTTCTTACGTCCCCTATCCCTTCGCGCCGCTTGCCGCTGGCTTCTGATTAGCCGCATGCGCCTTCTGTCGAGCCAATCTCAGCCGTTCAGCCTTCAACTTTGCTGCCCGCTTCTTTGCCTCGGTCGCCCTCCTGACAGCTAAAACCTGCGACGGAGTGGAGCCCTTTACCTTCTTGTTTTCGACCGGCTTATTTTCCGTTATCCTGTTTTCCGTTATCTTGCTGGCGGCAGCCTTATTCACTGGCAACTTCGCAATCTTTGCCGCCGCAGGAACAGGAATAGCTGGCTTAGCCGGGCCATCCGTCGCCGTCTCCGCACCAGGAACATCCGAAGCCATCTCCAGCGGAACCTTTCCGCTATACCGCAGATCCACGCCAATCAATTTCGGATAACGCTGCCGCCACTCCGCAATATGCGCCTTATACGTCTGCATCCGCTCCTGAAACTTGTCCTCGCCAAAGTGAGCCAGAATATCCGTCCCCTGCTCCGGCATCGTCGCCCGCAAATCCTCGGGGTCGGAAAGATCGATCTCCGAAACCTGCTGCGACATGTGCTGATTGTTCTGATCCATCTCGGCAACAAAGCGCTGATAGACAGCCATCCGCGTCCGCCGCGCCGCCAGCGAGTCCTGGCTATCGATCCCTGTCACCACTGGAAACGAGTAATGATGTTGCGCCATCATAGCCGGTGGCATATCCAGAATCACACCATCCGCATCCGCCAGCTCAACCTGCTGACCCTGCCGCACAAACGCAACAGGCGTCCGCTCCAGAATGCTCACGCTCAGGCGATCGGGCAAAAATCGCATGACGGTCGCCTGCTTCACCCACGGGATCGCCTCAAGCTCCTTACGCCGCTGCTGCAATGGGACAAAGAAGATGTTCCGGCCAATATCCGCACCAAACACCGGCAGCACATCCGTCCGATTCACTTCGCTCAGGCCAGTTGATTCGATGCTGGATACACCAGGAATGCGGAAATGCGCGTCGCGCGTCACAAAATGCCGCCCAGCCGCCCAGCCTGCAATCAAGGCACATGCCCCGATGAACACACCCGTACCCAACACGATTCGGCCAAAGTTGGTACGCGGTCGCCACCAGTGAGTCTTCGAGGCGTAGAAATTCGTGCGCCGCGGAATCGGTGCGTCTTCTTCCTCATCCATAGGAGGAGCAGCCACAACCGCACGCCGACCTCCCCGCTCACCAGCGAGGACGGCTGACGGAGCCCGCCACGCACCCCTTACCTGAGGCGCAGGGGAGCCAGCGGGATCTTCGTCATCCCACAACGTCGTTCGACTTTTATAGCTATTCGTCGTCACGCCCGAGCCAGGTCGTGAGAATCGCCAGATTCCACTATAGCGTTGCGCAGCGAACCAGCGCCCAGGAACTCCGCCCCATCTTCCCGAAGGAACCCACCCGGTTACGCCCTGCACTCCCTGTTAAGTCCTACAATCCGGTTAAGTCCAGCGCTCGGGCCACGCCCTGCGACAAACTCCACCCGGATCGGCTCCAAACAGGACATTACCGTCAGCCCGTAGCCTGACTAGGCCGCGATCTCCAGCGCCGCCAGAATCATCGGCCCGAGTTGGCTGACATTTCCAGCCCCCAGGGTCAGAATCAAATCTCCCGGACGGGCAACCGCCACCACCTGCGCAACCGCGCTTGGAAAATCGGCAGCAAAGCTCGCCGCAGTATCCCGCATTCGCGCCACCAGCAGTTCGCCGGTAATCCCCGTAATCGGATCCTCACTTGCCGCATAAATCGGCAGCACTGTCACGGAATCCGCCAGAGAAAACGCCGTCCCAAACTCGGTAAGCAGATCCCGGGTTCGCGAATATCGATGCGGCTGGAAGACCACATGAATCTTCGCGTAGCCACACTCCCGAGCAGCGGCCAGCGTGGCTGAAATCTCCGTAGGATGGTGCCCATAATCATCCACCACCGCAACTCCTCCAGACTTGCCCCGCAACTGAAAACGCCGATCGACACCGCGAAAATTCGCAAGCCCCTCGGCAATCTTCTCTGCAGAAACATCAAGCTGGCAGGCAATCGCCACCGCCGCCGTAGCATTCAGGATGTTGTGCCGTCCCGGCACCCGCAACTCAAACGGTCCCAGCGGCCCTCTCGCCGTATGCACCTGGAATCGCGCGAACCCGCCACCGTTCCCAGCGGAAGCCGCGGTTAAAACCTCCAGTCGATAATCGGCCTCCGACGCAATTCCGTAAGTGAAAACACGCCTCTGCGCACGCGGCACAATCCCCGCCAGCAGAGGATTGTCGATGCAGGCCGTAACCGCGCCATAAAACGGCACCCTGTCCATAAAGGAAAGAAACGCTGTTTCCACGTCGGACATATCGCGGTAGCAATCCATATGTTCTCGGTCGAGATTCGTCACGATAGCCAAAATCGGCGACAGCTTCAGAAACGAGCGGTCGCTTTCATCCGCTTCGGCGACCAGATACTGAGAGCTGCCGAGGCGAGCATTCGAGCCTAGGGCATCGACGCGACCTCCGACAACGACCGTCGGATCGAGTCCACCGGCAGCCAAAACCGAGGAAACCATCGAAGTCGTCGTCGTTTTTCCATGCATTCCGGCAACGGCGATTCCGTATTTCAGACGCATCAACTCCGCCAGCATTTCGGCGCGCTGGATAACCGGCGTCTTACGCGCTCGCGCTTCGACGACCTCAGGATTGCTGGCGCTGACGGCTGAGCTCGTCACCACGACAGACGCGTCGCCGATATGCCCGGTTGCGTGACCTTCGTAGACCACTGCGCCCATCTGTGCGAGACGATCTGTAATGGGGCTGCGGCGTTGATCTGAGCCGGAGACGCGCATTCCCAATGTGAGCAGAATCTCGGCGATGCCGCTCATGCCGATACCGCCAATGCCTATGAAGTGAACGTGTTGCTTTTGAATAAACATGCGCGAAGGCTTAGGTTAACACTCTGGGCATCGATGAATTGTGCTGCAATGCACCATTCGAATCCTGCCGCAAAAACAGGCATGTTACACGGGCAAACCTTGAATTGTTTCACGTGGAACACTATGACATTTTGTATCGTGTTCAATCCGCGGGAGATCGAGGTTGCACAAATTTGCGAGGTTTTATGGTTACAGATACTTGTCTTATAGGTATGGAGACTTTTCGAAAAGCTATAACTTTGCAGGCTGCGTGAGTAAGTCAAAACACAATCGATGCGAGGATCAACCTATGCGAAGAGCAACTCGTTTTACTTACAAAAGTTGCGCATATTTATTTTTCTCAAGTTGGTCGAGTTATCCGCAACCTTTTTTAAACGTGGTGTTTGCACTGTACATGAAGGGCGGACCGAGGGTAACAGCGGTAGACAAGTTACCCACGAAGGCGAGCTAGTCCGAGGCAAAAGAACGCCAGGATAGAGGATAGTTGCCATGAAAAATACTTTGCGGAATGCGATGCTCGGATTGACTCTGATTGCAGCAACACTTGGGGCGGGAGCAGTTGCCGCCAATGCAGCCCCGCTTGGGATCCAGGACGGTTTCGGCGAAAGCTATGTTCCCGCCTGCCCTGGAGACGGATACGTCTGGACTGCCGGTTATTACAATGCCGGCTATTGGGTTCCCGGAGCATGGATCTTCCGTGGACGCCCGGGCCTTGATCGCCGAATAAGTTACGGAGGAGGCTACGGCTTTGATCGTGGCAGAGGAGATTACGGCAGAGAGCCAGTTGGCTACGACCGCGGACGCGCTGAAGCTGGGCGCGGATTTGCCCGGGGAAACGATCATCGGGACAATCGGGGCGACAATCGGGGAAATGATCGCGGCGGGCGCGGATTCGGAGGCGGTCACTTCGAAGGCGGCCACCAGCGTCGTCGATAAAAGTCCGAATGCCCCCGACTTGCAGTCCTGACTTGTTTTCCTCTCCCCAGGGCAGCAAATCCTGACCATCAACAAATGGCTTTGGCGTTCTGATAAGCGGCTCCTCCACTCAACAAGGGAGGAGCCGCTTTTATTTTGTATTTTCTCAATGCTCGCTGATCTTGTTTTTGCACTCATCCCGTCATGCCTGCATCTAACCGAAATGTAGGAATGCGGCTTTGCCATGAATTGCGATTTTCCGGATTCTTCCGTTTTCAAGATTCTCCCGGATCACCGCAACTTCCTTGCAAAAAGAGCGTTCAATACATCAGAAGCGCTGAAAACAGCGCAAGCTGACCGGAACCCCGATCCCGCAAGCGTCGAGAGAAACGGTAAGCACCTGGAGGTCTACAATGCGGAATCTTCGCTTGATTTTGGTCGCAGCGGTCTTGGCAGCGGTTGTTTCGCTGGCTCCACAGGCACAGGCTCGCGTCTTCGTCGGTGTAGGGATTGGTCCGGTGATTGCCCCGGTCCCCTACGCTTATGGTCCGCCGGACTGTTCGTACGGCTACTACTCTGATTACCCTTACTCCTGCGCACCTTACGGCTACTACGGAGCAGGCTGGTTTAACGACGGCCTCTTCCTGGGTGTCGGCCCCTGGTATGGCTTTGGATGGGGCTACGGCTATGGTCGTTATGGTTATGGCCGCGGTTGGGGCTATGGGCGTGGATTCGGCTACGGTCGCGGCGGTTATGGCTACGGACGTGGCGGTTACGGGCGTGGTGGATACGGCTACGGTCGCGGCGCATACGGTGGACGTGGTGGATACGCTGGACGCGGCGGCTATGCTGGTCGTGGTTATGCCGGTGGAGCACGCGGGTACAGTGGTGCACGTGGTGGATTCAGCGGCGGTCATGCTGGCGGATTCAGTGGCGGCCATGCCGGTGGTGGATTTGGCGGCGGTCACGGTGGCGGTGGTGGCCATGGTGGCGGCGGTCACCGGTAAGATCCTGCTATACCTGTAACGTGCAATACAGCAATAAAGGGACGATCCTAGGATCGTCCCTTTTTCTTTGGAGAGAAGGTCTTCCCTGGAGCAGGAGTGGCAGCAAAACCTAGCGCTTTGCCAACTCAGCCAGGCGATCGGCGATTCGTTCTGCGGCTCCGGGACGAGACTGGGTTCTGGCGTTTTGAGCCATCGCCCGTAACCCAACCCGATCGCCAAGCAGATTTACGAGAGACGAGAGAAGCAAGCCGGGCTGAGATAACTGACGCTCCTCAAGCAAAACTGCTGCGCCTGCCTCGACCATGACATCCGCATTCTTGCGCTGATGATCGTCGGCGGCGGCGGCAAAGGGAATGAGTAGTGAGGGTTTTCCGGCAGCGGCCAGTTCGGCCACAGTTGACGCCCCGCTGCGGGCCATGACAAGGTTAGCCGCCCCAAAGCGAGCGCCCATATTATCCAGAAAAGCCTCCACCTGCCAGCGGTCTGGATCCGCGCCTGAAGCAACGTACGCAGCGCGGGTTGATTCAGCGTGGCGCGCGCCCGCCTGATGCAAAATCGTCAATCCCGGAACAGCATCGAGCAGCGCTGGAACCAGCGGCGGCAGGATGGTATTGAAAATACGCGCCCCCTGCGATCCGCCAAAAACCAGTAGGTGCGGCGGAGCATCTACCGGAGGCGCGCTTATCGTAAAAAACTCCGGACGCACAGGAATACCGGTGACCTCAGCATTGCGAAACCACTTCGCCGCGGGCGGAAAATTCACCGCAGCGGCCTGAACGCGTTTACCCACGAGACGATTTGCGAGCCCAGGAACGGCGTTCGGTTCGAACGCCATGGTTGGAACTCCGCGCAGAATCGCCGCACCCATTGCCGGTCCAGAAGCATATCCGCCCACGCCAAAGACAACGTCGGCGCGAAATTCGCGAATATACCGAGAGCACGTAATAAGGCTGAGCGGCAAGCCAATCATCGTCTTGATGCGAGTTGCCCAGGAAACCTGATTGAGCGGGCCGATCTCGACCAGCTTGAGCGCAAAACCAGCCTCCGGAACCAGCCGCGACTCCATGCCCCGCGCAGTGCCGACAAAGAGAATCTCCGCATTGTGACGGGCTACCAATTCGCGCGCGACAGCGAGGGCCGGGATGATATGTCCACCTGTGCCGCCGCCGGCGATGAGAATTCTTGGATGAGGTAGGAGATCTGGCACGTTTAGTCGATCTCGCGAGTGAGGTTGAGCAGAATCCCGATGCTCGCCAGCATGATGACCAGCGATGTTCCACCATGAGAAATAAAGGGCAGCGGGATACCCTTGGTAGGCAGCAACGCCACAACTACGCTCATATTAAAGAACGCCTGAATCAAAATCGTAATAGTGATTCCAAAAGCAAGCAGCCGTGCGAACGGATCGCGCAGCAAAAAGACAGTTCGCAGGCCACGAAAGCCAAGCACCACGAAGAGAATCACAATAAGAACAGCGCCGATGAAGCCCAGCTCTTCCGATATATTCGCGAAGATAAAATCGGTGTGCGGCTCAGGCAGATAGAAGAGCTTTTGCACACCCTCCATGTAACCACGGCCTGTCCAGCCACCTGTCCCAACCGCGATAAGCGATTGATTGATGTGAAAGCCCGCGCCTTTTGGATCGGCCTCAGGGTTGAGAAAGACTTTCATTCGAGCAAGCCGCCAGGGTACGAAGATCAGCAGCGCCGCAAGAACAGGCGCGACAGCAGCGAAGATAGCGATTAGATAGCGCCACTCCATGCCTGCAAGAACCAGCACCAGGATAGTCATGCCGAGCAGCACAATCGCAGTCCCAAGATCAGGCTCTTTGACGATGAGTCCAATGAAGAGAAATGCAGGGACGGCGGCAGGAAGCAGCGTGTGCTTCCAATCGCGCATGGCATTGAGGCGGCTGTGTAGAAACCACGCAAGATAAAGCGCAAGCATCGGCTTGGCGATTTCCGATGGCTGAAAGGTGAAGAATGGGCCGAAGCGAATCCAGCGATGTGTAGCGTGCGAGCCATGCACGGCAAAGACCGCGAGCAACAGCACGAACGTCACGCCCATTGCGGGATAAATGAACTTCTTCGAGTTATAGCGGCGATAGTCGATGCGCATCAACACGACTAATACGATGACTCCGAGAAACGCCCACAGAGCCTGTCCGCCGAGGAATGTGTAGGGCGAACCGAAGCGCTCCTGCGCCATGACAGCCGAGGCTGAGAAAACCATGGCCAGCCCCACCACAACCAGCGATAGCGTGGTGAAAAAGAGCCATTTGTCCACTCCTACTCGTTTGGCCATCTAGCCTTTCTCCTGGCTGTTCCGTTCGTTAAGGATGTTCAGATTGTTTACCAGTTCTTTGAAGATGCGGCCTCGCTGCTCGTAGTTTTCAAACTGATCGAAGCTGGAGCAGGCAGGCGACAGCAGCACTATATCGCCAGGATGCGCAGCCTTGGCAGTCGCAGCGACAGCTTTGTCGAGGGTTTCGCTGGAGACAATGGGAACCACGCCGCGAATGTGCGATTCGATCTTGGCTGCAGCCGAACCGATGGTATACACAGCCTTGACGCGCTTGCGCAGCAGATCGCTGAGGTCGGCATAGTTGGAGTTCTTATCTTTGCCACCGAGGATCAGGTGAATGCACCCAGGAAATGCAGCGATGGCCTTCGCAGAGGCATCGACGTTGGTAGCCTTCGAATCGTTGTAGTATTCGACACCGTTATTGGTGGCGACATACTCCAGGCGATGCTCGACAGCACGGAAAATGGCGACAGCTTTGGCGATCGATGCGGCGTCCGCTCCGGCAAGACGCGCGGCGCAGACTGCAGCAAGCGTGTTCTCAACATTGTGCGTGCCTTTGAGCGGAATCGATTTGAGAGACAGAATTGGTTCAATCGCCGCGTTCGCTGACGCGCGAAAAACAATCTCTCCCTCCTGCACCCAGGCACCCTGAACAACCGAGGACTCAAGCGAAAACCAGTAGACGTTCGCGGAGGTACGCCCGGCTGCTTGAGCGGTGCGAGGATTGTCTGCGTTCAAAACAAGGTAGTCGGAAGCAGTCTGCACGGCGAAGATACGCTCTTTTGCAAGTGCATAGTTTTCGAATGTCCCATGACGGTCAAGATGATCGGGCGTGATATTCAGAATGACGGCGATGCGAGGATGGAAGAACTGTGTGCTCTCCAACTGGAAACTGGAGACTTCAAGAACAGACCAGCCTTCATCTGTGCTTTTCTCGATCAGGTCAATGACCGGCACGCCGATGTTGCCGCCGACTTGTGTAGGCAGGCCTGCCGAGGCGAGAATTTCGCCGATCAGCGCAGTCGTGGTTGTCTTGCCATTCGAGCCGGTAATAGCAAGTACATTGCCCTTGAGATACTGTGCTGCCAGCTCCAGTTCACCGATGACAGGTAGGCCAAACGCCTTGACCTGCACGAGTTCTGGAGTGTCGAGCGGGACGCCGGGGCTGACGACAATCAGGTCCTGGCGGCGAAACGTCAGCAGACCATGCCCTCCGGATTCGACCATGATGCCTTCATCCAACAGCGCTGGAATCTCCTTTGCCAAAGCCGCAGCGCTACGCATATCAGATACGGTTACATGTGCTCCGCGCTTGCGTAGAAACAGGGCCGCTGCCAGCCCGGATTTACCCAGACCTACGACCAGAACTTTTTTACCTTTCAACTCCATTCCAGCTCCATCATTCAATTCTGTTCTGACGCTTGCGCCACATCCATTGTGGCACTCGAAAGCGTGAAACCGCCTGTATCTAGCGGAGTTTCAGCGTGGTAAGTGCAAATAGTGCAAACACCAGCGCCGCAATCCAGAAACGTGCAATGACTTTTGATTCCTTCCAGCCAAGTAATTCGAAGTGATGATGCAAAGGGGCCATCTTGAAGATACGCTTGCCACCACGCAGCTTATAACTCCCTACCTGCAGGATGACGGAGATCGCTTCCAGCACAAAGATGCCGCCGATGAACGGCAATAACAATTCCTGACGAATAATTACAGCAACTGTGGCAATCGCTCCACCCAATGCCAGCGAGCCCACGTCGCCCATGAAAACCTCTGCTGGATGCGCGTTATACCATAGAAAGCCGATAGAGGCACCCACCATGGCCCCACAGAAGACGGTCAGTTCTCCAACCTTGGGCATACGTTGGAGTTCAAGGTAGTCGGCAAAAACAACATGGCCGCTAACGTACGTCAGAACTGTCAGCGCACCAGCAGCGATGATAGTACAGCCAATGGCGAGGCCGTCGAGACCGTCCGTAAGATTGACCGCATTCGAAGAAAAGACCAGAACCAGCGTGACGAAAATCACAAACGGCAAAAACATCAGGAAACCGAGATGCGGAATGGAACCCAACCACGGCCAGACTAGATCCGGATGGAAGTTCTTGACGAAAGGCACCGTCATTTTGGTTGAGAAAATTCGGAACTGCTGCAAACCCACCAGCGTTATGGCGATCATCAATGAAACGATCACCTGCCAGAACATCTTGGCTCGCGCTGTCAGACCCAGGTTGCGGCGCTTGACGACCTTGATGTAATCGTCTGCGAAGCCAATCGCGCCAAATCCAATCGTCGAAAAAACAACGACCCAGACAAACGGATTGGAAGGATTAGACCACAGTACGGTCGGCAGCAGAATGGCAATCGCGATCAGCACACCGCCCATCGTCGGCGTGCCGGACTTCTTCTTGTGTGACTCCGGACCCTCGTCGCGAATGTACTGGCTGATCTGAAACTGGCGCAGTTTTTCAATCACATAGGGGCCTATGATCAGCGCAATCAGCAAGGCCGTCAACGACGAAAATGCCGTGCGGAAGGTCAGGTATTGAAAGATACGGAATGGATGAAAATACGGAAAAAGCTTTTGGTAAAGCAGCCAGTAAAGCAAAGAGCCTCCGAGCCCAGGAAGAACGTCGAGCCTGATTTTATCGTGTTACCTGTATCGCTTAGAGTGTCGTGCTTGAGTCTTACGAACCAGTTGATTGCGTCGAGCGAAGAATTTCAATCGCCTGCTCCAGGCGCACACCACGCGAGCCTTTGACCAGGACTGCATCACCGGGCCTCAGATTGTTTTTCAGCCACGCTCCAGCAGCCATCGCATCCGGCACGAAGATCGATTCCGCGCCACTCTCCGCTGCAGCTCTAACGAGATAATCCGCATTGCCGCGAACACCAACAATGATGTCAACGCCCGCATCGGCAGCGGCTTTGCCGCAAAGCGTATGCAGCTCAGGAGCATGATCACCCAACTCAAGCATCTCCCCTGCAATGAGAATTCGCCGCTGTGCCGAACGCGCAGCCAGTGTACGAATCATGGATTGCAGCGCCTCGGGGTTGGAGTTATAGGAATCGTTGATAATTGTCGCGCCTGCGATGGTCAGCACTTCGCCGCGGCGATCTCCAGCGGTCAGCGTTTCGAGCGCACGGATCGCGTCCTGCAACGGCACGCCTGCCTCGCGGGCAACTGCGATCGCGGCCATTGCATTGCTCGCGTTGTGCTGTCCCAGCATCGGCAGCGTCATGGTCGCTTTGGTACCGACGGAAAGCAGTTCAATCTGGAGTCCGTCACCATCGCGAGCACTCGTAATTTGAGGATCGGCGCATGGGCCTGCTCCGAAGTAAACGACCTTGCCTGCAAAGTCACGACCGAACTGTCCAACATAGCGATCGTCGCAATTGAGAAAAGCGATGCCGGAGGCAGGCAATGCCTCAACGAGTTCGTATTTTGCGCGTGCGATACCGCCCTGTCCATCTGAAAAATTCTCGACATGAGCCATGCCTACATTGGTGATGACACCCCAGTCCGGACCAGCAATACGAGCAAGCTGGGCGATTTCTCCAGCATGATTCATGCCCATTTCGATAACGGCGTACTCATGTTCTAGTTCGAGACGCAATAGTTGCAGCGGTAAACCATAGCCATTGTTCAGATTGCCGAGTGACTTGAGTACATTGAATTTTGCACCGAGCGCTACAGCAACTGCGTCCTTGGTCGAGGTCTTGCCAGCACTGCCAGTCACAGCGACAACGCGTTTCCCCCAATGACGACGAACGTTCGCAGCCAGTGCCTGCAACGCGACAAGCGTATCTTCGACAATGATCAGCGGCGCAGCCAATGCTGCATCCGGCAACGTTGCAAGCCTGTTGAGGGAAACCACAGCAGCCAGCGCGCCTCGCTCAATTGCGCTGACGATGTAATCATGGCCATCGACACGTGGGCCGCGAACAGCAAAAAAAAGCTCGCCTACGCCAACAGTGCGCGAATCAATCGAATAGCCCTGGGCCACAAACGCACCAACGCCCACGGCGCTCGCTGGAGCCTCCAGCTTGGCGCTGCAACCAAGAGCGATCTCTGCCAATGTCAGTTTCACTTCACTCCACCATAGCCCAGGGAACGCAGAGCGGAAAGAGCAACCTGCGAATCGTCGAAAAATATTGGACCACTACGCAAAATCTGTTCCTTTTCATGGCCTTTGCCGGCGATCAATACTACGTCGCCGGGTTCAGCTTCGGCGAGCGCCAATTGAATGGCCGTTGCGCGATCGCTTTCAACAACAAAGCGGACACCGGAACCCTCGACGCCCGGCAATATTTCCGCGAGGATCGCGGCTGGATCTTCAGACCTCGGATTGTCGCTGGTTACAACAACAAAATCACTACCCTCACCTGCGGCTTGGCCCATCTTCGGGCGCTTGGTGCGATCGCGATCACCGCCACAACCGAAGAGAGTAATGACTCGACCCAGCTTTTCATGCACGAGTTGCCGCGCCAATGCAGTGAGATTACGCAGCGCATCGTCGGTATGCGCATAGTCAACGATGACTGTAAAAGGCTGCCCGGCGTCCACAGGTTGAAAGCGACCGGGTACAGGACGAAGACTCGGCACGGATGCAATCAACGTGTCGAAATCGACACCGCGCGCATACGCCGCAGCGAGCGCGGCGAGCAGGTTTAAAACATTGACTTCGCCAGCCAATCCGGAGTTGACTTGTGCTGTGCCGACGGGTGTTACAAGCGTGAACTTCACACCCGAGGGAAGCAGTTTCAAATCTTCCGCGTACCACTCAGGCTGCGATGCAGCACGGCCCAGACCGTAAGTGATAACCTCAGCACCCGCCTCTTTTGCAGCAGTAGCGAGCTGCTGCGAATGTGCATCATCGGCATTGAGAATAGCTACGCGCGGAGCCGGATAGCGCGTGCCATCAAAGAGCAATTGCTTGGCTGCAAAATACGCATCCATCGTGTGATGATAGTCGAGATGATCGCGAGTGAGATTCGTAAATACTGCTAAGTCAAGGTCTACTTCAGCGATTCGGCCTTGATCTAGAGCGTGGCTGGAGACTTCCATTACCAACTCCGTTGCACCCAGCGCAACACCATCGGCCATCAGTTCAAAGAGATCGCGCGACTCCGGCGTCGTGTGCGCGGATAGCCTCACTTGACCAGCAACGTGATACTCAATCGTGCCTACGAGAATCGATGAACGACGCGCGGCATTGAGCAGCGATTCAATCAGAAAGGTCGTTGTTGTTTTGCCGTTTGTGCCAGTCACTCCGGTTGCGCCGAGTACACGTTCAGGATGACCGAAGAATGCGGAGGCCGCTTGCGCCAGCGCATTGCGCCCATGCTCGACCAGCAGTCGCGGCGTTTTTGAATGGCTTACGGCGAGTGCTCCAAAAGCTTCGGCAGAGTCAGTGATGATGCCCACTGCTCCCCGGCTGAGAGCGATATCGATATAGTGATTTCCATCGGTCGTGCCACCACGCATGGCGACGAAAACAGAGCCTTGTTGAACTAGGCGCGAGTCGTATTCAACGCCCGTGACAGCGACCTCGGAAGGCGCGTCCTGGGCCGCGGAAGTTACGTCGCGGATGAGTTCATTCCACTGCATACTAGCTTCTATTCTATCGTTTCAAATTCTGCAGGATTCTGTGAAAAATCGGGCGAAAACTCCACCAGCGCATCACCTGGCACAATGCACAACGACCTGCGTTCCGGAAGAAACAAGGCTGCCCGCGGCAGGAGTCTGTGTGCGCACTAAGCCTCGGCCTTCTACGCGCAGAGTCAGGCCCGCAAGTGCCACCTGTTCGACCACTTGGCGTACCGGCATACCTATCAGCGACGGGACTTTTATTGCATTGGGTATTGCATTCGGGCTATCCGTAGGTACTGGCACGGACACTGTCTCTGGAGGAGTTGCAGGAGTCGCCGCAGCGCTGGCCTTCTTCTTTTCGTCCGCTGCTTTGGCGCTGATTTTAGTCGTCTGAGGCGCGGATTCCGCAGCTCGGCTTGCGCTCACGGCCTGTCGCAGAGGATCGTCGTTGGGTAGATCATTGACGGCGGCGATCATTGCATTCACATCGCCTGTTTCTTCCTGCTCCGGCTCTATATCCTGAGCGGTCAAAGGCTTGGCGGGAGCGTGCGCGGCGTGGACTTCAACATCGTGCGGGACGCCCAGGTATTCGAGTGTGTCTTGCGCAGCTTCAGCAAAGACTGGCGCAGATGCTGCTCCGCCATAGTAAGACGCGCCTCCGCCCTTGGGATTGTCCAGAACCACCGCTATCGCAAGGACAGGATTGTTGACAGGCGCAATCCCTGCGAAAGACGCCACGTGCATCGTCTTCGAATACTTGCGCGTCGCAGGATCAATCTTTTGTGCCGTACCGGTCTTGCCGCCGGAAGAATAGCCATTCAATTGAGCCTGTTTGCCGGTGCCATAGAGCACTACGCCTTCCATCATCTTGCGCATCTGCGCGGCAGTCATCGTGGAGATAACGCGATGCGCACCGGCAGGCAGCGGATCGGGCAGATCCAGCCCTACCCGGAATGGCTGCGCGACTGGCACGTTATCTCCCTGCGCATTTTTAGGCTGGGGAGGCATGATCATGTGCGGCGGAAGATAGGTTCCGCCATTGGCGATTGTTGACACCATCGAGACCAGTTGCAGTGGAGTCACCGCAACCTCCTGCCCAATGGCAATCGAACCGATCGAAGTTGCACCCCACTTCGGCGGAGGCCGCAACAGGCCACGCGTTTCACCTGGCAGTTCCAACCCGGAACGCGAGCCGAAACCGAAGTTGCGAAGGTAATTGTAGAAATGATCCGGCCCCATTCTAAGAGCAAGTTTCACAGCAGCCACGTCGCTTGAATGTTCGAGCGCGTAATGCACTGTGACCACACCGAAGTGATCGGATTTATCGTCGTGAATAGTGCGGCCATTGAAGGTGATCGCGCCGCCCTGGCAATCGATCATGTCATCCGGAGTCACAATGTGTTGATCGAGTGCCGCCGCATACGTCGCGAGCTTGAAGGTCGAGCCAGGCTCATACACATCGCTCACGGCATGATTACGCAACAGTGCAGGTGTAGTGTGACGGAAGTCGTTGGGATTGAAAGTAGGGCGAATCGCAAGTGCGAGGATTTGCCCGGTATGCACATCCTGAATTACTACCGTTCCGTTGTCCGCATGCGTACGATCCATCGCCCGTTGCAGGGTTTTCTCCGCGATGAATTGAATGTTTTCGTCAACAGTGAGGACCAGATTTTCGCCCGGCTCCGGTTCACGCACGCTTGAGCCAAGCACATGCCTCCGAGCATCGAGCGCTGCAAACATGCGTCCCGGTAAACCGTGCAGGCGCGATTCAAATTTCAGCTCCATGCCTGCAAGGCCTTTGTCGTCGGTACCGACATAACCCAGTACCTGCGCGGCGATTTGATTATCTGGATAAAAGCGCTGAAATTCTTTCTGGAAGTAAATACCCTTGATGTTGAGAGCCTTGACGCGCGCCGCTTTTTCGTTATCTACGCGACGTGCAATCCACGCGAAGCCCCGCGATGCATTCACGCGTTCGAGTATCTGCGGCTCACTGGTCCAGGTATCTTCCGGCCCGCCATGCACAATCTCCACCAGGTCATGAACTACTTTTTCTTTGTCGTCGATTTCCGATGGCACAGCATAGATCGACTCGGCCTGCACAGTCATGGCCAGCTCGCGCAGATTGCGGTCATACAACACGCCCCGGCGCGGCGCTACTTCAAAAGTATGCTGCTGTTGCCTCTGTGCCTTTTCAACAAATTCCTTGTGCCGCAGAACCTGCAACCAGAAGAGCTTGCCGATGATCAGCGAGCACCACACCAGCAGGCACAGGCAGACCACCCAATAGCGCATACGCAGCAAAGGAACCGAGGCAGTCTGAGTGCCGCGGTTCCGATTCGCTCGTGGATTAGGCAGTTGCACGCGAGATACTCCGAAAAGCCGGGGATCTGGAACGAAGATGCGGATCCCCGCAATTTCAGCGAGTCGCGGAAGGGATCAGTGCCGTCGGGGAAACCTGGGCCAGAGCAGCAGTTGCCGTCGAAGAATCCATACGGTCCGTGATGCGAACGACCTGGCTTGGCTGCAATTCGATGAGGCCCATCTGGCGCGCCATCTGGTCGATGCGTCCCGGCTGCGAGAGTTGCGCTTCCGATAGACGAAGCTGACGATTCTCTTCGCGGAGTGCCTCGACCTGCGTCTTCTTGGCCTCTACCTTGTAGCCCATTTCGATGGCGCTGAAGTGCTGCAGTCCATAGACCATGACCAGCGAAAACAGGACTGCCACAGCCGCGGTGAAGATGCGCATCTCGCGGATGCGAACCGTATCGGGAGCCTTAACGAGTCGTGAATTATCGATGCGCTTGGGGAAGAAAACTTCCAGAGTTGCACCACGCCGCAGGCGCTGCTGCTCGGCGAAAAGCCGTGCATTGCGCTCTTCGATCCGCCGGCTTGAGCTACGTCCACTGTCGAAATAAGTTGCTGCGTGTGCTGCCATGGTGACTCCCTCGATCGCAGCCTCTATTTCGAGCCTGCGCTTCAATCTCTTAAACGCTTTTTCTTCTTCCCTGCTGCCTTACTCTTGGGTCCCTTGTCCTGACCCGGCGAAGCTTTTCCCTGCTTTTTTCCGGACAACTGCTGAAAACCCGTTCGTTGAACCCCTGAACCGACATCGCGAAAATCAGGTCTCTTTTCGAACTCCTGCTCATTGCCCATCTCCGCTGCCCTTAGCTTCGCGCTGCGGGCTCGAGGATTGTGATCCGTTTCTGACTCATCCGCTACTACCGGCTTGCGAGTTAACACCGTCCAGATGCCCTTGGCCGCTGTCTCTCGCAACACATCCTTGGCTATCCGATCTTCCAGCGAGTGGAAGCTGATAACGACCAACCGACCAGCCGTATTCGAGCTTGGAGAAGAAGAAATGCCTGTGGACTTAAGCAGCGCGGGCTTGAGTAATCCCGGTGCAGCCTCCAGCAATTTCCGTATCTCATCCAACTCGCGATTCACATGAATACGAAGCGCTTGAAAGGTACGGGTCGCCGGGTGAATTCGCTCATTTTTTATTGCCGGGGCGCTGCCTGCAACAACTCGGGCCAAATGTCCCGTCGTCGTCACTGGCCGCGCCCTGACAATTGCTCTGGCGATTCTCCGCGACCTCCTCTCTTCTCCGTATTCGTAAATAAGATTGGCAAGATCACTCTCGTCCATCTCATTTACCACTTGTGCGGCGGTTAGAGCCTGGCGCGTATCCTGACGCATATCCAAGGGCCCATCCGCCTGAAAACTAAATCCTCGCTCTGCCTCGTCAATCTGCATGCTGCTGACGCCAAAGTCGGCCAGCAAACCGTCCAGCGAACCCGGCTTCACATGCTCTGCTACCGAACTGAAGGCCTCACCGATTAAAGTCACTTTCGGCACTCTGTCGCCCAGTTCATCCGCCAACAACTTCAACCGTTGCCCGGCTAACTCCAAGGCCAGGGGATCGCGATCGAAGCCGATCAAATGACCGTCTGGTCCAAGCAGCCGTGCAATCTGACTGGCATGACCCGCGAATCCGAGCGTGCAGTCGAGGTAGGTACCACCCTCACGAACTGCGAGGTATCGAATCACATCCTGAGAAAGAACCGGCACATGGCGGCGATTTACTTCAGTCGTCATGTGTACCCCCTCGGGGGCAGTAGTACTCATTGCTTTCAGAATTCCGTCTTTCTGGATTCCTGAGCCGATTCACGGCTGGCCAAAATCTGTCGCGCTTCCGAGATGGGCATCGGTTTTTCGGATGCACTTCTGGGAGCCAAAATTCCTTCAATCCGCTGATCAGCTATCTGCTGGCTGCGCAGCATCAAAAAGCGCTGCAGGCCGGTGACGACTACTTCTGCATTCACCAGACCAAATCTGTCGCGAAGAACCCGTGGAAGCATCAGGCGATCCTGCTTGTCTATCTCCACCTGCTGGCCAAAGTGATTCACCACTTCCATCCAGGTCATCTTCGCTTCGTCATCTTCAGGAAGAGCCGCCTTCTTCTCTTCTTCCTTTTCCCACTCCAGCAGAGGCCATATCTCGGCCACCTTGCCATCACGCGAAGTAATGAAGAACTGGGAACCATAGTTCTTCTCAGCAATCAGCTTCATGAAATCTGCTGGCAGCTTGAGTCTCCCTTTTTCATCGACTTTCGCTTCGTGGGTTCCGCGAAACATCTTCGAACCTCAAATCTTTCCGGGCTGTACGCGCTTCCTGGCGTTCGACGATCCGGTTTCTGCATTCCTCTTTCGGAAAATGACTCCGACGGAGTGGAACTGGACTTATAGTACTCGACAAATCCGTCGAATAATCCATTTCACTCCAAAAATTTCCACCAGAGTACCGTGTTCTTCGACCGTCCCGGTGCGATTTTTTAGCGGAAAAGCACTAGATTCAATGCAGATTTTGAGGATATGGAGAGATGTCACGGAAAGAGCTACTACAGAATGATCCGCGGATTAAACCATGCACAATATATGGTGGTTACTGAAATGGTTCAAATGTGTCTGCGTTTGGCAGCTTTATCCCGAATCAGGTGCCCGACCAGGTAAGCCAATACAGCTAGGTTTACCACAAATAGAGCAATTCTGAACCATGTAATGCGATGCATCAGTTCAAAAACCTCTAAAGGCAGGAAGGAGGCAGTGATGATGGAGGTCAGATATTCGGCCCAGATCTTCTCCAGCATCAATCCGATACCTTCCAGAATCCCCAGGCCTGCATAGCAAAACATGAAGACACTGATCTGGCGGAGCCGGTGGTCATCCAGCATACTGGCCTTGCCCAGCAAAAAGCTCACCAGGTGGCCTTCAGGATTCATGCGCAGTCCCGTGGCCAGATTTTGCAGAAGGTCGCCGATATCCTTGCCCAGCAACCTCAGCGCTCCCACGCCGACAGCGACCAGCAACAGGGCCTGCAGGAGTTTATAGAGTGCGATCAGTTCGAGCCAGCGATTGCGCTTTTTCCGATTTCGTGCCGATACCACGTGCAATTTACTCCTGGTTTCCCCTCAGAACTCAACCGCCTCGAAGATTTTCATCCACGATCGCATCAGGCGGACAGAATCCAACTATGGGTCTTCTTACGTTAACCGAGTGGGGTCAGTTCGCCCTAATTTCTACTTCATCCGAAGTTTCGAGTTCCGACCTACGGCAACCATGCGCACAACCCGCGTTTGGAGTAAATCCGCGTGCTATTTTGACCGTGCTGTAAATGTATTTTGTAAAACAGAAATCCGAAGACAGGACGCATTCGTTCTCCAGGTGAAGTTCAACTTTAACCGGAGGATGTACCCAATGAACCGCTTCAAGAAAATCTCCCTCGCACTCCTGATGGCCACTGCCGTAATGAGCGCTGCTACCGTATCTCAGGCTCAGATGAAGGATCCAGACGTAGGTGGATCTCCGATGTATCCCAGCAAGAACATTGTTGAGAATGCCCTCAATTCCAAGGATCACACCACCCTGGTCGCCGCAGTTAAGGCTGCTGGCCTGGTTGACACCCTGGAAGGCGCTGGCCCTTTCACCGTATTTACCCCGACCAACGAGGCATTTGCCAAGCTGCCTGCAGGCACCGTCGACACCCTGCTGAAGCCGGAGAACAAGGATCAACTGACAAAAGTTCTGACCTATCACGTTGTTGCCGGCAAAGTATCCAGCAAAGACCTGGTCAAGATGATCAAGGCCGGCGGTGGCAAGGCTGAGCTGAAGACTGTTTCAGGCGGCACGCTGACTGCCACGGCCAAGGGCAAAAAGATCATGCTGACCGACGAAAAGGGCGGCATGGCGACTGTGACCATCGCCAACGTTTATCAATCCAATGGAGTCATCCACGTGATTGATAGTGTTCTGCTCCCCAACTAGCTTCCCCTTCCCCCGAACTGCACGAAAAGCAATACAGAACAAAAAAGAAGCGGAGCGCAACAGGCTCCGCTATCTTTTGCCCGTAACCTTAATTTTCCGTGGATGGGGTACTCTTGAGCAGAAACAGCGGCAAGTCACCAGCCGCCCGGAGACTCTCCCAGGATGCCGTACACCCTCAGCACCAGCCAATGGACGCCGTTTCCGGTCGAACTTGTATTTGCTTTCTTCGCAAATCCCGGCAACCTGCCGCACCTGATGCCTAAATGGCAAAAGGCGAAAGTTGAGAGTTCGCGCCTGATTCCGCCGCCTCCGAGGCCGGTTGCGCCTGATCCAGAACTGCGTTTTCAAAGCCCCGCAGCCGGCCGGGATTCAGAGATGGTGATCAGCTTTCGCCCGTTGCGCGGACTTCCCTTTCGAATAGGATGGCTGGCGCGCATCACCGAATTTGAATGGAACAGCCACTTCTGCGACGAACAAGTCAAAGGCCCGTTCGCCTCCTGGAGCCACTGCCACCTCATCCAGTCCGAAACACGGGATAGCGTCGTCGGCACTCTGATCACCGATGAGGTGGAATACAACCTGCCGCTGGGACCGCTGGGGGCTATCGGAGGTGCGATATTTGTGCGCAGTCAGATGGAAGCGACATTTGCCTACAGGCAAAAGAGGCTCGACGAAATTCTGCCCGTGGCCAGTCGGCAGGCAACGCGGAGGAGTTAAAACGGCCAGTTAAACCAGACCGGATCGTGGCGATTCTCGATAGAACAACAAAAGGCCTCCGGATGCGGAGGCCTTTTGCTCGAAGAGCATTTGCTCGTGTCTAGAAGTGGTAAGCCACGCCCACAACGGGGTTGTTGATGTTGTAGTAGCGATTGGTGGTCAAATCGCTGTCTCCAAAGTTCGGCACCTTGGAAAAGAAAGCGCGATATTCAGCACGGATATCGAAGCTCGGGCTGATCTCGTATGCGACACCGGCGCCATACAGGCCCACGATCGTCGTCTGCGACTTCACATCCAGGCTGGTGGTTCCGATATTGCGGATATTGCCCCATAGGAGCGCGCCGCCACCGGCTTCCACAAATGGATTGAACTTGTGGTAGCTGAAGTTGTACACGTAGGCTGCTGTGACTTCCTGCAGGCGGGTATTGACTTGAACGCCATTCGGCAGGGCGGGCTTCACATAGTGAACCGCATTCTGCGTGTAGGAGTAGTTTGCCTCCACCGCTCCTCTCGGCGTAAGCATGAAGCGATAGCTGAACAATGCGCCCAAACCGCGCTTGGAAGAGACCCTCACACCGGTTGTGCTGGAAATAAATGGTTCCAGAATTCCAGAACCACTGACGCTAAAGTCCTGGCGGCTTTCCTGGGCTCGGCCTGCGGCCACACCAACTACCAGCAGGAGTGCAATAAGGGCAAATTTCTTCATTCGGTCGTGAACCTCGCGACTGCCCGCACTGCCTGACGGCTAAACGGAGCATGTCAATCATTTCGATCGTGTCGATAAATGACGCAACAAAACCTGCGCCACTTTCAGAATTGTAACTGGCCGGAACGGTCTGTGACGGCTCCGAGGTATTTGAGCGCAAAATTGACGGCTGATGAATAGACGTATAGAGAGCTTCGAGGAAAGCCGAAGCTAGGGCGTTTCCCACTGGAACAGCGTGGAAAGTGAATGCCAGAGCAGCTATGGCGAATCAGCATTGGCTAAACCAACAAAAATGTAGACAATGCTGAGGTTGCCCAAAACAGATGTGGACGCGTTTCCTACGAATGCTCGGTTCGAGGAACTTTTACTGAGGAAGCACGATGCATGATGCTCTGCAGCTAACACCCTGGCTCGGCGAATTCGCCGGAACGTTCATCCTGATCCTGCTCGGCTCAGGCGTGAATGCCAGCGTGAGCCTGCGCAAGACCTATGCCGAAAACGCCGGATGGATGGTGGTCACGACAGGCTGGGCTCTGGGCGTTTTATGTGGAGTGCTGACAGCTCAGGCCTTCGGTAGCCCCGGCGCGCATCTCAATCCCGCCATCACACTGAGCAGCGCCATCATCAGCGGAGACTTCTCTCATCTGATCGGCTTCTGGTCCGCGCAGCTGCTGGGAGCAATGTGCGCAGCGACGATTACCTGGTTATTTTTCTATCCGCATTGGGAACTGACCGAAGCGCAGGGAGCCAAGCTGGGAATTTTCTGCACCGGCCCGGCAATTCCGCACCTGCCTTCGAATTTGTTTGGCGAAATCGTGGCAACGTTCGTTCTGGTGCTGGTAGCCGGCGCGATCTTTTCTCACGGAGTCTCCGCAAACGGGCCTGCTCCGGGCATGGGTCCGTGGTTGGTCGCCAGCCTGGTGTGGGGTATCGGCCTTTCGCTTGGAGCAACCACCGGCTACGCAATTAACCCTGCACGCGATTTTGGCCCACGCCTCATGCACTTCCTGCTGCCCATCGCTGGCAAGGGTTCCTCTAACTGGAAATACGCATGGGTTCCCATCGTCGGCGATCTAACCGGGGCTGCCCTGGCCGGGCTCCTGCTACGCTGGGCTCACCTCTAACGGGCATTCTGAACTACATAAATTCATGCATCGACTGCCAGCCCAAAGACACGCTCTCGCTCGATGTCTTAATCTACGGGCATGAAGGTAGTTTCCCGTCCCCTTATTTCTGGAATCCTACAGGCCGGTCTCGTATCGGCTTTGACATTATCTTTTCTTACAGCAACCAGTCAGGAAACAGCTCACCCGGATCGTGCTTCGTGGGTCAATCCTCTGATTGGCACAACCAATGGCGGCAACGTATTTCCTGGCGCGACGATGCCCTTCGGCATGGTGCAGTTCAGCCCTGAAAACTCACCTGTAAATTCTAAAAACACGATCGCCGCACCCGGCGGTTATGAATATCGATCGCAGAAAATTCGTGGATTCAGTCTGACCAACGTTGAGGGTTGGGGTTGCGCCGGTGGCTCAGGCGATATCCCGCTGATGCCCGTAACCGAAGCGGTGGAAAGTTCCCCATCCAAAGACTTTCGCAACGCCTACGCCACCGGGTTCGCCCACATAGACGAAAAAGCGGAACCGGGCTCCTATCGCGTCAAACTTGCCAATGGAGTTGAAGTCTCCCTGGCAGCCGCGACCCGCATGGGCGTGGCGACCTTTCGCTTCCCCGTCGGTAAGCCTGCACGCATCCTCGTGCGCACGTCCGACTCCGAAGCCGGATCAACCGCGGCACAGACCAACATTGACGCCTCAACCGGCACCATTACCGGATCTGTAACCAGCGGCAATTTCTGCGGTTTTCTTGGCACGGAAGATCGCCGCTCCTATTACACCCTCTACTTCGTCGCCCACTTTGATCGCCCTGTGACCGAGACCGGCGCATGGAAAGATGAGTCCATCACTCCCGGCGCGACCAAGGCAGAAGGCGGCACCGGTTTCGGTGCTAAGGGCTTTCCTGATGCAGGTCATGGCTCGGGAGTATGGGCTGGCTTTGGCAATGGCGGCGATGTACGTGTACGCGTCGGAATCTCCTATGTAAGTGAGGCGAACGCGGAGGCAAATCTCGACGCCGAAAGTCTCGCGGACACAACCTACGAGCAGGTCTCCCGGCGCGCTCGCGACGCATGGAACAAGCGCCTGAATCAGATCGAGATTGAGGGCGGCACAGACCAGCAGCGCACCGTCTTCACAACCGCGCTCTATCACGCGCTGATGACCCCGACAACGTACAGTGACTCGAACGGCGAGTACACCGGCATGGATGGCAAAGTCCATCATGTCGTCGCCGGACAGTCCGTGCAATACGCCAATTTTTCCGGATGGGATGTCTATCGATCGCAGTTCCAGTTGCTAACCTGGCTGGATGCGAAACAAGGCAGCGATGTCGCGCAAAGTCTCTACAACCAATCGCAACAGGATGGCGGTCGCTGGGATCGCTGGACGCACCTCAGCGGCGCAACGCATGTCATGAATGGCGATCCCGCAGCCGCAGCCATCGCCGACATCTGGGCCTTTGGCGGACGGCAATTTGAGACGAAAGCTGCACTCGCCTCGCTGGTCCATGCGGCGGATGTTCCAACCAAAGAAGACCTCAGCCAGGCAGGATGCCCGGTCGAGTGCGCAGGCCAGCGGCCAGGATTGGACCAATGGCTCAAGCTGCACTACATCCCGGTTGGCGCACCCGCATGGGGACCGGCCGCCGACACGCTTGAGGATGTTTCAGCGGAGTTTGGAATCTCAGCTCTCGCAGGCCATCTTGGTGATTCAGCTATCCAGCGCCGGTTCGCAGAACGAGCACAGTACTGGAAGAACATCTGGAATCCGCAAGCCGCTCCGGATGGCGGCTACTTCATGAATCGTAATGCGGATGGCAGTTGGGCAAAAATTCAGGACGATAACGACAAAGCGCCCAAAGACTTTACGCCAAGCACAGAAGATGGGTTTGTCGAAGGTACCGCCGCGCAGTATGTGTGGATGGTGCCCTTCAACGTAGCCGGTCTCTTTGAGCAGATGGGCGGACGCGATAAAGCTGTCGTGCGCCTCGATCGTTTCTTCTATGACGAAAAGGGCGCGCCCGCCGTCACCAAGGCAGGCCCACTTCATGCAGAGCTGGATAACGAGCCGTCAGTCGAGACCCCCTGGCTTTACGACTTCGCCGGACAGCCCTGGAAAACACAGCAGTTGGTGCGGCAAGTATTGAACACCATCTGGAAGAATGCACCCGACGGAATCCCCGGCAATGACGATCTGGGAGAGATGTCTTCCTGGGCAGTCTTCGCATCCATGGGCCTCTATCCGGAGATCCCCGGCAGAGCGGAGCTCGTACTTGGAAGCCCGATTTTCTCCAAGATAACCGTGCATCGCGCCAGCGGAGACGTAAGCATCCTGGCCCCTGCCGCTGAGACGAATACGCCCTACGTACAGGGCGTGAAAGTCAACGGCAAGGCAAGCTCCAAAACATGGCTGCCGGAGAGCTTCGCGCTCAAGGGCGGTACGCTCGAATTCGATCTCGGCTCAACGCCGGATAAGAACTGGGGCGTCAAGAAAGGCGATGAGCCGCCATCCTTCGGAGCATCGCCCGCGAACGAATAAAGCATTACGACAAACATGCACCGAACGGGTTGGAAGGAGGAAGCGCGAAAGATTTTCGCTCCTCTTTCCAGCCCATTTTTCTAGCTATCTGCTGCCCTCTTTTGACCGGCTTATCCAATTCCCTTTTTCTCTCTGCCCGAAAAAGGGATTAAAGTCTTGTTATGAATGAGCGGGCAAACAAGATCAAGGTGCTGATCGTCGATGATCATCCGGTCGTCCGGCTTGGCTTGCGGACCATGCTGGAGAGCGAGGAAAACATCGCTGTCACCGGTATGGCCGGATCGGCAAAAGAAGCATTCGCAGAGATACAGCGAAAGCAGCCGGACGTAGTACTGATGGATCTTCGCATGCCGGAGATGGAAGGCACAGAAGCCATCGCTGAGCTGCGGCGCATACAACCAGACCTGCGAATTCTCGTGCTCACAAATTACGAATCCGACGAGTACATCCTCCGCGCCTTGCAGGCTGGCGCCATGGGATACCTGCTCAAGAGCACACCTCAGGATGAAATCGTTCAAGCAGTTGAGATGGTGCACGCGAATAAACGCTGCATCCCTCCAGGCATTGCACAACGATTGTTCGAGACCATGGGTCGTGAAGAACTAAGTCAACGCGAGCTTGAAGTGCTCACACTCGTTGCCATGGGACTGACCAATAAACAGATCGCGGAGCGCCTGTTCATCAGCGATAAGACAGCCCGCAATCACGTAGCGAGCTGCCTTGTAAAGCTCGAAGCCAATGACAGAACTGAAGCCGCAACAACTGCAATACGACGTGGACTGATCCGTCTGCCCGAGTAACTCTCCAGCCCATCTATGCAGAATCAATAACTATCGGGGACTGAAGCCAGGTGGCGTCTTCACGAACCACTCCTTCACCATTGCAACCAGGCGCAGCCGTCGATTGGCTTCTTGTAATCGCGCCCTCACACTCACAACCGTTCCCTGCCCCGGCATACTCATAATGTTGAATGTCCCCAGGATATCGCGCGCACGTTTCTGCATGCCGAGAATGCCAAAGCCCGCAGTTGCCGGGCAGTAGTCGAAGCCCTGCCCGTTATCTCGCAGCGTCAGCTCCACGTCATCTTTTTCAAAGGTCAGAGTGATCGTCAACACAGTTGGGTCGGAGTGGCCAACAGCATTCGCGATTGCCTCCTGCCCGATATGCAGCAACGCATCCGCCAGTCGCAGGTTGAGCGGAGTGGAGCTTCCAATCAACTCCGTATTGGTCTTGATCTGATCTCCTGCGATCTTGCGCGCGGTATTCGCGAGAGCCCCTAAAAGATTTTCCTGTGCCAGCGGAGAAGAGCTACTAAGCATAGCGATAGTTCGACTGGCTTCTTCATGACATCTGCGAACTAACTGATAAGCGACGCTCAATTGATCTGCAATGTGGCGCGTGTCCTGCAAATCGTCACGCACCACGCTGCGTCTGATTCCCTGAATTTGATAGCCTACCCCCGCAAAGCTCTGCGCCATGGTGTCGTGAATCTCATGGGCCAGCCTTTCGCGCTCCCGAGTGATGGTGAATGCTTTCCACTGTTGCACCCGAAAGTAAATAAGCTGCGTCAACAAAGCGAGCGCAAGCGCAGCAGCGAACAGCATTCCAACATGCCACGGAGTCCACCACGGCGGCCCATCCAGGATCACAAGCTGCTCCACGGAATCCACATGCTGACGCAACGCCTGATAGTCATTCCACCCAGCAGGAGTCACGCTGATATTGCGCCACATGGCATTGGCATTGAGTGAGCGCAGACCAATACGGCCACTCTTGACGCAAGAGCGCTCCTGAAAAGCCAGCCACGCTGTTTGATTGGTAGTAAGATTCTGTGCCGACACGGCGATGTTACAACCATACGCAGTGACACGCATACGGTACCAGATAGATGGATGAACACCGCCCGGAACCAATACAGGCCGCGCCTCACCCCATGCATAGTTGGAGTGTCCAATCATCAACGTTCCATCCAGGCTGCGAAGCCCGATGAAATATCCATTGTATGAATCGACGCCACGCGATTCATCATTGGAACGGATGATCACGCCCATATCCGCAGCCACCCCATCAAAGCGCATATCGGCGTTCAGCGTGTAGTTATCCCAGTTCTTCGAGCCCGCGAGTAACTTCGCGCCTCGTTCATACGAATTACTGTGTATAGCTCCGTCAGCAATATTCCAGCTTCCGCCATAGGCCTTCCATTCATCCAACCGCGCCGCCTGTAGATCAAAAGACTGCATAGGCACGGCACTATCTGCGTGTCGCCAGTGAAACCAGGACCACGCGGCAATTGCCAATCCTGCCAGGATGAGGCTCACTGCCAGGAGTTGCCTGGATGCTTTATCCGGCCATCGCACTATTGCACTCCTCTACATAGATACATCAGCAGACTAACTCCATAGTTCATCTGTACTAGTGGTGATTGAGTACTCCGACATCTTGTGTATCGTTTGTTCGAATCCATACTATCCTCGCCGTAAGCAAAGGGCCATGAGGCATGCAATGTAAATGATTACATCGCCCTCAGGAGCCAACCATGAGGCATACCGATGCAAGACTTCAGGAGGCAAGAGATGAAGCGAAATATAGAGTATGTGAGTGTATCGCCCACACACCTGCGAAAGCAGATGATCCTTGGGACTCTCATGCTGGCCCTGGCCGTCATAATCTTCGCTGCAGTAGCAGGCCATGCACAGAGCACGACCAGCGCCGTCAATGGAACGGTAACAGACACGACGGGCGCAGTCGTAGCTGGAGCGAGTATTTCAGTCGTCAACACGGCGACAGGAATTACCTACCACGCAGGCAGCGATAACGTTGGCGCATACCATGTGACACAACTTCCTCCTGGAACCTACACGATGGAAGTAACAAAAAGTGGATTTGAAACACAGCATCTCCAGCCCTTCCAACTCTTCGTCGATCAACAGATTCAGGAAAACATCGCACTCGGAGTCGGCGGGACTACTCAGACCGTTTCAGTATCCGCAGGAGCATTGCTGCTGGATACTCAGGCGTCAAACCAAGGGCAGATCATCGAGAATCAGCAAATTCAAGATATGCCATTGAATGGTCGCGACGTTCTCCAACTGGCCCAGCTTTCCGCCGGTGTTACACCGATCATTTCCGGCATGAGTTCCCCGGCCTCACAATGGACCGGCACTCAAACAGTAGCTCTAGCCATCGCAGGCCTGAGAGAAGACGACGCAAGCTATCTATACGATGGCATCGAAACACGCAATGCATGGTACGGAGCAGCCGGACTGCTTCCCTCACCCGACTTCACTCAGGAGTTTAAAGTCGAACAATCCGGGTCATCCGCAGCATATGGAAACGGCGCAGCATTCATTAACGTCGTTACTAAATCCGGCACGAATCAGTTTCACGGCAACGCATACGAGTACATTCGCAACAACGATTTCGATGCGCGAAATTATTTCGACGCAGGCGCTGCGCCACCGTTTCACCAGAACCAGTTTGGAGCAAGCCTCGGCGGCCCAATCAGGAAGAACAAGATGTTCTTCTTCGGCAACTACGAGGGTTTCCGGCAGATATTCCCTGCGGATAACTACGTCAATGTCCCGAACGCACAACAACTCGCGGGTAACTTCAGCGGTTATGCAGGACAGCTTTATAACCCATACATAAGCGATCCAAACACCCCAACCGGCTATGCGATATTTCCCGGCAATCAGATCCCAGGCACCTACTTCAACCCCGTCGCGCAGAAAGTATTAGCGCTGTACCCCGCGGCCAATGGCTCCTATCCCGGCGGCCAAAATTATTTCTATGTCGCGAACACAACCGACAACTGGAACCAGGAAAACGTCAGGTTCGACTATGCCATCTCAGGCAAGGACAGCGTCTTTGCCCGTTTTACCAATCAGAATCAGACCACAAATGTGACAGACATCACTCCATCGAGAGAGATCATATATCCTTCAGATCCCAAAAATTTAGGGATTGGATGGACTCATGTTTTTTCTCCTAACCTGATCAACAACGTTCGATATGGATGGGCTCATACCGCTGTCGGCGAACAACGCGCAGATGGCTATGATGCATCTAAAGCTAATCCTCTTGGACTTATTAATGAAGTAGACCAGCCCGGCTCCTACGGGCCTCCATCCATTGGTGTAACGAACTATGCCAATCCCGGTTCGACAGAGGGCACAGACATCGTCCGCGAAGGCTTGAACATGTGGACGGAAGCACTCTCCTGGCAGAAGGGCAGGCATCAGATCACGGCAGGTCTCGATATCCGCTATCAACCAATTTTCATGTATGAAGACTGGGCGGCAACCTCTATCTCCTTCAACGGAAGTTACAGCGGAGATCCCGTCGCCGACCTCCTTCTTGGAATTCCAACTTCCAGTTCTACCGCGATTGGCGATCCAACACTCAATTTGAGAATGTGGTATCAGTCCTACTACATTCAGGACAATATTCAAGTCAGCCGTCATCTGAGCATCAATGTTGGCGGACGTTGGGAACATGGCCAACCGCCCGTCGACACACGCAATCACGTCGGAAGTTTTGATGTTGCAACCAATCAGGACCTTTCGTATCCAGACACAAGCACCCTCGGCCTTGGCAGAAACATGGTCAAGCCTATATACACAAACTTCGCGCCGAGGTTTGGTTTCAATTGGACTCCGTTGAGTAACACAGACGTCAAAGGTGGATTCGGACTCTATTACCTGCAACCAAATATCAACCAATACGAAGTAGAAGTAGATACAACCAAGTTTTATTTGATTCAGGGCTATAACAACTCACCGGTTGGGCAACCTCTCAACTTCAACCTCAGCCAGCTCTTCGCTTCAAATGTACAAGGCGGAGGTCCGACAGCTTCGTTCATCCAACCTAACGGCAAAACTCCATACACCTACGAGTGGAACCTTTCGATCGATCACACGTTGAAGAACTGGCTCTTCGGAGTTTCGTACCTAGGAAGCGCAGCGCATCACTATGAAGAGCGACCTAACATCGATCCCGAGAACCCGGACGGAACCTTCCCATTTCCTGGCTGGAACGGGGTTCAAGAGAACACTAACTCGGGTAGCTCCATATACAACGGTCTGATCATTCGCGCTGAGCATCGTTATAGCTCGGGCTTCTCCGTACTCGGCTCCTACACATTCTCTAAGTGCCTCGGCTGGCCGTGGCAGGATGTGTTCTCATGGCATCCTCTTGACATGAGGCTCGATCGTGGTCATTGCCAGTTAGACCTGACTCGAAACCTAGTGGCCAACGCTATCTATGAGCTCCCATTCGGACACGGCAAGGCCTTCCTCAACAAAGGCGCTCTCATGGATGCAGTTGTTGGCGGCTGGAAGCTCGCTGCGATCGCTTCTCTTCACTCCGGCCCCTGGCTGACACTCGGCAGCAACCAATCCCTCGGAATCTTCGTCAACGCATTGCCTAACGTCACTGGTCCAGTGAATAACTCATCGTTAAATGGCGACCTGGGCAAGCATGGAAAACTTGGACCATACTTCAACATACAAAACGTTCAACCTGTAACTGGAGTAGGTGTCCAGGGAAACTCTTCCGTACAGAGCGTATATGGCCCCGGATCCGCGGATTGGGATCTGTCAGGCGACAAAACATGGAAATTTGTCGACCGATATGGTTTAACCTTCAGAGCGGACGTGTTCAATGCCTTCAATCGCGTCAACTTCAACGGATTGGATACGGGAGTGAATGACACCAGATTCGGTTATGTTCAAGGCGCAGGGCCAGCACGTGAAATTCAACTTAGCCTGCGGTTCGCCTTCTAATCCCGTGGCATTCTTGCCAATGCGACGAACAAGGCGACTTGTTCTCATCCTCACCGCTGCAGTTGTTGTCTGCCAATTCGGTAGTCCAACAACTGCGGCGACGGCCCAGCAGCATAGTGTCGGCAATAGTCCCGGAAGTTCAGTAAAACATGACTCAAAAACGAACAGGAGATGTCCATCACAAGATGCAATAGAAGCGGTACTTGGCAAAGCGAGCACCTTCATGCAAAGCGCACACTATCAGGATGCCGCCACGACACTGCAACCATTTTCCGATTTGAATTGCGACGTGCGAGTGAGCCTATTGCTCGCAGCTTCTTTCGATGAAAGCGGTGATATACCTAAGGCAAAACAAGTATTGCAACAAGCTCATTCCATATGGCCGATGAATACCAGCATCGCAGCCTCACTGGCTCGCGAATTTTTCGGTACAGGTCAAATCGATCAAGCAGCAGAGGCACTCAAGGGTTTTCATGCCACTGCAAAGACGCCAGCTCAGGAGTTACAACTGGCAACCCTCGTATTTATCTCCAGCCATCAACTAACCTCCGCACAAACCATAGCCGAGATCAACTACAAATCGTATCCGTCTATTCAATCTCTGCTACTACTCGCAAACACGCTACAGCTTGAAGGTCGATTCAAGGAAGCAACCTCTCTTCTACAACCGCAGCGAAACACCTACGCAGACTCTCCACAATTCCTGATCACGATTGCCGAAAGCGAGTATGACGCAGTTCTCTATGACACCGCTCGCGATGACCTAAAGCACGCTATCGCCTTAGACCCAAAATCCTACCAGGCCCACTTACTGCTGGGAAACACACTCCTCAAATTGAACGACACAGATAAGGCGATTACCGAATATCACGAATCAATCGAACTGTCACCGAACCAGCCACGCACCTATTATCAACTCGCGCTTGCACTACAGACAAAACAAGATCAGGATGAGGCCGAAGCCCAGTTAACAAAGGCTCTGGCGATAGACGCTCACTATGCTCCTGCACGTTTGGAGATCGGTCGGATATTGTTAAATCAAAGCCATACTGTCGATGCAGTAGCTCAGCTCAATATGGCAATTCAAGACAATCCAACTGAGGAGCAAGCTTACTTTCTATTGGCTAGAGCGTACGCACAACTCGGAGACAAGGATAAGAGCGCGGCGATGGCAAAACGCCTCAAAGAAATAAGGAATGCCAATTGGCGAAACCCTTCAGCAACAATTGGGAATCAGTCGGACTCAGGCCAAACATCCACTCCCAGATAACAAACACAACCCGAACCAGCTTTACAAACTGTCTTTTCTCAAAGAGGATTTCATGAAGACCGTCCCATCGACATTGGCTTTTCTTTCCGCTATCTTTCTCTGCCTTGGTTCGGCAGTATCGCAACAGAGACCGCCAGCCACGCCACTCATCACGCATGATCCCTACTTCAGCATCTGGTCCACGACCGATAAGCTCACAGATTCAGACACAACACATTGGACTGGAGCACATCAACCCATCGCAGGTCTGGCGCGCATTGATGGCAAGCCCTATCGCTTCATGGGCAGCAATCCCGACAACGTTCCGGCGATGCAGCAGAATGCCAGTTCTGTTACACCTACACATACGCGATATGAGTTCAGGCAGAGCGGCGTAGCAATTGAACTCACCTTCTTTACCCCCGCAATCATGAGTGACCTGGACCTGCTTTCACGCCCGGTAACGTACCTAACATGGAGCGCTACATCAACAGATGGATCCGCTCATCAGGTCTCCATTCTTATCGATGTAGATCCCATCATTGCAGTGAACGATCGCAGCCAAAAGGTCGTAGCCTCACGAAACCAGACGACTCTGTTGAACGTTATATCTGTCGGTTCTCGTGATCAGAATCTACTCAATCGCTCGGGCGATAACCTTCGCATTGATTGGGGCTATTTCCATCTCGCTATTCCAAAGAACGAAGATTCAACTACAGCGATAGCACCCAACGCATTAGATACGTTCGTCGATAAGGGAACGCTGCCCACAAGCGACTCACTCGACATGCCAGAGTCTGCAGGCAGAAGCTCTCATCTAACAGCCATACTCAACTTCGGTTCTGTCAACACACAGCCCGTGAGTCGGCACCTGCTGGTCTCGTATACCGAAGACTATGCGATTCAATATCTGCAACGTAATCTTCGCGAGTATTGGCAGCGGAACAACATGCCTGTCGAAAAGATGCTGGATACCGCAGAAGATCAATATGTCGCGCTCGATAAACGCGGCGATGCATTTGACAAAGAATTGACAGCAGATCTCACCAAGGTCGGTGGCGCGCACTACGCAGCAATCGGAATCCTATCCTATCGGCAAACGATTGCAGCTCACGGTCTCGCGGCCGATGCCAACGGCGATCCAATGCTCTTCGCTAAAGAGAACTTCTCAAACGGCTGCATTGCCACGGTTGATGTGCTCTATCCCTCCGCTCCGTTTTTCCTATTCTTCCAACCCAAGCTACTCGAAGCGCAACTGCTTCCTGTCCTCGAATACTCTGCGCTTGCACGATGGAAATTCCCTTTCTCACCACACGATCTCGGCCAGTATCCATTGGCAAATGGTCAGGTTTATGGCGGCGGTGAACAGACAGAAGACGATCAGATGCCCGTCGAGGAGAGCGGTAACATGCTCATCCTTGTCGACGCAGTTGCGCGTGCGGAGGGCAATGCACAACTCGCAGAACGCTACTGGCCACAACTTACTAGCTGGGCAAAATATCTTCGCGAAAAAGGCCTCGACCCGGAGAATCAACTTACAACCGATGACTTCGCAGGTCACGTTGCACACAACGCCAATCTCTCTATCAAAGCCATCGACGCCCTCGCCGCTTACGCAGACCTCGCACGTCTGTTAAAGCAAGAGAGCGTAGCAAAGGACTATGAGAGCGCAGCAAAAACCATGGCAGGCAAATGGGTCGGCATGGCCCAGGAGGGTGATCACTACAAGCTCGCCTTCAACAGCCCCGGCACATGGAGCCAAAAATACAACCTCGTGTGGGATATCGTTCTGGATTACAACTTGTTTCCCAGCAGCGTTCGCGAAACAGACATGACCTACTACCTAACGAAGATCAACAGCTATGGTCTTCCCCTCGATAGCCGCGCTGATTACACCAAGCTCGATTGGTCTATCTGGACTGCAACCCTGGCTTCAAAACCAGAGCAGTTCAACGCAATCGTCGACCCTATTTATCAGTGGATGAACGAGACGCCAAGCCGCGTCCCCCTGACCGACTGGTATGACACAAAGACCGGAAAGCAGATCGGCTTCCAGGCACGAAGTGTAGTTGGCGGTGTGTTCATCAAGGCGTTGTCAGATAAGCAACTCACAGCAAAGTGGCGCGCAATCGCGGCTCGACACGAATAGACAAGCCTTGAATAAGAAGTTCTGAGCAGTAGATCGAATGATTCGACTGCTCAGAACTTTTGCTCAGGGCTTTTTTATTGTTTGACCAGTACCCTCAACCAGGGCGATATAGCGATCGATCGGCAGGTTCGTAAACCGCTCCACCACTCCACTCGGTTGCGGCCATGACACTTCAACCCAGTCGATCTTAGCGTGCGCACCAGCACCGAGCACCAATCGCGGATCGTGCGCTGACAGAAAACTTCCGCCCCCAATTTTCATGCGATGGCGAATCCTATCTCCCGCCTGATAACTCACACACGCGCCGATAGCATCCGTATTGCACTTACGGCCCACCAGCTTCACACCAAGCCAGTGATTGCCTGCCCCCGCATTGTTTTTGAGCAGTAGAGGAGCCGCATCATTTACATTGATTAGCACATCGATAGCGCCATCATTGTTGAAATCCCCCGTTGCAAGCCCACGGGAAGCAAACTTCCGAGTGAAGACCATACCTCCCTGCTCACTTACATTTCGGAACGTATTGCCTTCGTTATGAAACAGTAGCAGCGGCTCCTTGTAAGTAACAAAATGAGATTCCCGCTCAACCATGTCATCTGGAAATCCATTCGATAACATCAGGTCGAGATTCCCATCCTTGTCATAATCAAAAAACTTCAATCCCCATCCGCTCATCCATCGCGTAGCGCTGCCTACACCCATCGACGTTGCGACATCATCAAACGTGCCATCATGATTGTTTTTATAGAGCGAAAAAATCTCATCGTTGATGTTCGCAACAAAGAGATCCGTCCATCCGTCCTCATTAAAATCAGCGGCATCTACGCCCATTCCAGAGCGCGCAAAACCAGCAGTGCTATAAGCAACATTCGCAGTAAGACCGGTTTCTTCAAACTTCTTCCCAGTATTCATGAATAGGAAATTTTCAACCGTATCATTGGAGACAAATAAATCCAGGCGGCCGTCGTTATTGAGATCCGCAGCCACGGCTCCCCACGCTTTACCCAGATGCTCCGCAATACCGGTCTCTTTGCTTACATCCGTAAATGTACCGTCGCCATTGTTGTGAAAGAGCCAGCTATGACGCGGCTTGAATGGGCGCGGGATACAGTAATGCCGCGTTCCATCTGGATCAACCGGACAGCTCATGCTCTTGTCGAATTCGCAGAACTGGCAGACGAAAAGATCGAGCCGCCCATCGTTGTCATAATCAAACCAAACGGCGCTCGTACTCCAACCCGTAGCTCCGACGCCCGCTCTTTCCGTAATATCCGTGAAAGTTCCATCGCCGTTGTTGCGGTACAGAATATTTCGTCCATACTGCGTCACATAGATATCAGGCAAACCATCGCCGTTGCAGTCCCCTACCGCAACGCCCATGCCATAGCCGCCGCCACCCACGCCAGCCTTCTCAGTCACATCTGTAAATGTGCCGTCGCGATTGTTGCGATAGAGCGCATTACGCAGAGGCTTTAGTGGATTATAAAAATCACACTTGCCGCTGTTGACAAGATAGATATCCATCCAGCCATCGTTGTCGTAATCAAGAAAAGCGCAGCCTGCACCGCTGCTCTCGGGCAGATACTTCATGGCCGACATGCCTGCAGTGTGGACCCAATGTATGCCGCTCACCACAGCAGAGACCTCTTCAAATAGGCCTGACGATCGAGCAGTGGACGCATCACCCCAGGCAGGCAACCGTGGCAGCAGTAGTGCCCCGCATCCTACCGTAAGTTGTCTAAAAAACCGCCGCCGCGACTCAAGTATTGTCCGCCTTGATTTCGTCGGCATCCCAGGCACACGGCTATGCATGCAATGAATTTATATGAATCCAGGCTGCGGCGTCTTATATGAATCGAGGTCGCGGCGTCGCCGATACATTGCTGGTAGCAAATGCCTATGGCATTTTCTCGATGACTCCTTCGTCCGACGCAATAAGCGCCCGCGTCGCCATACCCAGGAACAAACCATGTTCCACCACACCAACAATTCCGCGAATTGAAGCAGCCAATTGCTCTGGATCAGCAATCTGCCCGCAAGCGCAATCGAGGATGTAGTTTCCCTCGTCCGTCACATGGGGACTACCATCCTTGTCTCGCCGCAGAGTCGGTTCCAGACCGAGATCTCGTACCTTCCGCTCAACTAAAGGCGTCGCCATCTGAATCACTTCGACCGGTAATGGAAAACGCCCGAGGCGGTCGACAATCTTCGACGAATCCGCGATGACGATGAAAGATCGAGCTGCGCTGATCACGATCTTTTCGCGCAAAAGAGCACCACCGCCGCCTTTAATCAAAGCCAACCCAGGACCGATCTCATCCGCTCCATCAACGGCAACATCTAAAACTGGAGTCTCGCGAAATGTGGTCATCTCAATAGAAAGAGATTTGGCCAGATCATGGCTGGCCTTTGAAGATCCAACACAACGTATTCGCAACCCTTGCTCTACGCGAAGAGCAAGTTGCTGTATGAACTGCGTAGCCGTCGACCCGGTGCCAAGTCCAACCGCCATCCCGTCTTCAATAAACTCGGTCGCTCGTTTTGCAACCAAGAGCTTCGCCTCTGTAGCTGTCATATCAGCATGTTAGATGTTTCCATGCAGTCTTGCCATCTTTTGTGCCCGCGAATTCGATGCATGAAAGTCGCTCTAGCCGACGCACCGCCAAGTACTCCCAAAGTTACGGGATGGAGTAGGGGAGAAAGCACCGTGAAAAATGTGCTTTATTCGCGAGGCTGAGCATTATTAAATCACGCGATTAAGTTGCTCATTTCAATAAGAATTTCCATCGGCAGCAAGGCTGGATAGGCGAACGATATATCTACCGGCTACAAAGCTGGTGCAGAGACCCTGCCTCTCACGCAAAGGTGATTGCTGCAGTGCTGTCTTGACCCCGAGATGTAATATCGAAAGAAGATGGCAGACGCGAAACAGAACCAACTCCAGAATGATGAGACCCGGGTAGACATTTTGCTCTTCGGTGCGCATCCTGATGATGTCGAATGGGGGGCAGGCGGAACAGTATTAAAGCTCCAGGCATCTGGCACTTCATTCGGTATCGTGGATCTCACTCGGGGTGAAATGGGGTCTCGAGGTACGACTGAGGAACGCGATAAAGAGGCGCAGGACGCCGCATTCTCGGTCGGTGCCCGGTTTCGTGAAAACCTCAATCTACCGGATTGCGGAGTCATCGACTCCGTAGAGAACCGAAAGAAAATTGCGAGTGTCATTCGAAGATGGCGTCCGAAGATGGTGCTGGCGCCCTATTGGACAGACCGTCATCCAGATCATGCCGCGACTGGAAACCTCATCCGGAATGCCGCTATCTATTGCACGCTGAAAAAGTCGAACGATCCAAATCCTCCACACAAGTCTTCGGCTTACCTGTATTACCTTTTGCACCACTTCACGCAACCTGGCATGGTCGTCGACATTTCCGAGGTCTACGACCGTAAACTCGAACTGCTTCGTATGCACGCCTCGCAATTTTCAAAAACAGCCGAGGGCTTTGGTGTGGTGCCGGTAGGAATGAACGATTATTTATTCGGGCTGGAATCTCGCGATCGGTTTTTCGGTTCTCTGATCGGCGTCCATCACGGGGAAGCATTCGTGAGCGAGGCTCCTTTGCGGCTTGGCTCAATCAGTGATCTTCCTTCACTCCGGTAGTTAAATCAGTCGCTGCATTGCTGTTCCAGATCGAACAGCAATGAGTACAGCGTAGAACATGTTCACCGGCAGCCGCTATCTTTATCCTCACCTAATCCTGATGTTTCTCCCGCAGCCTGGGAGTCAGACGCAGCATAAGCTGCACGCGCTCGACCTCGTTGAGCCAGTCTGCGAGCGTCGCCTCTACTTCACTTTTTTCGGGAGGAAGAATCCCCGTTGGGCAGCTAGGGCCAAGCCGCTTCAAGGCAAGAGCTCGATAGCGATTGAGGGTCCGATCTCCCACCGTGGCGCACCACAATCCGTCTTCAGAGAAGAATTGAACCACGGGAACCCGGCTTCCTCCATTGACGCGCAAGTCTTCAGCAAGCTCACCGGTCATCTGGCGTTCAGCGAACCGTAAATCGATCTTTGCAGAATTCGCTTCGGCGATGCGCTCAATCAACGGGCACTGCTCGACGCAATCTCCGCACCAGATGCCGCTATGAACCAGAATTTTCATCTCTCGCTCAAAGCCGGCTACTAGTTGCTGTTGCGTAGCATCGAGCTGCGCAATGTCATAGACCTGCGTCCAGCGGCGTTGCTGTTCCTCAGTGCCCGTCGCTAGGTATTCGCTATAAGGAAGTGCGGTAGAGAAGACATCTAAAAAGTTTGACATCGTTGTTGCAGCTCCCAAAAAGATAAAGTCACGGCCAGCCGAGACCAGCCATCTGTCTATCTGACGCGCCGACAGAGCTCTTGGTTGAATTTTGTTAGAGAGCGAGAGTGGAACACCTGCAAAAGTTAAATAGAGAGAACAAGTGAAGGCTCGTCTTGATCCGAACTGTCTAAAGATGAGCTGTCGCGATCCAATCCTTAGCGCCGCAAGATCGGCGTTCCGGCCGACGTACCATAGACGTAGGAGTCAAACACGAATGTCTACAACAGAGTCCGTATCCCCTCGCAGGCACGCATATACCGATCCGAGCGCATCTCAGCTTCCAGAGCCCAGTTACGCCGAGCGGGTGCGCACTCTGGTCTCGCTTGGTACCATCGCGACATTGTCGACTATATCGCTGAAGCGGCCAGGCTACCCGTTCGGATCTCTCATGCCTTATGCAATCGACGAGAGCGGACGGCCTATCTTCCTAATCAGCAACATGGCAATGCACACCCAGAACCTTCAGGCAGATCCGCGCGCCAGTTTGTTTGTGAGTCAGGCGGGCGATGGCGATCCACTCGGCACTGCACGAGCTACTCTGGTCGGCGATGTCCTCCCCGTACCCGAGGAAGAAAACTCCGCGGCTCGCGAGCGCTATCTTGCACGGTATGAGAACAGCCGTTCCTGGGTCGATTTCAAAGACTTCGGTTTTTATCGTCTGCAACCCCTCGACATCTATTACGTAGGCGGCTTCGGCGTGATGGGGTGGGTGACCGCAGATGACTATCTCATCGCAAAGATCGATCCTCTAGCGGAGGCCGCCCCGAGGATTCTGAGCCACATGAATACGGACCACGTCCCCGCGATGATTCTGCTGGCCAGGGCCCACTCGAACCTCGAAGCCAGCGAAGCTACAATGACAGCAGTCGACCGCCTTGGGTTTCACCTTCGCTTGAAAACAGCAGACGGGATGAAGGGAACACGAATCAACTTCCTCCGCGCAGTGCAGAACGCCGACGAAACTCGCAAGGTACTCGTGGAAATGGTTCAAACAGCCGAACCCAAGCTCTCGTAGACCGACACACGGAAATTGAAGATGCTCAAACCCTGAAAGCACCTGCTGGGTTCTTTAGGAACGTTCCGGCGAATTACCCCCATGAAACTGGCCGAAATGCCGTGCCGAGAACAGGCTAATCAGCAGTGCGCCAACCGCAAGTGCAAGAACGTCGCTTATCGATCTCAGATCAAAGTTGCCAACGCGAACCACGAGAAGATACCCGACGACGGCGTTAAAAAAGCCCCAGAGAACGTTCACAGTAGATGAGGAAAGACCTTCGCCGGGAGGCTTCGCAAAGGGTGATTGGAAAGGCTGTCCCATCATTCCGCTGACAAAATGCGGAATAGCGTTGGTCAGGAAAATTCCCCCGAAGAAGTACGACACAAAATAAAGCCAGTTCATAATTATGCGCTCCTGGTGCGAGTTCGCTCGATCACATCAGCGATAGGGTGAATAAAGAGTGAGTTGAGAATACCCTTCTGAAAATCGACGACAATGAGGGCGGTCTTTGCATCAAGTGTCGTAACGGGCATTCGGTGTTTTCCTCGAATGGGATGGGATGAGCGTTGCGTTTCTGCACGGGGGCACATCAATCCTCGATGAGTCGCGTGAGCAGGCTGACGGCGGCGGCAAGCGTTTCCTGTTCCTGATTGGAGAGCTTGTTCTGAATTGTGGTTGTGAGCCAATCCTGAGTTGTGGCGCGACCTTTCTGGAGCAGCTTCTCGCATTTTCTGGAGAGCGAAATCAAGGTCTGCCGCCCGTCATTCGGGTCTGGAGAGCCTTTCACTAATCCGGCTTCCAGCAAGGATGTGATGATGACACTCATAGACTGAGGACGCATGCCCTCAGCTCGGGCGAGGCTCGATACAGCCGCAGGGCCGTCCTTTTCAAGACGAAGAACGACAGAGGCATGGGAAGGCTTTAAATCACTTCGCCCACCTTGTTCGCGTAGTTTTCGCTTCAGCTTCCCAAAGCTCGCACGAAGTTCTGCTGCAAGTGCAGAAGCCCGCTCATCCCGGGAAACACCTGCTCGATCATTCATAAATGGATTTTTTCATATATACAGTTATCTGTACAGTTTTATGTATAACTCTAATAATCACACCTCGTTATCATGTACTCTCCCAGGCCTACTCTCTGCCGTGAAACCGCAACAGAGAGTAGACCTGGAGTTCGTCTGTAGATAAATATTCAGCCATCAAGGGAGCTGCAAACTATCCCAGAGCTTGCACTGATGCTCCTCGGAGATCTGATTAGCCGTCCGCAGAGATGAAGCTGGAATGTCTTCCGACAGATAAAACGAAGATCGGGGCTTGCGAACATCGTAGCGCGGCCACGGTCGATCTCCAGCCCGATCTCCCGCACGGTTTGGATTGCCCGTCCTCGCAAAATTCGCCCAGGCCATCACTAACTCGTCCGAAAGCTGCTCCTGCGCGCTGTTAAGCGGATGCGTTATTCCTCGCGTGCCGCCATGATATCCGGAGAACAAATACTGAATGTCAGCCGTGTGATACGCCAGCGACTGAAAGCCTGGCAACTCCGGGAAAAAGAAGGGAGCCGTCCGATCGTTGAACTCATAGGCATAGAGCGGAACCTGCGAAGACAGTGTCGCGTTCACAGCCTGCTGCGGACAAATGAGCGATCCGGTACCCATCGCATCGAGCGCTATTTGAGGAGTGGCGTAAGCGCTTAAATCGTAAGCTGCAAGCACCTTTGAAGCATTCGCGGCATAAGTTGTCTCCACATACTTCCTCACATCCGCTTCGGAAACAGGCGTTTGTGGCGTCGCGGAAAAATACTCGTTAATCGCGATTGGGAAATTGTATTCGTCATGCGTAAAGCCACTCATCATGGGCATGTGCGCGAACTTGCCCTTCTTCAACGCATCGAACAATCCCTGGCTCGGCACAATCGTGCCATCCGCAATTGGAGCAGTAGTGACGTAGGGACCGTTCGCGCTTTCTGTCCCTTGCAACCGCAGGATGGCCTCTACAGGCAAGCGCCGTAAGCAGGTAGCAACATCGGGGCCAGAACCAGTGCCGCACCCGGCAGCCGTCGAGAATGCGCTTCCCAGCTTTTCTCCAGCGCTCAATGAAATCGAGTCGATCAGGACGCTCTCGAAGATCGCGCGGTTGAACAGACCCGTCGCCAGTTGCGAAACCACATTGGCCGACGCATCGATTGATCCTGCGGATTGACCGCCAAGAGCCACCTTCCTCGGGTCGCCGCCAAAGGATGCAATGTTCCTCTGCACCCACTTCAGCGCCAACTGCTGATCCAGCAGGCCGTAGTTGCCGAACGCATGCCCCTCATGGTCCAGTGCCGGATTGGCCAGCCAGCCCAACAGGCCCAGCCGATAGTTGAGAGTAACGACAATCAGGTTGCCCTTCGAAGCGAGTTTGCTCGCATCGTAGTCATTGCTCTCACCATCGAAATTGCCGCCTCCATGAATCCATACCAGCACTGCCAGCTTCTTGCTGCCAGCCTGCTTAGGCGTAAAGACATTGAGATAGAGGCAATCCTCATTACTGTTCGGCGGACCGGCAAACGCCCCAAGCGTCGTGATCTGCGCGCAGGTTGCACCGAAGTGCGTCGCTTCCCGTGTCCCTATCCATTGAGGATAAGGCAACGGCGGCTGCCAGCGCAGATCGCCAACAGGTGGTTGCGCGTATGGAATGCCCAGATACTCGGAGACACCGTGGTTATCAAGCCCCTGCACCGGGCCTGCCGAAGCCTTCACAACCGGCGCCAGCGGCAATCCCGGCTGAGGTTGTATCGCTTGTGCAGGTAATCTTGTTTCCTGTGCACGCGCCGCCTGCGAAAACGACGCTAACGCAACCATCACGATCAGCATAACCATTTGGAATCCGCTCCATCGTTTCCACCATGTAGCGGCGTTGTATTTGTAACTCATTATTTCTCCTAATTTATAAACAGCGGCGTCGTTGGTTCTTTCAGGTCGCACACGCCGCTATGCACCCACCCTTTCGCGTTGATTTATAGCGTGACGACGATCTTACCGATTTGCGCGTTGGATTCCATATAGCGATGGGCTTCTACAATTTCAGCGAAACGAAATCTCTTATCAATAATGGGCTTGAAAGCACCCGAAGCAAGATGGTCGAAAATATATTGCTTCGCCTTGGGGAATATAGGATCGGGTGTCACCTCAAAGAGTGTATAAGCACGGATAGTAAGGTACTTGGCGAGTGCCGTGAACAGAGGGTAAGGAGTGGGTTCGGGAGCCAGGGCTCCGTACTCGAAGATCGTGCCCTTGGGAGCTGTCGCAGCAGCGAGCGATTCTAGAATCTTTCCACCAATCGGATCGAAGACGATCCGCGCGCCTTTGCCCGAGGTGATCTCGTTAACTCGGACGACCAGGTCTTCTTCATCGGTAACGATGACGTGATCTGCTCCAAGTTCGAGTAGCTTTGCCTTCTTCGTAGCAGTTCGAGTGACCGCGATGCTGATAGCGCCCTCTGCCTTGGCAATCTCAATCGCAGCCACGCCTACACTACTGCTGGCCGCGGTGATAACAATGAAGTCTCCTTTGGCAATCTTACCGAGCCAAACAAGCGCACCATATGCGGTGAGGTACTGCATCCAGATGGATGCGCCCTCTTCATACGAGAGGGTTGAGGGATATTCGGCTATCCCATGAAAAGGAACAACCGCGACTTCGCCATAAACTCCATGCTCGTTGAGTTTGAAAGTTCCAGGTACAGTGCTCACAGCCTTACCGATCCATTTGGAATCGACATCCGGGCCTACCGCTTCAATAATTCCGGAGGCCTCGTAGCCATTCTTGGATGGAGACACCGGAGTCTCGAGATATTGGCCATTGCGGAACATAATCTCGGCGCGGTTAAGTCCGAGAGCTTTGACGCGAATGCGGACTTCACCCTGACCGGGCTCGGGAAGAGGGATTTGATCAAACTGAAGAACATCAGCGGACCCGGTCTTATGAAAGCGAACGATCGTTACTGCACTGGACATGCATACCCCTTATAAATACAGATGCCTCTTTTAGATGAGACTCTAACGTTGAGGACGCAACAATCTCCCAACTGGTTTCACTTTCGCCCCTGAGAGCCTTTCTCTCTTCCGGCGGTACGCCGTTCCGGATATGAATCAAGGCGCGAATCAAGTTACGAGGCTGCTTCTCAGCAAGAGTGCAGCGAAATGATGCGGTCCACCCGATGAACGGAATTAATCTACCAATCCAACGCCTCAATTCGGCAGCAGATCAATCTCCCAAGGCTGAGTGGAATCGACCCCAATAACGAAAATTGCGTACTTACCATTCAACTGCCCTGCAATTGCGACAGCATGAAAGGAATAACTTTGCCCGGTCGTATTCGTCGGATAGCTCGCGCCCTTGGCACCGCCGACCCATACCGTTGCCTGGCGGTACAGGCCGGAGTTCGCCGTGTCCTGTGGTCCCAGATCGATGGCAAAGTCGCAGTTGCTAACAGGAGAAGTGGAGGGATCATCATTCGGAAAATCTCCGCCGTAAATCAGCGTACTGGTGGCGGCAGCAACCGAGGCGCAACTGGACGGCACACTGGAAAAGCCAAAGGACGCCACATGGGAGGACCATCCTGTACCGGCAGCACCGGGGCCAGCATAAAGTCCCGCACCATAGATAAAACCGCGATACTGCGCACCGACCAGAGTGCCGGTGTCCACAGCGCTTGACGGCTTGGGTAGACCGATAGCGCCTGTACCCGCCCCGAGGGCATTCTGGTAGAGATTCGTAAATACATTGTGGAAGCTATCGCTTCCGTTGTTTTCAACAAGCAGACCAGTCGGTCCAATTCCCATCACAGCGGCGGGCTGTACTAACTGGCCTCCGCCCTGACCGGGATCCGTAATAAGGAGTGGGTCTGGAATGCTGATGGTGTTTCCATAGAAAGTTGGCCCACAGCTTGCCATTATAGGAGAACCAACAGGTATGGCCGGCAGCCCCGATCCACCTTCAGAAGGCAGCGTAAACTGCTGAATATGATCAAGGGTAACGGTGCTGCCGCTGGTACTGATGTCCACGCTGCCATACGCAGTTTCCGTCATCGGATTCCAGGTGAACGTAACCTCCTGGCCTAAATCGGAAGGGAATAGAGCAGCAGGTATTGTCACGAATTGCCAGGTCTGTGGAGTTGTAATGCTCGGGCAGCTTGTAGCAGCTACCATTGGAGCAACGGGTAGCCCCTGCACCTGCACCAGCCCTCCTGCCTGATTGGGCAACTCAATCGCCCAGCCGGGCAGAGGCTGAGGATAGGTGGTGGCGACATAGCTACTGTCCAATTGGCTATAGGTAGTGGTTGTCCCCAGGCTGAGAAGATCATTCGGCAATGCCTTGAAATCCCCATAATTCAGCACCTGCGGACCCTGCGATGTGTCTATGTTCTGCGAAAAATGATCCGCGATATCATCCACGGTGTAGGTTGCGATACTAGGATCTGCGGGTCTTCCTTCAACCGTGTAAGCCACGGCTGGCGCAAGGTATGTCTGAGGTTGGGGCTGAGGCGGCGCAGTCGTCTTGGATGAGGAAGAACCGCCGCATCCGGCGATACAAAAAACCAGCGATACTCCACCCAGCAAACGAACCTTGACTGCCAGTCTTCCGAACCACTCACTCTGCGGCATTAAGTGCTGCATGACGATCTTCTCCATAACTAAAAGTTACCCTTCAGAGCGAACTGCAGGATGCGCGGGTCGTGCGCATCCACCGGATGCAGAAAGGAGTTGCCGGTAAGGCAACCGGACGCTCCAGCAGAGTAGAGTTCAGTCTGCGTGCCGTAACAGTTGATGACATTATTTCCAGTGTTTCCAGGGTTCGCAGGATCAGTAATCCGAAACTGCGTGTGATTGAAAACGTTGAAGGCCTCAGCACGAAACTCAATATCGAAACGATCATGGAATGGCTTGAAATGTTTGAAGATCGACATATTGAAATTAATGCGCGAAGGATTATTGAGATAGTTGCGACCGGAATCTCCGAAGGTAAGACCACGCGGCGCTGCGAAAGCTCTGGGGTTGAGAAGAAGAGGCCCCACGTTGCTGCTGGTTTGCCCTACGAACGGTTTTCCGGCGCGTGCATTGCCGATGACGTCCGCATAAGAGCCGACGCCAAGCCCATCGCCCACCCCAGCGTTGTCAGCCGTACCAGTGCCATCCGAACCGCCGCCGTTAATCACGCTGAAAGGTGTTCCGGTCTGATATGTTGTTATGCCACTGAGCTGCCAGCCGCCAATGAGTTCCCTTTCGAGGGGAGCAAAGTTCCGCTTCGTATCGGCCTGAGCAGAAGATTCATTCTCTGATGGATCGCTGCCGCTTCCCACCAGGTGAACGAAACCATCCAGCAATCGCAGCAACGGAAGATCGTAAATGTAGTTGACGTTCAGCATGTGCCGCTGATCGAAATCCGAACTGGCGTGGTTGGAATGGATGTCGAGCGAGTTTGCAAAGTTAGCTGAAGACCGGTCGGAAGCATCATCCACCGAGTGGCTCCAGGTATAAGCCACGCCCACAGTTAGAGGTCCAGTCGTCTGGCGAAGCGTTCCCTGGAATGCGTTGTACTCCGAATCGGCGATGTTTTCGACTGAGATAATATTGCTGAACCCCAGATAGGGGCGCAGGACATCGGCGCTGATACCAAGTTTTTGCAGAGGAATCCCAGTGCCAAAGCCCGGGTTACCTGTACAGGCAACGAACATATTTGTGTAGCCTGGAGTACCGGCGCTGATACCCGGAGAAGTAGGGACAGTGATCGGTCCACCTGATGCGCCATTCACACCTGCCACAGAAAATGGTCCACCACCAGCGCCGCTTCCACAAACCGCCGCCGTAATAGGCTGGCCTGGTTGAAAAGGATTGAGAGCGTTGCTAAGCGGCTGCAATTGATTCAAATCGCGCACGGCCGTCAGATGCGTGCCCTTTGTACCGACATAAGCGAGTTGCGCCACCATCTCCTTGCGCACTTCGTGCTGTACGCTAAGGCTCCATTGCTGTGTATACGAGTAAACTGCCTTTGTCGGAACTGAAGTCACGTTCAGAGGAAAAGTCGCTCCCCCTGTTGGACTGACAGTATTCCCGCACTGTGTGGTTCCTCCCTGGCAGGAAAGCCCAATCAAGTTATAGTTTCGAACATTCGATTGCGTCTCACTCAATACCAGCGGTGCGCTGCCGATCAAAGAGCCAACGTTGGCTTCATAGCCAGTGCCGTGTTCCCAATAAAGACCGTAGCCTGCACGAATGGCAGTCTTGCCGTTGCCCCATGGATCCCAGGAGAATCCAACACGTGGCGCAGGATGAAAAAGCTTGTTCGTCATGCAACTGTTTGGCACAGTACCCGCCCCGCACTGCACCAATCCATTAGTAATGGAAGAATCAAGCGAAGCAAGCGAGTAAGGTCCGTTTCGATTTAGAGGAACCGGGAGACCGGTGCTCTTTTTCACAAGATAACTATTCGTCGGATCGACATAGATAGAAGAGCCTATCGACTGATTGAATGCCTCTGGCCTCCAGTTATAAGCCGTACTCTTGGGGTTATACCAGGAGCCAAATAAGCTCGCACGGAAACCCGCATTGATCGTCAGCCGGGAATTCACCCGCCAATCGTCCTGGAGATACAACTCCGCAATTTTGTAGCGGTTATAATACTTAACCTGACCACTATCTTGCGTGAAGCTCTTGATTGCGCCCTGGCCCACAAGCGGAGGAGCAATCAGTGGATTGCTGGGTGAGAACCCCGGGCCTGCAAGAAAATCAGCGAAGGCATTGCCCGATGTATAAATTGACTGCTGATTGCTGAAGGTAAGCAGGCCCTGCAGATCACCGGAATTAGCACCGGTCACACCGCTCAACTCATTCTGCTGTACAAAGGTCCCTTCAAAACCAAACTGAAGCGTGTGCTTGCCAATGATCTTGCTGGCATCATCCCTCAGATTGAAAGTAGGGTTAGCCTGATTCCACGGAGCATACCCCGTATCCGCAGCAAAACCATGTCCACCATAGGCGCCATTATTCCCCTGGAAGTCCAGGCCAGGCAGCTTATTCCCACCATAGCCATTGCTGAAGATATAGCCGAAGGGGCACGCGGTGAAACTCTGCGGAGTGTATGAGCCCCCGGGCGCCATCAATTGCCCGCATGCCATGGTACCCGGAATCGGAGCAGCTCCGGCCGATATCGGATTATCGAGAATTGCCGGCCTCTTGAGCGATGTAACACCCGGTCCCGGCAGAGGAGCCAGTGAAACATGTTCCACTTCATAACTTGCAGAGAGAAGATTGATAAAGCCATGTGGCAAAGTCTGGGCCAGGCTGAGCATCATATTCAAACCCGGTCCATCAAGCTGGTTCTCTACGGTAGGAAAGCTGTTCTGGACCACGCCCCATTGGGGAACGAGAGTTACCGTATCCCAAGCATCATGGATATAACGGAAAGACAGGCGTTCCTTCTCCGTAAGGTTATGGTCTATGCGGAATAATTCTTCACGCCAGTGCGTTGGCGGCGAAACCGATCCGACGTAGCAATGAGCCAGCGGCGAAGGATTTGTCGAGTTACAGCCGCTGGAAGAATTGGGCTCAGGGATGATGCCTGAATTGAGAATCGCCGCGCTGGCATAATCCACTGAGACTGTATTGCCGACCGAAAGAGCGCTGCTGCCAGGCAACTCCGGCCCCTGTGGACAATCTGGATATGCCGATGGATTCGATGTGAGAACTTTCCCCGGGCTAGGTATCGGACAGACATCGGAGAAGTCGCCTATACCGGGAATGGTTTGTCCTTGCCCACGCTCCGCCATCGACGGCACAGCCTGGTTGTAATCAACCGGAGTCTTCTCGCGACGTACCTCTTCTGAGAAAAAGAAAAAGGTCCTGTTCTTATTGTTGTTATAGAAATGCGGAATGAAAAGTGGCCCACCGATGGTCGCGCCAAAATCAAGCCTCCGGTATAAAGGCGTCCGGTAAGTACGTTTTCCTTGAAAACCTACCGGAACTGGATCGGGCTGATCGAAATAGTTTCGGGCGTTGAATATTTCGTTGCGGAGAAAACCGTAGCCGTTGCCGTGAAACGCTTCGGTACCGGATTTAGTAGTCACCAGAACGCTGCCCGATGAACTCTTACCATGAAGGGCACTGTAGTCCGCGGTGAGCACCTTCATATCCTGAATGGCGTCGATGCTGGGGTATACCACCAAAGGTTCGCCCTGTCCGCGGCTGGCATTGATGCTGGTATTGAGAACGTCGCTTCCGTCCACCTCAAAGGTGTTGTACTCCACGCGACCGCCGTTCACGCTGAACTTTGCGCTTCCGGACACACCAACCTTCGCCTCATCCTGTCCGGTCTGGTTGCTCACACCCGGCGCCATGGTGATCAACTGCGAGAAGTTGCGACCGTTCAAAGCATAGCCGGCTACTTCCTGCTGACCCATGGTCGTGGAGATTGAGGCAGTGTTGGTTTCGACAAGAGTCGCTCCCGCTCCGGCACTAACCTCAACTTCAGTTTTCATTCCGCCAACTGACATCTGGGCATTGAAGACGAAGACCTGCCCCGGCGAGAGCCTGACGACTTCGCTCGCTCTTCGGCTGAATCCGTCCGCTTCCACAATGATCTGATAGTTTCCTTCAGGTAAAGACGGAACGACATATTCCCCTGACGCATTCGTCTTCGTCGACCGCTTGACCAGAGTCTCTTGATTGACAATCTGGACGGTAGCACCGGAGATGGCGTTGCCGCCCTGATCGGTAACTTGGCCTGAAAAACGACCGGTGGCGCTTTGTCCGAGAAGGGACAGGCTGCCCAGCACAGCAATGAGCGCCACAGCAAACAGTAGCCGGGGAAATAAACGAAACATGTTATGCCTTAACTCCTGGTAATGGTTCCGGTTCGCATCGCTCGCACATCTTCCCTACTGCGGAAGGTAGTAGCGGAAAGAGGTGAACCACATGTTGTCGATAGCTTTCGGAGAGTTAGGCAGATTCGCTTCTGGATTACCAATGCCTTGCCAGGTATGCCGCTCCGCATAGGAGTACTGGATGCCCTGCTGCAGTGTTCCATGAGTACCGCGATACAAGCGGAACCAGTAGCCGAAGGTCCCCTCCTGGATATTGCGGTTATCCGCATTGCAGTTCGAGGCAGAACCCGGTACGTTGCCGCCGCCGTTCGGTGAAGAAACAGGCAGCACTTCGAGATAGCAACCGGAAACATTGTTCGTAGGAGCTCCATAGCCGATCAGAATCGGCTGGCCCAATGTAGGGCCTGGAGTGGTGTCCAGATAGTCGCTCGCAGCCCACGAACGCCCGACATACTCGCCGCCGTAGTAACCGTAGAGATCGAGGCGTTTCGTCGTGTGCCACTCAAGCGAAGCCAACGCCGATCCACCTACCAGCAAATGCAGTGAGCCATCAGGATTGGCCGTCGCATCAGGCAGTGTCGTAGTGCTGTAGCGACCAATGCCATTGCCGACCAGGATATGCGCGCCTACATCCAGCTTCTTCGAGAAGAGCGACACCAGTCCGTTCGCTCCGATTCCCCCACCCGCTGTCTTGGCCGTAAACGCACCCAGCGCTGAGGTTGTGGATGGCTGCTGAGCACCCGGAGGCAAAGGACCATTCGGGTAGACACGATCGCGGAAGAAGCGGCCTATGCCAAACACCTCAAAGTGGCCCCAGCCCGGCTCATAGGCCAACTTGGCAATCAGATCCGGCGCTGCGTTATAGCTGTAGTTCGCCGTGGGATTATAGAGACCACCACCATTGCCTGCCTGTTGATACACAAGCGTGGGGAGATTGTGGCCGCCGATGTTGAGCGTCTGTGCAGCTTCAACAGCACCGCCGACCCAGAGCTTATCTCCAAGCCGCTTCACGACGCGAAAACCGAACTGTCGTTCCCATGTGAAGCCGACGTTGTACTGCGCATCGATCGTCAGCGGAATTGCTTCGGAGTTGTTCGCAAGGCCGTGACGATAGGCTGTCGCAAGCGACCACATCTGTCCTCCGGTCAGCATCCATCCGCTATTCAAATCTGCCTGCGCCCAGGCCTGACGCAGGCGCAGCGTGTAGCTGTTGCTCTGATTGCTGTTCGAGGTAGTTCCCGCCGAAAGAAAGTCCGCTTCATAATATCCACGCAACGTAGCTGACGGCAGCTTGCCTTCAGCCAGCAGCGCGATGCGTGACTGGCGACCGCTGGCATTGAACTCCGACAGAGTGCCCGCTGTCGAACCCGCAAAAGGAATACCGGTGAACTGCGTATTGACGTCACCGCCTATAGCTCGCTGGCGATCGACAGTCTCTGCCGCAAGGAAGCCGCCTGGCTTCAGATCTATACCCTTAAAGTGGATGACATCAGGATTTTCAAGTTTCTTCGTCGCCTGCTGAGTCGTCTCGATCTTCGAGGTAAGTGAGGTTGAAGTAGTCTTCAGGTCCGCAACTTCCTTCTGCAGCGTCGTCACTCCAGAGCCATCGATACCGATAGCCTGCTGTGTCGTTTCGAGCTTCTGCTTCGCATCAGCAGCCTCTGCGCGTGCTGCCGCCGCATCCTTGCGAGCCTGCTCCAGATCGGCATCGCGTGTAGCCATCTGCTTCTGCATTGCATCGAATCTCTGCTGCAGGTCCTCATACCTCTGGCTCAGATCATCGAGCTTGTGGAACTTCTCATTGACCTGCTCCAGCAGAAGCTCTTCCCGGCTCAACGGCTTCTCTTTGGCAGACTTTGCTTTGGCTGGCTTTGCCGGCGGCTGGTTTGCGTCGCTCTGCGCCTGCATGGCAACGCATGTTGTCAGAAGCGTCGCAGCCAATATTTTCTTCAACGTGTGCATCAGTATTCTCCTCAGATCCCGTTTCGCAATAAATGAAAATGGCGTTCGCTGTCTTCTCCGGATGTTCACGGATTACTTCTCGAACTGGCCGCAATCGCAATCAATGCCTTCGGCATTCCAGTACACGATGCTCCACCCACAAACTCCGTCATCGCATTGCCACTACCGTGAACCCAGATGTTTCCCGCAGAATCAGTGGAGGGTTCCGCATTGGATTCCGTATTAGGTCCCGTATTATTTGCCGCTGTGCTGTTTGTCGATTGCGCTTCCAGAGCAGTGACACTGGTACTTTTCTGTCCGGTGGGAAACTGAATCGCAAGCGTCCAGTCACGAGGCTCCGTCGAGAGTGAAGGTGCGAAGAAATCACTCAATGACGCAAGCTGATACAGCGCAGTAAAGGAATCCGGTTGGCTGGCGGAGCCAATTGCGTTCCTGGCAAGATCGAGCAACGCCTGTACCGTGTTCTTCGCCTGCGTTGCCTGGGTTGTACTCGCGTTCACGCCGGAACTCATAGCGGAATTCGTAGAGAAGTTCGTAGCACGGAACAGTTGATCGCAGACACTTCCATCTCCCTGTGAAGAGCCGGCAGTTTGCGCGCAAGCGCTCAGCAGGTTCGCCAGTGAACCGATCTTTGCCTGCGGAACAATGCCCTCGCCGGAAACTGTGCGCACACGAATCAAACCCGTTGTGGCATCGACAAGATCCCTGGCCGTGCTGAATGCAGCCGCAATTCCAGTAGGCGATGCACCGGCAGAACCGACATGCTGCGGATCGCTCATGAAGCCGCTCAGCGCATACACCGCCGCAACCGTTGTCGCTTCATTCACCACAAAGTGCGAAGTGGCAAGAGTAGAGCAGGAGCCAAGTGCCGCCATGAGCGCAAGATCAGGATTCGTACCGCCTCCGGCATTGCCTCCATCCGTCATCAGGTACATCTGTGTATCTGGTGTTGGGCACTCATAGGTATTGGGGATAGAGAAGTTACCGAATTGATCTGTTACTGCTTCTGCTACCGGTGCAGCATTGCCTGAATTCGCAACGCCGTTCTGTGCCGTCTCGTTCGTTACCGCTGCATAGAGAGTGACCTGTGCATCGCTGACAGGCTGGCGGGCAGCCTGCAACCTGCCTGCAACTATCGTGTCCGCACTCATGCTGTTCGGCTCAATCTGAATCACTGCGCTGACAGCTTTGGTTGGATCTGTCACAGAAGTTGCAACCACCTTCACAGTACCTCCCGTAGGCACGCCGATAGGTGCGGTGTATGTTGTCGCACCTCCGCTCGCAGTCTTTGCCGGGCTAAAGGAACCGCAATCGCTTGCCGAGCAGATTGCGCTCCAGGTCGCTCCGGCATTCGCAGTATCATTGCTCAGCACTGCCTTGAATTGCGCACCTGTACCCGCTTCCAGCGTGGTCGGCGGAGGCGGTGCGAACTGTATAGAAATAGGAATCGCGTTAATCGTAAGAGTTACGGTCGAAAACACGCTGTGATCGCTGGTCGCATAGGCATAGAGCGTAACCACTCCTTGTTTTGGAGGATTGACCGGCGCGTTATAGAGCGAGATATAGCCTGCTCCGCTCGTTACATAACTCGGTATCGGACCGCTCATCGTGTGGGCAGGCGTGAAAGTGCCGCAGGATGGATCCTGTATCTGCCCCGGAGGCAGTGGCGTACCCGGGGGTAGTTGGCTTCCGCAATAAACGCCCCAGTTCGCGCCTAGCAGATGCGGGTCGTTCGTCACGTTCACATCGAGATAGGCTCCCTGGCCCGCAGTGAGCGCCGTGGGAGGTGTTGTCAGCGGAGTGCCATTCACATCGGTGAATGCAATCACGCCCACCTGCGGCTTCGCAGAGGAGCTACCCGAAGAACAACCGGAAACGGCAAGCAGGCCGGCTGCCAGCAAAGCAATCCCTGATGGGTAAGCCAGGCGAAACAACCGCGCAGCAAAATTCTTCCTTGACCTGGGTATACGAATTTGAGTTTCCATTGCTTCCTTTTCTTCAGGGCATTGATATAGGCACTCTGCAGATTGCAACTCACAGCGCTTTTTCATGGTTTCGCCGCCAATTTATGGTTCATGACGCCCAGGGCAAGAGGAGCTACCACCGGGGTTGCAACGCCGACATATTCCACCACGGTGTTATTAGCGAGCAGCACCCAGACATTGCCTGAGCCATCCACGGCAGCTCGTAGAGTCCCAGCCGCCAGCTCGGGAGAGAAATAAGATATGGCGCTCGTATAAGCAGAACTAGTGTCAATAGGAAGCAGGCCCGGCGGAACAAGGTTTACTTCATCGCCACCGGCACCAGGAGCCCATACAATCCCGGCACCATCGATCGCGATGCCTCCGGGACTATTCAGATAGAGGCGATTATTCTCGGAATCGGTACCGCCTGTTGGAAGAATCGCCCCATCCAGAGTCGCTCCTCTGCCTGCGTAGGGCGGGATCTTATAGAAATTACCAGGCGTTACGACCCAAAGATCGCCTGCACCATCCGCAGCCATCTGTGGCAGGACTGGCCCATACACTCCATCGACAATCAACTGACCACCAGGATTTGCCAGTTCAGCAACCAGACCCTGGCTGCCATTCGCTGGACCAGCCCCAAGCCAGACATTGTCAGAGCTGTCGATGTCCACGGTGGTGAGGTTAACGACGCCGGAGTTCGTGAAGCCTCCACTCGGCGAGACCGGCACGCCAAAGCTGGTGAACTCATCGACTCCGCCGCTGTCACTGATCCACAGATTGCCCAGTGCATCGATGGAGATATCATTGCCACCATCAGGCACACCTGCGTAGGGGCTGCCCGGTACCGGTGTGCCAAGGCTGGTTAACTCGGTAAGATTGCTGCGGCCAGAGACCCACACATTGCCCATCGCATCGATGGCGATAGGACCTCCACCCGCAGAGAATCCAGCAGATGGAGAAAGCGCGGCGCCTACCGAACTCCACTCGATAACACTGCCTGCATTCTGATCCGTAATCCAGAGATTACCCGCGGCGTCTTCAGCAAACGAACCCACCACACTTGTGCTGGATAACCCTCCGCCAGCGGTGTAGTTCAGCGACAGCGACCAGTCGACCGGTCTCGCCGCAAGAATAGGCTGGAATGGAGAATCAAGTGTCGCCAGGCTGAATAGAGAACCCGTCCCGTCTCCCGCGCCCCTGTCCAACCGATAGCCATAGTTATTCGAGATCGGATGCTGCGCAATGTTGAAGGCAGCCTGCAAAGTATCAGCCGGCGCGACGGAGCCATTGAATGAGCCGGTACCGAGCAGATTCGTATCGTAGAACAACAGGCCGCAGACGCTTCCATCCCCCACCTGCCCGCCTGGGCTTGTCGCGCAGGTATTCAGAGCATCGGCCAGAGTATTGATCTGCACATAGGGCACCGCTGCATTTCCTGATGGAACCTCGAACCTCGCCTGGCCTGTAGATATGTCGGCCAGATTACTCGCCGCGGTAAACGCATTCGCAAGACCGGATAGATTGCTGCTGCTCGCTCCGAGATAGAGATAACTGCTGTTTCCCGTAAGAGCATCGTTAGCCGCGAAGGGAGACGTCGCATAAGCAGAGGCAACAGTCGTAACCTCATTCATAATGAAGGGACCGGCACCGATGCTACCGCAGCTTCCTAGTACAGTCATCAGGGCAAGATTCGGATTTGCTTTAAGATTCGGATTTGCATTATTGCCGCCGACTTGCCCGCCTGTGGCAACAAGGTACATCTGGCTGTTCGGCTGCGGGCAGTTATACGCAGGCATGGTAAAGTTGCCCGACTTATCGGTAACAGGCGCCAGAAGTATCTGTGATGCCGCAGACGCATAGCCACTGGTCCCTGCGGCATACAAAGCTACAGAGGCCCCAACGACAGGCTGCGTTCCCGCCTGCACAACACCTTGAAACGATGGATTGCCGGGTATCGAATCAATCGCAAAGGTCGCAGATGTAGCTGCTGCCGGATTTGCATGTGCAGCAACCAGAACGACGACAGAGCCGGATGTTGGGGATTGCGAGGGCGCCGTGTATATAAGAGGCCGATTGTTCTGCCATCCTGTCACCGTCGTCGCTGTCACCGCTGGAACCGCAGGAATCACGGTCGTTGGCGTGGTAATAGCCGGAATCGCGGGCGTTGTTGTGAAGAAGCCACAGCCGTTGCCGCACACCTGCCAATCGACACCGGCATTGGTCGAATCGTTGCTGACAGCGGCAGCCAGATTCACCGTCCCACTTGTCTGAACATGCGCCGGAGCCGTCGGAATGAACTCAATAGAGAGGTTCGTAGACGGCTGAATCACAATCGGAGAGGAAGTGATGGACGCAGTGGGATCGGCAATCGATGTCGCCGTGATCGTCACAGAGGTTCCAGTCGTAGTGACGGGTGGCGCAGTGTATGTGGCAGTCACTCCGCTTGCTGTCTGCAAAGGCGCGATCCAGCCGCAACCTCCTGCGACGCTGTTGCCACATTGCACTGTCCAACTCACTCCTCCCGGCGCAACATCGTTGACGACCGTGGCGCTCACAGCAGCCTGACTCGTTGCCATCAACGTTGCGGGCGGCGCCTTCTGGAATGAAACCGAAGGCGGAGCGGTGATCGTGACGACAGCAACAGCTGGATTCGAAGACGTCGATCCCGCAAAGGAAGCCGTGATCGTTACTGTGCCGCCTTCCGGAAGAGTCGCAGGAGCGGTATAAGTAATCTGCCCCCCAGTTGCGGTATGTGCCGGAGAAAGATTGAAGCTGCCGCATGCCCCTGCAGTACCGCAGGTAGCTGTCCAGTTCACACCAGCACTGCCGCTATTGGGCGTGACGGTGGCTGCGAGAGTAGCCTGCGATCCCACAGACAGAGTTGTAGGCGGCTTGGAAGACATCGTTACAACATTCGTGACAGTCGTAACAATCGTCGCGATAGTCGTAGCAGTCTTCGTTGGATCGGTTGTGGACGCTGCCGTGATTGTCACCGTTCCGCCCGTAGGAATGGAGGAAGGCCCGGTGTAGCTCACCGAAGCCCCACTCGCTGAGTGAGATGGCGACACAGTTCCGCAACTCGATCCTCCGCAGCTGACCGTCCAGTCAACACCGGCCATTGCCGGATCGTTTGCAACCACAGCAGTCAGATGAGCCACATGAGACGGGCCCGAAGTTTGCACATTGACGCTCGCTGGCGAAACGCTGACGCTCACAGGTGTAACCGGCCCGGTTGCTATCGGCGTGATGGTTATCGTTGCGCTCGCAGACTTGCTTGTATCAGCCAGCGAGGTAGCGGTAACTGTAACCGTACCCCCTTCCGGCACAATGGAGGGTGCTCTATAAATCGTGCTGATCTGGATATTCGGGGCTCCAACACTAATCGGAGCTGGGGCACTCGTTATAGAAAATGATCCACAGGCGCTAGATCCGCAGGTTGCTGTAAAGGCCATCCCTGCTCCCGTCGGATCGCCCGTTATCTGCCCCGTAAGCTGGAACGAAGTATTGACCTGAAGCGAATTTGGCGCCGGGTTTGCGAAAGAGATCGTGATAGGCGATGAGATAACAGCCAGGCTCACAGTTTTACTCTGCGAGGGATTGCTGGTCACCGTTGCGGTGATAGTGACCGTATCCCCCAGCGGAACCACCGATGGCGCGGTAAACAGCGTAACTGCTCCATCGCCCGTGTGGGCCGGAGCCAGCGTACCGCATGCGCCATTGGTGATGCTGCCGGTAACAGGATTACCACCGCAGGTCACAGTCCAATCGACACCCGCGTTAATACTGTCGCCTGACGGCATCATGCTGAGCGTCACCGCAGAAGCTATCGCAAGCGAGTTCACCGCATTCGTCCCGCCGTTCGTACTGGCGACCACGATAGAACCAGCCTTTGCTCCTGAACCAGAAACTGGACCGGAACCAATACTGGAACTACCGCAACCGGTAATCAGAATGGCGGATACAACCACGCAGACGGCAGCACACAGATGAACCCGCATGAACCATCCCGGCTCTCGCATACCTCGCCCGGCATATGCAGATTTCAGCGATAACTTTTGAATAAACATTGGCAGCATGCCGAAACGTTTCCTACTTTTTTCCGCTCAGGACGGTGTCATCCTGAGGCTTTCCGTACGCTTCGTTCGCGCCGGCTGTCAGATCGCCCATCGTTGCGGACATCTCGGCGAGAATATTCTCCGCACTCCGCGCAGCAGGACTATTGGTTTGTGTGAGCTCTCTGCAAAGAGCCAGGTTCCTCGCAGCCGCATCCATGAGCACGGGCGCTCCTGTTATAGCTACTGTTGCGGCTCCCGATGCAGGTCGCGATGTAGAGGTCTTATCCACTGACAGAGGGCCTATCGGGACCTCGGCCAGCAATTCATGTTCCTCTTTCAGTGCGATCCGCAGTCTCTCGTGATGGCTGTAAATCAACTCTGCTGACATTGCCGACGCGATAACCGTCTTCTGCTCGTCAGGAAGAAAATGTGCGCGAAGTTCGACAATAGCCTTGCTCTCCTGGCTGATCGTCAATGCACAGTTGAAGAGCTTCTGCGCAAGCACGCTGATAGCGCTGACTCCACGTCCACGCGTCTGTAGGTATATCTCCAGTGGAGATGGCTGGTCCGGCATCGAAGCAGTCTTGATGCTCCTTACGTTTTCACCGGCATCAGGATTGTTCTTAAGCTCATCTACACTTCGGATGGAGACCACTACATGAGGCAGCGTCTGCAGGTGCGCCTGCAGTTCTCGCTTACGCTCATCTGTCTCAACCATGCCCTCTACTTCAATTCCCTGCGAAATCCTGTTGATCTCAATCTGCTCGCCGGTATCCGCATGAAGCTGGTTCAGAATGAGTCTCGCGCCAAGCTCTGTCTCATCGAGCTGATCGGTGTTAATTACTTCCGGCATGCGCGGAAAAGAAAGAACCCGGGCCGGACTCGCTGGCTCCGCACGCAATACACCGCCAATAGGCTCGAACACGCTCGCGTCGATCGCAGTCCACGGCAATATCTTGAAGTCAAGTTCGGCAATCTCTACGGTGTCGTTATCGCGAAAGGCGACCGTACGCTGTACAGGATGAAAGTCCGTATCGCGCACCGTCAGCGATTGCTCTGAGACGGAACCATCGGGAACGGCTGTGGTCAAGCGGAGCAGGTGCCTTCCAGTACGAACGATATGATCCTCGCGTATATGTTGATGGTCATGCCACGTCTGGTAGCCGGACGCCGAAAGAGGTTCATCCCAGTCCAGGCCCGCTCGAACCATCATGCCCCTGAGATGTTCTTCCTTCTCCTCCAGCTTTGCCAGCCTCGGCTGACGCTTTCCCTGTAGATCCCGATAAATGGAACGCTTCATCGTTTGCTTCCGCGTCGTGATTTGAACCGTCTGGTACACGACGCCCACAGCATGGGCAGAGCTGGATATATCCCACTTCTCCGCGCGCACCAGAAGCGTGTTCGAAGTGATATCCGGAGCACGCTGCTGCCACCAGGTGAAGAACGAAATCACAGCCATAAGACCGAGCACCATACCGACGGCCACTGTTGGATTCATAGGGGTAAGCACGGGGAAAGAAACATGTGGAAAGCGAAAAGCCCACCTTCTTCGCGGAGTCTCGCGCTGTATACGAAGTTCAAGACGTCGGGCAAACTCATCCCTTGGCTTTGCCTGCAGCATTAGATCCTCGCTGCTGAGAGCATCGCGATAAAGATCCACCATTCGATCCGCGCGCCGTCCTTCAAGATCTTCCTGGCGAACCCGGCAGTGCCAGCACTTCGCCAGATGCTGCCTGGCGACCAGCCTCTCGGCAAACGGCAACTCGTCACAGAACAAACTCGCTAAACGATCATCGGTGAGATGCTCGTTTAGGTTAGGAATGAAACGTCTTAAAAATCGACTCATCGTTCTACCCACAGATAGCCGCCAGTCGCACTGCCACCTGCTTCACAACAAGAGCTGCCCTCTGCTCGCTTACACCAAGCGCCAGGCCGATATCCTTGTAACGAAATCCCTGTGCCCGCATATGAAAACACTCGCGCTGCTGAGCATTGAAGGTAGATAAAGCAAGATCCATGCGCCTGATCCGCTCTTTCTTCAAATAGCTCTCTTCCGGACTGAGTGCGGGATCGGCACGGTTCTCAATGGCCAAAATACCTTCAGAAGTCGCCCCTGCATCTCGGTCGCTTTTTTTAAGAGCATCGACCGCAAGGTTGTGAACCACGCGCACAATCCATCCCTGCACATTCTCGATGTTCTCTTCCTTTAAAAGCTGAGTCGTCAGCCGCATGAATGTTTCCTGAATCATTTCTTCTGCCTGCTCACGATCAAGCTTCATGCTGCGAAGATAGCGAAATAGCCGCGGCCGGTATTCGTCGTATAGCTTAAGAATTTGTTCTCGCGGATCGATGCACGACGCTCGTTGATCGACACCTCGCTCTCCCTCTTCTGAAACATCCGGATTCTCCGCAACATGCAAAATTCGATCGGCCTGATCCTCCGGGGTGAATTCCTGTCCCCATGCAGTATTGGAATCAAGGCCCTCTTCAATTACCGATGCCGCTTCGTAAGCGATGCTTCTCATTGCCACTCCTTCTCCGCAAACAAGCGCAATATTCCTCCCTGCGTCTTCGGTCCGAAATAAAAACCGGCTCTTTCTCCGGCTCTCGACATGGGAAGCGCGAGAGACCGGGAACTTGCGAAGAAACAGGTTCGAGCCTGTGCTTTGAGTATGTGGAGCGACTGCGACACTCACGTTATCTCTCCGGTGGGTTTCGATGAATTCGTTACGAAGGAACTTGTTTGCTGCTGCACCCGATGAATTCGAGCTGCGAAGGCATGACGCGTACCATGCCTTCGCAACCAGACGGCTAGTTACGGCCGCACACCTATCTCGCCGAATTGCAGTGCGAGGGCCGTGGGCGTAAGCACCGGGGCTCCTATGCCGACATACTTCACAAGCACATTGCCCGTAGTGCCGGGGGCACCCGTATCGGTGTTCAGAACCCACAAATTTCCCGATCCGTCCATAGCCATGCCCGGAACGTAGTTTGTCGTAACAGTCTGGGAGAAATCAGCGTTGATGGTTGGAGCCTCACCGCCGCCGGTTCCCGTATAGCCCGTTGCCGTCGGAGAGATCGACACGCCTGTAGTGGTGAACTCGTCAATCACTCCAGGGGGCATAGACGTTTTCAGATTGTATGGGCTCATCGCAAAGATGCGGCCCAGTCCATCGAGTACCATCTGAGTTCCGCAGCCTCTTCCGGTTGAGAGCATATAGCTGTTGGGCATCGTCCCAGTCGGCGGCGTGGTCTGAGTTGCGGCGAAGACGTTGAGTGTTTGGTTGCCCAGAGCGCCGCAGCCATAGATATTCCCCGCGCCGTCTGCCACCAGCGGCGTGTATTCGCCGGTAGTGCTGACGAGACTAAACCATGGGTCATAAAGAATGGCCCCGGTGCTCTGGTTGATCAAATACATGTCACCGAAGCTGTCGGTATCTTCAGCCCATAGATTGCTGCTCGAATCGAAGACAAGCTGCGCCAGACTTTCGAATCCAAAGGTATCTACCGCGCTGGCGCCATTCCACAACGTGGTGTTGTCGGAGCCGTTAGGCGACAATTGAGTTCCGTCAGGACCATACTCCTGCAGGTAATTTGTATCGCTCTCCCACAGGTTGTTATTTGCATCCACAGCTAACCCCCCAGGGGCATGGAAACCGGAATTCTCAAGATAGCCCTGGAGTGGGACATAAGTAGAAGACAACTCCGAGACGCCGTGGTTGAATCCGCCCACACCCAGCCATATATTCCCTGTTCCATCGATAGCCAGGCCGCTCGGACCGGAGATTGCAAAGGAGCCGCTTGGACCGGTTACAACTGTTGACTGCAACCCGCCATAGAGGGGGAAATCTCCGGCTCCTTGAGGAAGCGCGGTGGTGGCAGGGGTCTGAGGAGCGCCCTGACTGTTGAAGATGGCGAGCATGTTGCTTCCGTTATCCGAGCCAAACCCACTAGTGGCATAGGCTGTGATCAGGATGTTGCCGGAAGCATCGACAGCCAGCCCGTTAGCGAAGACCGGATCAAAGCCACTGGCGGTCACAAGCCCTGGAGCAATGCCGAGGCCACCACCGGTAAAGGTCAGAGCCAGAGTCCAGTCACCCGGCGCCGCACCCAACACAGGCTGGAATGGACCGGAGGCAGGAGCGGCAGTGAAGAGCGTGGCCACATTCATCCCTGGGTTCTGAGCGATGTTCAGAATGGCCTGCAATGTAGTAGTAGGCGCTGTACCCGACGATGGCCCGGAGGACGGCGTAGCTGCCGCGAACAGATCGGTGCAACCTCCGCCGGTCAAACTGGCGCAGGCATTGAGGGCGTTAGCCAATGTATTGATACGTGACTGTGGCACCGTGCTGTTATTCACAATCGTCGGATCGTTCGCCAGCGCCGCAGGATAGTCCGGTGTATGCGCAAGCACCTGTCCGGAAGCGAGGTTCACCATGCTGGAGATGGTCTGGAAAGCATTCGCCAGGCCCTGGTAGTTGCTGCCGGAAGTACCTACATCCGGAGGCGCCACCATGAAGGGCGACAGCGCATAGGCCGAAGCTACGGTAGTAGCCTCATTCATCACAATCGGAGCGGCGACATTCATGCTGTTGCAGGATCCCAGTCCGGCCATGAATTCCAGGCTGGAGTTGTCTCCCTGACCGGCATCGCCGCCCGTTGCGATCAGGTAAAGCAGATCGTTGGGGTTGGCCGGGCAGGTATAGGAAATGCTGAAGGTGCCATCAGCACCCGTACTGACGGAAGCACCCAATGGGCTACCTGTTGCGCCATAGTTGGCCTGGCTTGCCTGGTATAGCTGCACCTGTGAACCTGAAACAGCCGCCGTACCGCTAAGCACCTTGCCCGTGAGCGCCACCGATCCACCTGCCGAGATGGTGATGGTAGCCGAGGCAGTCGAGCTGTTGGCGAAGGTGGGAACTACTGCGATAGCCTGGATAGTCTCCGTCGAAGACACGGTGATGGGGCCGCTATATACCGATGAGCCGGTCGTCGGCGCAGTACCGTCGTCGGTGTAGTAAATCGTGGCTCCGGGAGTCGGATCGATAATGGTTATCGTCTGCGATCCGGCGTAGGTTCCCGTCGCTGGCGTAATGACAGGCGTTGCCGCGACTGCCTGGTTGAAGACAAAGTTCCCCGTTACCACCGGGGCAGCATCGTAGCCATTGCCCACAGTGAGCACCTTGATGGTCGTAGTAGAGGAGATCGGGATCCCTCCACCTGCTTGAAAAATTGAAATGTACATTGGTGAAGAAGTAGTCGGTGTGCTTCCGTCGGTCGTGTAGTACATCACCGGCAGCGGACCCTGATCCTGGGTGAGGGAGACGGTTATCGGGTTTGTATACAAGCCGGTTGTAGGGTTCGGCGAGAACGTGGGTACGTCCGCAGTTCCTAACTCGTAGGTATAGGTACCGTCTGTCTCCTCGCTTGGAGGCTGCCCGGTGACTACCGCGATAGCCTTGAGGGTGAACGGAGCATTTGTCAGATCAACGATGTTGTTGTTCGAAGTGGCTGGGTTACCCGGATAGAGACTTCTCCCGCACGCATCCGCCGGGATCGCCTGCGGTGTGCTGCCGTCAAAGGTGCAATAAATGGTGGCACCAGGCGTTGCGGAACCAAAGTTGATATTCGACGACACTGCATGCAGTATGCCGGGGCCTGGAATGAATATTGGCGCGGCTACGGCAGAGCTGGTAATGGTAAGCGTCGAGCTGGCCACAGCGCTGTCTACATAGCCATTGCCCCCCTCGATCGCTTTGACGGTTGCCGTCGATGGGATCGTGAATGGACCGTTGTAGATAGAGGCGGAGTACGGAATAGCCGGATTAGGCACTGAAGACGGCGCACTGCCGTCGAGCGTGTAGTAAATGACTGAGTTAGGGCTCGTTCCAGTGATGGTCACTGTCTGCGTGGAAGTAAAGTTGCCGGTGCCAGGCGTAATCGTCGGCATAGCAGCGGTTCCTACGTTGAGAGCGAACGTCTGCGTCGAGGCCGGACTGTCGCTAAAGCCGTCGCCACCCGCAATGGCATTGATAGTCGTCGTCGCCGGCAATGTGATCGGCCCGGTATAGAGCTGTGATCCGTGCGTCGGCGGGTTGCCCGGCGCAGTGCTGTTGAGCGTGTAGTAAATACTCGCGCCAGTGGATGTCGTGGCAAGCGTCACCACCTGCGGAGAAGTAGTAAATGAGCCTCCAGTCGGAGTGAAGGTCGGGCTCGCCGCTGGGCCTGTGTTGATGGTGTAAGCAGCAAGAGCGATCGGGCTGTCGGTATAGTTATTGCCCGTCGCGAGCGCCTTGATCACCTCCGTTGCGGAAACCGTAACCGGGCCGCTGTACAACATGGAGGTGTCTGTCGGTGTGCTGCCGTCGATCGTGTAGTGAATGCTCACACCGGGAGATGCGTCCGCAATAGTCACCGTCTGCGTGGAGGCATAAGTACCCGCCACAGGAGAGAACGTCGGCGTTATGGCAGGACCAGCGCTGATCGTGTATGTCACACTTGCAACCGAACTGTCGGTGTAGCCGTTGCCCGTTGCGATTGCTTTGACGGTCTCCGTTGAGGAGACCGTAATCGGACCACTGTAAGTCGCAGAAGAATCCGTCGGCGTACTGCCATCGATTGTGTAGTGGATGATTGAACCCACGGATGCGTCCGCGATGCTCACCGTCTGAGTAGTCGTGTAGGTTCCGCCCACCGGCGAGAACGTCGGCATTGCCGCAGGGCCGGAGGTGATAGAGTACGCAGCGCTCGCAACCGGGCTGTCGGTATAGCTGTTACCCGTTGCGATTGCCTGGACAGTCTCCGTTGACGAAACCGTAATCGGACCGCTGTAAGTCGCGGAAGAATCCGTCGGGTTGCTGCCATCGATCGTGTAGTGGATCGTCACACCTGAAGTCGCGTCGCTGATAGTCACCGTCTGCGCGGATGCGTAAGAGCCAGCCGCAGGCGAGAACGTCGGCGTCGCTGCCGGTCCGGAGCTGATGGTATATGTAGCGCTCGCAGCCGTGCTGTCAGTGAAACCACCGCCCGTTGCGATAGCCTTGATCGTCTCCGTCTTGGAAACCGCAATCGGACTGCTGTACGTCGCGGAAGAATCCGTCGGCGTACTGCCATCGACCGTGTAATGAATGCTCACGCCGGCAGAAGCATCGCTGATGCTCACCGTCTGCGCAGACGTGAAGGTACCGGCCGCAGGCGAGAACGTCGGCGCCACAGCAGGATTCGAAGCAACAGGAGCGATCGTGTACGCCGCACTGGCAACCGTGCTGTCAGTGAAACCGCCGCCCGTTGCAATCGCATTGATCGTCTCTGTCGTCGAAACTGTAATCGGACCGCTGTACGTCGCGGAAGAATCCGTCGGCGTACTGCCATCGATCGTGTAATGAATGCTCACGCCAGCGGATGTATCGCTGATGGTCACTGTTTGCGAAGACGAGTATGTCCCCGCAGCAGGAGAAAATGTCGGCGTTGCCGCAGCAGTCGAAGCGCCACCCTGGCCGATCGTGTAAGCAGCGCTTGCAACTTCACTGTTGCTTAAGCCGCTCGCCATGGCGATTGCAGTAAGCGTCTCTGAAGTAGAAACGTTGATAGGAGCCCCGTACACCGACGAAGAGGTAGTTGGCACACTTCCATCGGTGGTGTAATAAATGTTCGCACCGGGAGTCGCATCGGCAATGGTCACCATCTGCGGTGATGCATACGTAGCCCCGGCAGGAGAGAAGGTCGGTGTCGCCACGGCGTTCAGGTTAATCGTGTAACCCGCCGACGCAACCGCGCTGGGACTGCTTCCCGGCGCAACCGCAAGAGCCTGGAGAAATTCCGTCTGGAAGACCGTAGAAGGCTGGGCGCACTTCGGAGAGGATGTCGTTGGCGTCGTCCCATCCGTCGTGCAATAGAGCACCGCTCCAACTGTCGTATCTGAAATGGTGACCCTCTGCGACGTTGTGTAGCTTCCCGCGGCAGGACTGAAACTCGGTGTTGCGGTTGCATTGCCCGGGGAGGATGACGATGAACCGCCACCGCAGCCCACCATCATGAGTGCTCCCACCAGCGCTATGCCCGCTGCCGCCAGCCGGCTACCAACAATCTTCGACAGAATTCGCACAAACCCTCCAAGAAATACAGCCTGCTTCCCATTTGTCCCCAGCGGCTCATAAACTGCACCGCGGGCAAATGAGACGGAGCATAAGCCCCTCTACAGAAAATGACTTTTGGAGGTATCTGTTCTCAACGAGGAGATGCTGTTTATTTTTTGAAATTGTTTTACAGTGGGATTTTTGTAGGAGGGAAGAACGAGATAAACACACATCGGCGCGTACGCATAGATGCGCTCAACACAACATATGGGTGGGTACAATTGATGTTTTACAGGACCGTTCGCAAAAGCATATTACACCGACATTAAATTCCTCTGCGCCATTCGCGACCAGGCAACTTGAGTGCCCAACTGCGCTCCACACCGCAAACATATAACTCCGCTCGAAGCAGCTTCATCCTACTCGGTGACGGATAACGACAACTGCTTCCACAACACACGCGCTGCCTTGCGGCGTTGCGCACGGAAAGCGCTAACCAAAACAGTCACTCCACTAAAGCTGTGCGTGGAGCGCGTTGAACTCGCCTTTCGCCTGGACAAGAAACCTTGCATCGGGATCCGCATGTGCCCAAAGCATGAAGAAATGCTTATAGGCTTCGATTGCCGAGGTACGATTGCCTTCAGCAGCAAGCGCACGGCCTAAGCCAAGCCAGGAGAGCGGCACCGCCGTAATGATCGGATCTTGCACTGGGCTGTCGATCACCCGGCGATACTCCTTTTCTGCGAGGCCAGCCTCTCCCTTGGCTAGATAGGCATCTGCCCGCATCATGGTGATAAGCGGATCACGCCCTTCCAACGGTCGAATCCGTTCCAGTGCGGCGATGGCTTCGTCAGGCTTGTGATTCGTCATGGCATTGATTGCCTGCACCTCAGGGCCAAGATAATCGTTCCAGATAGTCCCTTGAGGAAACTCGGTCTGCATTGCGCGCAAATCGGATGCAGCTGCTTCAGAATCTCCCACACTGGCCAGGCCAAGGATGCTGTACTGGCTTTTCGGATCGACAGGAACGCTGCGGAAGAGCCTGCGTCCTTCTTCCACCTCCCCTGCATCGATCAGATCGATGCTTTCAGCGCGAACAATTTCATCGGCCGGTGCAGCCACCCCTCTATGACGTATGATCGCCTCGAGTTGCGGAAAAAGACGCCTTGCGTCAGAAAATCTTCCCTCTGCAACCGCGATATCGACTTCATTCTGCCGGATCAAGATCGCATCGGGATGTGCAGCAGCCCAGTCTCGCTGTTTCTGAACGAGCGCCGCATCATGCAGAGCGTAAGCGGATTCAAAGCAGTATCCACGCAGATGATCTGAATCATGGCCTGTGGCAATGGCGCTTTCACAAGTGCTAAGTGCCCCCCGCATATCGCCTGTCTCTAACTGCCCATAGGCCACGTTCCCATAGACGATCGTTACGTCGGGCCTCAATTCCAGTGCGTGCCTGGCGGCGGCGAGTGTTTCCGCATGATGGCCAAGATCACGCTCTATAGCCGACAGATTATTCCATGCCGCGCCAGCGCGCGGATAGAGCTCTGTCCAGGTACGGTAGTTCCGCTCCGCCTCATAAAGGTCCTGTGTCGCTCCGTAGTGATACAGAGCAATGATCGCCAGCCGCGTCGACTCGTTGGCGGAGTCGCGCAAACTGTACGCTTTGAGAATTGCATCCTTCTCCGCAACAGGATCATGCAAAGCTCTAAGACCGGCCGCAAGACCGTAATAAGCCTCTGCAAAATCAGGATCTGCGGCAATCGCCTTTTTCATCAGGTTGGTAGCGTCTTCATACTTGCCCTGATCCGCCAGCGTCGCGCCCAGAGTATATTCCTTCAATGCTTCCAGCGATGATGTATTTATAGAAACAAAGAGCGGAACGTCGAATCGAGCGATACTGCGCCTGGATTCACCCAGCCCATGCCTTAGACCTTCAGCAAGTTTATCGATGCCGTGGGGCAGGTCTTCTGTTGTCGATGCTTCATACTTCGCATTGGCGAGCATCGCGCCGTTGACGCAGCTCGTCGCCTCTTCAGTCAGCAGAAAGTGCTGCCCCAACCGAGCAATATTGCCAAATAGAACCGCCTGGCTATTGGTGCGCTCGCAGACATCTCTTGCAATTGAGGAGGTCATCTCGGCGTCAGGCTTTTGCTTCATCTCCCTCAAGGTTTCGCGAATCCTGGCCGGAGTTACTATGGAGACGAATGGACTCTGTGAGAGATCCGTGCGCAGAGCGACGACCAATGCCTGGTCCAGCACCGCATCGCCCGTGCTTCCAGCCATCGGGGCAATAACAACGTCCACCGGCGCTCCGCTTTCCCTGTCGAGCCAACGTTGCCAGCCAAACCAACCAGCAATACTTAGCACCAGGACCACGAACGATGCGGCCAGCACCCAGCGCCAGCCTATTCTTATTCGGACGCCACGGACGCCCTGATCCGCCCCTGTTTGAACCGACAGCCCCTGCCCATTTTCCTGCTCGTGGACACCGGTTCTAGTCGTGGCATCAATCACAGATGTATCAGGAGCGAGAGACGGCGAAGACGGCGAATCATCCTCCTCTTCCTCTTCCACGGTAATCCTGGTGATCGATTCCGTAGCGCTCAGCACGATCCGCTCAATGCGAGTCTCCGGTTCCCCAACCGGTGCCTCGACCCATTCCTTGATCGGAGCGGTAAAGCGATAGCCGCGACCCGGAATCGTTTCGATGATCTTGCTCCGCGAATCGTGCCGGGACAGAGCCTTGCGCAGCAGGAAGACCTGTTGCGCAAGATTGCTCTCCTCCACGAACTGACCCTCCCAGATCTTCTCGAGCAGCTCGCTCTTGCTGACCACGCGATCCCGATGATCGATGAGGTAAAGCAGCACGTCAAAGCTCTTGCGATTGAGCGCAATCGGCTCTTCCGACCAGCGCATGCTCCAGCCTTGACGATCAATTACATAGCCTTCGAATCGAATGGAGCTTTTTATTTCCAGCAAGATAGCCTACTTGATCTGAAATTGAGAGAGCCTTGATCCGCAGTTGAGGACGAAACCACAAGTCCGATGGGATAACCGAACCATGCAACCGACGCCTAGCAGAGAATGCCAACCGATACCTTGCCTGAAGCATAGCAAAGCCTCGGCGAAGACTCGACGACCATCGCTTGCTCTATTTTTCGGGGCCAGCCTATGAAGCGCGTCCGCCGGATCTCCATCAGCATCGAGCACCGCGAGATCTCTGTGTCGATGACACAAACCGAAGCAATGCCCGAAGTGATGTCCGGAGCGATGCCCAGCGACTTTGGCTCCGGATCTGACACCGGGCCAACGAACAACACCCAGCCTTCGGCACCCTGCCCTGCCTGTAATGGACTGTCCTTTTTGAGTGTCGAAGAGGCCCTCCGTCAAGGACATATCGCTGCCGTTCTCCTGCAATCCGCGCTTGCGAACAGCGGCGTTCACTTCCAGCGGCAGCCCGACGGCCAGATCTGGATCTGCCGCTACTCCCTGGAGCAGCTTACGGGCAAGCGCGAATGACCTTCCCTAGGACACTCCAATGACCGATGTCTTTCCCCATCATCGGCCAGCTCTTTCAGTCTCCGATCAGCCTCCGATTTCTCTGCTTCAGAATTTCTGATTTCACTTTTAGGAGCTCACCATGTCCCTCGATCTTCGTTTGAGGCAATCCCCCCGGGTATCAATGACGGCCTCGATTCTCGTTCTGCTGACGCTTCTTTCCATCGGCGTGGCAAAGGCGGCAACGCTGCCCCAGACCGCAACGCACCGTGCAGTTCAAGCCCAAGCTCAAGCCACGACTCAAGCCCAGCCCAAATCCCGTAGCCAGTCCGCAGCCGTTCCCTCCCACGACCAGATCCGGCAAACCCTGTTGCGCCAGCCCCTCTACTTCGAGCCAGCCGCAGACGGTGCCATGACCCGCCGGTCTCCCGCAGGAACAATGCGCCTCGACGCCGCTGGAAAAGCACAGTTCTCCGCCCCAGGAAAGACGGCCATTTCCATGGTGCTCGATGGTGCCCGTACAGCAGCGAAGCCCACGGGCGAAGAGACCCTCCCCGGCCGCAGCAATTACCTCCTGGGCAACGATCCTGCACTGTGGCGGACCGGCGTCAGCCAGTTCAGCCGCGTTCGCGTACCGGCCGTTTACCCCGGTATCGATCTCGTCTACTACGGTAACGGCAATCAACTGGAGCACGATTACCAGTTAGCACCCAACGCCGATCCATCCCTGATCCGAATGCGCTTTCAAGGCGCGGCGACCGTAAACGACGACAGCACCGGCGACCTGATCCTGCGCCAGACGGCAAGCACCGGCACACCAAACGAGGCGCTGCGCCTGCTGAAGCCCGTGGCCTACCAGCAGGCGGCGAATGGGGCGAAAACACCCATCCCCGTCCGCTATCGTCCCCTGGCCGACGGCGGCTACGGCTTTGCCCTCGGTGTCTACGATCATCGGCAGGCAGTCGTCATCGACCCCGTGATTGTCTACGGCAGCTACTTCGGCGGCAAGTTTAACGACTCGATCGTCGATCTCAAAGTGGGCAGCGACGGCAGCCTTTACCTGCTGCTGACCACGGATTCGACAGACTTGAAGACGGTCGGCGCGACCACCGGAGCCTGCGTCGGAGAGTGCGGCCCGGCCAATGCAGACGCAGGCGCTTTCACCCAACCGGACATGTACATCGCCAAACTCGACAGCACCTTCCAGACGCTGCTCTTCGCGACATACCTCGGCGGCAGCGACAACGACCAGGCCTACAACCTTGCACTGGATACGGACGGCAGCGTCTACGTGGCAGGCGCCACGCATAGCACCAACTTCCCCATCGTCAACGGCTATCCCGGTGGCACACCTGTCGTAGGAGGCAAACCCTCCGGTACGCTGACCAAGCTCTCCGCGGACGGTTCCACGATCCTCTACTCCACGTTCATCGGCTACGGTAGCCCGTCTGCGAGCTTCGCTCCGCCCGTCATGGTCACCGCGAACAACGGTATCGTCTATCTGATCGGGCAATCCGACGTTGCGGATTTAAATTTCATCTGGCAGAAAAACCCTCTCTTCATGCTCGGTCAGGACTTTCTCGCCAAGCTCGACACCACCAAAACCGGAACGGATTCTGTTGTCTATGCGACCTGCGTAGGCGACAGCGTCGACGGCACGAAAGTCGCCCAGCTTGCATCCCTGGCACTCGATTCCAAGGGGGATGTCTGGCTCTACGGCCAAACCAGTGACAACACGTTTCCGGTCGCAACCGCCAACGCACTGGAGCCTCAATGCAGGTCTACCCCCTGCGTTGCCAGCTTCCTGATGGAGATTGATCCCACAGGCGCCTCAATCCCCTATGCCACGTACCTCGGAGGAACCAACGGTGCTTCCGACACCGTAGTTACGCCTCGTGACATCGTGATCGATCCTTCCGATAACATCTATGTCTCGGGCTATACCAATCAGGGCGATTTCCCCACCTTGAACGGTTACTCTCTCGCCATCGACGGCTATTACGCCGGTTACGCCAGCAAGCTCAGCCCGGATGGCACGACCCTGCTCTATTCCACCTTCCTGCCGGTGAGCGCCGAGATTGCAGTCTCGACAAAAGGCCAGCTGGCCTTTACCGGCGTCGCCGGATCGGGCTTTCCCGTTCAGAACAACCTGCAGACCATGCCGATTGGAGCGAATAATTACGACGCTGTGTTTGGCCTGATCGACACCACCCAGTCCTTCGACAACTCGTTGCTGATCTCGTCTTACCTGGGCACAACCACCGGCACCACGCTGCCGCAGCGCGTGTATCTCGCCGACACCGGCCAGATCCTGATCGTAGGCGAGACCAATGCAACGGACGTTCCGATCGCCAACGCTTATCAGCCGGCTAGTGGCGGCGGAGCTACAGACGGCTTCATCGCCGCTATTCAGTCCAGCTCCCTCACCCTGACACCGACCACCATCACCTTCCCGGCGACCAGCGTCGGATCAACCAGCGCCGCGATGACCGCAACGCTCCTCAACGGAACTACCCAGTCCATCTACCTGATCCAGAGCACACTTACCGACAGCAAGGACTTCACCCAGAGCGATAACTGCAACGGCATTCTGTCTCCGCAAGCCAGTTGCACGGTGACCTTCACCTTCAAGCCACAAACGTCCGGAACACTGACTTCGACCTACACCACCGGCGACCTCGACAACCCGGCGACCCGGCTCACAATTACGCTCACCGGAACCGCCAACGCAGCAGCGGCAACGCTTTCTCCCACCACGCTCGCCTTCGGCTCCGTCACGGACGGAACAAGCGTGACACAGTCTGTCACGCTTACAAACTCCTCCAGTGCAGCGCTCCCCATCACCAGCGCAGTCGTAACCGGCACAGGATTTTCGTTGACCAGCAATGGTTGCGGAGCCTCCATCGCCGCCGGTGCAACGTGCCAGTTCGGCATCACCGCGTCTCCTACAGCCGAGAGCCCCTACACAGGCACATTGACTGTAACCGATAGCCTTGGAACGCAGATCGTGCAGCTCACAGCCACCGGCGCACAAGCCAAGGGTTCGGAGACGCTGTTGCCTGCTACCGTGAACTTCGGCAATGTCTACGACAGCACCACCGCTCAGCAGGTCGTCACCTTTACCAACAACGGTCCGGGGGCGGTCACGTTTTCGGCAGCCACCATCACCGGACAGGTCTTCCATATCGTCACAACAACCTGCATCACACAGCCAGTTGCTGCCGGATCCTCCTGCACCTACACCTTGAGCTTCATCCCCTTCGCCGTCGGCACGGTGCAGGGCACCTTTACCGTCACAGATGGATCGTCAAACCCCTCGGTAGCGTTGACCGGAACAGGTATCCAGCCGCCGACTGCCGACGATGTTCGTCTCTCCCCGTCTGCCGTGAACTTCCAGAATGTCGTCCTGGGTCAGGGCTCCAGCTCGTCCCCTGAGCAGCAGCTCACCTTCGCGAACCAGACTTCACAGACCATTGAAGTTCTGGGAACACAGCGCATCATCGCCGGAGCGGGCAGCAGCTTCTTCAACCAGCAGGTAGGACAACCCTTCTTCTGCCCCATCTCGACAGATGGCCACGCCAACATCACTCTGGCTCCCAACACCAGTTGCATCATCGACATCGTCTTCGATCCCACCGGAATCTCTACGCCAGATACCACCTACAACGCACAGTTCCAACTTAGCTGGACCTACTCCGGCGACACGCAGCTACACTACCTAGCGACAGCCCTCACCGCGAACACCCTTTCGCCGCCAACCCCTGTCGTCAGTCCAACGTCGCTTCAATTCCCCGCCACGGCGAACGGTGTAACCAGTGCGGCCCAGATCGTCAACGTGACCAATCAGGGTGACTCGCCGTTTGCTATCGCTGGCATCAGCATCAACGGCACAAACCCTACAGCCTTCACCCAGACCAACAACTGCCCCGCAAACCTGAACAAAAATGGCAACTGCCAGATCTCCGTCTACTTCAAGCCTCTTGCAACAGGGAACGAATTCAGTGCCAACCTCCAGATCGTTCTCAACACGGGCACTGAGAACGTAACGCTCAGCGGCGGCACCAATCCTTCGGACTTCGTCCTCTCCTCAGCATCCCCATCACAGGGCGGCTCCAACCCGACATGGGCAATCGATGTCGCACCACTGACTGCAAGCATCGGCTTCCATCAGCCGATCACGTTCAAGGTGACCGGTCTCGACCCCTCGTATGGAACTCCGGTCTTCACGCCATCCACCGTGACTCCGAATGGAGGCACAGTCAGCACCACGATGACGCTCAGCCAGCCCACGCCTGCGGCCCTCAATCGGAAACCGTTTAGCGGAACGACCACACTGCCAGTACTCGCCTGCTGCATGGCGTTCTTCCTCGGCTTCCGCAAAAAGCTAAAGAACTACCGCGTACGAATTGCAGCAATTCTTATAGTCGTAGCACTAGCAACATCGGCACTCCTGGGATGCTCAAGCAGCAAACCCGCAGTAGTCTTCACCGTCACAGCCACCAGCGGAAACATCAGCCACAACCTAACCCTGACTCTCCAACCCTGACCTTCCAGTCCAGACCCGCAAGAACGCGCCTCACACCAAAATAATGGCCAGGTCTTCCTCGCGAAGACCTGGCCATCCAACATCGAATCAGCCGAACCGCCCATATGCCTCAAAATCCCATTCATAGATATCAAGATCAGATCGCCAACATCAGATCAAAGTCGTAATCAAAGCGCCAACAAACGCACTGGTCGTCAGTTAGAGCCCACCACCGACAAGCCGACCAATGAGATGGTCCGCCGCTTGATTCTCCTGCGTGAGCAGGAGGATCGTAGAAGCAGCTTCTGACAAGGAGGATCATCGCTATGCAGATACATTCCGTTGGCATCGACCTGGGCAAGACTACCTTTCACCTTGTGGCGCTCGGCGCAGCGGGCAAGGTGCTTGTGAAGAAGAAGTTCACACAACGCCAGTTGCTGACATACACGGCGAACATGCAGACTTCTCTGATCGGTCTGGAAGCTTGTTCCGGAGCGCACTTTCTCGGGAGGGCCTTGCGGAAGCAAGGCCACGATGTGCGCCTGATTCCTGCGCAGTTTGTGAAGCCCTTCGTGAAGTCCAACAAGAACGACTTCGTGGACGCCGAGGCCATCGCTGAAGCCGTCGAACGCAAGAACATGCGGTTCGTTCCGATCAAGACGGACGACCAGCTAGACCTTCAGGCGATCCACCGCGTGCGCGACCGGCTGATCTCGCGACGCACGGCCGTCATCAACCAGTTGAGGGCCTTCCTGCTCGAACGCGGGATGGTGTTTGCCCAGACGCCAGCGAAGCTCAAGGCCGCCATGGCAGACATCCTCGAGAACGCAGAAGCAGATCTGACACCGCAGATGCGCCACCTCATCGACATGCTGTGGAGTGAGTGGAAGACGGTTGAACTGCAGGTCTTGGAACTTACCAAGCAGTTGGAGCGCATCTCCGATGCAGACGCGGGTTGCACTCGCATCCGTCAGATTCCGGGCATCGGGCCGATCGTGGCAACAGCCATTGTGGCGGCTATCGGCAACGGAACTGCTTTCCGTAAAGGACGAGATTTCGCTGCATGGCTCGGTGTCGTACCCCGGCAGTATTCCACCGGAGGCAAGGCGAAGCTGCTCGGCATCAGCAAGCGGGGCAACGTCTATCTGCGCAAGGTTCTGATCCATGGCGCACGAGCTGCGGTGTTGAGGATCAAGCGAGATCGAGCGCCCATCGGACCCTGGCTGGATCGATTGGACGCCAGAGCGCCTAAGAACGTCGTCGTGGTTGCCATGGCGAACAAGCTGGCACGCATCGCATGGGCCGTTCTATCGAGCGGACAAGACTACAGGCCACAACCGAGCGTCTCAGTAGTTTGAACGGGCCGGTAACGGCGCTACACCGACAGATTTAGAGCTTACCCACCGAAGTCTGCACAGGAACAGCAACGACGAAAGAACAGTCACAACGGCGTGCCTTCAACCTGGTACCGAGAATGGTCTCCAACGACCGACCGACTTATAAGGACAGGCACGCAGCGGAACTCATCATGGCCAGGAGAGATATCTCCAACCAAAGGCCGAATACATTGCCGCAGACTCGTCTTCTCGCTCGCAGCTTTTCCCTTGCAGTCCTGCGGCGGACCATACATTATCGTTACCTATCCGCCGCGATACTTCTTCCGCCTCGTCTCAACAGGGAAAGGTCGATAGCGTCCGCCATCTTTTGATAGCCCATAGCATTTGGATGAAGATGGTCGTCAGATGCAAAACGCGGATTCAAGCGGATCGGTTGCTCCGGGTCGCGCATTACAGCATCGAAATCGATCACTGCATCGAACGCTCTGCTGGTCCGAATCCAATCATTGATAGCTTGGCGAGTATGCTCCTTGGTGTCCGTATGATAGTTGGCAATGGCGGCACCTTCTGTTGGCATGATGGTGCAACCGATCACCCGGATTCCCCGAGCATGTGATTCTGCAATGATCTGCCTGTACGCACGGATGATGTCTTCCGCTGTCGGGGCGTCCTTAGCGGGGGCTAGAAGGAGGTCATGTAGTTTCGCCTCTGGAAATCCAATGTCGTTAGTACCTTCCAAGAGCACGATATCTGTAACGCCCGGCACATCCAGGGCATCCCGCTGAAAGCGAGAGAGACCGGAGGCGCCAAGACTAGCGAAGGGGCCGTCTTTCAAAAGCCGGTTACCGGCGATGCCCTCATTGACTACCGAGTAATGCATGTCGCCGCTCGCAAGAAGCCGCTTGAACAGGTCGTGCGGCCAGCCATTGTCCTCTTCGGGAGTGCTTTTATCGCCGTCGACGATCGAGTCGCCAAACGCAACAATAACTTTTAGTCGTGGGTGGCTGGGAACCAATACCTGTTTGAGAAAGACCGAACTATCGGAAGTTTTGTTCGTCTCCACAATCGTATCCCGCGTGTGATCGCCATGCTTCGAGATGGCTGCCTGCTTCATGGCCAGCGAATGCCAGGTAACCCCTATAACCGGCTCAGGAATGTACAGACTGACGACAAGTTCTGTGTCACTCTCCACGCGCAGGTCCACGGGGTCACTCGTTGCGGTCGCTCCTGCCGCGATACTGATTTTGTCTTTGCCATCGAATGTGACTCCTCGAAGCGATCTGGAGACTACTGCAGCTTTGTTGCGTGCAATGCCAACACTGACACGGCCCAACATGAGCGGAGCGCTTCCATATTCATTGGAAAGCACAATTCGGACTTGCCGACCGCCGACGGAGACGCGCGCTCGCTCTCTGACCGTCTGGTCGTTCAGATTGAGCAACGCATCGTCAGGATCGGGGTCCGCGGCTTCAGGACTTGCCGTCCAGGTCGCGATCCAATCGCGATGCTGACAGGTAGCTGAATATGTGTTCAACACGAGCAAAGCCGCTGCCGCTGCCCTTGCCAGAGTCATGCTTTGACTGGAAAAGAAGGTTCGACGGCTGATCTTCATTTCGATGCGGAGTACGATGTGGGGCTCATGTACACCTCGTCCACTAAATATTCGCCATCTTTTTGGCGGATCAGCGGGATAGCAGCTTGACGGAAGGGAGTAAAGAGAGGATCGGCATGGAGAGCCTGCCAGTTCTTCTCTGCAGACTCACGGTCTGAGTGATCCAGCAGATACACAAAGGTGTTCTGCCATGCAGGATCTTCGGACTTCGGAATCCAATAGCCAACAGCTCTCAAGCCATGTTTGTCTTGCAGTCCGGAAACGCCCTTAAAGACAGATTCGAGGTCTGATGCTTTGCCCGGAAGTGCGTGGTACACCATGAGCTCGTAAAGATGTGTTGAAGCGGCCTCGACGGAATGAGCACTCGAACGGTTGGATTGGAACGCCATCCCCGCAAGGAAGAAAAGAGATGCCACGGACACGAAACGAAGCACAGTAGCGCACCAATGGCGCACCGAAACGTTTATCTTATTCACATTAAAATCCCCGGTCGTACACCTTCTGAGAAATTGAGCCTCAAGTAACGATAAACGCCGTTCCCGTCGGTTGGCCGATGATTGACGATAAGTAGACTTATGAGGAATAGTGAAACGGGCGTCGACGCTAATCGTATCCATCCTTTCAAGAGATGAAGGCCTCTAACCGCCCTATCAAGACGGTGGAGGAAGAACAGGCACGACCATCGCTTTTTTAACTGAACAGTCTGCCAGAACAAACTTCACATCGATGTTTTCGTTCACTCGCAGCCTTACAGACGTTGGCAACCTCAGTCCATTGATGACGGAGAGGCCAAGTTCGTACTTTACTGCAACTTGCCCATAGGGCTCAGAGTCGTCTGTTGCATCGTTTCCGACAAACACCATCCCATCGGGGCTAGGCGCGTAGTCAGGATGCTCTGTGATCTTTCCGCCAATGCTAGTGATCGTCGTCACTAGATAATTTTTGTCCGTCGAGACTTGAATAGGTGCCCCGGGCACCCTGAGACCAAAAAGGTAGCCGTCAGGCGTTCGAGCGACGCTTGCTATCTGAGAGTCAAATGGTGGAATGGGACCGTGCAAGCCTTTTGTAGGCCACGTCTGAAAGATGCCTCCAATTAGCGAAGTCAGAAGATTGGTGGCTGGTGCCGCCTGTTGCTTTGCCGCTTCTGGTGAACCGGCGGGAAATTTGTGCTCAACCCTTGGGCCATTTCTGTCTAGGGTCAAACTGAAGCTCGTTTGCTGAATGAGCTTCCGCGTAGCTTCGTCATTGGCCGAAGGTATCTGGGGTACTGTAGAGAAATCAAAATTCACAGCACAGGAGAGTGATTGGAACCCAGCTGCCTCAAGGTTGTAGTACCGAGCACGAGCCGAGCTAACAATCTGCCTGTCTCCATTGGAGACTACCTGCCCGTAACAAACCGCAGAAAGCAGCGTTGCCATCATGGGAAGTAAAGCCTTCAAACGCATACTCGGAAGAATACGATAGCGTGCGCCGTTCTCAAAAGCTCGTGAATATACGATGCGACGAGCCGCTAATGACGCGGAGTCGTGTGTCCTAAAAGTAAGTACCGATAAACGCCGTCATCGTCAGTAATTCCTCCGCTGGGCGGACCTTGCAATTAACAGTCAGCGCGGTGGAAGTGACGACGGGCCGGAAAGTCTCCGACCGAAAGCGCTCGCGAGATCACCGTGACCGGTTGCCAGTTTCACCACGCCACAGAACGGAAAGGTATCTTTTCTGCGTTAGTCTACCGAGACACGAAAGAATGCGGGAGATGAGTAGCAAGAGGATTTATCGCGAACCTCCAGTCTTCACTCGGTCTTAACTCGTACACGAGCTAAACAATGGAGATCCCCGTCGCATGGCAGACGCACTCGTATCTGCTGTTCGCCACGATGACGACTGGCGGTGGACGAGTTGAAGCGAAGAGGGTAAGAATGAGGCCTTGGCGCCTTCATAGACACCGCTTGGCAGGGGAACTCTAGGGTTGATGCAGCCTAAATCTAAATCATCGTGTCCTGAAGACGGGGCTCTGCGGAAACATTTTCAGTGGGGGAAATTGGACGGCACGAATCCCGCTTGACGATCTCAGTAGGAAGAATCACCTGCTGCCGGTCTTGATTCGGATCGAGAATCCGATTGATGAGCAATTCAACCATCTTCCTGCCCAGTTGTTCAGGGAACTCCCGGATAGTTGTCAGGGCAGGATACAACCAGCACCCGACAGTATCGTCACAGCCCACCACGCTAACATCGTCCGGAATCTCCCGGCCGCTATCGCGTAGCGCTTTATAGACACCATGCGCCGTGGGGTCGTTACCGGCGAAGATGGCAGTCACCGGCTCGCCTTTGGCGAGGAGCGACTTGGTGCCCAGATATCCAATGTCGGTTTCATCTTCCGAGTCGATGGTGCTGAAGCGGGCTTGCAATCCAGCCTCATCCATAGCCCGGCAATAACCTTCGTAGCAGCGCGCAAACCAGGGAAGTCGAATATTGCCCACAAACCAGATGTGACGATGCCCCAGGCTGATCAGGTAGCGGGTCATATCCTGTCCGCCGCAAATGTCGTCCGAGAAAACTACATCGTATTGAGGCTGCTCCAGCTCGCCCATCACGTTGTTGCCCAGCACGACAAAGGGAATCCGTTGCGAGGTCAGCAATTCAAGTAGATTGGGAGAGTTCGTGCCCGCCAGAATCACGCCGCGCACGATGTCCCGGCGCTGCACTACCTTCGGCAAGTGGAGCTCTTTTCCCGGAATCTGATTCGGATAATGCGAGGATTGAAAGACCAGTTCCCACCCGCTTGAACCACAATAAGCTTCGGCGCCAAGAAGAATATTCGAGTGGAAAACGTGCTGGGTAGGCCGGTTGCTGAGCAAAAACGCCAGGGCCTTGGTCTTGTTTCGTTCCGTCAGGTCGATGTCTAGTTCTGCGGCTGCAGCCAGCACGCTTTTGCGAATGGCAGGATCGACGCGATTGCTTCCATTTAGAACGCGGGAGACGGTAGCGATGCTGACCTGCGCAGTAGAGGCAATCTCCTTGAGACCTAATTTGCTTTTTCGGGAATCTTTATCAGTCATTCAGGTCTGTATCCCTGCAACGGTCTCATTTCGATTCGACTCGGCCGATTTTTCTCCCATACCCAACCATCCGGATACAAGCACGGGTAAAATCCACCGTTTCGGACGCACTCAACACTGCAGCCTCCACCATACAGAAAATTTTCACGACAGGCAATGATTGCCTCATCCCGGTCCCGTCGGCCTCAAGCGAATTGTCAGTAAGCCTCTGCGGACGCAATGAAATTATCCGATAAGATGAATTAAAAGAATGCTTTACAAGTTGAAGGAACAATCCGCAAACGGATTGTGGGAATGAAAGATTCCAGGATAATAGTTTTCCTTTGCCTTGAACGTCGGGACTGAGTAAGAAATATTTGAGAAAAATTTCTTACAATTAAGAAAATATTTCATTGCAATTCTGTAATTTTCCGTGCTAATCTCCGTTCATTGCAAGACTCCACGCACTAATTTCCCATCTCCCGGGACGCAGTTTTCGTTTTCATACTCATCGCAGATCCATATCCATCGACCGAATAAGCGGTGCTGAAATCCAGCCCGCCGGGCATTAGGTCATTTGACGTAATTGTTGACGCGCAAAGCAGTACGCCTGCGCGCAGGGAGAGCTTTTGTCTCACCGCTCGCTGATGACTGTGGCGAAAGCAGTAAGAACTTGCAGGAAACATATCCTTCGGAGGCAAAGATGATAGCGATCAACAAAAACCGGCTTTCTACTGGTTTCATTTCTATGACTGTCGCAGTGCTCGTCGTGATGTTTCTGTGCAGTATCCACGCGACGGCCCAGTACACCACAGCCCGCCTTAGCGGCACAGTTCTGGATAAGTCCGGCGCAGCCCTTGTAGGCGCCGTCGTAATGGCACAGGAAGTGCAGACCGGCTATAAGCAGACGGTGAAGACCGGGACTTCTGGCCAGTATCTCTTGCCCAGTCTGCCGGTGGGCAGTTACAACATCACCGTTAGCATGGCGGGTTACTCTTCCTACGTGCAGAAGGGAATCGTATTGGCGGTCGGCCAGGCGGCAACCAGCGACTTCGAATTGCAGGTGGGTTCGGCGAGCGATCAGGTGACGGTGACCGCCGATGCATCCCTGGTGACAACGGAGTCTGCGACCGTAGGCCAGCTTATCAACCAGCAGAATGTTTCTTCCCTGCCCCTGAATGGGCGCCAGGTGCAGCAACTCGTCTTTCTCATCCCCGGTGCGACCAATGTCAGCACGCAAAATTGTGGTGCGAGTTGCGAAGGCGGCACATTTCCAGGCGAGCAATATGCCAAGGTCAACGGCGGCGGAGCCAACGGCGTCTCCTACCTGCTGGATGGCGTAGATTTCAACGACCCGTATATCAATGCCAATCTGCCCTTCCCCAATCCAGACGCGGTGCAGGAGTTCAATGTCGACACCAACAATATGAGTGCGGCGTATGGAAATGCGATTGGCGGGATCGTCAATGTCGTGAGCAAATCCGGAACGGACAAGATTCATGGGAGCGCATTCGAATACCTGCGCAACTATGCTCTGGATGCGAGCAACTACTTCGCGACGTCGCCCGATCCATTGAAGCAAAATCAGTTCGGTGGCAGCATCGGCGGTCCGATTCTGAAGAACAGGCTATTTTATTTCGGATCGTACCAGGGCACGCGAACCAGCACGACCAATAACGGCCAGGTGCAATTTGTGCCTACGCTTGCCGAACGTCAAGGCGACTTCTCTGACTTGTTACCAGGCACGCAGTTAGTCGACCCCGTAACAGGAACGCCCTTTGCCAACAATCAGATTCCTCTGTCCCGTCTGAGTCCGGTCGCCAACTACCTGTTGCAGCATATTCCTCTTCCCAATGGCCCCGGCCGACAACTGACGTTCAACGGATCTCCCCTGGTGCAGAATACGAATGAGTATCTGGCCAAGGTGGACTACAACGTAGGCAAGCATCACCTGAGCGCCCGCTATTTCGAAACCGACTTCAACGTCCCCATCTTTTCGCCGCCCTCCGGCAACGTGCTCGAAATCGATACCAATCCCGCCCAGAAGCTGACACTCAAGAACGTGGGAGTAGTCGATCTTTATACGATCAGTCCCACTTTCTTCATGAGCAGTTATTTCGGTTACACCAGCCAGGTGGGCAAGAGTCTCTCCAACATCCCGTTCAACATGAACCAGGCAGGAGTAAACATCGCCCAACCTCCAAGTTCCGGAGGAGGTGTGGGACCCGGAATCGACTTCAGCGTATCCGGCGGCTTTGCCATTGACGGCAGCCATTACGGCAACTTCACGCGCGGTGACGAATCCCTGCGCGAAACCGCTACGCTGATTCGCGGTAAGCACGCAATCCAGTTCGGCGGCGAAGCATTGCGCATTCACACCCCCATGCAGAACGAGTACTCCGAAGATGGCAGCTTCGGATTCTCCAACAGTCTCTCAGGCGACAACACGGCCGATTTCCTGCTCGGCGCTCTGTCGTCCCTGAATCAGGGTGGCGGGCTCTATCTGAACTTCACCGGTATCAACTGGAGCGCCTTTGTTCAGGACGATTGGCGAGCCAACTCTCGGCTTACGATCAGCGCTGGCTTCCGTTGGGATCCCTTCATTCCTTACACGGATAGCGAAGGACGTGTTGCTTGCTTCCAGCCAGGTGCGCAGTCGACGCGCTTTCCCAATGCGCCTGCCGGGCTGCTCTTCGGCGGCAGCCATCATGACGCAGGCTGCCCCAAATCGTCTATGGACGATAATGCCTGGAACTTCGGACCGCGTTTAGGCTTCGCGCTGAAAGTTACGCAGGATGGAAAGACCAGTCTGCGCGGCGGAGCCGGCTATTACTACGAATCGCCCAACACAGTCGCATTTCAGGATGTAGTGGGCATTCCGCCCTTCGCTCCGATCGTAAGTCTGACGGATGTGAACCTATCCGACCCATACGGAAGCGCGGGCATCGCCAATCCCTTCCCCGCAGAGTTCGGGCCGTCCAATCCAGGGCCAAACGCAACCTTCCCGCAGGACATCTCCCTCTATCCTTATTTCTCTTTGCACTTCCGTCTTCCCATGGTGCTTACTCAAAACCTGACGCTGGAACACGGCTTCGGCCAAAGCTGGCTGGCTCGCGTGGCCTACATGGGCAGCGAGGGCACGCACCTGAATGGAACCGGCGATCAGGAGGCCGGGTTGCTGGCCATGAATCCCGCCACCTATATTCCGGGCCAATCCACAGAGGCAAACACGCAGCAACGCCGCCCTTATCCGAACTTCGGCCCGCTGTATGAACTCGATTCAGAAGTACACAGCAACTACAACGCGCTTCAGTTGACGCTGGAGAAACGCTTCTCGCAAGGCTTTGCCTTCCTCTCAAATTTCACATGGGCCAAGACGCTGGATGATTTTGGACCCGGAGGCTCAGGCGGTCATCAGAATCCAACCGGCAGCAATACCTGTACCTGTGGCCGCTTCTTCGACTATGGCCCCGACACGGGAGATATCAGCAAGACCTTCAAACTATCGGGAAGCTACCGGCCTCCGACCGCAAATCTGACAGGAGCTCTGGGAAGACTGGTCAATGGGTGGGAGCTGAGTGGAATCGCGACTGAGCTGAGCGGCTTCCCATTCACCATCTACGCCGACGACGACAATGCCTTCAGCGGAATCGGCAACGATCGCGCCGACCTCACTGTGCCAACCATCGGCAAAGCAATTCTCAGTACAGGACGGCCTCACACCCAACTGGTGCAGCAGTGGTTCAACACCAGCGCCTTTACAGCAAATGCAATTGGAACGTTTGGAAACTCCGGCAAGAACGTGCTGCGCGGACCGCGATATTTCGATGCCGACGTGGCCTTGCTTAAGAACACCCCGATCAAGGAAGGCATATCGGCACAATTCCGAGCCGAATTCTATAACGCCTTCAACAACGTCAATTTCGGCATGCCGGATTCGGGCCTGACCGACAGCGCCTTTGGACAGCTAACCTCCTCCTTGAGCCCGCGTATCATGCAGTTCTCGCTCAAGATACTCTTCTGATCCGACCACCACATTTGCACTCTTATGCGAATCATCTCCCCCTGATTCGCTCACCGTATAACTATCCGCTTAGAACATTTGCAGGAAAGGATATATGAATTCACCAAGTCAGGATGTCACACGCTTCAACGCAGGAACTATTAAGTTGGAGATTCATCGCAACGGAAAAGCTGCCGGCGAAGCCGCAGCACAAGCAGCAGCAGAAGAGCTTCGCCGCCTCGACCGGCTGGGCAAAGAGATAGCCGTGATCTTTGCCACCGGCGCTTCACAACTGGACACCCTCGAAGTGCTAACATCGATTCCCGGCCTGCCCTGGCAGAATGTGCTGGGCTTTCATCTGGATGAGTATGTAGGTCTGAGCGAAAATCATCCTGCATCCTTTCGCCATTATCTGCGCGAAAAGTTGACTAGCCGTGTGGCGATGCGCAGGTTCTTCGAGATCGATGGCAATGCCGCGGACATCGAAAAGTATGAACAGGAATATGCTCACATTCTTGAAGCTATGAATCCGCAGCTTTGCCTGCTCGGAATCGGCGAGAATGGGCACCTGGCATTCAACGACCCATCCGAGGCCGATTTCTACGATCCTCTGCCCATGAAGGTGGTAACTCTGGACAATGCGTGCCAGCAGCAACAAGTGTCGGAGGGGTGGTTCGCCAGCCTGGATGAAGTACCGCAGCAGGCTCTCACGCTTACCATTCCCACGTTGTTCCGAGTGCCAAAGCTGATTGCTTCAGTCCCCGGCATCCGCAAGGCTACTGCAGTCCGGCGTACACTCGAAGATCCAATTACGACGGACTGCCCCTCGACGCTTCTTCGCACGCATCCGGACGTCACGATCTATCTGGATGCCGAGTCCGCATCCGAATTGAGCGATGTACATCTGTCAACGAAATGATCGAGCAGCAGGCAATGGCTGAGATGGGAGAGAATGCAATGGCTGAAGAGAGCAAGCCGGGAATCGACCGTCGTACGTTCGTAAAACAGGCAGGCGGTGCAGTCCTCGCGACAGGACTCACCGCCAAGTCGTACGCACGCGTTCTGGGCGCCAATGATCGCATTCGGTTGGCTCAACTTGGATGCGGCGACCGTAGCGAAGGACATGTGCGCATGGTGCAGCTTGCCTCTAAGCAGATGCCCGTCGAAACCGTCGCGGTCTGTGACTTGTGGAGCGAAGCGCGCGAACATCGGGCGGCGCAGGTAAAGAAGGCTTTCAACCTGGAGCCGCAGAAGTTTAAGTACTCCGAGGAGATGCTGGCGCTCAAGGATATTGATGGCGTCATGATTGCAACCGGTGACTTTCAACATGCCAAGCTATGCACCGAAGTGGTGAAGGCAGGCAAAGACTGTTACGTCGAGAAGCCGTTTGCCAACGTGTTGTCCGAGGCCATCGAGGCGCGTAATGCGGTTAAGCAATCGAAGCAGATCGTGCAGATGGGCACGCAGCATCGCAGCCAGCCCTACCCGCTGGCAGTGAGGGATCTCATTCGCGCAGGACGAATCGGCGATGTGGTCCACATCGAGCAGGAATGGAATGTGAACGAAGGACGATGGCGATTCAAGCCCGAGGATACCGGCCTCAATCGAGAGATGCTGATGGACATCCACGTCGAGTGGAAGCAATGGCTCTATGGCAGGACATCGATGCTTCGCGAAGAAGATACCGACTGGAAGCGCTGGCTGCTCGGCAAACCAGATCGTCCGTTCGACCCGCATGTGTATCTCGAGTTCCGCCTCTACAAGGATTTCTCTTCAGGAATCTTCGATCAATGGCTCAGCCACGGCAGCGATATGGTTCATCTTTGGACAGACCAGGCGTATCCGGAAAGCGTAGTGTCCAACGGCGGAATTTTCACGTGGAAAGATGGGCGAGAAAATCCCGATACATGCGTTACTGCAATCACCTATCCGAAAGGATTTCTCTACACCTATAAGACGATCTTCGGGAACAGTTATAGAAGTTTCTCCAGGATTCAGGGTCGCGATGGCACCATTGAAAACTATGGCGGCGAAGGTGCATCTCTGTTTTGGGTCACGCAGGAAGGTGGACGGCAGGAGTTCGATCCACAGGATGCCGGCCCGGTCTACAACAGTGTCCCGATTGTCGGCCCTGCAAAAGATCGTGGCGAAATTCTCAAAGTTCCTGGCGCCCCTCCACCAGATTCACTCGGCCCCAACGACGATGATGTGGTTCATCTGACGAACTGGCTGCAGGCAATGCAAAATCGCACCCAGCCAAATGCCACGGTGGATCACGGCTTCTCGCATTCTCTGGTCTGCATCATGGCAGCGCAATCCTACTGGAGCGGCAAGAGACTCTATTGGGATCCGCACAACGAGCAGATTCTGGACCATCCAGTCTGATCATCCGAACTGGGGCGTAGCTCGTTCACATCTTCGGGCACACGAATCCACAGCATTGATTGTGGCGGCGATGTTATTGTTCGCCGCCAGGTTGCTATACATCATGAACCTTCTATGGGGGCTGGCAAATGAGAGTGGCTGGACGAATCTATGGGATGGCCATTGCGGCCGTATGTGTTTTGATTGCGGGAATCGGCTATGGGCAGACGACCGCTGAATCGCTGAAGAGCCTGCTTGCACAGCCGGTGCAGACAACGGATGTTACTGCCTTTCAACTGCAGCAGTATCTAAGCCACCGCATTACTCCCCTGCCTGCGCCAACAAATGCGAACGATTGGACTGCTCGGCAACAGCAACTGCGCAAACATATTCTCGATGACATCGCCTTTCATGGCTGGCCCGCCGACTGGGTACATTCAGCGCCAATCTTTCAGCAGGAGGGCTCCACAGAAACACGCGATGGGTATCGCGTAAGCAGATTTCGTTACGAGATTGTGCCCGGATTCTACGCGCCTGCCGTGCTCTACGTGCCGGAAAAGATCGAGGGTCACGTGCCTGCGATCCTGAACGTAATCGGCCATGAGCCGATGGGCAATGCGGCCGAGTATGAACAGAAGCGCAGCATCAACTTCGCCAAGCGAGGCATTATCGCGCTAAGTCTTGGATGGGTTGGCTTCGGCGAGATGCGTATCAAAGAAGACGACCACGATGACGCCGCAGCGCTCGATCTGGTTGGCTCCAATGCTCTGGGCTTCTTCTACCTGGGCATGCGTCGTGGCCTCGATTATCTGGCTTCCTTGCCGCAGGTGGACCCTACACGCCTGGGCATGACCGGCCTGTCCGGCGGTGGATGGCAAACGATTGTGCTGAGCGCCACGGACCCTCGCATTGCAGTGAGCGCAGAGGTGGCAGGCTTCGGATCCTTCGCGTTCAACATTGCACATGCGCGCGATGCTGATGAGATCGAAGAAAACGCCACCGATCTCAACCAAGGCTCGGACTACACTTTTCTCACCGCCATGCGTGCGCCACGCCCAACACTTTTGATCCACAATGCTGAAGATGATTGCTGCTTCCGCGCAGCGCTCGTCAAGCCGGATAACTACGATAGGATCAAGCCTTACTTCAACCTGTACGGCAAGGCCGACGCGTTGGCCTGGTATGAAAGCAGCGATCCCGGCACGCATAACTATCAGTTAGTGAACCGTCTGCATGCATATAGCTTCTTCGCCGAGCAATTTCATTTGCCTGCCATCACCGAAGAGATTCCAAGCTCCACTGAAATTAGAACGCCGGAAGAACTAACTTCAGGCATTCCAGCCAACAACCTCACCATAACTGGTTTGGCGCGAAAGCTCGCCGCCAACATCACCAGGCCAGCGATTCCATCCACCGGCAGCGACCGTGCCTCGTGGAGCATCACACAACGACAGAAGCTGAAAGACGTGATTCGCTTTTCGCCGGTTGCAGTAGAGAACGCATGGAGAATCACGGCCACCAAGCATATGGCGATGCGAACCATATCGTATCGGTTCGATCTCTCAAACGGACTCAGCGCTACAGGAATCTGGCTCAAGGCCAACGACGCAGGAGACAACAGTCCTGCGACAATCATTCTCAACGACAGTGGCTATGAAGCATCCAGCGAAGCAGTCTCCCGCCATGTCAATCACGGCGAACAGGTACTCTCTCTCGACCTGATCTTCAATGGCTTCACACGTCCGCAAACTCCCGATTCAACAGATTGGGAAACTCTTGTTTCGAGTGCCGGTGATCGCCCGCTTGGCCTCGAAGTATCACAGTTACTCGGCATTGCCCATTGGCTTCGCGACAACGGCGCGCACAACCAGATTCAGATCGAGACTGACGGCATCCGCTCCAGCGTGATAGCGGAGGTCGCGGCAGCACTCGAACCCAACGCATTCGATGTAATCACCACCCACCATGGGATGAAGAGCCTGCGCTACCTTCTCGACACTCCAGTCGCGTTTCGCAATGCACCCGATCTCTTCTGTCTCGATCTGTATAAGTACTTCGATGTCGACTCGATCACCACCATCGCCGCTCCGACCAAGGTCACAAATATTGCGGAGATCGAGAGCCAGCCAAAGGATGCAGACGGAGCAACAAAGTAGGATGAGTGCATTGAATGTTGCCGAGAGTACGCGCAAGCCATCCAGCATCCGCAGTTCAGGACGCGTACGATGGTGGATTGTCTGGACGCTGTTCTTCTCGACGGTGACCAACTACATCAGCCGCCAGAGCTTTTCCGTGCTGGCTCCGATGATCACCGCTCAATATCATTTAACGCACACCGACCTGGCTAAAATCCTGGGCGCATTCCAACTCTCCTACGCAGTGACCTGGCTTCTAGGCGGCATCTTCCTCGACGCTGTAGGAACGCGTATAGGGTTGGCCATCGCCGTGGTCTTCTGGTCTGTCGTCAACATCTTCACCGGCTTCGCAACGTCCGTCTTCAGCTTTGCTTCCTTCCGATTTCTTCTGGGAATAGGCGAGGGCTTCAATTGGCCGGGGGCCAGCAAGACGGTCGCCGAGTGGTTTCCCAGCGAAGAACGCAGCCTCGCCGTAGCAATCTTCGATAGCGGCTCCAGCATCGGAGGTGCCGTCGCAGCGCTCGCGATACCCCTCATTGCATTGAAATTTGGCTGGCGAATGGCCTTTGTCGCATCCGGGTTGCTAGGGTTTGTCTGGCTGTTCGTTTGGCTACGCGTGTACCATCCGATCGACCGCCATCCACGCGTAACGCAGGAAGAGGTTGCATTCATTCGCGCAGGCCAGGAGATTGCCCAGATCTCCCCGGTACGTGGCCCTCAACGTTGGATCAAGCTGCTCAGGGACAGGAATGTCTGGGGCATCGTTCTCGGACGCGCGCTGACCGACCCCATCTGGTGGTTCTACGTATTTTGGCTGCCGCAATATCTCAGCGACGCTCGTGGGTTTAGCCTGCAGCGCATCGCACTCTTTGCATGGATGCCGTTTATCGCCGCCGACCTTGGCAACTTCACCGGCGGCCTGATCTCCGGCTACTGCATTCGCCGCGGCATTTCCGTCGTACGAGCGCGCACTGGAGTATGCCTCATCAGTTGCCTGCCCATCCTTGCGGGCATCCCTGCCGTGAGTGTGCATAGCGTGTATGCCGCGCTGGCACTGATTTGTTTCGCCCTGTGGGGCTATGCGAGCTGGTCGACGATGGGCCTCACTCTACCCTCTGATCTGTTTCCGCAGGATGTCGTAGCTACCGTAACTGGATTGAGTGGACTGGCTGCGGGCCTGGTCGGTGTGGGTTTTACATTTGTCGTCGGGATTCTGGTCGATCGCTTTTCCTATGCTCCCGCATTCATGATGGCTGGGCTCTTGCCTCTGCTTGCAACAGCATGCCTGATCTTGCTGGTTCGCACACCTGGTGAACCAACAGCATCGTAGGCCTATGCGTAATGGACGCAGCTTGACCCGTTAAATTGTTGGGCGCGAACCGACGATGAGAATGTCGACGAGACGGCGAGCTGTTTGCTCCCAGCCGGGTTCATAAGCCGTGTGAAAGACACCTACAAGAGCACGAATAAGATCATCGGGATCTGTATCGTGGCGGAGATCGCCATTGGCGATGGCTCGTTCGGCGAGGCCGGCGAATGCGGCGCGGATGAGGCCACGTGACCCCATGATCAGGCGCGAAGAGCCGCCAGCGACGGTTTCCATCGCAGGCACAATGAGCATCTTGTGTGCAACATGGTCTATGAAGAGATTCATCCAGGCGCGGAGGGCGTCAAGCGGCGGCAGTGTCGCAGCAAAGCGTGCAGCAGCACCGGCAAGTCTTTCAACCTCACTGCGGTACACAGCTTCGATAAGCGCGTCACGAGTTGGAAAGTGACGATACAGCGTCGCGTTGCCGATGCCGGATTGCCGTGCGATCTCGTCAAGACTCGCAGCCGCACCATCTTGGGTAAAAACTTCCTTAGCTACCTCAAGGATGCGCTCACGATTACGCATCGCGTCGGCGCGAGGTTTGCGGACAGGCGGGGATGGCGGAAGCTTGCTTTTGGACATAGGACGAAAGGCTAAAATTTTCTGCAACCGGGGAGTATCCCCGTTTATCTTATTATCCGGGGACTGTTTCCGTTTTAGCCGACGGAGACGCAGAAGTCAATCGGCGCGATCATCACAGGGAGCGCCCAACAACAGGAGAATGACTATGCGAGTATTTGTGACCGGAGCGACAGGATTCATTGGAACAGAGTTCGTGAAAGAGTTGATTGCAGCAGGGCACCAGGTGCGTGGGCTCACACGCAGCGATGAGGGTGCGGAGCAGTTGAAGGCAGCAGGCGCGGAAGTGCATCGCGGCAACCTGACAGATCTGGACAGCCTCCGCAGCGGCGTGGCGGGCATGGATGTGGTGGTGAACCTGGCGTTCAGCCACGATTTCGAAAACTTCGCGAAGAATGCCGAAGACGAAATCAAGGCAATCAAAGCCCTGGGATCGGCGCTTGAGCCGGGCAAGCTGTTGGTAGTCACCTCAGGTACAGGGCTGGCAAGCGGCGGCCCGGGCCATCTGCGCATGGAGAGCGACCCGCCGGTGGACTTGCCATCGATCCCGCGGCGGCCGGAAAAAGCCGCACGCGAGGTAGCGGCAGAGCGAGGTCTTCATCTGGCGGTTGTGCGGTTGCCGCAGGTGCATGACACGCGCAAGCAGGGATTGGTGCCGCTCGTCACACAGGCTGCGCGTGAGAAGGGCATGTCGGTGTACGTGGGCGATGGCTCCAATCGTTGGGCCGCGGCCCAACTTCATGATGTCGCGCACCTCTACCGGCTGGTTGTCGAGAAAACTGGCGAAGGCGTATCGGTGTATCACGCGGTGCAGGAAGAAGGCGTATCCATGCGGGAGATCGCAGAGACGATCGGACAAGGGCTGAAGGTGCCAGTGGTTTCCATAACGCCGGAAAAAGCTGGTGAGCACTTCGGCTGGCTCGCGCACTTTGCGGGGACAGATATGCCGGCTTCGAGCGAGTGGACCCGCAAGGCACTGGGTTGGGAGCCGATTGGACCTGGCTTGATCGAAGATCTGACCAATATGAAGTACTTCTGACGAAAGATTTGACTACCAGGATGGCTCAAAGATCAGGCCCCAGAATCTCTCCGGGGCCTTACTTTTCTGTCATAGCTGTGGTCTGCCAGAGCGCAAAAGATTGTGTGACCTAAGCTTCGAGTACGAGACATATCCAGCGAACCCAATCATGGGTGAACTGCGACTGTCTGGTGACGGTCGCTGCGTTCGCCGACCGCCACTGTCAGGAATCAGTCGCTAATTTGCCACGCAATACTTAACTTCCTTCATCAAACTCCTGTTTTAACTGACGTATATAGAACACTTAGAGCATAAGTGCCTCAATCAACCGACTCCAGCCTCAGTGGCACTTCGGTTGCATAGATTCGTGGCATGGGCTTACTTGAAAACATCGAGTCTCCGTCAAACATCGCAACGAACAGTCTCCCTTCGGAAGGTTATGACCTTGTCATCCTGGGGGACGGGACAGGAGCAACGCTCGCCGCATGGACATTCGCTGCTCAAGGACAGCGTGTTGCGGTGATTGAGCGAAAGTACATAGGCGGCTCATGCCCGAACATTGCCTGTCTCCCCAGCAAGAACATTGTCCAGAGTGCAAGGGTTGCGTCCTACTTCCGTCGAGGCAAAGAGTTCGGTGCCATGACAGATAGCTTCGACATCGACATGCCCACGGTGCGAAACCGCAAGCGCTCGATGGTATTGGGATTAAATGACATGTATCGCGAAAACTTCAGGCAGACTGGGGCTGAGTTCATCCTTGGAGCAGGACGCTTCATCGGGCCGAGAGCTCTTGAAGTCACGCTTCCAGACGGGACAACTCGCCGACTCCACGGAACCAATGTGATCGTCAGCACGGGTACGCGAGCTGCTTCGGAACCAATTCCCGGGCTGTCGGATGCACAACCACTAACACACATCGAGGCGCTCGAACTGGATGTGGTCCCAGGTCACCTCATCGTAATTGGCGGAGGCTATGTCGGACTGGAACTATCGCAGGCGATGAGCCGGTTCGGTAGCAAGGTCACCGTCATCGATCGAAATGACCGCTTGCTCCACTTGGAAGATGAGGATGTAACCAGCGGTCTTGCCAGCTTGTTCACATACGAAGGCATCGACACGATTCTGAATGCAAAAGTGAAACATATCTCCGGTAGATCAGGCACTGCGGTAACCGTCGTTCTCGACCAGGGAGGAAGAGAAAAAACTCTCGTGGGCACTCACCTGCTTGTGGCGGCAGGCCGACGTCCAAACACAGAAAATATAGGCCTCGATCTGGCTGGGGTCGAGTTGAATGATCGCGGTTACATCAAGGTCAACGGACGGCTTGAGACAACCGCGCCAGGCGTATGGGCCATCGGCGAGGTAGCCGGAACCCCTCAGTTCACACATGTCAGTGTTGACGACTTCCGCGTTGTCCGCGACAACCTCGCAGGCGGCAATCACGTTACAACATGGCGCCTAATTCCCTACACCCTTTTCACAGATCCTGAACTTGCAAGAATCGGGCTGACGGAGAAGGAAGCCAAAGAGCAAAACATAGCCTATCGCTTGTTCAAAATCCCAATGGAGCGAGTGCTGCGAGCTCATACTCTCTCGGAGACACGCGGGTTCTTGAAAGCGTTAGTAGGTATCGACAACGATCTCATTCTTGGCTTTACCGCCTTCGCTGTCGATGCCGGCGAGATTATGGCATCCGTACAGACTGCGATGATAGCCGGGCTTCCGTATACCGCACTCCGCGATGCCATATGGGCACATCCAACACTTGTCGAAGGGTTAACTCCCCTGTTCTCCTCCGAGCCCACCCTGCCGGCAATCTCTTAAGGTTTACGCCGACACTATGGAACTCGTGATCGAACCCCTTGCTTTGAACAATCAGGTTCAGCTTTGGGTGATGGCAACTCTCGCGTTCGCCATCTTCTATAGCAACTACATGGTCGCGCCGCTCCTCCCCGCGTTTTTGAAGGAGTTTGCAGCACCTGCCTATCAACTGGGTTGGCTCATCGCAGGCTACCTGATTCCCTATGGTGTATCGACTCTCGCATTCGGTTTCAGCACTGCGCTAGCTATCTTCGCCTCGATACAGACACTATTAGGCTTTGCAGCTCTATACGGATTTAGAGGAGAACGGCCCAGCCGAGCTCGATCTGTTGAACTCACCACAACCTGATCAGTTACATTCCAGCTTCGTGCTCGAAAGCATACGGAACCTCTACCAAAATACCGTCTGCTTTGATGATTAGTTTTTGTCTTCCGATAGAATGGCTTTTCTTCCAAAATAACTGATTAGATAAAGAGACGCTCCGAGAGAGATAACATCCTTGAAGAGAAACAGGCCCAGGAAGCTCATGTAACTTATTCCGTGAACCACTCTCGTCGTGCCCGGCGTAGTAAGAATCATCGTGCTGGTCGTAAAGAACATGAACGTTGCGACGAAGCCGCCTAAGATACCAGCCTTGGGCTTCAGATAGCCGATCGCAAACAATACAGCCGCGATCCACTCCGTAAGACCAATCAAATCGGAACCGACATAGGGTCCGAATAATTTGAAATGCCAACTGATCAGCGGACTATTGGAAACCAGGGGAATGATGCCCTCGGCGCCTGGAGCAGTCATCTTATAAGCTCCGGCCCAGAGCAGCATCACGATCAAGCCCAGACTGGTGACCAGGAATGAAATATTACGATCATCTATCCATGCCGCTAATTGAGTTAACCTGCTCTTGGCTTGTGCATGAGAAGCTGCACCTTGTTCTGAAATCTTCATTTTTGTAACCTTCCGTCGCTTTCGTAAAATCCTACGCAATGTAATCCAGAATGTTTATTTGCAATCGAAGCGCCAAACGCAGCCGACCATTCTTTTCGGGGAGATTATCCAATTACTTCTCTTCTGCGCCCAGAATCAATGGGAAACTTCATCTCGTCTCGAATACCTATCTGATGAAGTTGCGACGTATTTCCGACACTGACGGATGTTAGTCGCGCGATTCGTCTCGGTACAAAATCTATACGGCCATACCGGCCGCGGACTTATAAATGTAACTCGGCTGCTTCAATAAACCTCTGTCCGATCAATCGGCAATCGCACCTGGAAAGTTGTCTTGTTTGGTTGCGAATCGAAAGCGACGGACCCGAAATGCTTTTGAACAACTCGCTGGACCGTATCAAGCCTCAGCCCCAGGCCGGTCCCGAAAGGCTTCGTAGTAAAGAACGGTTCAAAGACCCGGTTAGCGCACTCCGGAGGGATTCCCTGGCCCGTATCTGTAACTTCGACCAGCACCGTGTTTCCCTGCAATCTCGTCGACAGTGTAAGTGTTCCGGAGCCAGCCATCGCGTCCAGTGAGTTCTCTATAAGCGCTGCCCAAACTTGATTTAATTCGCTCCCAAAAGCTTTGAGCAAAGGTACATCGGGGCTATAGAAACGTCTGACTGTGATGCCAGTCAGTTTAGGCTGCGTGAGCTTCAGAACGATATCTAACGACGCGGAGATATTGACATCCTGAACCGGCTGTCGATCCATATACGAATAGTCTTTTACTGCGGTGACAAGGCGGAAGATCCTGTCAGCGGCATCGGCCACCGAAAGCATCGCCTTGTAAGAGGCAACGGTCTCCTGCACGTCGCAGATTACAAGGCAAAGCGACTGCGTCGGCACTAGCTGCTCCAGCTCCTGAAGTAAAGATAGAGGCACACCGGACTCAACAAGTATCGGGGCAAGTTTCCATGCCTCTGCGAAACCTTTCGATTCCAACCAGGATGTCAGTGAGTCTTCAAGCAACGCACTTTCCGCAAAAGCATTCTCCGTCGCACTGTGACGCGAGAAGGAAACCTGTGAACGTAATTTCGATAGCCAGTCTAGGTACGCATTGAGTTTGTCTTCTGCACCTAAAGCCATTCCAACTCGATACCGAGTTTTCTCATGATCGGCGTCAGACATGCTCAGTAATTGCGAGGCCGCACTCTTGGCAGCCGACGCAGGATTGTTTAGCTCGTGCGCGAGGTTTGCGGCCAGCTTATTCAGAGCGGCCAGCTTACCGATCTGCTCTTCCGCTCGTGTATATTCCCGGTTCCGATCAAGCAATACGCGGACAATTCGTTGTGTCATCGACGGTATTGCATTGAGGAGTTCTGAAAAATAGCTGTCGTGAAGCTCCAGTATCCACGTCTTCCCAGAGGACCTGCCGTCCGCGTTCCACGCCTTGATGCGCGAGAAGGGAGTCTTGCCTGTGATGCGCCCCGTTTGCCCAATCAGGACAGATACCGGACTGGATGAGTGACGATGAACAAGTACCTCGCCACTGAGGATGAACATCAGATGATGAGGTGGAGTTCCCTGGCTAAAAATAAGATCTCCATCGTCACCAAGCCTCTCGGTACCATGGATCGCGAGCCATGTGAACTCCTCTTCGGTCAGCCCCTTCAGATCTTCGATAGTGCGCAAAGCAGATACGATCTCTCCAACGCGCTTCTCAAGGAACATGGATTCAACCTTCCAATGCATCTGTTCCATCATTGGTATTGCTCATTGTCGATTCAGCATCGCCTGGACGTTGAGCAATCTGGTTCGCTACGTGACTCAGCGCACCCTGCAAAAAGTTAGATGCTCAGGATACTCCAACTAGGGAACCATGATGGTAAGGATGACTGAAAATACTCCACCTGAAAATGACTCAAGTGCTCAACCGTTGCTCTTCGTTGAAGCACACATCCTCAGATGTACGGAAGCAAAATACTCCTGTGCAGCGATTCGAAGATTTTGATCTTCCAGCACTAGATACCTTTGATCTCACCACCATCCATGCGCACAGAGGTGCCAGTCATCCACTTTGCTGCAGGTGACACCAGGTAGGCCATCAAGTCCGCAATTTCTTCCGGTGTCCCATAGCGAGCTATACCGGCTTTTTCAGGAAACAGCTTCGTGGCCTCTTCAACACTCATGCCGTGCTCCGGAGCCCAGTGCCCTATAAAGGAGCGACGACGACCAGTCATAACTGCGCCCGGAACTACGCTGTTAACCTGAACCCCATCTTTGATGCCCTGTTCGGCAAAGGCCTTCGCAAGCGCAATGATGGCAGCGTTGATGGTCGCCACCGCTGCAAAACCCGGCTTCGGATCCAGTGCCGCGCTTCCAGAGATTAAAACAACAGAGCCGCTCGAAGCCTTCAGTGCAGCCCAGGCCTGGACCGTGAGGCGACGTGCACCATGAAGCTTGAGTGACATGCCGTCATCCCACTGCGCATCTGTCATCTCAAACAAATCAATCTGTGGCACCGCGCCAGCAATGTTTACCAGGGCATCAATTCTCCCAAAGCGATTAAGCGTTCCATTGACGATAACTTCCGGCGACTGAGGCTCACGTAGATCGAGCGCGTAAATAAGTGATTCCGCACCGGCTGAATTGATCGCGGCAGCGGTCTTCTCCAATTCATCTTTATTTCGAGCTACGACTACAACCGCCGAGAAGTCACACGCTAACCGTAAAGCAGTGGCACGACCAATTCCCTGACTTGCGCCGGTTACAACAGCAACGGATTTGACTGCCATGAATATCCTTCTTAACTGACCTTGTAGCTCTAAGATGATCCGCGAGGACCGTTTCTATGACTTACAGCGACCCTCGCGGCTCAAAGGTTTATTTTGCTGACGTGCTCTGCGCAGCTTCCAGAATGATGTCCATTACGAGCTCCGGCGCCGTATGCATCGGGGTGTGGTCCACCTTGTGCGAACGAATGTTTGCTCCCATGCGCTCAGCCATGAACTTCTGGGTCGCAGGGTTGATCATCCGGTCCTCTTCGGCAAGAAGAAACCACGAAGGCTTCGTCTTCCATGCCGGAGCAGGTGCCTTCTCCTGGATGCAGTTGACCGAGATTGGCCGCTGCACTGCGGCCATGATGGCTAACTGCGCCGGAGCTGCCTCGTGAGCTACCGCATCGCCAAATCCTTCCTCCGGCATCCAGATCAACCCATACGAATCGGGAGCCAATTGGGGAGCCTTGGGATGAGGAGACGTCCGATAAAAGAGATCCGCGACAGTCTCCCCCTCATCAGGCGCCAGCGCCGCGATGTACACCAGTGATTTCACTCGCTCGTCTTCAACCGCATCGATCACGGCACCCGCATACGCATGTCCCACAAGGATCACGGGGCCAGTAGTTCTTTCGATCACGCGGCGAAGAGCAGCCGCATCCTCCGAAAGCGTTGTAAGAGGAATTGGCGCCGTCGTCACATTGAATCCCTTGTTCCTCAATGGCAAAATGACGTTACTCCAGCAAGATCCGTCAGCCCAGGCTCCATGAACCAGCACGGCTGTGCCCATTGGAGAAGAGGAACTCATCGTGAAACCTCCTTCGCAAGAAACGCCTTCATCGCCGAAGCGATCTCTACGACGTGCGTTTCAATAGCGAAGTGACCTGTATCCAGGAACTGGACCTGTGCATTAGGCAGGTCTTTACGAAACGCCTCAGCGCCCGCTGGAATGAAGAATGGATCGTTCTTGCCCCATATCGCCAGTAAAGGCGGTTTTGATTTGCGAAGATAGTCCTGAAACTGCGGATAAAGCTTCACGTTCGATGCGTAGTCCAGGAACAAGTCGAGCTGGATATCTTTGTTTCCCTGTCGTTCGAGCAAAGCGGCATCCAGGGTGTACGACTCAGGCGTCACGCCTTCCGGATTCGCTACTCCGTGCGTGTATTGCCAACGAGTTCCTTCAAAGTTCAGGATGTTTTGACGAATGACTTCCCTGTTTTCTCCGGTCGGTTCAGACCAGTATTTTCGAATGGGCGCCCACGCGTCGCCAAGACCCTCTTCATACGCATTGCCATTCTGTGAAACGATCGCGGTGATTCGTTCGGGGTGCCTCATCGCCAGGCGAAAGCCTGTGGGAGCACCGTAATCGAACACGTAAATCGCGTAGTGCTCTAAACCGAGAGCATCCGTGAACGCCTCCAATGTATGTGCCAGCGCATCGAACGAGTAGGCATAGGCTCGTGTCTCAGGCACTCTTGTAAACCCAAAACCGGGCAGGTCTGGCGCGATCACTCTAAACTGGTCAGCCAGGCGTGGAATAAGCTCGCGAAACATGAAGGACGATGTGGGAAATCCATGGAGCAGAAGCACAACCGGTGCATCGGGGTCACCGGCCGTCCTGTAGAAAACCTCAACTCCATCTGCTTCAACTGTATGAACGGATGTCAACGGTATCGTGAACTTGGCAAGGACAGCACTCATAAAGCCTCTTCTCTCTAGTTGGTGTGGACGAGTTTCTGTTGCATCTCCGCTTTGATTGGGTTTTCTCCTGGAACTAGCGAGCACCCGTGGATTTCTCATTGCACTCGCAGTGCCAAAACCCGAACTGTTGAGCCGCCCTTAAGCGCAAAGCTAACCCCTTGTCTTCCCGCAAGATAGGCAATGCGAAGGCAAAAAGGGTTCATCGCTCGCTGACCAAGATGAGACGAATATCCAACAGTGACGGAAGTTAGTCGCAGGATTTGTCGCGTGAGCGATTCGCCATCGTACCCACGCCGTCGGGAATCTGGGCTTCCATAATTCACTGCGGCAAAGGAAGAGTGCTTCAACTTCATCGCAGGGCGTCAGCCCAAACTATGCGCGGGAGGAAATAGGGCGAACAATACGATGCTTCCTCATCTTGTACACAAAAGAGGTGCGCTTCATTCCCAACCGTTCGGCCGCGCCGCTCCGACCCCCTACAACCCAATTGCTGGCCTCAAGAGCGCGAAGGATGTGATCTCGTTCGACTTCTTCCAGACCCGTCATTGGCGCGTTCGCTGGTCTTGCGGCGCTGAAAGGCTCAAGCTCTGAGCTGGGTGCTCGCAAAACAGTATGAGGAGAAAGGATCACTGCGCGCTCGATGAAATTCTGCAGCTCACGAACATTTCCCGGCCACTGATATCGCACGAGAGCATCCATTGTCTCCGCAGGAATAGTGTCAATCCTCTTGTTCATGCGTCGTGCATACAGCTCTGTAAAGTGCCAGACCAGCTTCGGTATATCCTCCACACGTTGCCGCAAAGTTGGAACATGGATCGGGAATACTTTCAACCGATAGTAGAGATCTTCACGGAAAGTCATCTGCTTTATCATCAGAGTCAAATCACGATGCGTCGCCGCAACGAGACGGACATCTACCTTGTGAGTCCGGTTGCTCCCTAGCCTCTCGAATTCCTGCTCTTGCAACACTCGAAGCAGTTTTGCCTGGAGTTCCAGGGGAATATCGCCGACTTCGTCCAGGAAGAGCGTTCCTTTGTGGGCCAGTTCAAAGCGCCCCGTCTTCTGTGCAACAGCACCAGTAAATGCCCCCTTCTCGTGACCGAACAATTCGCTTTCAAGGAGACCAAGCGGAATCGCGGCGCAGTTCAACTTAACAAACGCGCGGTCTCGGCGGCTGCTCAAATTGTGAATAGCCCGGGCAATCAATTCCTTGCCAGTACCCGTCTCGCCTTGAATCAACACACTAGAATCGGTCGGCGCCACGACCGACACCAAATGCAACGCGCTCTTCAACGCGGAGCTATCGCCTACAATCGACCCAAACTCAGCGCGAAGCTCTTCTTCGAGATACAGCCTTCGCTTCGTCTCCTTGTCGCGATCCCTTATCGCCTTCTCATAATCCAACGCGTTCTCAACAGCAATGGCAACCTGAAGGGCAGCTTGTTCGAGAAACGTAACGTCAGCTTGCTCCAAAACTCTCTCTGACCGATTCAGCGCTGTCAGCACGCCGATGACACCGCTCCTGCCAATCAATGGGAGGCCGCAACCCGACACCAAGCCCTCAGCCGTGATCAGACGGTGGATACTCTGACCTGCTCCATCGACGAAGCTTTCCAGGTCATAGCAACCTTTCTCAAATTGGTTGACATGTGGACTCTTGCCGATCCGAAAAGCTTTGCCGCATATAAAACCGGCATGGGGTATGCTCGTTCCGTCCGACAGCACTCCACGCGGCTCCGGGTTGTACAGCGTGGTTACGCGCAATCCGTCACTGTCGCGATCAGGCAGCAGCAAAGCGCAAAAGTCACATCGCATCACTCTCAGCAGATCCGTAGATAACGTCTCTACTAAACGATGCATATCTAACTTCGACGTCATGCTGTTCGTTATTTCCAGAAGCAGCCGTAGTCGATCGCTTTCGAGCCGCAATCTCTCCTCATTGACATGACGCTCTATCGCAATTCCCGCGATATGCCCGGCGTTCTCGATCAATTGCAGATCGGCGGCGTCAGGGCTTCGCGGTTCACGATAATGAATGGCGAACGTCCCAAGAACCCGGCCTTCGCTCGTAAACAAGGGCCGCGACCACACTGCTCGAATCCCAAAAGGCAAGAGCCGATGACGATAGATATCCCAAACCGGATCAGTGAGAACGTCGTTTACATAGACCGGTTCCTTGCGATAAACGGCAGTACCACAGGATCCACCCTTTGGACCGATCGCCATCGATCCAGCACCAGAGATAAACCCCGGAAGACTGGGTGCGGCCGCGCAAAAAAGCTGCTTCCCATCCTCATGGGGGAGCCAGATAGTGCACAAAGTCCCGTCGTCCGGCGATTCAACCAGCCGGGCAATGATTGTGAGCACCTCCGCCAAAGGAGCTCCCGCGAGGATTAGCCGCAGAATATCGAGCACTGCTTTTGAAGAGAGCAGGCCTGGAGCGTTCTGCGCATCCACGGTGCTCGATACCAGCTTCGAAGCAGATTGTGTTACATACTCCATCAGTTCTCATTTCTCAACGCCTCTCCGCATGGAGAACGTATGGATAAATTGTAGTCCGAGATTGACGCAGCACTTGTCCGTTACGACCAAGATAGGGATGGCCAGATCACCTCAAAGGAACTTAAGTGGCCTATTCGTACGTTTCTTCGACCAGCTATTTCCCCAATCGGGCAGCTCACCCCATACCCTACAGGAATGGGGTGACGGAAACCATTGGCCAGAACAATCGGCTCCAGATTACAGGGGTTCAGCTAAAAGAAACCCAACCCTCCCGGCCAAGCGGGAAGCCTTTTCCAAGATAAATCGATCCGACGCGGTTAGGCTGCCTCTACGCTCAAGACAGGGAATAGCTCTCCTACTGCACTGTCTTCGTAGACGAGAGAGCCGCCGTGTCGATCACCCAATCCACGATCCGCTTATCCGGTAGCAGTGCCTGCGAAGGCATCCTATAGCTCAGGCCATCCAACCGCTTGCGAAGCCCACCTTCGATGCCGCCATACGAGAGCAACAGCGGAACCAACAACACCGTGTTTCCGCCTTTGCTAATCTGCTCGACTCTCTTGCGGAGCTGTTCCGTTGCAGCACTGCGCACTGGATCATCTGCATCATCGCGCAGTGTCAGGCATTCGATTCCAACGTAATGGCTCTGCTGCCCCATCTCGCTTGCCAGTAAAGCCATATCGTCAAGCCACAATTTGTTCTCACTGTCCGGAACCGGGCCGTGAGCCACAAGCACAACGACCTCATGCGCTGGATCACGGCTGACAGAGGCAGCTCTGTCACGAAGTATGTCGGCAACTATCCGATGGTGATCGAGTGCGGACGCCAGCCGAATAGGGACCGGTGAAGAAATCGGCTTTCTAGCTTCCGCGGTCATGCTCGGATCATGCGGCATTGATCGTATCGATCCGTGGTCCATCACCATGCCGCCACTGCCATGATCCATCTCCGCAAACATCTTCAAATCCTCAGGCTCCGCCGAACGGGAACCGAGTAGATACGAGATGCTATCGATCACAGAGCTGTGCGAACTGACAAACAGCGGCACCGCCACAATCGCAGTGACCTTACGAGCCACCAGACGGTCAACAGCCGCCTGCATTGAAGATCTCGTCGCCATGCCGAAAGCAATCTCGGTCGGCATCACAAGGTCCACCTGGTCTGCAACGTGTCGCACCTCTTCGTTCCATTCCTGGGCGCTGCCCCCATGCGCCAGGAGCAGAACTCCGACACGCGCATGAGGTTCACCAGCAGCCGGTACAGAAGGACTCTGCGCCTGAGCCTTGCTTAACTCAAAGCAGCAGAATAGTACGAAGACAAACAAGAATATTTTCCGCACGGTAATACGCTCCGATCTTTCAATTGGACATTGAGATTTCAGTTAGGCCCTGGGCTTTCAGTTAGGCAATGAGCTTTGTGGTTGGTTCAGATCTCCGGAGGCCATGATGACCAATAACGATTCCATCGCCTGCTTCACAAGAACCGCGGCCTGAGCGAACAACTCCGGCGCCATGTTAATCGTCACCGGCCCGATGCTTAAGTGAATGCAGTCGCTACCGCAAAGCCGAATAGCCCCGGTCCCGGTTCGCTCCGCAAGAATTACGTTGATGTCGCTCATAGCTGCTCCCTTCAACCTTTAAAGGCGGTTATTCGTGGGGAAAGGTGTAGCGCATCCCGATGCGAAAGGTTCTTCCGTAATCGGTGCGGTCATACGATGGTGACGTTTGCCTGAGAAGGCTGTCGCGACTGTTGGCGAGATTGTCGATGGTTCCATACGCCTGAATACCGTGTGTAATATCCTTCGAGGCGTAGAAGTTCCACAAAGCATAAGCCTGTTCATGTGTTCCGCTATCGGCATCAATCAACCAGCGCCCGTAGAAGTTACCTCGGATGTTAGCGATAAGTCCCAGGCGTCGAGCAATATACTCCGTGCGAAAGTAGCCGGCGTTACGACTGCGTTCCGTGAGAGTTTGTTTGTCAGTCACGTCGTAGGGATCGAGGTATGCATAGAAGCCATCCACGCGCAGATTGTGGTTAAGCAGCACGCTTCCTTTGAGGTTGATCCCTTGCGTGTAGGCCTGATCGACATTGGTGTACACATAGGTATAAAGTCCGGGCTCCGCGCCAAACGATGCCGGAATGCCATACTGTGCAAGCAACGTATCAAGATCCGCTTGCGTCGCGGGCGCACCGGCAATGACATAGTTGATCAGGTGATTCAGATTGTTTCGGTAGAGTGATACCCCAAAGCTATAGCGGTTCACCTGGTAATCAACGCCCACGGAATAGCTCTCGCTGCGTTCCGGCTGCAACGTCGGATTTCCAATCACCTGATAACCGTACTCGGGATGAAGCAGCAGGTAATACAGTTCGCCGATGGTTGGAGAACGGAAACCCTTTCCGTATGCAGTACGAACAGTCCAGTGATCGTCGATCTTGTAGACAAGTCCAATCTTCGGGACAACATGATTACCGTAAAGCGAGTGGTGATCATACCGTCCCCCCACGTTGATGATGAGCTTCTTCCACGGCTGAATCCGATCCTGAAGCCATACATCGTTGGTCGTGATCTGTTGGCCGTTGTCATTACCAACGATCCTGTTAAGGCCGCGATAAGAGTCTTGAACCCACTCGTCCCCACCCTGAAGAAAGTTCCACGAACCCATCTGTTGTGAAGCAGTCGCATCTGCGCGGTGATAGCGCTCATAGAGATTGCCGTAGTCAAACTGCGCACCATGAGTACCGTCCGCATTGATTGGATTCGAGTACGAGTTCGAATCGAAGCGCGCCTCATACACTCGCGCCTGCACCGCTGTCGTCGATGTAGGAAGGAAATTTCCGATCAGCGCGTGCGTCTGCGTGCTGTCCTGGCTCTCGGCGTAATCGTATCCCGATCCAGCCGTACCGGTAATATCCGCGCTCTTGCCATCCGCCGTGTTGTGATAAGCATTGCCGCTATAGGCAATCGAAGCACGCGGGTTGAAGCTGTACGCCAGTTTCACCAGGCCGTCGTAGCGTTGATTGTTAGCACCTATAGTGCTTTCATCGCCAGGAACCAGCGGATATGAGTTGATGCGATGTAGTTCAAGATCGGTGAATGCCGTAAGCTTCTTCCATTGCGAGCCCACATCGAGATCCCCATCGAAAGCGCCGAGGGTGCCGCCTGAAACACGCAGGCCGCCTTCAAAAGGATGCGTCGGCTCATGCGTAATCAGGTTGATGACTCCACCGATAGCATCTGTTCCGTACAGAGAAGAAGCTGCACCGCGAACCACTTCGACCCGATCCAGCCTCCCGATATTCTGCTCGTCGAGATCGATGATGCCGCTGTTGATCCCCCGAGCTCCAACCAGCGGCAGACCATCCTGCAGCACTAACACATCCTGCGAAGCGATGCCGTCGATCTGCTCCTGCGACGAACCGGAGTAAGACGCGTTGTTGCGCGTAACTACACCCGGCAACTCACTCAGAACATCGGCTACATTCTCAAACCCCGTCCGTTGAATCCGCTCTCGCGTGATCACATCGACAGGCAGCGGAGAATCCTGCTGCAGTTCCTCTACACGCGACGCGGAGACCACGGTCACATTCTGCTCCACCGTCGCTACGGTGAGAGAAACGTCGGCTGATGTTGCCTCGATGCCCTGTCTGATTTGCACTGTACGAACTGCAGCCGCCAGCCCGGTTGCTGAAGCCGTAAGGATATATTCGCCTGGAGAGACAGTGTTGAAGCTGTACTCTCCCGTGGCATTGGTTTCAGTTTGTTGTGCAGCCCCGTTTAACGAGTTGCGCAGTGTAACGGCTGCGTGAGATATTGCGGAACCGTGGGGGTCAAGAACATGACCATCCACGTGCTGCGATGCACTCTGTGCGTTCGCAAGAAAAGGCATGAATAGAACAAGAAAAACAGCGCTTCGCATCGCCTCACCTTTCGCGGTTGCGGCGGTCGTCCATTGCGGACCACCCCGCCTGGTTGTCGATCTCCAATCCTTCAGGGGCGCTTCGCCAAAAGACTCCCCATCGGACTGCTGTACCTATCTCAACTACGTCAAACGCCGCGCTTTGCGTAATACTCCGCAACTTGACTCGTGTTGAACTCGAATGGAATATGACGTGAATCAGGGATGGAGAGCAGCACACCTCGTTCCATGCCCTCTGGGCTCTCGAATTGCAGGAAGGATGGCAACGGCAGCCGCGGAGCCTTGCGGGCGCTCTGTGTCGTCTCCCACAGGTTGGCTCTCTCACTGAGTTCGATGACCGCTCCAGGATGAAGCAGCATCGAGCCGATAGTCTCTCTTCGACCGTTCACCAGGATGTGGCCATGAGAGACCAACTGCCGCGCTGCCGCCATGCTGCGAGCAAAGCCCAGCCGGAACACAATATTGTCGAGACGCCGCTCAAGAAGACCAACCAGGGCCTCGATCCAATTCTTGGGCTGGAGACTCTTCGCCTTCCGAACGAACCGTCGCAACTGCTCCTCGCGAATGCCATAGTGGAAGATCAGTTTCTGTTTTTCGCGAAGCTGTGCGCCGAACTGCGACAGCTTAGGCTTGCGGGCTTTGCCGTGCTGCCCTGGAGGGTAGTTCCGTTTTTCGAGTGCACCGGGCTTGCCCAGACCTGGTAGTTCCAGACCCAGCGCACGCTGAATCTTCCACTTCTTTCGTTGACTCATATCGTCGTTTCATCCTTCTGGTCGATGTGCTGAAACACACCGTCGTATCGATCTCCAGAGTGGCCGCGGCGCTTCGCCAAAAGACTCCACGGCTCTCTGCTTTAAATGCAGACTACTTTGGTCGTATATTTACGTCAAGTGGCAATCAGCGAACTGTACCGATTAAGAATTGAGGAGGGAGAAGAGGGTAGACGGCCTCCCCCGGTAGTCTTTTTGGCGAAGCACCGAAGGAGGCCGGAGATCGACAACCCGGAGGCTGACGACTGCCTAATGATAGCGGAAAGCCCCCAGTATCTATCGAAGGAAGTTCTTCTTCAACAAAGTCCGCACTACCCGACTTACTCAAACAACAGAAATCAGTCCAGTACAGCGTTATCTCCCGACGAATACGTTCGGTCTTTGATCCGTTTCCACTTCTTGCCAAGGTATCGGTTCCAATACATACGCACTCCTGTAATCGACAGAAGAGGCAGAGCGCGGCCCAGAGATTTTGATCGCAAGTTCCCAGTCATATCCGAAATGCAATGGGCTCAGCCAGAAGACAAATCTTCCGTCCCATGTGTTGTTGATTCCTCGATTCCACAGTGCCAGTTCCCCGCCCGTAGCTGGATCGAAATAGACGTAGTCCATTTGAGAGAAATTCCGTGCATCGCCACGCGCCATTAAAAGAGTCAACGCGCTCTTGTCAAGGGACGAGAGTTCTCGTTTGCACCTATTGAGCGCTGAAGGTTGCGATCATGATGTCGTGGGCTGGAGGGCCAGGATAAGACGTGACGTTTTGAAAAACCCCGATGCCAGCGTTGCTGCTGTGCTCGATACGATTACGTTCGACGCTCACTCCTTCCGCGCCAGCGATATAAACGCCGCGGCCAAAGGATATTTCCTTGACTTCATTTCCCTCGATGCTCGATCCGGCGCCGCGATCCTCTGCCTTGGCGAAGACCATTCCATAGCCTGCCGCGATGGTGGTTGGAAGATCGCGGTCAAAGGTGAGATCGACGGTTCCGTTGAGCGTGGGCGAACTGGAACCGGCAGGGCTCTGCGAGACGATCGCAGCGCCAGCCAGTTCCTCAGCCGTCGAGGGATCGACAAAGTTTACGGCGGTGCCATTCGGAAAGCGTCGATAAAAGCTGCGTTGCACCGTGAGTTGCCTTGGTCCACTCTTACTGACTTCGGTGGCGAGATCGATGGAGTCGATGGCCAGGGCATCATCGAGAGTGCGAGTGACGAAGCTGTTGCGAATGTGATTGTCCGGCCCGCTCAGAACGAAGTGAATACCGTCGGCGTTCGTGGAGATCAAATTAAAACCCCGGAGGTTCTGAGCAGTTGCGAAAAATAATGAAATGTTCACCTCAGAATTAGTGTGATTGGTATCCCTGGTGAAGGAAGTTCATGGCTTGGCCATCGATAAAGACATGAAGGGATTAGAGCTCTCAGTTAGTGCCAAATCGCAAATGCATTCATTGGTAAGTTTTCGAGAAGTTTCAAGCGTGCTTGAATGCGCTGCAGGCGAATCACCCGCAACCTGGACGTTACTGAAAGGTAATTTCCGAATTGCCGACGATCCTACCGCAACAATCAATAGGCCCAACGGGCTCGTGTCCGGTGTTAGATCGGCTCGCGTATTATTGCATCGCTTACAAAAAAGCTAGTGCACTTCCTCTTCGCTCAAGGAGCCGGTATGAAATTGCAAGTTGCTTTCACCCTCTTGGCACTGTGCGGGTGGCCTTCATGCTCGAACGCCCAGGCCGGCTTTGCGATAGCGAACCCGCTCCACCGGCAGTATCGGGACGGCGAAAGGTTGGTGTATCACATGAAAGGCGTCAACGAAACCTGGCACTACGAGATCGACGCAGAAGGCGTAGTTAAGAAGGACAATGCGGGACGATTCTTCGAAGAGTACCAGTGGATACACATGACAAGCGCTGGGCAACCTACGTCCATAGCTTTGTCGTCTGCGGACTTTCGACAGAAGTTGACACTCGATCCTGAACAGAATCCATCAGCGCCGGATCTGACTAAATTGGACCCAAAGATGATTGGCCCCGTTACCGACATGTTGACCTTCTACACAGACCTATGGCTCGCCAGTAAGGTGGGTGTGCTGAAAAAAGCTGGTGATCATTTTTATTTCAAGAACCCTATGCCGCCGTCATCATGGGCGGATGGTACCCGTGTGATAGTGGGCGAGGACGCAATCGATTTTGACATGACTCTGAAGTCAGTGGATGCCATCGGTGGGACTGCCACGGTGGAAGTGAAGCACGTGCCGCCACATGACCCGGCAGTACCGCTAAAGGCTGCCTGGATGCAAGAGCCGGTGAGCGCAGGCGTAAATAATTGGGTGCAGATTGCCAAGAATGCGCACGGCAAGTACGAAGCAGGCGTGGGCATCGAGACATTTACTGTGGACATGACCGTAAGCCTGAAGGATGGACACATTGTGCGCGCGACGATGGAGAATCCGGTGACCACGATTGAGCGCGCCTGCGAAGATGAGGCGCTTACGAAATGCGGAGTTTCCACACGCCACTACATTTTGCGCAAGATTGAGATAGCGATCGAACAGTAGTTCGAAAACTTGGAGAACCATCTAGTTCTCCGGTTCAATATGCTTGCATTGACGGTTACACCTTCATCGTCACGGCATCTTACTGCCACCACTCGCTTGTAAGTAGCACCGTTCGTTGCAAGCCATCGTAATGACGAGCCCAATCCTGCCTTTATAGAGGATGTCATCCCCCTGCCGACAACGGCTGGTAAGGCCTCTCTTGGATTGGAAGTCTTAGCCGATTACATATTTGCTCCCCGGCACTAGCGATATCAGCTTGACTCCAAGATAAGTGATGACGAACGTAGTCAGCGCAATTGTTGGTATACGCAAAAAAGCATTTCCAAGCATAGGCGCCAATAGAGAGTGAATCGAATTGAGTACGATGATGTGCGCCAGATACATGCCATAGCTCATACGCGAAACATCGTCGATCAACCGCCATCCGCGGCTGTTGCTGCGATTCGCATGAATGTTTCGGAAGAGGAGGAATAGACCCGCCGTCATGAGCGCAACGTTCAGCACGGTAAAGTTCCAGGTCAACTCGAGATTCTTTACTTCGTGCTCGTGACCAAGCCGGTAAAGAAACCCTCCGGCGGTAGCTGCGTAACCCACAACGATCAAGCCGGCGGCGAGCCAGTCGATACGCAATGACGGCGCCATCCAGAATCTCTTGATATAAGCAGCTAGCACCGCATAGCCCATAAAGCCGGAGAAGTAGTAGAGGGTGGCGTTGCATTCCAATAACACTCGCCCCACACCTCTGAGAATAGATGAATGAAGGGCAGCAATAAGGTCACGCCCCACAACGCCAGGAAGAGTTCCATGCTCTTTCGGCTTGCCGAAACGATCCACGGCGAGAATACAGGCGCGATGAGATAGATCGCCATCAGCATATAGACAAACCACAGATGGCCTACTTCAGTGCCGTAGTTGACGGGAATCTTGGCAATGTTGAGCAACGCGGTCTGTATAGAGATCGCTCCTTGCCCGTAGTAATAAAATGAGTAAACCGCGCACCAGATCAAGAATGGGATCAATACGCGAGTGAAGCGTTTACGGAAGAATTTGCGCTCATCTCCGATTGGGAACAAGAAGAATCCGGTAATCATGACAAAGAGCGGCACACAGACGCGGAGGAGCGAGTTTGTCCACCCCACAGCCCAGGATCCCGCCGTGTGCAGCACCGTGCCGTTTGGCGCTATGTATTCGAACTCACCGGTGTGGATCTGCATGACCATATAAATTGCGATAACGCGCAAGAGGTCGAAGCCGCGGTGACGCATGGCAGTCGGAGTAGTTGAGACGGTCACGATGTAAGGCCCTCAGTTCTCCGGAAATGATAGCAGGGCCTCGTTTGCGAAAACGGTGTCATGGAAAGCTGGCACAGATCGTGTCCCAGCACTCAACCAATCAAACATAAATCGCCAATTCGTTGACCAATCAGTAATGAATGTCTGCATGTGTTGAGTAGTAGTAATTTTGTGCGAATGGTGACGTGAGCCTTCATTCCAGAATGTATCTGTTATCTCTATCCATGATTAGCAAATACCTTCCTGAAACTAAACAGCTCAGGGCCCTTGTCACACTGCCTGAAACGCTCAACTTTCCCGTGATGGATCTGCAACGTTATCTCCCTGATTCCAAGCTTTCCAACTGCCTGTTTCTTCTGCAGACCGTCGACCACCAATTCCATCATCTCCTGCTCGCGAGTGGTCAGCTCGCTACTACTTTTTTCGTAGGACTCTTACATTCCCTGCTTCATGCCGATTTCGCTCGGCGCGCTGATTCGGCGAGGATGCGATAACTTGAAACGCCTCCGCTAAAACTGGCGGACGTTGCAGTGTGGCATAAATAGGTCTTGACTCAGCATTGTTTTTTGGAATAAATACTTCCACATCAACGATTGCAACTTTTCTGGTTGCGTCCTTCCACGATTCTGTTCATGGCTCTCTCAAGCGGTTCTGGAGGTTATCGTTATGGCCAAAGCCAGGTCTGCGCATACAAGTGGAATGCTTCTTAGTTTTCTTCCCAGAGCTACTTACTGGTTGATGCGAAGAATTACGGAGCCCAGTCAAGACGGAACAACACTTCGTCTGCCCGGCTTGATTGCGGTATTGCTCTGCTTTGGTCTGTTCGCATCGAGTGCTGGCGCGACCACGTGGACGGTGTCTGACACGACAGATAGCCCATCTGACTCCAACTCGGTGCGGTATGCAATCAACCATGCGAAATCCGGGGACACTGTCACCTTCGCCAACTCCCTGGATGGACAGGTTATTGCCCTGACCGGCGGAACACTCTCAATCAGTACGAACATCGCGATTCAGGGCCCGGGCGCAAACCTGCTGACCATCTCGGGCAGCAACAGCGCGACTGTGTTCTCCATCAACTCCAGCGCTGTCGCGATCTCAGGCTTGACCATCGCCAATGGCCGCGCCGCAACGAACGGGGCGGGAGGCGGCGTCCTGATCTCAGGTGGCGCGGTTATATTCACAGCCTGCGTATTTTCCACCAATTCCGCAACCAACGGGGGCGCCATCGACAACGCCGGCAATCTGACCGTAAACAACAGCACCTTCACGGGCAATTCGGCGAGCACTCTCGGCGGCGGAATCCAGAATAGTGGCGCGCTCACAGTGACGAACAGTACCTTTTCCGGTAATTCCGCAGGAGCCAGCGGAGGCGGCATCGATAACAACAGTGGCACAATTGTGCTGAACAACACCACCGTCTCCGGCAATTCTGCGGGCACAAGCGGTAGCGGCATCTTCAACAACTTGTCCGATTCGCCTGCGCCCACGATCACCGCCATCAACACCATCGTCGCTGGAAATACCACAGGCGGCGTACTTGGGTCGGACGATTGCGACAATTGCGGCGCGCAAAGCTCAAGCAACCTCATCGGCGGCGCGCCTCAGCTTGGTGCATTGGGCTGGAATGGTGGCCCCACACAAACGATGATTCCGATGCCGGGCAGCCCGGTGATCGGCGCGGGAAGCTATCAAATCGGGGAGCTGGCTGCGGATCAACGCGGCTTCAATCGTCCTTCCTCGGCAAACGCTCAGATTGATCTGGGCGCGATACAAACCCGATACCTCACTGTAACTACGCTCTCGGACAGTACGTCGGGGTCCTGCGGAAGCACCTGCACTCTGCGCGCTGCTCTCACAACGGTCGCCACAGGTGGCTCGGCAGATATCGTCTTTAAAGCAGGCCTGGTCAACTCAACTTCCTCTGGCACTATCATGCTGATCGGTCAGCTCCCGGCCATCTCGGGGCATCTGAATCTCAGCGGGCCGGGTGCGAATGAGCTGACAATCGCTGGCGAAAACGCGACTGTCCTCTCCGGCAGCATGCTTACGGTGAACGCCGGAGCGGATGCCGTCTTCTCCGGAGTCACCATCAATCCAAGTGGAGGAGAGGCGGTCAATCAATCCCAGGGCATCGTCAACTCCGGCACATTGTCGCTGAGCAATAGCACCGTTTCTGGCGCCAATGCCACCGGCATCGTCAACTCAGGCACGCTGATTGTGAGCGACAGCAGTCTCTCCAGTGGTTCCAGCGCTGTCAGCAACTCCGGTACAGCTCTTGTCACAGACAGTACAATCTCCGGCTCCCAGTCTTTCGGCAACGGCGGAGGCATTCAAAACACCGGCACCCTCGTAATGAATAGCGATAGCCTCTCTAACAATTATGCGGAGGGGGCCGGCGGCGCAATCTATAACGACGGCACATCAACAGTCCTTAACAGCACTTTCTCTGGAAATTTCTCAGACACCAACGGCGGCGCAATCTCCAATAACAATGTCCTGACGGTTATCAACAGCAGCTTTTATGCCAACCTGGTACGGAATACTGGCAGCGGCTCCGGATTCGGATTTGGTGGTGGAGCAATCTATAACGGCAGTACATTGAACGTAACCAGCAGTACGTTCTCTTCCAATAGCTCCCAGGTCAGCACCTCCGCCGGCGGTGTCGCCAACTTCGGCAGCACGCTCACCATGACCAACAGCGTCCTGGTCAATGACAGTGGCGGAGATTGCAACGGCGATGGATGCCCTCAAAATGGCATCAACGGCAATGTGGTTGGGGTGAGCAATATTTCACTTTCGACTTTGGGTAGCCACGGCGGCACTACGGCCACCATGATTCCCGCACCCGGCAGTGCGGCCATCTGCGCGGGTTCCCCGGCGCTTCTTCCCGGCAGTCTTATCAACGATCAACGGGGCTTTCCGCGTCTCAACACCACCTATACCGGATACAGCAGCAGTCCCTGCTTGGACGCCGGCGCCGTACAGACCCACTACACTTCAGTCAATTTCGTTCAACAACCGACAAATAGCGCGGCAGGCGAGGCGATCACGCCTGCTCCCTCCCTGCAGGTGTTGGAGACAAACCCGGACCTCCCCGCACCCAACAACACCGATGCAGTGAATGACATTCCCGTCACGGTTACATTTCACGGTACGGGCGCGCTGGAGGGCACAACGACGCAGATTTCCAGTGGCGGCGTCGCCACGTTTGGCAACCTGATTGTGAATCAGGCAGGAACGGGGGACACTCTGTCCACAAGTCTGCTCATCGTGCCTGAAGATACGCTGACAGCCACAAGCAGCCCCTTCAACGTAACCACGGTTGCAGGCAATCCAGCGACGCACTTCGCGATCACGGGGCCAGGTAACGTGACTGCGGGCATTCCCTTCAGCATTACAGTGACAGCGCAGGATGCGAACAATCAAACGGCGACCGGTTATAGCGGCACAGTACATTTCACCGGCAGCGATCCGGCGGCCATCTTACCCGCCAATGCCTCCGTGAGCAGTGGAGTAGGTACGTTCACCGTCACGCTGCTTACAGCCGTAAACCAGACTATTACCGTCACGGATACGATGCACGCGACCATCACCGGCACCACCCCGATCGGTGTGGCTGCCGGACCGGCAGCCAGGTTCGTCGTTTCCGCGCCTCCCACAGCTGTCACCGGAACACCGATCAACCTGACGGTCACGGCTTACGACATCAACGGCAACGTGACCTCGGGTTACTCGGGAACGGTGCATTTCACCAGTACCGACGCTGCCTCGACGTTGCCCGCAGACAGCACGTTGTTTCAAAGCAGTGGCTCCTTTGTCGCGACTCTGATAACGCTTGGGACGCAGACCATCACAGCCACCGATACCCAGAACGCGAGTCTGACCGGCGTCTCCGGCGGCATCGTCGTGGATGCACCTTTCAATCTGGTGGTGACCACGGCTGCCGATGACGCTGGCAATGCCGCCAATTGCACGATTCAAAGCAAGCCGGGCATTGGGACAGACAAGGCTTGCAGTCTGCGCGATGCGATCACCTATGTAAACAATGCAAGCGGGGGCGTGATCACTTTCGATTCGAAGATCTTCGCGTCCTCGAATTCCGCGGCCCAAAACACGATCAGCCTGACAGCGCCGCTGACCGTAAGCCAAGGCATGACGATTCAAGGACCGGGAGCGAATGTGGTTACCGTCTCCGGCGCGGGCGTGGTGGGCATCTTGATTGTCAGCGGTCCAGGGTCCGTCATCCTTTCCGGACTTGCGATTGCGAACGGAAGTGCTGGCTCCGGCGGCGGCATTGATAACGAGGGCACTCTCACAATCAGCAATTGCATCTTCACCGGCAATAACGCCTCAGGGCAATACAAACCAAACGGCAGCCCTATCTTCGCCGACGGCGGAGCCATCTACAACGGTGGAACGTTGACTGTGAACAGCAGCGCCTTCACCGGCAATGGTGCTTTCGGCAATTCCGACGCTGAGGATACGCTGTCTGGCAGCGGCGGGGCGATCTTCAACAACGGAACCGTGATCCTGAATAACAGCACGTTCTTCGGCAACATGGCCTCCCCGCCAGGGGACGGCGGCACCGCTCTTGCCGGTGACGGTGGCGCTCTTCACAACCTCTGCGGCACGATAACCATCAACAACAGCACTATTAGCGGCAATACGGCCCAAGGTCAAGGTGGCGGCATCTACAACAACCAGGGTTTCTACTATAGCTGCCCGGCCCGGTTGACGATGACGAACACGATTGTAGCTGGCAACACAGCCCCCGCCGCTGGTGACGACTGCGACGGCTGCGGCACGCAGAGCATGTACAACCTGATCAGCACTCCAAACAACGTTATCAATGCGCCGCTCGAGTCTATCGGCAACTTCGGCGGCCCAACCCCGACCATGCTTCCCTTGCCAGGCGGCGCAGCGATCTGCGCAGGTTCCCCCGCACTTATACCCGTGGGCATCACGACGGATCAGCGTGGATTTCCTCGTCTCAATACCACGTACACCGGTTTCTCCGGTAGCCATCCATGCGTGGATCTAGGCGCTGTCCAGACTAATTTCCAGTCGGTGCAATTCACCAATGCAGGCTCCGGCTACAACGCCGTGACAAATCAGCCCACCGGCCCCAGCCCAACACCGATCGTCTCCGTCACGGAAAGTGGACAAAACACAGGTGGTGTACCGGTCACTCTCACATTCGCCGGAACCGGCGCTGCAACCGGATTAGGTCCGGTAACCACCGTCAGCGGCATCGGAGCATCTTTCAGCAGTCTGTCGGTCTCCGCTCCCGGCACCGATACTCTCTCGGCCACAATCCAGGTTGCGCCTGCCTATTCCATCGCCACAGATCCAGACGCCATGCTCACCGTATCCGCGAACCCCGTTTCCGCGCCAGTCCTGCAAATGGCATTTGGCGCTGCGTCTATTCCCTTCAGAGGCGCCACCACGCTGACCTTCACCCTGAACAATCCCAACGCAAGCGTAGCGTTGACCACTACCGCCTTCAGTGACACGCTGCCTGCAGGCCTGGTCGTGACAACACCGAACAGCCTGTCCAACAGCTGTGGCGGAACGGCAACCGCGACAGCAGGTTCGTCTTCGATCACGTTGACCGCGGGAACGATCCCGAAGGCTTCCTCCTGCGTGCTGTCGGTGAGTGTGACCGGAATCGCAGCCGGTTCAGTGGTGGATACAAGCAGCCAGGTCATCACTGCGCAGGCCCGCGGAAATTCCGCTTCGGCAAGCATCACTGTCGCTGCTTTACCCGTGACACATCTTGAAGTCTCGGCGCCGGCTACAGCCACGGTAGGAACACCTGTCTCTTTCACCGTCCAGGCTTTGGATGCAAGCAATGCTCCCGTCACAAACTACTCAACCACGCTTCACTTCACCAGTAACGACACAGCCGCGACATTGCCCGCAGACAGCCCACTTACAAATGGGACAGGAACCTACACCGCGACCTTGAGAACCACAGGATCACAGACAATCACGGCAACCGATACCATCAATAACACTTTGATCGGCGTCTCCAGTGGCATCGTTGTCTCCGCGGCGTCTACGCCGAACCTCGTCGTAACCACCAGCAGCGATGATGCCGGTAACAAGGCCAATTGCACGCCGCAGGCTAATCCGGATAAGGGCACTGACGCCGCATGCAGCCTGCGCGACGCGCTGCTCTATGCAGCCAACGATGTCGCAGGAAAAATCACCTTCGATGCAACACTCTTTGCCGCTGCGAAAACAATCCTGCTTGGCAGCGCCGGGACGTTCACCATCCCCGGCAATACCTCGATCATCGGCAGGACCTCAGGAAGTGGATCGCAGCTTACCAATCTCGTAACTGTATCTGGTGGAGGAGGAGCAAATAGCCAGGAATCTATCTTCACCGTGTCCGGCGGTAATACGTCCATTACCTCTTTGATCATCACCAATGGCGGCTCGGGCGGACTCATTACGAACGATGGTTCTCTGACCATAAACGCCAGCACGCTCTCAAACAATAAATCAGAGCAAGGTAGCGCGATTAACAACTCCGGTAATCTCACGGTGAATAGCAGCACTCTATCCGGGAACAGTTCAGGCTCTGCCAGCATCCTCTTCAACGTTGTCACAGTGAGTCTGAACAACAGTACTGTTTTCGGGAATACCGCACCCAACGGCCAGCCCGTAATCTTTAATTACGGCGGCGAGCTCGACGTGAACGGGAGCACTTTCACCAGCAACTCAGGCGACGAAACCATCGCAAACTATGGCACCCTTGAGGTCTTTAACAGCATCCTGACCGGAGACACCGGCGCAGAATGCATGATCTACCCCGGCGGCAACGGCAACTGCCCTGCAAATGGCGTCTTAGGCAACATCGTCGGAATAGCAGCCAACCTGTCGGCATTGGGCAATTATGGTGGCCCTACGCAGACAATGATTCCGTTGCCGGGCAGCGTGGCGATCTGCGCCATCAATCCTTCAAGCGCTGCCGGAACTGACCAGCGAGGTCTGCCGCGTACGACTGTTTACGGCAGCAACACCTGTCAGGATGCGGGTGCGGTGCAGACCAACTACTCTATGGCCTTCGTGCAACAACCGTCGGCAGTGACGGAAAACAAATCTATGAGTCCGGCTCCCACCGTGCAACTCGACGAAAGCGGCAACGGCTTCACTGGTGGCTCGGTGACGATCCCTCTGTCGCTGACCGGCAATGGCAAGCTTTCCGGCGGATCGGCTGCAACTTCCCCCAGCAACGGCATCGCCACGTATTCCGCCCTGAGCGTAAGCGCAACAGGCACCGGCGATACCCTTACTGCGAATTTGACTCTCAATGGATCGATTGCCATCTCGTCGCCTCCAGGCAATGCCTTCAATGTATCTCCTGCGCAATCGTCACAAACCATCAGCTTCACTCTCGCCAGTCCTGTAAATTATGGCGTTGCTCCCATTGTGCTGTCCGCTACCGCTACGTCAGGCCTCCCCGTCAGCTTCAGTGTCGTTTCAGGCCCCGGCACAATCAGCGGCAACACAATGGTCGTGGGCGGGGCAGGCACGATCATAGTGGCCGCAAACCAGGCCGGGAATACAACATATCCGCCTGCGCTCCAGGTCACGCAAACCCTGATCGTCAATCGACCAGCCCTGACGATCACCGCCAACAATGCAACCAGGGTCTACGGCACCCCCAATCCGGCTTTCAGCGGCAAGGTAACTGGCGCGCAAGATGGAGACACCTTCATCGAAACCTTCAGCACCACCGCTACCATCACCTCCAACGCCGGAACGTATCCGATCGTCCCGAGCGTAACCGGAACCAATCTCTCTGATTACGCAGCGGCGATCACAAATGGGGCTTTGAATATCACTCAGGCTTCTTCAACGACCGCGTTGAAGGTCAGCAGCACTTCAACCACTCCAGGCCAGAGCGTGACTCTGACCGCGCAGGTTAGTTCTGCTACATCCGGCACGCCGACCGGCACCATAAGCTTTTACGACGGCACATCCCTGCTAAACACCGCGACTCTTTCTGCAGGCACAGCCAGTTATGCCACCATATCCCTTGCGGCCGGAACGACCCACACATTGACTGCTGCCTACAGTGGTGACACAAACTTCGCAGGCAGCAATGCCTCCGCAGGCACAACCGTGACCGTAGCTCCGCTCGGTTTCAGTCTCACCATATCGGGACCGACCACTCTGACCGTTACTCCAGGAAGTTCGGTTAGTTATCCGTTCAACCTGGATCCGCTCTATGGCTCCTATGCGGGTCCGGTAAATTTTTCCATCAGTGGACTTCCGCCCCGGGCGACGGCAACCTTTTCGCCCGCTACAGTCGCAGCTAACGCAGGAAAACAGACTGTCACCCTGACCATCCAGGCACCCGCCTCCGCCGCGATACAGCCTGCTCCTGCTTTAGGAAGAAAGCTGCCGCCAATAACACTTGCTCTTCTGTTTCTTCCATTTTTCGCTGCCGGAGGAATGCGCAAATCCAGACGCAGGATGAACCAGATGCTGAGGCTGTTATCGCTCGCTCTGATTTGTGTGCCTGTGGCCGCTGTTCTTACAGGATGCGGCGGTCACAGCCGAGGCTCCTCGCCACCGCCGGAGACGTATACCCTGAAAGTAACGGCGACCAGCGGCAATATCCAACAATCCGCCACCATTACGCTCGACGTGCAGTAACGCAAACCTCAAGCTCGAGCCATCATATCGAGACCCTCTGTCGACGGTATTCGGAATAGACCAATCCAGATCCGCATATTCGTAGGCAGTTTGCAGAGCGATGTGGGCGCAGTCGCAGAGGCAAAGCAATATCCTCGAATCTGATATGCCGTTGATACGGAGTATCAGGCACAGCAGTTCCGTACGAATTCGGGCACGCACCTCTGGTCCGACACTTTCGATCCGAAGATGCACATCGAACTTCTTCAGCTCGCAATTCCAAAGCGCAGTGCTTTTTCGCTTAATTCCGAGGCGCCGCACAATTGTCATGAATGCAGACGTATAGAGGAGAATCTATTGAACGATGGTATCGGTCAATGCTTTCGTATCAGGCAACTGCACGGGTGACCGCACGTCCCCATTGGCTTTGGGAGAGTTGGACATTCGAGAAGCATCCGGATGCTTCTCCTGTCGTCGCCGACAACTGATCCTGCGCCTGTCCGAGTAGTCGCCAAATCGGATAAGTATCCGATTTCTCAATTCTGGTATTGAATGAGGACAAGTTGGCCCCAGGTTTTCGAATTATAAATTTGATATTTATTTGGTGGAGCTGAGCGGGATCGAACCGCTGGCCTCCTCGTTGCGAACGAGGCGCTCTCCCAGCTGAGCTACAGCCCCACATTGGGAAACAACTTTTCTATTCTATCAGCGAGAGGGAAATCCGCAAACAGGTGCAGTGGAAAGCCTTGCATGCACCTGGAAGCAAACTCCCCTTCCCGCCTTGAACCCTAGAGAGAACTCTACAGATGGTTCATGTTCTGCAGGAATTCTGCGTTGTTGCGCACCTTTTCAAGGCGGCTCACCAGCAGTTCCATCGCTTCCACAGGAGACAGCGGATTCAGCACCTTGCGCAGAACCCAGATACGCTGCAAATCCTCCTTGGGAATAAGCAGCTCTTCCTTACGGGTGCCCGAGCGCTGAATGTCGATTGCCGGAAACACTCGCTTATCAACCAGCTTGCGATCCAGAATCACTTCCATATTGCCCGTGCCCTTGAACTCTTCAAAGATGACCTCGTCCATACGCGAACCAGTATCGACAAGAGCCGTCGCAATGATCGTCAAAGACCCGCCTTCTTCAATATTGCGAGCCGCGCCAAAGAACCGCTTCGGCCGCTGCAGCGCATTTGAATCCACACCGCCCGAGAGTACCTTGCCCGAAGGCGGCACAATCGTGTTGTAAGCCCTGGCAAGACGCGTAATGGAGTCCAGAAGGATCACCACATCACGCTTGTGCTCCACCAGGCGCTTGGCCTTCTCAATCACCATTTCGGCGACCTGTACGTGGCGCGCCGCCGGCTCATCAAAGGTGGAGCTGATGACTTCGCCCTTCACCGACCGCTGCATATCCGTGACTTCTTCCGGACGCTCATCAATCAGCAGTACGATCAGCACAACCTCAGGATGGTTGGTCGTCACCGAGTTGGCAATCGACTGCAACAGCATCGTTTTGCCTGTACGAGGCGGAGCTACGATCAAACCGCGCTGCCCCTTGCCCACCGGCGTCAACAGATCCATCACGCGGCCACTCGTCTGCTCGCGAACAGTCTCCATCTTGATGCGTTCCTGTGGATAAAGCGGCGTCAGATTGTCGAAAAGAATCTTGTTGCGCGTCTCCTCAGGAGACTCGAAGTTGATCGCTTCAATCTTAACCAGTGCGAAGTACTTCTCGCCCTCATGTGGCGGACGAACATTGCCGCTGATCGTGTCGCCGGTCTTGAGGTCAAACTTGCGAATCTGGGACGGGGAGACATAAATATCATCCGGGCCGGGCAAATAGTTGTAATCCGGAGAACGGAGAAAACCATAACCGTCAGGCAGGATTTCGAGGACGCCCTCGGCAAAAATATGCCCCTCTTTTTCGCTCTGCGCCTGCAGAATCTTAAAGATAAGGTCTTGTTTGCGGAGACCGCTAGCGCCGGGAATGTCCAGTGTGCGCGCAATGCGGCTCAATTCGGTGATGTTTTTCTCTTTTAACTCAGCAATGGTCATGGATACCTGCGACTAGGAGGATAGGAGGGGGATGGATTGGAGGGAACTCCGGGGAAATAAAAGGCGGGGTTGTGGTTACGGCAGGCCTTGCAGGCCGCGCTTAAGCTGCGCGGCGCTGCTCTACTGGCTGAGCTTCCGGTTCCGTGATCGGCGCCGACATACCAGGATTGGCATTACGAAAGCGGTAAAGAACTTCGTTCGTCGTATCCTGCAGCCGGCTGTTCGGCTTGTGCAACTTACGGGTTGCCTTGCTCGCCAGTTGGCACAACTGGTAGCGGTTGGACACGTGAGTAAGTGCCCCAAAAATCAGTTCCGAGCGCATATGCATCGTTCTCCTTTGTGGTGATCACTGCCCGGCTTGACCGGTGCAGAGGACGCCCGTTGAGCGGCACGCCCTTTTTGTTTACAGACATTTGTTAGACGCAAAAAAAGGGGATAGAGTTCAAAAAGTTGCTGCTATTCTGATAACTCATTTTTGACACCCTTCTCATAATTCACTCCCACGATATTGCTACCGCAGAAACTGCAATGTTCAATCTGGATCAATTGAATCCAGCCTGCCAATCAAATCCGGCAATATCCAACAACTACCGGATAAACACACTATCGGTCGCACCGATACTCCCGGTGAACCGCAACATAAGATGACGCGGAATCAAAGCGACGCAGAGCGCATCCCCTACAGGTCTACGCGATGTCTGCCTTGTTGGTTAGCACTCATGAATCTATACCCACAGTGCTCCTAGGTCAACCCTTTTTTATAGCACATTTATGCGGCCTACCCTCTATTCCTGAAGATTTCCATAGAAAACAAGAAGCTTATCCTATGAAACTGCCATCTCCAGCCAGCCCTACTTTAGAGTTTACCTGTCAAATTTGGGAACGCTCTTCCCTTTTGTCCTTCTTGCAACGATTTCTGCGCGTCGGCCCTACATATAATAGTGGCCCAAATACCAGCCATTCGCCATTTCTGAGTATCTTCCACAAGACGCGCGATCAATAATTCCTGCGTTTTCCCTCGTAAATCCTGCCGTCCGGATCGATACATACCGGCTGCCCATGCTCATTGAGAGCGGAAAACTGCCGCCTCTGTTCGACCTGCTGTTTCGGCCTGATCAGCATCTCATCCAGCCTGAAATAGCCCCCAAGCAATATACCGATCATCGGAATCGCCACCAGGAGCGCGTCTGAATTGGATTGAATCATCGTCATATCTATCAACCTTTTCCGCAAAGATACTGAAAACCTGTACATCGAATTCAACACAAGTTATCACGCATAGAAACGACGCAAAATACGACTCCCGAGCCATGAACTACACCCTAAGTAACGAGATCATGACCCAATACCGATCATGGCTCGATAGGTCCTGGCACGACCCGATCATGGCCCGGAACCGATCTACGCCCAATAACTTCGATCCAGCGTCCGATACTGGATCGCCTCCGCCAAGTGGCTCACCGCCAGCCCCGCAGCACCCTCCAGATCAGCAATAGTCCGTGCCACTTTGAGAATTCGGTCATGCGCCCTCGCGCTCAATCCCTGTTGCTGCATCGCCCGCTCCAACAGTCGTTCCGCATCCGCGCCCAGCTCGCAGTAAGCCCGAATCTGCCGTGTCCCCATCTGCGCATTGGCAAAGATGCGTTCTCCCGCCTCCTGAAACCGCTCACGCTGCCGCTCCCTGGCGCGCATAACCCGGTCGCGAATCTGTGCGGAACCCTCCGCCGCTGCCCCACCACGCAACTCCTTGTACTGCACCGCCGGAACCTCGATATGAATATCGATTCGATCCAGCAGCGGCCCCGAAACCTTGGCCACATAGCGCTGAATCATCGGCGGAGTGCAATTGCACTCCCGCGACTTGTCATTGAAATACCCGCAGGGACACGGATTCATCGCCGCAGCCAACATGAACCGCGCCGGAAAAGTCAGCGACATCGACGCCCTGGCGATCGTCACCGTGTGATCCTCCAGCGGCTGCCGCATCACCTCAAGCACGTTGCGCGGAAACTCAGGCAGCTCATCCAAAAACAGCAACCCATTGTGCGCCAGCGAAACCTCGCCCGGCCGCGGCACAGCTCCGCCTCCAATCAGCCCGGCATCCGAAATCGTATGATGCGGAGCCCGAAACGGCCTCTGCGCCACCAAACCTTGCGCCGCGTCCAGCACTCCCGCCACCGAATGAATCTTCGTCGTCTCCAGCGCTTCGTCAAAAGTCAATGGCGTCAGAATCGAAGGCAGCCGCTTCGCCAGCATCGTCTTGCCCGACCCCGGCGGCCCAATCATCAGAATGTTGTGCCCACCCGCTGCAGCAACCTCCAGCGCACGCTTCGCTGTCTGCTGTCCACGCACATCGCTGAAGTCAGCTGCATAGTGATGCAATTCGTTCAGCAACTCGTCCGTCGCCACGCGAAACGGCTGCCTCTGCACCTCTCCCATCAATGTCGAATTCAGTAACTCGATCACCTCGGCAAGAGTCGCAACCGGGTAAACATTCACGCCTTCAACCACCGCAGCTTCCGCTGCATTCACCGCAGGCAGTATCAGGTTGGCGATACCTCGCGCACGCGCCAGCACAGCAATCGAAAGCACCCCCGGCACCGGTCGCAAACTACCGTCCAAGCCCAGCTCGCCCACCAGCAAAAACGGGCTTAGATCCTTCAAGTGCAGCGCCCCGTACGCGCTCAGAATAGCGATAGCGATAGGCAGGTCAAATCCCGCGCCTTCCTTCTTGATATCCGCAGGAGCCAGGTTGATCGTAATGTGCGTCGGCGGTATCAAATACCCCGAATTCTTCATCGCCGCCCGCACACGGTCGCGGCTCTCCCGTACTGCCGCATCCGGCAGCCCAACCGTATGAAACCGATCTTCCTCAGCAATAGTTCCGCTCAGGTCCACCTCAACATCGATAAGATTCGCATCGATGCCATAAACTGCAGCACTCAAAACTTTAGCTAACATTTGGGAAATTGCAGCGAGTGTACCATCCCACCGCCCGAATCCATAACCGCACCAGTTTTAAGTAATGGATCAACTCACATACAGCATCAAAGTTCAGAACGATGTTCTTGCTCTTAGCCTAGCCCTAGCCCTAGCCTTTGCTTTTACCCTTATCTTTTGCCGTTGCTGTTGCCGTTGCAGTTCTGTCTGTCATTCCCGAAGGGAATCTGCTGTTAGCCGTTGCCGTTGCTGTTAGCCGTTGCCCTTGCCCTTCTGTCCGTCATTCCCGAAGGGAATCTCCCTCTCCACCCCAACAAAAACACAATCACCCCAAACCAACCACACCCAGTTTTACCTCCCTCAAGCAACACAGCCTTCTGCCAAACCATGAAATGAAACACGAAACCAAGCTAAGTTAAACTACGTTAAATCCCACTAGCTTCACCTGCTCGCTTCATATATTCTTCGAGTATGAGTAAAAGAATTATGCAGTTGGATGGACTGCGCGCAGTCGCGATTATCGCGGTGTTTCTGCGCCATGCCCTCGACATTCGAATGCTTTGGATGGGCGTGGATATTTTCTTTGTACTCTCAGGATTCCTCATCACCGGCATCCTTCTGGACATGCAAAAGGATAACTTCAAATCCTTCATTGCTCAGTTCTATGCGCGCCGCGTTCGCAGGATTGTGCCTCCTTACCTGCTACTCCTCCTCGTAGCATCGCTGGTTTTCGGCGTTTATTGGATGCAGCACTGGTACATGTTCATCGGCCTCACCAATTACGTAGGCTATTTCTATAAAGATCGCCAGCTACCCGCATTCAGCCCTCTATGGTCACTCGGCGTTGAAGAACAGTTCTATATTGTCTGGCCACTCGCTGTTTTTTTCTTGAAGCCCAAGCGACTCCCAGCCCTTCTCGTCGCGATGATTATTGCAGCTCCTTTACTTCGCGGAGTCCTGACACCGTGGACCGATCACGTACCCTGGAATGCCTCCCGCTGGTTCGTCTACAAATCAACACCGTTCCGCATGGACTGCCTCGCCACTGGCGCTCTCATCACTTTTCTCTGGCGTAGTCACAGCGAAAAAATCAAGAAATACGGCTATCTCGCGCTCATTCTAACGATCCTCACCCCACCGTTGATGATCTATCTCAACAAGTATCACCCCGGCTTCTCGACCGCAGACGGCACCATCCGCGGCAACGTCATCACCCTGGAAATATCTCTCCTCGCTGCTACCGGAGTTTTCCTCTGGGCACTGGGCGGCAGATACACATGGATCTTGTCCACGCCACCCATGCTCTTCCTCGGCAGGATCAGTTATTCCTTCTATCTCATCCACGACGGCATGTTGGTCTTAGCCGAGCGCTACCTGCATCAGCGTTATGTTATTGCCGTTATCGCCTTCGCCGGCAGCACACTGTACGCGACTCTATCCTGGTACCTCATGGAAAAGCCCTTGCTGCACGGTGGAAACAGAAGAGTCAAGGCTGCAGAAGTAGAAGCCGCTCTGCCAACCCATACCGCAGTAGAAGCCCACAGCAAATAGGCACTCCCGATCAATCCGATATGGGCTTATAGATCCAGTTCTATAGCCCCACATACCCGAACCTGCAAGCCTGATCCACATCGAACACACCACCCTGGGAATCAGGCATAGCTTCCATGCCATAGCTCTAAATTAGCCGATACAAGATCTATAACAATCTCAAAATAAGACTAACTCTGTACCGCAACCGCAGATCCAGCCTCATACACAACCACTTGATTCCGTCCGCCTCGCTTGGCGCGATAAAGCGCCTGGTCTGCGCGCCGCAACAGTAGGTCCGCCGTCTCGCCGTCACTCGGATACAGAGCAATGCCAATCGATAGAGAAAACTCTCCATAAGTCTCATCTTCCAATGGAACTTTAAGGCTGGTCACCGATTTGCGAACCGTCTCCGCACGGTCATACGCTGTAGCGCCACTCACGTCAGGAAGAATAATCGTGAACTCCTCGCCTCCGTAACGACACGCAATATCGTCCGTCCGAATGTTCGTCCGGAAGAGATCCGCAATCGCCTGCAACGCGGTATCTCCCGCAGCATGGCCATGCGTATCGTTGAAGCGCTTGAAGTGGTCGACATCCAACATAAAGACAGCAAGCGTCTGCTTGCGCCGTGCCGCACGCGCCAGTTCCCTCTCCAGCGAAATCTGCATGAAGTGCCGATTGAACAGCCCCGTCAAAGAGTCGCGAATTGACTGGCTTTCCAGCTTGGTGCGCAGGTTCAGCGAAGCAACCGCCATACCCGTAAGTTGCAGCAATTGCCGCAAACCATCCAATCGCGCATTCACCGCTGCTACATCTTCATCTGTGTTGCATTGCACATAAAGTACGCCCAGCGTATTGCCATGAGCCACAATCGGCAGGCACAGATATCTCTCCGGTAGATGACCTACAAAATGCGTACAGTGAATCTCCGAAACACCCGGCTGACGCCAGCGTGGTTGACCCGATCGCAACCCGCAACACGATTCTGGCGGATTGAAATCCTCCAACGCCGCCACGCCCCACGACGAAACTACTTCCACCAATTGCCGCGAATTATTGATGATGCACAACGATCCGCTCGACATCGGCAGCAATCGTAAAAAGCTTCTGGCAGCAGACTCATATACCTGCGATACATCCACGCAGAGTTGCAACTCATCGCGCGAAAACGTAAGCAGCGCCGACTCATTCGCCTTATCCTCCAGCGCATTCACACTCGAAGCAAGCCGCTCATTGGTCAGCAGCATCTGCCTTCCCACTCGCTGTCGCAGCACCGCATCCCGCAATAGAAATCCAAACAGCACCACAAGCCCCACCAGGGACAGGCCAACATAACCAAATTCACCGATCGTTGAGGCCAGAGAGCTCTGTTGCCGCACTGCAGTTCGTTCTTTCAGCCGCGACTGCTCTTCATCCAACATGCGGTTGATCGTCTGCTGGCACCGCTGGATCGGCAGCTCTGGCACAGTAGATTGCATGTTAAAAGTGTTCACAACCCGGCTCAGGTTCTGGGAACAAATCCCCAGGCTCTCCACATTTGTCACCTGGTAAGGATTGTCCGCAACCAATACCCGAAGAGTGATGACAGAATTTTCAAGCAGATTGGCGCTTGAACGCGCTCGATTCAACTGCTCTTCCTCGCCCGTCAGGCGATACAGCCGGGTTCTGTACTCAATCCTCTCGTTCCACATCGACGCCCGCTGAATCGCTGTCAACACTTCCTGCGTATGCTGTACCCAGTCCGCCCCTGAGATCAATCTTCGCGTGTTGCGGTAAACCAATAATCCAGCAAGCACCGTAAGCAGCCCTGCACCAACCGCGGCGAGGACGAGCACGGCAACAACAGAGTTCACTTTTTTAAATCGCTGCTTGAGATTAAACATCCGTTCCCAATATGACCTGACATGGTGCAAGTAATACACTTATAGTAACGGTAGTAACCTAGCTTGAACATCGAATACTCAAAAATCTTGCCAACACCCGTTTTCTGCTCCCAAATTGAATCGCCTTGTCCAAAAAGCTGTTTTTTTTTCATTTTGGGCAATTCCACGCCGCGTAATTCAAATAAAATCTAGGCCACTCCCAAATCATGGTAGGTTACGCTTAGAATCGTTAAATCACTCACTACTATCGGTCGCCAAATTTCGGCATCTAAATTCAGGTACCCAAATTCGGCCACCCCGGTTCGGTCATTAAGTTCGGTCCTTAAGTTTGGCCATCAGGTTCGGCCACCAGGTTTAAGCAGCCAACGTTCATGAGACAAACAGACATATCCATTCCCGAAAGCGCCCATCTGGACCTCGAACAGCTTGTGCACACACAAGCTGAAGAGCTCGCGGCAGTCCATCAGCAACTACGGGACGAAATCAATCGGCGCAAGCACCTCGAAGCCGAACTCCAGCGTCTCTCCGTGACAGATGAGCTGACCGGTCTCAGCAATCGCCGCGGCTTCCTCCTCCGAGCAGAACAGCAACTCAAACTCGTACCTCGCCTCAACGCTCAGGGCTGGCTCATCTATCTCGAACTCGACGGGATCAAGCCGATCAATGCAGAACTGGGCCACGATGTAGGCGATCAGCTCATCAAGAACACAGCAAAGGTGCTGCGCGAAACCTTCCGCGAATCCGACGTCATCGCACGCATCGGCAGCGACGAGTTCATCGTCTTCGCAACCAGCTCATCCACGCCCGTCGAAGAGATCCAGGGCCGCCTGGATGAGAAAATCAGCCACCACAACAACTTTTTTCCAGACCAGCCCCAGCTCTCCATCAACATCGGCATCATTCATTGCAACCCTCACGCACTCGACTCGCTCGATGACATGATCCACCAGGCCGACGCAGCCATGTATATCGAGAAACGCCGTAAACGAGCCTATCTTCACAACAACGCCTTCGACTAACCCTTCGTCGATTTACAAACGACCAATCCATATCCGCTACAATCATGCTGAACGACTCCTTCCGCATGACTAGTCTTTTTGATCTCTATAAAATCGGCGTGGGCCCATCCAGTTCACACACCATGGGCCCCATGCGCGCAGCCTTCCGCTTCGCCCACGACCTCAACCAACAGCAGGTCCTGCAACGCGTCTCACGCCTCCAGGCCGAGCTTTACGGATCGCTCGCGCTTACCGGCATCGGTCACGCAACAGATCGCGCCGTATTACTCGGGCTCAGCGGTCACGAACCCGCCACCGTTGATCCAGAAGCCATCGATCGAGACGTGGCCGGGATTCGCGCCTCGCAGCAGATATTGCTCGCAGGCAGCCACCCCATCGCTTTCCACGAAAACACCGATCTGCTCTTCCATCGCGATCAGATGTTTCCCCCCGAAGCAACACAGCAGCATCCAAACGGTCTGCGGCTCACAGCCTTCGACGAATCCGGCGCCGTGCTTTCGCAACGCACCTACTTCTCCATCGGTGGCGGATTCATCACCGAAGACGGAGAAACCTCTGCGGCAACCGACAAGCCTTCCATCGAGATTCCATACCCTTTTCAAAGCGCTGCCGAACTGCTCGAACTCGCCAATGCAAATCATCTCCGCATCGACGAACTGATGTTGGCAAATGAATGCGCGCTCATTCATACCGACGGAACGCACCAATCGGACGAAGAGCAAATCCGCAACCGCATCCTTACTATTTGGAAGACCATGCAATCCTGCGTCGCTCGCGGCATCGCCACCGAAGGCATCCTGCCCGGAGGCCTCAAAGTCCGTCGACGTGCCCATCGTCTCGCGGAGCGCCTCGAAGCCCGCAGGCAAAACGGTCAACCCGTCGATCCACTCGCGCCGCTCGATTGGGTCACCATCTACGCGATGGCCGTCAATGAAGAAAATGCAGCAGGCGGACGAGTCGTCACCGCACCAACCAACGGAGCAGCAGGAGTAGTGCCGGCCGTAGCCCACTACTATCTCAACTTCATCCCAGGTGCAGATCAAGCCGGGCTCCTGCGCTACTTCCTCACCTCCGCCGCCATTGGCATTCTGTATAAAGAAAACGCGTCGATCTCAGGCGCAGAAGTCGGCTGCCAGGGCGAAGTAGGCGTAGCCTGCTCTATGGCTGCTGGCGGATTAGCTGCAGCCCTCGGCGGCACCAACGGACAAATTGAACACGCCGCCGAGATCGGCATGGAACACAACCTCGGCATGACCTGCGATCCCATCGGCGGCCTCGTTCAGATTCCATGCATCGAGCGCAACGCCATGGGCGCAGTCAAAGCAGTTCACGCCACGCGCATGGCAATGGAAGAACCGGAAGAGCACAAAGTTTCTCTCGATCAAGTCATCCGAACCATGTACCTCACCGGCCTCGACATGCAATCCCGCTACAAGGAAACGTCCCTCGCCGGCCTCGCTCTCAACATCATCGAGTGCTGAGCAGCCGCACACTTCATGCAGAAATGAGAGGCCTACTCTGGAAAGCGAACAGCCGCAAGCGAATGAACCCTATCCTGATTTAAGCAGCGAATCTCTCACTGCAAATATCGCCATTCCACCTCTGCCCAGCCATCAGCGCGGCATCGCGCCTCTATGGCACACGCTCCTGCTTCTCATTGCGCTGCTCGCTCTATCCTTCGACGGAGCGCTCGAACACGCACCGCCCACCGGCAACAGCGGATCGCTCTTCGTACGCTACGCAGTAACCGGCGCAGTCGAACTCCTCGTAGTCGCGTGGATTGCATTCGGCCTGCGTCTACGAAAGATTTCCTTCCGCTCTCTCCTCTGCGCATTCCCCAATACGATCTCTGCGTTCGGCAAAGAAATCGTAATCGCGATTCTCTTCTGGTTCGCGTCCATGTTCATTCTCGGCTCGCTCTCCGTCACCTGGGCTGGCGTAGAAACAAAAATCTATCAACACAAATTGCAAGAGCAGAAAAGCACACCTGGTTCCGCAGCAACCAAGCTCACCTCACCCGAACAGGAGCAAAAGGAGATGGCCGAAAAACTCATGACCATGGCTCCGAGCTCTGCACTCGAATGCATCGCATGGGGAGGGCTCTGCCTGCTCGTCGGTTTTTCAGAAGAGATCATCTTCCGTGGCTATCTGCAAACGCAGTGCATCGCATTTCTCCGCAGCATGCCTGCTGGCGTAGTGATTGCAGCTCTCGTCTTCGGCTCCGCACACGGCTATCAAGGCGTGCGCGGCATATGTCTCATCACCGTTTTCGGTGCGCTGTTCGGCATCATTGCGCTACTTCGCCGCAATCTTTTTCCCGGCATGCTCGCACATGCATGGCACGATTTTGCAACTGGAATGTTGCTCGCATTTTTGCGTTCAAGCCACATGCTGGACAGGCTTCCTCACGCGTGACGAAAGTTACGCCTTCCCGTTCGAAAAAAATTCCCTCTAAGATTTCCATTTTTCTCTTGACACTTATCGAGCATGAAACTATACCTTCATCCATTGCAGCAGTTTTGCTCGGACTGCAATGGAGTTGATTCACAGGGAGAACCAGCGAGCAACCAACAGGCAAGGCATCACAAAAAAGGCAACACAAAAGGGGACGCTCAAAGCGTCCCCTTTCGTGTCTCTGCTCTCATCTCTTCGCCTCTCGTATGTGAGCTATTCATCTGTCAGCACGATACACTTGTCATGGACAACAACCTCAATGACACGACGCCGCTGGATCGCCGATAGCTGGACAGACACAACCGCAAGCCTTCTCGGCACACAAGCCGAACATCTCGCGCGCGTCCTTCGCGCACAGGCTGGCACAGAAGTCGATGTCGTCGCCAACGGCCGCGTCTACAACGCCGTAATAGAAACCGTCATCATCGAAGAGGTCATCTTCAAACTCATCGCAGAGACCGCCGCCGATCCAGCTCTCCCGGTCACGCTGCTTCTAGCCATCTTCAAATTCGATCGCATGGAGTGGGCCATCGAGAAGGCCACCGAACTCGGCGTAGCAACCATCGTTCCCATTGTCGCCCGCCGCACCGAGAAGCATCTCGCGCAGGCCGCAGACAAACGTGTCGAGCGCTGGCGAAGGCTCGCACACGAAGCAGCCAAGCAATCTCGCCGCGCAGATCTTCCCTTCATCGAAGATCCAATAGCACTACCGGCGCGCCTACAACAAAACTCCGATGCGCAACGCATACTGCTCGCCGAAGACGAACGCGACACCACACTTCGCCAGCGGCTCGAAGCAGCGACGAACACCAACGAAGTAAATTTGCCCACATTTGAATTCGCCATCGGCCCCGAAGGCGGCTGGACAAGTGAAGAACTCTCGCTCTTCACAAAACACAACTGGCAACCCGCATCGCTCGGCCCAAGAATCCTTCGCGCAGAAACCGCCGCCATCGCATCCCTGGCCATAGCCTCATCGATTTTATAAAGCAAGCTTCTAACCAGCCCGCTCAATCTGGTAATGAAACGGCGCACCGACTTCGACCGCCATGCTGCGCACCGTTTGAAGAAACGCTGAAGCAGCATACGACAACTTTCCATTCCGTCGATGCACCAGCCGCAGCAATCGGCGAAACTCCAACTCATCGACCGGCACTGCGACAAGATCCCCAGTCTCCAATTCGCGCCCCACCGTCAATCGCGGCACCAGCGCCACGCCGTTTCCCATCGCTACAAATCTTTTGATCGCCTCAATCGAAGGCAGCTCGATATCCATGTTCAAAGGCGTGCGATGCCGCTCAAATGCCTCGATCACTTTGCGTCGCAACGGAGAAGGCACATTGTGCGCAACAAACGTCTCACCGCCAAGATCGGTGATAGATAAGCGTTCCTCGCCCGCCAGCGCGTGTTGCGGATTCATCACCAGCGCCAGCGTATCCGCATAAACGGCAATCGATCTGTACTGCTCCGTGTCCGGCTTGAACGACATCACGCCAAGCTCGAAGATCCGCAAGGACAACTCTTCCGGAATCTTGCTCGCCAGCGAACGATGGACCGTTACATCGATCTTTGGATACTGCCTGCGAAACGCATCCACCACCGGCAGCAGATACAGGCACGTGTACTCATTCGCAGCCAGTTGCAACCGCCCTCGCTCCAGCGACTTCAACTCCTCCATCGCCGACGAAGCCTCGCGGCGCAGCGCCAGCAGCCGAGTCGCATACTCGCGCAGCAACTCACCCGCCGCCGTCAGTGATCCGTCTCGCGCCGCACGATCGAACAGCATCTCACCAACCGATTCTTCCAGCTTGCGAATCACTTGGCTGATAGCCGGCTGCGTCCGATGCAATCGCACCGCGGCACGCGAAAAACTATGCTCCTCCGCCACCGCAAGAAAAGTCTCCAACTGGTTCAGTTCCATGACTTTCCACCTCATCTATCAACATAAGCAATTCTAATCGATTATAAAATAATTATAACTTTGCGTTATACCCGTCAATTCGGCGAAACTATGTTCAGGCGGAAGAGTCTTCCCCCCCAGGTATTCCAATGTCTATAGACAAAAATCAAGTTCTGATCTTCGACACCACTCTCCGCGACGGGGAACAATCCCCCGGCTGCAGCATGACCACCCAGGAAAAACTCTCGATAGCTCACGCCCTTGAAGATCTCGGCGTCGACATACTTGAAGCAGGCTTCGCGATGGCGTCAGAAGGCGACTTCGCAGCCATCGCAACCATTACACAAGCCATTCGCAAGCCGCGCATCACCTCGCTTGCCCGCGCCAAGAGCGAAGACATCATCATGGCCGCACGCTCGCTCGAACACGCCGACCGCGCGCGCATTCATGTCTTCCTCGCCTCAAGCGATCTGCACCTCGAATACAAACTCAAGATGAGCCGTGAACAAGCGCTCGCCCAGGCCGCAGAGTCGGTACGTCAGGCTCGCGCCCTCATCGATGATGTCGAGTTCTCGCCCGAAGACGCCACCCGCTCCGACCGTGACTTTCTCGTCGAAATGGTCCGCGTCGCAATCGAAGCTGGTGCCACCACCATCAACATGCCCGACACCGTCGGCTACACCACCCCCGAAGAATACGGCCAGCTCTTCCGCGAAGTCCGTGAGCGCATCCCGGCCATTGACGCGCAAGGCATTATTCTCTCCAGCCACTGCCACGATGACCTCGGCCTCGCCGTCGCCAACACTCTCGCAGCCGTCTCCGCTGGAGCACGCCAGGTAGAGTGCACCATCAACGGCATCGGCGAACGCGCAGGCAACGCCGCACTCGAAGAAATCGCAGCCGCACTCTTCGTCCGTGCCGACCGCTACGGCGTCACCACCGGCATTCAACTCGATAAGCTCGTGCCCACCAGCCAGACTCTCGGCCAGCTCATCACCTTCGGCCCGTCGCCCAACAAGGCCATCGTCGGAGCCAATGCCTTCGCCCACGAATCCGGCATTCACCAGCACGGCATGCTCGCCAATCCGCTCTGCTACGAAATCATGACTCCAGCCTCAGTCGGAGCGGCGACCACCACTCTCGTACTCGGCAAGCACTCCGGACGCGCCGCACTGCGCAATCGTCTCGAACAACTCGGTTACACCATCTCCCGCGAAGAGCTGCAGCAAACCTACTACCGCTTCGTAGCCCTCGCCGATCGCAAGAAAAACATCTACGACCAGGATCTAGTCGGCCTGCTGCCGCAACAGATTCGCGACCGCCGCCCCATGTCCTACGCTGAAGTCGACTAACGCGCATCAGCACAACACCTCACGAGCGCAACACGAGGAAAAGGAACGCAATGAAGCTGAACCTCCTAGTAGTCGCCGGCGATGGCATCGGCCCCGAAGTTACCCGCGAAGCAGTCGCCGTTCTCAACACGGTCGCCGAACTCGAAGGCCATGAATTCTCCGTCACGGAAAAGCGCATCGGTGGAATCGCCATCGACACCGACGGCACTCCATTGCCCGCAGACACACTCGAAGCAGCCCTGGCATCCGACGCCGTATTCCTCGGCGCAGTCGGCGGCACCAAGTGGAACGCCCTACCTCCCAACACTCGTCCCGAAGCCGGCCTGCTGCAACTCCGCGCTGCCCTCGGCGGCTTTGCCAACCTGCGCCCGGCCTTCGCCGTGGCCGAGCTCGCCGCTAACAGCCCTCTCAAGTCCGAGATCGTCGCAGGCGCAGACATCCTCTTCGTTCGCGAACTCCTCGGCGGCCTCTACTTCGGCGCGCCTCGCGAGTGGAACAAGTCCACCGGCGAAGCCTGGAACACCATGCGCTACACCCGCGACGAAATCGTCCGCGTCGCCCGCATCGCCTTCCAACTCGCCGAAAAGCGCGACAAGAAACTAACATCTGTAGACAAGGCCAACGTTCTCGAAGTCTCGCAGCTCTGGCGCGCCACCGTAAACGAAGTCGCCGCCGAATTCCCCGACGTCACCGTCGAGCATCAGCTCGTTGACTCTATGGCCATGCTTCTGATGACCAGCCCGCGCAACTACGATGTCGTCCTCACCGAGAACCTCTTCGGCGACATCCTCTCCGACGAGTCCGCCGTCATCACCGGCTCGCTCGGCATGTTGCCCTCCGCCACCATCGGCGGCAAGGTCAACCTCTATGAACCGATCCACGGTTCGGCTCCCGACATCGCAGGCAAAGGCCTCGCCAATCCTCTCGGAGCCATCCTCACCGCCGCGCTCGTTCTACGTCACTCCGCCGGTCTCGAAGCCGAAGCAGCCATCATCGAGAAGTCCGTACGCCGCGTCCTCGAAGAAGGCTTCCGCACGCCCGACTTGGCCCGTGGCAATACAACCGATTTCAAGGTTCTCTCCAGCACCGAGATGGGCAAACAGGTCCGCGAAACCGTCAACGAAATGCTGACCACCGAAACCATTTAGTTCGCAACATACGAATCGGAACCCGAACATCGGAACAGGACACAATCATGAGCAACACGCCAAAAACGTTATTCGAAAAAGTATGGGAGCAGCATGTAGTCGTCGAGCCTCAGGGCGAACCGACCATCCTCTACATCGACCTGCACCTGCTCCATGAAGTCACCTCGCCGCAAGCCTTCGAGGGATTACGCCTCACCGGCCGCACCGTGCGCCGTCCCGATCGCTGCGTCGCCACCGTGGACCACAACGTACCCACACTGCTGGCCGAGCGCTTCAACATCCTCGACCAGATCGCCGCTAAGCAAATCTCGACCCTGCGCGAAAACTGCAAAGAATTCGGCATCGAGCTATACGACATCGGCAGCCGCGAACAAGGCATCGTCCACGTCATCGGCCCGGAACTCGGCATCACCAAGCCCGGCATGACCATCGTCTGCGGCGACTCGCACACCAGCACTCATGGAGCATTCGGAGCACTCGCATTCGGCATCGGCACCAGCGAAGTCGAGCATGTCCTCGCCACGCAAACACTGCCGCAGGACAAGCCCAAAACCTTTCGCATCGCAGTTGAAGGCGATCTGCCCAAAGGCGTCACCGCGAAAGACATCGTCCTCGCCATCATCGGCAAGATCGGCACCGACGGCGCCACCGGACACGTCATCGAATTCGCAGGCTCCGCCATTCGCGGGCTCTCGATGGAGGGCCGCATGACCGTCTGCAACATGAGCATCGAGGCAGGCGCACGCGCAGGCATGATCGCTCCCGACGAAACCACCTTCGCCTATCTCAAAGGCCGCCGCTTCGCTCCAAAAAATGCAGAGTGGGACAAAGCCGTCGCAGCATGGAGCCAGTTGCCCAGCGACCCCGGCGCCAAATTCGATCGCGAACTCATCATCGACGCCACCACGCTCGCGCCCTATGTAAGCTGGGGCACAAGCCCGGGCATGGTCGCACCCATCACCGCATCCGTTCCCAACCCCGCCGAGACTCAGAACGAGAGCGAACGTCGCGCCTTCGAGCGTGCCCTCGAATACATGGACCTCAAAGCCGGCACGCTCCTTGAAGAGATTGCAGTCGACCGCGTCTTCATCGGCTCCTGCACCAACTCCCGCATTGAAGATCTCCGCGCCGCCGCCGGTATCGCCAAAGGCCACCACGTCAGCACACACGTTTCAGCAATGGTCGTCCCCGGCTCGCAAGCCGTGAAAGATCAAGCCGAACGCGAAGGCCTCGACGTCATCTTCCGCACCGCTGGCTTCGACTGGCGCGAGCCAGGTTGCTCTATGTGCCTAGGCATGAACCCCGACATCCTCCAACCCGGCGAGCGTTGCGCGTCCACAAGCAATCGCAACTTCGAGGGCCGCCAGGGCCGCGGCGGACGCACCCATCTCGTCAGCCCTGAAATGGCCGCAGCCGCAGCCATCACCGGTCACTTCGTAGACGTGCGCAACTGGGCAGCAATCGAACTGACAGCGGAGGTCAACTAACATGGAACCCTTCAAGACCATCACCTCACTCGCCACACCGCTCGATCGCGTCAACGTCGATACCGACCAGATCATTCCCAAGCAGTTCCTCAAGCGCATCGAGCGCAGCGGCTACGGCGAATTCCTCTTCTTCGACTGGCGCCGTCTCCAGGAAGGCCCGTCCGCAGACGAGCCCGACCCCAGCTTCGTTCTCAACGACGCAAAGTACAAAGGCGCGAAGATCCTCATCGCAGGCAAGAACTTCGGCTGCGGCTCCAGCCGCGAACACGCCGCATGGGCACTCAGCGACTTCGGCTTCCGCGCCGTAATCGCACCGACCTTCGCCGACATCTTCTTCTCCAATGCAGGCAAGAACGGCATCGTCCTCATCCGCCTCTCCGAAGAAGACGTAGCCCTGCTCCTCGACCGCGCCGCGAAGACACCGGACTATCAGATCACCGTCTCTCTCGAAGATCAAACGGTTACCGACGCACAAGGCTTTCACGCCACCTTCGAGATTGATCCCTTTCGCAAGTACTGCCTCATCGAGGGCCTCGACGACATCGGCCTCACCCTGCGCCACGCTTCAGCACTCGACACCTACGAAGCAAAACACGATCAAGCCACGTGGCTGGAGCCCAGGCCCGCAACTGCCTCGGCATAATCACAATGAACAGGCTGGAAGAACTACGCCAAAGCTTCCGGCCTGACCAAATCGGAACCCTGTTCGTGGGAGAATCGGCACCACGCAGTGGCAAGTTTTTTTACCAGCAGAACACCGGACTGTATCGTGCGATAAAAGCAGCCTTCCACGGAGAAGACGACTTTTTATCCAACTTCAAAGCCGGAGGATTTTATCTCGACGATCTTTCGCTGATCCCTGTTAACGGAATGGAGCGGAAGGAACGAAGAAGACAATGCGAAGAGAGCGTAGCGCCTCTTGCAACTCGTCTGAAAGCATATCGCCCGGCTGCCATCGTTATCATTGGACGCAGCGTAGACCAGTTGATTCACAGGGCTGCAAAAGAAGCCGGGATTGATATTCCGATTTACACCACGACATACCCAGGACGCTTCAAGCAACTGAAAGAACAATTCGCAAGTGAGATGGCGGAAATCATTCCGCACCTTTTTACAGTGAGCCAAGGCAAGTGAAATAAAGCAAAGGATCAGATCAGTGACCATCCAAGGCAAGCGCCAGAGCATCCCGTTGACCGAAGGCCCCAATCGCGCCGCCGCACGCAGCTATCTCCGCGGCATCGGATTCACCAAAGAAGATCTGCACAAGCCCATCATCGGCGTCGCCAACACCTGGACCGAGATCGGCCCCTGCAACTTCCATCTCCGTGATGTAGCTGAAGCCGTCAAGCAGGGCATCCGCGAAGCCGGCGGCACTCCTATGGAGTTCAATACCGTCACCATCTCTGACGGCATCACCATGGGCACCCAGGGCATGAAGGCCTCTCTCGTCTCACGCGAAGTCATCGCCGACTCAGTCGAGCTCGTCGCTCGCGGCAATCTCTTTGACGGCATCGTAGGCATCGGCGGCTGCGATAAGAATATGCCCGCCATCATCATGGCCCTCTGCCGCCTCAACATCCCCGGCATCATGCTCTACGGAGGCAGTATCGCCCCCGGCAAGCTCAAGGGCCCCGACGGAACGACCAAGGACATCACTATCCTCAACGTCTTCGAGGCCATCGGCTCTCACGCCGCAGGCACCCTCGACGACGCAGGCCTCGAAGCCGTCGAAGCCAATGCCTGTCCCGGAGCCGGTGCCTGCGGCGGTCAGTTCACCGCCAACACCATGGCCATGGCCTCCGAGATTCTCGGTATCAGCCCCATCCAGCTCTCCGGCGTACCTGCATTGAGCGCCGAAAAGCACGAAGCCTCGCGCCAGGCCGGGCACATCCTCATGGAAGCTGTCCGCGCCAACCGCCGCCCCTCCGACATCATCACCCGCACCTCCATCGAGAACGCCATCGCCTCCGTCGCAGCCTCCGGCGGATCGACCAACGCAGTCCTCCACTTCCTCGCCATCGCACGCGAGATGGGCATCCCACTCAACATCGACGACTTCGACCGCATCAGCGACAAGACGCCCTTCATGTGCGACCTCTCGCCCGCAGGCAAGTACGTCGCTTCGGACTATCAAGCCGCAGGCGGATCGCGCCTCCTAGCCCAGCGCATGTTGAAAGCAGGCATGATCGACGGCTCAGCCATGACCATCAGCGGGCGCACCATCGCAGAAGAAGCGAACGACGCCATCGAAACACCCGGCCAGCAAGTCATCAAGACCTTTGAAGCACCCATCAAAGCCCACGGTGGCCTCGTCATCCTCAAGGGCAATCTCTCCCCCGAGGGCTCGGTTATGAAGATTGCAGCAGCCGACCGCGTCGAACATCGCGGCCCTGCCCGCGTCTTCGAATCGGAAGATGAATGCTTCCTCGCCGTGCAGAATCAGCAGATCAATCCCGGCGATGTCCTCGTCATTCGCTACGAAGGCCCCAAAGGCGGTCCCGGCATGAGAGAGATGCTGCAAGTCACCGCAGCCATCAGCTCCAATCCTCATCTCAGCGCCACCGTAGCCCTCATGACCGATGGCCGTTTCAGCGGTGCAACGCGAGGCTTCACCGTAGGCCACGTTGCCCCCGAAGCCTTCGTCGGCGGCCCGATCGCAGCCGTTCGCGAAGGCGACATCATCCACTTCGACATCGCAGGCCGCAAGCTCACCCTCGAAGTCTCAGAAGAAGAAATTGCATCACGCTTGGCAAATTTCAAAGCCCCAGAACCACGCTTCAAAAAAGGCGTCTTCGCCAAATACGCCAAGTCCGTAAGCTCCGCCGCAGAAGGCGCAATCACAATTTAGTTTTTAGCCTCTGGCTGGTAGCTGGAGGCTAAAAGCTGGAAGCTAGAAGAAAAGGAAGGAAATCTTCCATGACAAACAATATCGACAAAGACAATTCGCACCTCACCACCCCCACCCGCCTCACCGGCTCAGAGATCGTCTGGGCCACGCTGGTAGGCGAGGATGTCACCGAAGTCTTCGGCTACCCAGGCGGCGCGATCCTGCCCATCTACGACGCTCTGCGCAAGTTCCCCATCCGTCACATCCTCGTGCGCCACGAGCAGGGTGCCTCGCACATGGCCGACGGATACGCGCGCGCCTCGGGCAAAGTCGGCGTAGCCATGGCAACCAGCGGCCCCGGTGCGACCAATCTCGTCACCGGCATCGCCACCGCCATGCTCGACTCGATTCCGATGGTCTGCATCACCGGCCAGGTATCAAGCAAGGTTCTGGGAACAGATGCCTTCCAGGAAGTCGATATCACCGGCATCACACTCCCCGTCACCAAGCACAATTTTCTCGTCACCCGGGCCGAAGACATCGCTCCCGCTATCCGCTCTGCCTTCCAGATAGCCCGGTCCGGACGACCCGGTCCAGTCCTCGTCGACATCACCAAGGACGCGCAGCAGAACTCCGCCATCTTCGACTTCGCCGCCGCCAAACCCAGGCCCTATTTGCCGCACCCCATGCTGTCCGTCATCGACTCAAGGCTTGCAGACGCAGCCGAGCTGATCCGCAACGCCAAGCGCCCCGTCATCCTCGCTGGCCACGGCATCCTGCAATCCAACGCAGGCGAACAAGTCCGCACTCTCGCCGAACGCATGCAGATTCCCGTCGGCACCACGCTCCTCGGCCTCGGAGCCTTCCCCGCCTCGCATCCACTCAACATGGGCATGATGGGCATGCACGGCGAGTCGTGGGTCAACGACGCGATCCAGCAAGCCGATCTGCTCATCGCTTGCGGTATGCGCTTCGATGACCGCGTCATTGGAACGCCCTCGACCTACTCGCCCAACTCCAAAAAGATTCACATCGAGATCGACCCCGCCGAGATCAACAAGAACATCAAAGCCGACATTGCCCTCGTCGGTGATCTCCGCGAAGTCCTCGAACAGCTCCTGCCGCTGCTCCCCGGACGCGACGGCTCATCCTGGCTGAATGCCATCGAGTCGAGCAAAGGCACAGCCGCAGTCCGCGACATCCGCAACCTTCCCGACGACGGCCATCTCTACGCCGCACACGTCATGCACGACCTCTGGCGCATCACCGAAGGCAAAGCCATCATAGCCACCGACGTAGGCCAGCACCAGATGTGGGAAGCACAGTACTACCATCACGATCACCCGCGCACACTCATCACCTCCGGCGGCCTCGGCACTATGGGCTTCGCACTTCCCGCCGGCATCGGAGCAAAAGTCGCATGCCCTGAAAAAGAAGTCTGGGTCATCGCCGGCGATGGCGGCTTCCAGATGACGTCTTCAGAACTCGCCACCATCGCGCAGGAAAAGCTCAAGGTCAACATCGCCATCATCAACAACGGCTACCTCGGCATGGTCCGTCAATGGCAGGAGTTCTTCTACGACCGCAACTACGAGTCCACACCCCTCGTAAGCCCGGACTTCGTCAAACTCGCCGACGCCCACGGCATCGCAGGCCTGGCAGTCCGCGATCGCGGCAACCTCGAAGCCGCCGTGCAGACAGCCCGCAGCCACAACGGCGCCTTCCTCATCAACTTCATGGTAGAGAAAGAAGACTCCGTCTACCCCATGATCCCCGCAGGCAAAGCCCTGCACGAAATGATCCGCCGCCCCGGCCACAACCCGTTGGTAGAGAAACCCGAAGACGAGTAGCACCAGAGCCCCTGAGGTAAGTCGCAATTATGCTGCATACATTCATCGCTTATGTGGAGGATCGGCCAGGCGTTCTGGCTCGTGTAGCCTCTTTGTTCCGCCGCCTCAACATCAACATCATCTCGCTCACAGTCGGCCACAGCGAGCGCCCCGGCGTCTCGCGCATGACCATCGTCGCCAACGCCCCCGAACATGCCAACGCCGAAACCGGCAACCGCATCCGGGCCAGCCTCTATAAACTTGAAGATGTCGTAGAAGTCGACGACATCGGCCGCGCGCCCGCCGTCACCCGCGAACTCGCGCTCATCAAAGTTTCCGCCACGGCAAGCAACCGCTCCCACATCTTCGAGCTTGCCGAAGTCTTCCGCGCCCGCATCGTCGACCTCGCCCCCGACTCGCTGATGATTGAAATCACCGGCGTCGAAAGCAAGATCGAAGGCCTCATCCAGGTGCTCAACGAAACCGAAAACCGCGTCCTCGAAGTCTGCCGCAGCGGCAAGATGACCATGCGCCGCGGCAAACACTCCAGCGGAGTCCTCCGCGCCATGGGTGCAGGTGACGCGGAAGCACCAAAGCCCGGCATTCACCCCCCGAAGACAGCCGACAACTTCGCCGACAACATCTGAAATCAACAAGAGCAGTAGCTGGTTACAAAACAATCCAGCTAACTCGCTAACTCGCCAATGCCGCAAAGCGGCGCTAACTTGCTAAAAGGAAGTCAAACAACATCATGGCCAAGACCTACTACGATCAAGACGCAGACCTCTCCCTCATCCAGGCGAAAAAAGTCGCCATCATCGGCTACGGCTCCCAGGGCCACGCCCACGCCCTCAACCTCAAGGACTCAGGCGTAGAAGTCCGCGTCGGCCTCGCCGAGAACAGCAAGTCCCGCGCCAAGGCCCAGAAGGCTGGCCTCGAAGTAGGCACCCCAGCCGAAGTCACCAAATGGGCCGATGTCATCATGATCCTCACCCCCGATCAGACTCAGGCCAAACTCTACGCTGAAGAGATCGCCCCCAACCTCAGCGCAGGCAAGCTGCTGCTCTTCGCCCACGGCTTCAACATCCGCTACGGCACCATCACGCCCTCCAAGGACATCGACGTCGCCCTCGCCGCGCCCAAAGCTCCCGGCCACCGCGTCCGCGAAGTCTTCACCGAAGGCGGCGGCGTACCCGGCCTCATCGCCGTCGAGCAGGATGCCACCGGCAACGCTCACGCCCTCACCCTCAGCTACTCCAAGGGCATCGGCAACACCCGCGCTGGCGTGCACGAAACCACCTTCACCGAAGAAACCGAAACCGATCTCTTCGGCGAACAGGCCGTTCTCTGCGGCGGCGTAGCCTCGCTCATCAAGGCAGGCTTTGAAACCCTCACCGAAGCCGGCTACCAGCCCGAGATCGCCTATTTTGAAGTCCTCCACGAGCTCAAGCTCATCGTCGACCTCATCTATCGCGGCGGTCTCGCCTACATGAACTACTCCATCTCGGATACCGCCGAGTGGGGCGGCTACGTCAGCGGCCCACGCGTCGTCAACGCTGAGAGCAAAAAAGCCATGAAGGCCATCCTCACCGACATCCAGGACGGCACCTTCGCCAAGCGCTTCATCGCCGACCAGCTCTCCGGCCGCAAGGAGTTCCAGGCCTTCCGCGACGCCGAAGCAGCCGAGCCAATCGAAGCAGTCGGCAAAAAGCTCCGCGCAGCCATGCCCTTCCTCGACCCAGTCACAGTAGAAGAAGTATCCAAAACCCGCTAAACCAGCAATACCGAGTCCTCCCTGGCCAGGTAAACATCCCTCAGCCAGGGCGGACTCAAAGCTTTCAACCAAACCGAGAAGTTACCTTTGTAGTTGCGTTGCAGTTGCCTTTGTTTTTCTGTCTGTCATTCCCGAAGGGAATCTGCTTCTTCCGTTTGCCTTTGCCGTTGCAGTTGTCTTGCCGTTGCAGTTGTCTTTGCCCTTGCCGTTCTGTCTGTCATTCCCGAAGGGAATCTGCTTCTTCCGTCGCCCTTGCCAGTCACCCTCCCATCCATCCCCAAACGGAATCCCCCAGAAGACCAACTCCCCAAACCAGAGGACCACAGCCTTCCAACCCGGGAACCATTCCCCCCAGTCCCACGTATTCTCCACATCGCACCACCCAATGGAACTCCGTTCAAGATCATCCGTTAAACTAAGACTCAATAGGGAGGGTACCGAATGCCGATAGAACTTCCGCTATCCATGATTCCGGAGACACCCTCCTCCCGGCCTGTCCTCATGGCCGCAATCGACAAGATTCCACCATTGCAGGGCCTCCCCAGCGACCAGCTTGAGTGGCTCGCGCAGCATGGCAAAGAAATTCGTCTGAAAACCGGCGACGTCCTCTTTGAAGAAGGCGATCCCGCCGAGCAGATGATGCTCATCCTCAAAGGCGAACTGCACGTCCGCCGTACCAAGAGCGGCCCGATGGCGCTCTTTATCGGTCGCTCCGGCCAGATGACCGGTCTGCTTCCCTACTCGCGCATGACCAGCTACGGAGGGCAGGGCTTTGCCGTCTCTCCCGTATGGGCGCTCGTCTACCACAAATCGATGTTCCCACTGATCCTCGAAGTGATCCCATCCTTCGGGCAACGAGTCGTGGCCACGCTTCTGGACAGAGTCCGCGAAGTCACCCGCATCGAACAGCAAACCGAAAAGCTCACCGCCCTCGGCAAGCTCGCAGGCAATCTCGCTCACGAACTGAACAATCCCTCCTCAGCCGCCCAGCGCGCCGCCGGAGGTATCCTGACCGAGCTCGGCAACTTCAGCGACAGGCGCTATCGTCTCGTCTCTCTTTGCCTTACCCCCGAGCAAGTACTCGCCGTGCAGAACTGGGAGCAGGGAGTGCGTCTTCGCTCTCTCGATCACCCCGACACCGAAGCCGTCCACATTGCCGCACGCGAAGACGCAATCACCGCCTGGATCGCCCGCCACAGCCCCTCCGATGCCTGGCAGATCGCGCCTGAACTCGCCGAAATGGGCGTCGAGGCAAGCGATCTCGATCCGCTCCGAGCCTTCCTCGACGAAGCCGCAATCCGCGTCGTGCTTGAACAATTCGCCTCCGCCCTGCGCGCCGAACACTACGCTCAGGCCATGCTGCACTCGACCAATCGCATCTTCGACCTCATCAGCGCCATCAAGACGTATTCCTACATGGACCGCGCCCCAATTCTCGAAATAGATGTCCCCGCCGGCATCGATGCAACATTGCAGATGTTGCAATCGCGCATGAGCGACATCAACGTAATCCGCGAATACGCGCTCAACCTGCCCACCATCAGCGCCTACGGCAGCGAGTTGAACCAGGTATGGACAGCCCTCATTGAGAACGCGCAGGATGCTCTGATGCTCGTCGATCACAGCGCAGATCCCGAACAAAAAGGCTGTCTCCGCATCGTAGTCCGCCAGGAACCGGACATGATGCTCATCGAAGTTTGGAATAACGGCCCAGAGATCCCACGCGAATTCCAGGACCGCATCTTCGAACCATTCTTCACCACCAAGCCACCCGGCCAGGGCCTCGGGCTAGGTCTGGACAACGCCATGCGCATCGTCCGCAAACATCGCGGACACCTGGGCGTCCGCTCCGAAGACGGCCTGACCTGCTTCCGAGTACGCCTGCCACTAAACCAGCTACAAGCCTACTAACGGCAACCATCTCTCCACCCCAATCAGCTTTTGCCGTTGCAGTTGCCTTTCTGCAGTTGCCGTTGCCGTTGCCGTTCTGCAGTTGCCGTTGCCTTTCTGGCTGTCATTCCCGCAGGGAATCTGCTTCTTCCGTTGCCCTTGCAGTTGCAGTTCTGCCATCCCCAAAAGAAAACCTGCCTCTACCCAACCAAACAAGGCAAAAAAAACAGGCCGCGGAGCACCCGCTCCGCAGCCCGTTCCCATCCAACCAAAACCACATCTACTTCTTGAGCAAACCACCACTCTCATCGCGATACTCGATCGGCCCGAGGTTCAGCTTCTCCAACTCCGGCTCGATCTTGGCGCGATCTCCCACCGCAACCACGATCAGGTTATCCGGATGAATATAAGCCTTGGCCGCCTGCGCAACAGCCTCCGGAGTTACCGCCTGAAACGCTGCAGGCAGCTTCTGGAAGTAGTCCGTCGGCAAACCATAAACGAATAGCTCAGCCATCAATCCGGACTCGTTGCCCACCGTCTCAAAATCTCCCGGCAGCGTGCGCAACGCATTATCCTTCGCCAGCTTCAGTTCTTCAGGAGTAGCCGGATCCGTATGAATGCGATTCAGCTCCGCAAAAAGTTCATGCGTAGCCGGTCCGGTGATGTCCGTCCGAACCTGGGCTCCCGAGTAGAACGGGCCACCCAAGCGATAGAAGAAGAAGCCCGAAAATGCTCCGTAAGTGAAGCCATTCTTTTCCCGCAGGTTCATGTTGATGCGGCTTGAGAATAACCCGCCCAGGATGCTGTTCATCTCCGTAATCGCCGCATAATCCGGCGTATTGCGTGGCACACCGAGACCAAAAGTAATCAGCGTCGTCTGCGGCGAACCCGGCTTGTCGACAATCACCACCTTGCGCGCTGGCGCGGCTGGCGGTGCAGGTATGGCAGTGGTAGCCGATGCCGTTGAACTGCTCCAGCCGCCAAAATACTTCTCCGCCATTTGCTTCGCTTCAGACTCCGTCAGATCGCCCGCCAGGATCAGCGCTGCATTCTTCGGCGCATAATGCGCCGACCAGAAGCCCGTCAGATCATCCCGAGTCATCGCCTTGACTGACTCCGTCGTGCCCACCGGCTGGAAGCCATACGGCTGATCGCCATACAGCACCTTGTTTCCAACACGCAGAACCGACGATATCGGCTGATCCGCTTCCTGCAGAATCCCGACTAGACGCTGCTGACGAATACGCTCAACTTCCTCCGCCTTGAATGCCGGATGCAAAGCTACATCCGAAAGCAGTTCCAGCGCAGGAGCCGTGTTGTTGCTCAACGCACCAACGCTCACATTCGCACTATCCATCGATGCCGAAGCACTCAGCTCAGCGCCGATTCGCGCCACATCGTTCGCCAGTTGCGTCGAAGAACGAGTCGTCGTACCCTCACTCAACAACCGCGCAGTAAAGCCCGCCAGGCCAGCCTTATCCTTGGGATTCTCTTCTCCACCCGCAAGCGTCACCAGCGAAGCACTCACCACCGGCAGCGCATGCTCTTCAATCAGGTATACCTTCACGCCGTTGGCCAGCTCAAAGGTCGTCGGAGTCGGCAGATGCAGCGTTGGTTCCGGCCCAGGCTTCGGAGCTTCCTTGCGCCAGTCCTGCGCCGTCTCAAACTCCGGCGCGTAAGGCGGCGTCACCTTCACCGTCGCATCCGTATCCGCCGGGCTGCGCGGAACATCTTCTGTCACCTTCTTGCCCGGTATGCAATAGACCACCACGCGCTGATTCTTTCCAAAAACATCCTGCCCAACCTTCTTGACACCGGCCGGAGTAATAGCCTCGTAACGCGCCACATCCTTGGGCAGATATCCTGGGTCGCCAAGATACTGGTTGTAGCGGTCCATCATGTCCGCCACACCACCAAAACCACCCAGCCTCTGCAACCCCTGGATGAGCCCTGAAAGCGATTGATTACGGGCCCGGTCAAGCTCAGCCTGCGTCGGCCCATCCTTGCGCAGCAATTCCACTTCCTTATCGAACGCCGCTTCCAGATCCTCCAGCTTCACTCCCGGACGAGCAATAATGTCGCAGCTCGCAATCGAAGTCACCATCATCGACTGGTTGCTGCAATTCACGCTCTGCGCAATCTGATCCTGGTACACCAGCTTCTGATAGAGACGGCTGATCTTGCCTCCTCCCAGGATGTTGACGAACATATCCGTATCTTCGTCGCCGGGATGAAAAGCCTCAGGAGACAGCCATGCCACCGAAAGCCGCGGCAACTGCACCGTATCCGTCACCGTCACGCGGCGCTCGGTAGCAATTTGGGGCGTTTCGACCTTCACCTTTTCAACCACCGGACCCGCTGGAATCGGCCCAAAGAACTTGGCTACCTTTTCCTTGATCGTCGCAGCATCAAAGTCGCCGACGATCGAGATGCTCGCATTGTTCGGTGTATAGAAGTGATGGAAAAAGTCGCGCACATCCAGCAGCCGCGCAGCCTCCACATCCGCATGTGAACCGATCACATTGCCGTAGTAAGGATGGCCTTTGGGAAACAGCAGATGCCCCACCGCTTCGTCCGCCACATCATACGGATTGCCCTCATCCTGCCTCAGCTCATTGCGCACAACATCCCGCTGATTGGTCAGCTTCGCGCGATCCAGCGTCTCCAGCAGAAAGCCCATGCGGTCGCTCTCAAGCCACAGCGCAAGGTCCAGCTCGTTGCTTGGAATCGTCTCGAAGTAATTCGTCCGGTCATAGCTCGTAGTGCCGTTGATATCCGTCGCGCCGGCGCCTTCCAGGTACTTGAAGTGCGCCTTCTCGCCAACATGCTCCGAACCCTCGAACATCATGTGCTCAAACAGATGCGCAAATCCCGTCCGTCCAGCCTTCTCGTTCACCGGGCCAACGTGATACCAAAGATCAACCGCCACCAGGGGCAGCCGGTGATCCTCACGCAAAATAACCTCCAGCCCGTTCGGCAACGTGTACTTCTCGTACTTCAAATCAGGCACTTTAAGCGGAGCAGACGTAGGCTGCGCAAAAGCCGGGACGGAAAAGCTGAGAAGCATTCCACACGCAAGCCCTGCGCACACCACAAGAGCACGACTCAGACTGGACGAAGCATTGTTCATAATGGGTTCTCCACAAGAGATGGGTTTACAGATGGTTTTCGGATCGTATGCCAGCACCATGATACGTTGCGACAGCCACACTGGTTCCCGAACCCGCAAACAATCCCGCGCAAACAATCCGGTGCCGAGCCTGCCGGCTTCAGGCGAAGCCAGCCATAGGCAAACAGCTTATTTTTCGATTTCCACGCCGCGCCAGAAAGCCACATGGTTCTTGATCTTGCGCGCAGCCGGCTTGGGATCGGGATAATACCAGGCCGCGTCAGGATTTTCCTGGCCATCGCCAAACAGCGAGTAGTATCGCGCTTGTCCCTTCCACGGGCAGGTGGATGTGGTTGAACTGGGTCGGAAAAATTCCCGCTTCAATGAAGACTCGGGGAAATAAATATTGCCTTCGACCGTTTCGTAAGTTTCGCTTTCCGCAATAACAACGCCGTTCCAGACTGCTTTCGCCATGGGTAATGAGATCCGTTCCTGATGACCTGATGAATCGTTGTATGGGTAAAGGCAGATGGCGACTCCCAAAAGGAATCGCCATCTGCCCATTGCACTTATACTGCGTAACTCGACGCAGTACGAATTAGTCCGCGAGCACCGCTACCGAAGTCACATGTACGCTCTTCGCGCCCTCGTCCGGAGTAACGGTGAGAGCTACATGCTTGCCATAAGCTTCCTTGACCGCCTCTGGATTGTCGATTGTCCAGACTTCTTTCTTCGATTCGCTCACAAAAACCGGCTTGCTGCCGCCTTCAATGCACTTCTTCGCGCAAGCCGCACCCGTACCAGCATGCTTGGCTCCGCACATCGAGTCAGAAATCCAGCCGTTCAGCTTGGTCGAGTCAGCTGCAAACGCCGTAACCGACACCAGTGATAACAACGAAAGAGAGAGTGCAGCAATTCGCTTCATGCGTATTTCCTCCGGCAGACATCCAAAGTGAGGTGCAAAAGCAATCACAGTGAGAATGCGCCAATCCCCCGCCACTTGGCAAGCCACATCCCAAAATACCCAAAACCAGCCTACCCAACCGTCGCCGTTACACTCGCCCTTGCCTTAGTAGTTGCCCTTGCAGTTGTAGTTGCCGTTGTAATTGCAGTTGCCCTTGCCGTTCTGTCTGTCATTCCCGAAGGGAATCTGCTGTTAGCCCTTGCCGTTGCCCTTGCAGTAATGCAGTAACAACCCCAACCAGAGAGACGGCCAGCAACCCCAGCCGCCCCACAGAATCACCCTCAGGAAACAGGCTGCAACTCCGCCTCATCCGCCCTCTGCTTCTCCTTGACCGGCCCATGCGTCTCCACCGTAGGCGGTGGCGGAGCATCCCCAATCCGCTTCTCGTACTCGCACGGTTCCGTCACAATCGGAGCAGTCTTCACCGCCACCGACTTGGTAGCCGACTTCTTCGCCGCACTCTTCTTCGCCGCCTTCTTCGGAGCAGCCTCCTCAACCACCGCAGGCTTGCTGTTCGGGCAGAACAGGAACACGCCAGACTTCAGCGTCTTCTCCAACAGGTAAGGACTCTTGCACTTCGGGCACGGCTTAGCCACCGGCTTGTAATTCGAAGTAAAGTCGCACTTCGGATAATTCGTGCAACCCCAGAAGATATTCCCGCGACGCGCCTTCCGTTCAGCCAGGTCGCCCTCGCCGCACTTCGGACACTTCATCCCCTCAATCAGGTTCTGCTTCACATACTTGCACTTCGGATAGCCCGAGCACGAAACAAACTCCCCATAAGCTCCCTGGCGCAACACCAGGTCCTTGCCGCACAACGGACACGCTTCACCCGTCGGTTGCGGAGGCTTCTGCTGCTGCTTCTGGCTCAGCTTGCGAATCGTCTTGCACGGCGGATCTTCGCTATACCCCGGGCACGACATGAACATCCCGAAGGGCCCGCGACGCAGCACCATCACCCGTCCGCAGTTCTCGCAATACTCCTCGGCCTGCTCCGCTTCCTGCGCCTCCGGAGTATTCATATCCGGCTTGCCCGCAGTGTTTTCCTTCGTGAAAGTACAGCTATTCTTATCCTTCTTGTTAAAGGCGCTGCACGCAAAGAATGTCCCGAACTTGCCCCACTTCAGCAGCAGCGGAGAGCCACAGAGATCGCACTTCTCATCCGTCTTGATCTCCATCGCCTTGATGCTTTCCATGCTCTTCTCGGCGTCTTTCAACTCCACCTCAAAGTGGTCATAGAAACCGCCCAGCAGCGTGGTCCACTTCTCCTTGCCCTCTTCAATATCATCCAGCTCGCTTTCCAACTTTGCCGTATAGGCCGAATTGAAAATGTAGGGGAAATTCTTCACCAGCAGGTCGCATACAACCATCCCGATCTCGGTCGGGAAGAACCGCCCACGCGGCCCGCCCAGCTTCGTCACATACTCGCGATCCTGAATCGTGTTGATGATCGAGGCATACGTCGAGGGCCGTCCAATACCGCGCTCTTCCAGCTCCTTCACCAGCGAAGCCTCGTTATATCGCGGAGGCGGCTCAGTAAAGTGCTGCTCCGGCTTCAGTTCTTCGAGCGCCAGTTTCTCGCCCTCGGCAAGCGCCGGCAGCCGGTTCGCCAGCTCATCGTCCTCGTCGTCCTTCTTTTCCTTCGAAACCTCATACACCTTCAGGAAGCCGTCAAACACCGGCACCGATCCCGAAACACGGAAATCGTAAGTCCGCTTGGCCTTCGCCGCGATCTCCACCGTCGTCACATCAAAAATCGCCGCCGTCATCTGCGAAGCCACAAACCGCTGCCAGATCAGCTTGTACAGCTTCAACTGCTCATCGCTCAGATACTTGGCAATCGCATCCGGCGTACGAGTCACATCCGTCGGGCGAATCGCTTCATGCGCATCCTGTGCATCCTTCTTGCCCTTGTACTGGATCGCCGCCGCAGGCAGATACTTCGGCCCCAGTTGCGAACCAATCCATTCCCGAGCCCCGGCAATCGCATCCGGAGAAACACGCGGCGAATCGGTACGCATGTAGGTGATCAGACCCACCGAACCCTCAGCGCCCACCTCGACGCCTTCATACAGCCGCTGCGCCACGCCCATCGTGCGCCGCACATTGAATCCCAGCTTCCGCGAAGCATCCTGCTGCAACTGGCTCGTCGTAAACGGCGCCGAAGGATTCCGCTTGCGCTGCTTCCGCTCAACCTTGCCAACGCTCCACGCAGCCTTCTCCAACTCGGCTACAGCCTGCTCTGAAGAAACCCCATCCGGCAGCGAAGGCGTATTGACCGTCTCCACCGTCGCCCGTTTGCCGTCAATCCCCACCAGCCGCGCCGTAAAGCTCTCCGGCGTCCGGCCCTGCGGATGCAACTGTGCATCCAGCGTCCAGTATTCGACCGGCTTGAAAGCGCCAATCTCGCGCTCCCGTTCCACAATCAGCCGCACCGCGACCGTCTGCACACGTCCAGCCGAAAGCCCGCGCCGCACCTTGTCCCACAGCAGCGGAGAAACCTGGTAGCCCACCAGCCGGTCCAGAACGCGCCGCGTCTGCTGCGCATCCACCAGGTCCTGGTCGACATCCCGGGCGTGCTTGAACGCTTCCTGCACCGCCTTCTTGGTGATTTCATTAAAGGTTACGCGCTGAATCTTCTTCTTCTGGGTCGCATTGGTTCCCAACTGCAACGCCAGGTGGTAAGCAATCGCCTCGCCCTCGCGGTCAGGATCGGGCGCCAGGTAGATGTGATCCGCCTTCAACGCAGCCTTCTTCAGCTGTTCAACCAGCTTCTCCTTGCCCGGAGAGACAATCAGTGTCGGCTCGAAGGTGCGCTTCTTCAACTCCACGCCAATATCGTTCTTCGGCAGGTCCATGATGTGTCCAACGGAGGCCTGCACCTCAAATTCCTTGCCAAGATATTTCCCGATCGTCTTCGCCTTGGCGGGGGACTCGACGATCACCAGTGATTTGCTCATTGCCATCCTTAATTAACCAGTACGGTCTTCCGTACCCACTCTAACCTGCCGACCCTGCCCAATCCGGTTCGTCGGACTATTGGACTGACTCAGCTACCATCCGTTGCACCGATTTTTCGGCAAAATTGAATTCAAAACGCGGCGCTAAAAACCACGCCCCGAAAAAACACCCTGCAAAGTTTGGAAACTAACACGGAATGCCGGTGGAATACCAGCAGCGACCTGTCGAAAAACTTCGCATTCTCGATTGGATCTTTGATCGCAACCTTATATTGCGCGGACAAAATTCTTACCCGGCAAAGAGCGAATCCGGCCAGCCAGCTCCAGCTCAAATAAAGCCGTAAAAACCTCAGAAGACGTGAGTTGCGCCTCCACCTGATCGAGAAGTTCGTCGATCTGCAAAGCCGCATCCATGCGAAGCGCGTCGAACACGATTGCCTCGCCGACTCCCATCCCAGGAAAATTTCCTAAACCGAGACTCGAACCAGCTCTATCCGGCAAGTCAGATGCGCCATCTTTCAATTTGGATTCAACCGCCCATCCCGCTTCCAGCTCCAGACGCACGTCCGATTGCAGCTCTTCCCAGACATCCTCCCAGGTCGCCGTCAACCTCGCGCCCTGTTTAATCAACGTATTCGGCGTCCATGAATTTTTATTCGTCACATTCCCCGGAACCGCAAAAACATCCCGCCCCTGGTCCGCCGCGCACCTCGCCGTAACCCGCGTCCCGGAGTTCTCACTCGCCTCCACCACCAGCACCCCGATGCTCATTCCCGAAAGAATCCTGTTCCGCCGCGGAAAATTCTGCGGCGCCGGAAACGTCCCCAACGGCAGCTCCGAAACCAGCGCGCCCCCCGTCGCCAGTATGTCCTCAGCCAGCTTCTTGTTCTCCTTGGGATAAATCACATCGATCCCCGTCCCCCACACCGCGACAGTCGGCCTCCCCGCCACCATGGCCCCCTTATGCGCCGCCGTATCCACCCCGCGAGCCATCCCGCTCACAATCAGCATCCCCCGCGCAGCCAGGTCGCGCCCCAGCATCTCCGCAATCCCCGTCCCATAAGGACTCGGGTGACGCGTTCCCACAATCGCAATCGACGGACGTCCCAGCAAGCCCACATCCCCACGAACCCACAGCACCGGCGGCGGATCGAAAATCTGCTTCAGCCTCTCCGGATACTGCTCACAACTGAAAGTCACAATCCGCGCACCCTGCTCCCGCACCCGCTCCCATTCTTTTTCCGCAGCCGCACGCGCCCTTCCATCAAATACATACTGCGCCGCCTCCGCAGGAAAGCGCATAGCCTCAATCGTCGTAAGCGACAGCGTAAAAATCTCCGCAGGCCTGCCCAACCGACTCATCGCCCCATGAATCCGCCTCGGACCCAACCCCGGCGAAAGCGTCAGCGCCAGCCATGCCAAACGATCTTCATCCAATGCCGAATAAACCGAAGCGCGGACCTGCAAAGGCGTAGTAGGAGTCATTGCCACCACAAAAACAAGATCCTCCGGAGAACATCCCCAGGCCAACCCTGTCTTTTTCATTTCAAGAGATTTTGCCCACACTACCCCGCCAGCCACCAGAAGTCAAGCACCCCGAACAATACCCCACCTGACGCCTTTGCCGTTGCACTTGCCCTTGCCCTTGCCCTTGCCCTTGCCTATCTGTCTGTCATTCCCGAAGGGAATCTGCTTCTCCCGTTGCCTTTGTTTTTACAGTTCTATCCATCACCCAAAAGGAAACCAGCTTCCACCACCCACCTATGGAAAACCCACCACCCCACCTTGATAACCTGAAGAAGTGAGTAACTTTCCCCAGGCCCACCCCACCACCGAAACCCCACTCCGAATTGCCGCAATCCGATTTCTGAATCCAGCCCCGCTCATGTGGGACTTCGAGCACGAACCAGCCCGCAGCGCACTCGCCAATCGTTATCAAATTGAATGGATGATGCCCGCAGCCTGCGCCGAACGATTGGCACTCCCCCCCAACGCTCCCGGCGCCGCCGACATCGGACTGGTTCCCGTAGCCGCCCTCGCCACCACCCCAGGACTGCTGATGATCCCCGGTTGCGCCATCGCCGCCACACGCAGCGTCCGCTCCATCCTGCTGGTCCATCGAGCCAACCGGCCAATCTCCGGGATTCACACCGTAGCCGCCGACACATCCTCCCGCGCCTCGCTCGCCTACACCCAGATCATGTTCCGCAAATGGTGGACACCCGAAACGAAGCCAGAAGTTGAGTTCGTCCAGCACTTTCCCGACCTCGACCCCATGCTCGACATCGCCGACGCAGCCATCCTCATCGGAGACCCCGCACTCTACGCCCTCGAAGAGCGTCAGAACCGCGAAGAACGCACCGGCGAACAGCTCATCTACCACGACCTCGCCGAAGAATGGATAGCCCTCACCGGACTCCCCTGGGTATCCGCCGTCTGGGCCATCCGCGAAACCTCCCTCGCAAGCTGCACCCGCTCCCTCGAAGAGATCACCGCCGACTTCACCGCCTCCCGCGATAACGGCCTCGCCAACATAGAACAGCTCGTCATCGAATGGAGCGCGCGCATGCCCATTCCAGCCAACACAATCCGCACCTATCTCACCTCCAACATCGTCTACAAACTCGATGAGGAGTGCCTGAAAGGCCTGCGCAAATTTTATGAATTAGCAGCCGAAACCAAAGTCCTGCCGCCCTACAGCTTCTAATCTAAAAACCCCAGAAGTTGCCGTCCTAAGCAATCAACCTGGACAATCAAACAGGTGCCCCCTATCTCACGCCTGAGACAGGGGGCTTATCTCTAAAAAACTAAATCTCCCACCGAAGCAGCGTAGCTCCAACCGTAAATCCAGCCCCGGCCGCAGCCAGCAAAACCAGATCGCCCTTCTTCAACTTACCCTCTTCCATCGCCGTTCCCATCGCCAGCGGAATCGTCCCCGCCGAAGTATTGCCATACTTCTCAATATTGATAATCACCCGTTCCGGCTCAATCCCGATCCGGTCCGCCGTCGCAGTAATAATCCGCTTGTTCGCCTGGTGCGGAATAAAACATCCCAGGTCCTTGCCCTCGACGCCATTACGCTCCAACACCTTCGTCGTAGCCTCAGCCATCTTGCGTACAGCAAACTTGTAAACCGTCTGACCGTCCTGGTGAATGAAATGCATCCCGCTGGCCACCGTCTCCGCCGTCGCAGGATTCAAGCTCCCGCCGCCGGCCAGATTCAGCGCTGGACCACCCGATCCATCGATCTCATGCACAAAGTCGATCAGACCAACTTCCCCCTCGTCCGCAGGCTCAATCAACACAGCTCCCGCACCGTCGCCAAAGATGATGCACGTCGTCCGATCCGTGTAATCCACAATCCTAGAATTGGCATCCGCGCCAATCACCAGCACCTTTTTGTGCGCGCCGCTCTCCACCAGCTTCGCACCCGCCTGCAGCGCAAACACAAACCCCGAGCAGCCCGCCGACACATCAAATCCCCACGCGCCCCTGGCCCCAATCTTCTCCTGCACCAGACAAGCCGTCGAAGGAAACATCATGTCCGGAGTAACCGTGCCGATGATGATCGCATCCACTTCGCTGGCCTCAATGCCACGAGCAGCCAGGCAGCGCCGGGCAGCTTCAGCAGCCATATCGCTCGTTCCCTGCCCCTTTTCGAGAATGTGCCGTTCCTTGATCCCGGTACGCTCCGTGATCCACTGATCGTTGGTATCGACCATCTTTTCAAGATCGGCATTCGTCAGAATTTTAGGGGGAACATAAGTACCGAGTGCGCTGATTTTCGCTCGGGTGCAATGAGGACCACGAAACTCTTGAGTCAAGACTGAAATCTCCTTCAGGCAGCCCATCCGGAGAGGATGAAATCAACCTGATTCCGCAAAACTTTAAGCAAAACACAAAAAAGTACCGGGTAGCCTACTGCGCCCGCACTAGCCCGTTACCGTTGCTTCCTTCCGGACCTGGCGGGGTTGGCGGGATTGCGTCGCGTAGGACCCGGCACTGATTGATGATACCACTTTGGGCCGCCTAATTGAGATAGCCCACGACCGCTCCCTTAGCGACAAAGAAGATCGACAAAACCAGGCACACCGGTTTGGAGCTTTTCAAGAACATCCTCTCTCGACCGCCCTATTCCGCCCGCCTGAGTATCAAGCACCTCAAGCATCCGATCTCGATTGAGATGAAATTGATGCATTAGAAACTGATCCGGAGACTCAACGAGAATCTCATGCGGCGCAAGTAATTCCTGAGGAAAATCCCGAAGGTTCGCCGTGACAATAGCATGCGCGTGCCCATGAATTGCCGCAGCCACCACATGCCTGTCGTCAGGGTCCGGGAGATTGGGCACCGCTTCAATCAAGTGTGGCGGAACTTCGAGGCAGGCCTCGGGAAACGCCTCCCGCATGAAACGTATACGCCGCTGTGCCTGGCTGCTTGTATAACCAAATTTATCCAGAGTTCTGCTTACCTCTTCCAAAATCTGCTCGCTCCACAGCACACGAAAAAACGCCGGCTCTTCCGCACAGCGCAGCAACGTGTCACACAACGGCATCGGAGCCAGAACACAGGCATCCAGCACAACGAAGTACTCATTATCGGGCGTCAGAATCATTCAAAGGCACCCGGTCATACAAACCGTCATTCACTTCCGCCTTAGCCAGGTCGTCCAGCGTCTTCCGTCGCGCCGAATCCCGTTTTCCTTTGAAAGCAAGAATGTCACGAGCGTATAGCCGCCGGTGTGTCCCAACCATGTGAAATGGAATTTGACCCTTTTCCAGAAGCTGAACCAAAAACTGCCGTGAAACCGACAAAAGCTTGGCCGCTTCCACCGTCGTAAGCTCAGCATTATTCTGAAGAATCGTAACGGAGTTTCCCGCCTTCAAATCTCCCAATAATTTGCACAGAAACGAATACAAATTTTGAGGCAATAAATCAGTCTTTCCATCCGGACCGACGAGCTTCGCCTCAGCCTCTCGAATCTTGGTGTACAAATCCTGAATATCCCTTTGATCTCGCTCCGAAATTGAAACCGCTGCTTGATTCGTTGTAGGGGTCATTCTCGCGCCTCCCAAGTGCCATAAACGCTACATACACCATATCTCACTACCGGTAGTGATCGGACGTAATTCGATGTAAACCCCAAAGCATGCCCAAAACCATGCCTAAGCCGTTAAGACACTTTCGGAGCGCACCCCGAATACCATCCCGGCTCAAAACGTTGTTTAATCACGAGAACTCATATCCCGCTACAATAGATAAGTGAGCAAAGAATCCACCTCAGCGACGCTCGAACCAGCGTCAAGCACCGCCCCAACCGTAGGCTTCATCTCCCTCGGTTGCCCCAAGAACCTCGTCGACTCCGAAGTCATGATGGGCTTGCTGGACCGCGCCGGTGCGCGTCTGACCAACAACCCCGAAGACGCCGAAATCCTCGTCGTCAACACCTGCTCCTTCATCGACTCCGCCAAGCAGGAGTCCGTGAACACCATCCTCGAGATGGTCCAGCACAAGACCTCCGGCTCCACCAAACGCCTCATCGTGGCTGGCTGCCTCGTCGAGCGCTACCGCGATGAAATCCAGAAAAACATCCCCGAAGTAGACGCCGTAGTCGGCACCGGCGAACTGGAAGCGATCCTGGCAGCAGCAGGCCTGAACATGGCCCCACCAGCGATCTCCAATTCCCCCTTCAACATCCTCACCGCCTCAGATCTGGTCGAAAGAGCCCCAAGCGCCGTAAACAAGCACAGCCGCCCCGAAGGTGACCTCCGCGAAGAGCAAGGCCGCTTCTCTCGCGACCACTGGGACGGAGCCATCGCCAGCCTCCCCAACTACCTCTACAGCGACGAAACCCCGCGCATCCTCACCACCCCCAAGTCCTCTGCCTACATCAAGATAGCCGAGGGCTGCGACCACCCCTGCGGCTTCTGCATCATCCCGCAGCTACGCGGCAAATTCCGCAGCCGCCGCTTCGAATCCGTTGTCGCTGAGGCGCAAAACCTCGTCCGTCAGGGCGTCCGCGAAATCACCCTCATCGGCCAGGACACCACCTGCTACGGCGAAGATCTTATGGTCAACGGCGAGCCCATGAAAGACGGCCTGGCCCAGCTTCTCGAAGCCCTCGCCGGCATCGAAGGCCTCAAGTGGCTGCGCTTCCTCTACGCCTACCCCAACAAGGTCACCACCAAACTCCTCGAAACCATCGCCAGGCACGACAACATCGCCAAATACCTCGACGTGCCGCTCCAGCATTCGTCCCCCTCAGTCCTCAAGCGCATGAAACGCGGCGGCGGCGGCGATATCTTCCTCCGCATGATCGAGAAAGCCCGCAGCATCGTCCCCGACCTCGTCGTCCGCACCACCTTCATCGTCGGCTTCCCCGGCGAAACCGACGAAGACTTCCAGCATCTCGAAAACTTCGTCCGCGAAGCCAAAATCGACTGGCTCGGCGCCTTCCCCTACTCCGATGAAGAAGGTTCACCCGCCTTCGACCTCGACGCCAAAGTCCCCAAGCGCACCATCGAGTCTCGCCGCAAAAAGCTCATGAAGCTCCAGCAAAAGATCAGTGCCGAACGCCAGTCCCACTGGATCGGCCGCGAGATGGACCTGTTAGTCGAAGGCGTCAGCGAAGAATCCGACCTCCTCTGGCAGGGCCGCACCATGCTCCACGCCCCGGAAATCGACGGCAAAGTCCTGATCAACGACTTCGGAACTGAAGCCGACTGCACACCGCGCGAAACACTAGTCCCAGGCACCTTCTACCGCTGCGAAATCACCGAATCCCACCACTACGACGTAGTAGCCAGAATCATCGAATAGCAAGCAGGCCGTTGCCCTCGCACCTGCCCTTGCTTTTCCCGCCGTTGCCCTTACTTTTCCTGCCGTTGCCGCTGCCGTTGCTTTTCCTGCATTTGCCTTTCTGTCTGTCATTCCCGAAGGGAATCCGCTTCTTCCCTTCCTATCCGTAATCCCCCAAAGTAAATCCAACTCAATCCTCCCGCATCAACCGCGACGGATCCACCCCAAGTGCCCTCCGCGCCGGAATAGCAGCAGCAACAACCCCCAGCAGCGCCATCGTCAAAACCACCCCGCCCACCACCACCGGATCAAGCGGATTCGCCTGGTACACAATCTGCCCCAGCAACCGGCTGGCGAAGCCCCCCGACAGTAATCCCACCACCGATCCCACCCCCAGCAGCACCATCGGCCGACCCACCGCCGCGCTCATCACATGCATCCTGCGCGCGCCCAATGCCACCCGAATGCCCAGCTCTTTCATCCGTCGGCTCACGCTGTAAGCCGCCATGCCAAAGATGCCCGTCACCGCCAGCATCGCCGCCAGCAAACCCATTACGCCCAGTGCCACCGCCGCCGCGCGTGCCGGAAACAACTCACCCTGCAGCGAATCCGACCAGCTCTGCACCGTGATCGGTACATTCGGCGCAATGCCGCTCAACGTCCGTTGCAAAATCGCCGCCATCTCCCTCGGCGTCCGCAGCGATCTCACCACAAAAACCATCTCGCCCTGCTCACTCTGCGTCAGGGGCAGATACACAACAGCCTGCGAAGATTCCTGCATGTCGTGGTATTTCCCGTCCTCCACCACGCCAACCACCTCCGTCAGCCTGCCCGCCACGATAAAGCGCTGCCCGATTGCCGCCATCTCTGCAGCCATGCCTCCCGGCGCGTCTTTCCCCCACATCTTCCGAGCAAATGTCTCGTTCACAACCGCCACATCCGGCGCATTCGCCGTGTCGTGCCACGAAACATCCCGCCCACGCAGCAGCCGCGTTCCAGCAGCCTCCAGGTATCCCGGCGACATCGGAAAAACATACGGCGCCAGCACCGAATTATCGATCTTGAACTCCGTCGTTCCCGGCCTGAAAATCGGAACCCCATGCATCCCGCCCGTCATCGGAGTACGGCTCACCGCACCCACCGCCGTCACTCCCGGAATGCTCCCAGCCGCCTCAAGGATCGCTTTCTCCTTCTCCACAACCAGTTCGTCATTGAGGTCGCCATCGAGATCACCATCCAGATCCATATTCACCAGCATCGCCCCCTGCGGCCTAAAACCCATCGGAGCATGCAACTCACGCAACATGCCCCGCACCGCCACCAGAGACGCCGTTACCAGCAGCGTGCAGATAGCAATCTGCACCCCAAGCAAAACATCCCGCAAAGCAAACCGGCGCAGATGCATTGCATCCAGTTGCCCAAATGCTCCGCTCTTCATCATCTGCAACGGACTGCTCCCCCACACCTGCCGCGCTGGAACCATCCCAAACAACAGCGCGCTTCCCAGCGTCAAAGCCAGCCCCGCCAGGTACACCCGCGCATCCACACTGACTTCCAGGTGGCCATAGGGAGAATCCCATCGGTTCAACGCACCCAACAGCAGATACGCCCCCACCAGCCCCGCTGCGCCGCCCGCCAGCGATACCAGTACAGCCTCGGTCAACAGTTGTCTCACCAGCCTTCGCCGGCTCGATCCAAGCGCCACACGAAGCGCCATCTCCCGGCCACGATCCGCCGCACGCGCCGCAAACAGACTCGCCAGGTTCGCACAGGCCGCCGCCAGCACCAACAGGGCCAGCACCGTCACGCTCAAAAGAAACCCACGAATGACATCCCCATCATCCCCAAGCAGACCCGGATGAATCAGCCGTAGCGCCTGCCCATCGTCGGTCTCCGGATACTCTTTCGCCAGCTCCGCAGAAATCGTATTGAGATTGTCTGTCGCCTGCTGCGGCGTCACACCCGGCCTCAGCCTTCCAATCACCGTAACCGCGATAGATGCCCGGCTATGCAGATAATCCGCCCCACTCATCTGCTCCTCGTTCACCATCGGTATCCAGTAATCCGGCCATCCAAACCGCTCCGTACCGTGGAACTCCGCCGCCGCCACGCCCACCACCGTATACGGCTGCTTACCCAACTCCACCATCGTCCCGGCTACACCCGGATCGGCGTGAAAAACGCTTCGCCACAGACCATCGCTCAACACCACATACGGCGCTGAATCCGGCCCATGCTCATCCGCCGCGTGGAACAACCTTCCCACCTCCGGCTGCACGCCCAGCAGATCGAAATAGTTGCCCGTGACCTCATCGCCGGATACGTTCATCACCGCGTTACGCCAGTTCAACTGCGCATGAGAATATCCGTTGATCCCAGCCATTCCAGCGAAGGTCGTATTGCGCCGCCTGAAATCCTCAAACGCCGGATACGACGTAGTCAGCAGCCGTCCCTTCATCCACGCCGTATGGCGCAATTGATACAAACTCTCCGGCTCACTCACCTCCAGCGGATGCAGCAGCACCGCATTCAACACACCGAAGACGACAACGTTCGCCCCAATCCCCAGCATCAGCGTGATCAAAGCCACAACCGTAAACGCAGGAGACTTCCGCAGCACTCGCAGCGAGTAACGAATGTCCGTGAGCAGGCTCTCCAGAAATGGCAGCCCCTTCTCCGCGTGATAGCTCTCGCGAACCGCCTCCATCGCACCAAACTTTAAACGAGCCTCTCGACGCGCTAGCTCCGGAATCATGCCAGCGCGGATATTCTCTTCCGTCTGCTCCGCAAGATGCGATTCCATTTCTTCTCTCAACCGCCCGTAACCCTGCTCCTCGCTACGCCGCCAAGTCGCGAAGTGAACAGCGCGCAGGAAGAACCGATTCAGCATCCCCATGACAGATCCTTTTGGTTTCCCACAGGAGCATACTCCCACACCCCCTATAGGAAAGCAACAGGAAAACAGCAAAGCCACCCAACCCCAACCACCAAGCCCGAGCCCTTGCAGTTACCGTTGCCCTTGCCTTTGCTTTTGCATTTGCATTTGCCCCTGCAGTTCTGTCTGTCATTCCCGAAGGGAATCTGCTTCTTCCTTTGCCTTTGCTCATCCATCCATCATCCATCCAAAAAGAAAAAACCACATTCCCCACAACCCTGCTACCATTCCGCATGCCACCCCGCGAGTATCATTTCTGGATTTACATCCTCTCCAGTCGCTCGCGAAATCTCTACATAGGAATAACCAACAACCTCGTTCGCAGAACCTCCACACACCGCGAAAACATCCCAGAAACCCACACCGCCCATTACGAAATCCATCGCCTAGTCTACTTCGAATACTTCCGCTACATACGCAGCGCCATAGCCCGCGAAAAGTCCCTCAAACATTGGACCGCGAACAAAAGATAAAACTAATCGAACAATCAAACTCCACCTGGGAAGACCTCTATCCAACCCTCCAGGAACGACATAACACCAACGGAAAAAACTGATTCCCATCCCCCATCCCAGCCTTTGCCCTAGCAGTTGCCCTTGCTTTTGCATTTGCCCTTGCAGTTCTGTCTGTCATTCCCGAAGGGAATCTGCTTCTTCCCCCACCCGAAACCCAAAAACCATTGCAGCCAATTCCCCCAAACTAAGGCACACTAAAAAAGAGCCCCACAGCAACCCAAAACGAAGCGTCCCTAAAAATCTACATAGCCCCCCTCCCCCCTGCAACGGCCCAGTCTGGATATATCCCCCCGACACTGCGAAAATAGAGGAAGAAGCACAGGAAACACTCCGAGTGACAAATTGATGGCAAAAACAAAGAAAATCAAATCCCTCCACTGCCCCACCTGCAAGACGCTGGTCCTCGCCACCGGCGAAGACTTCCCCTTCTGCAGTGACCGCTGCCGCAAGATCGATCTAGGCAAGTGGGCAATGGGCGTTTACAAAATCAGCTCTCCAGCCCTCGATCCCGATCTCCTTGAAGAACTCGAAGGCTCAGAGATGAATCCGAAAACCGACCGTGACCGCTATGAGTGAGCCCGCCGAGAGCAAAGCTCTTGGAGTCCAACCCGGGAAAAAGACCCTCTGGGCCTGGACCGTCGCCACCTTCTTCGGCGCTGGCCTCGGCAAACCCGGCCCCGGCACCTGGGGCTCCGTCGCCACAGTCCTCATCTGGACAGCAATCGCCATCGGCCTCCACCCGTCGCAGCAGCTTCTACTCAGCCTCACCCTCGCCGGAATCGTCCTCTCCGTCGCCCTGGGAGTCCCGGCAGCCACCATCGCCGCCCGCGAAAGCGGCCGCAAAGACCCCGGCTTCGTCGTCATCGATGAGGTTGCCGGCCAAGCCATAACCCTGCTCGCCATCCCCCTGGCAGGCGCAATCCCAAATTGGGAAAATATCCTCCTCGCCCTGCTCCTCTTCCGCATCTTCGACATCACCAAACCCGTTCCGGTCCGTCAGTTGGAAAAACTTCCTGAAGGCTGGGGCATCGTTTTCGACGACGTGGCTGCCGGACTGTATGCTGGGGCTGTACTATTACTCGCGATCCATTGGCTCAAATAACCGGCCCGGCCCTGATCGGCCCGCTTCACCCGTTCGCTGAGATTCCAAATGCCTAAGTCTCCCAAAAACGTTCTGCTTCCAACGGTTCCGGTAATAGAGAGCGTCTCGCCCGCAGCCAGCCTCCCAGGCGGAGAAGTCGAACTGCGCGGCCAGTCTCTCGGTCCACGCGGCACCACCCTGCCCGCTGTCTCCGTCGACGGTCTGGCGGCGCGCATCTCACTCAGCCGCCCCGAACGCATCGCCTTCCACGTCCCCGAAAACGCATCGGACGGCCTCATCGAAGTTCGCAACTCTCACGGAGCAAGCAACATCGTCCCGCTCCGCATCGCCCGCGAACTCTCCGACGGTCTTCACCCCGTCACCAGCCCCGTCGTCAGCCGCTCCGGCATGACCTTCGCCACCATCTCCGGCACTCGCGGCAAACAAACCCCCGTCTCCATCGTGCGCATCAGCCCGGACGGCCTCGGAACCCCTTTCGCCAGCGGCATCCTCAACCCCACCGGCCTCGCCTTCGATCCCGACGGTGATCTCTACGTCACCTCCCGCGCCGAGGGCACCGTCTACCGCATCGATCAAAGCGGCGATTCCACCGTCTACGCTGAAGGCATGGGCGTAGCCACCGGCGCGGCCTTCGACGCAGACGGCAACCTCTTCGTCGGCGATCGCAGTGGCACTATCTTCAAAATCGCGCCCCAGCAATCAGGCAATGCCCGCCAGACCTTCGTTCACTCCACACTCGAACCAAGTGTCGCCGCCTATCATCTGGCCATCGGCGCAGACGGCACCCTCTACGTCACCGCCCCCTCGCTTTCATCCAATGACTGCATCTGGGCCATTGACCGCGACGGCGCAACCTCCGCCTGGTATCGTGGCCTCGGCCGTCCCCAGGGACTGGCCCTCGATGCAGACGGCAATGTCTACGTCGCTGCATCCCTGCACGGCCAGCGCGGACTCGTCCGCATCACACCGCAGGGCAATGCGGAAGTGGTGCTCGCCGGCAACGGTCTCGTCGGCGTAGCCTTCTCGCCTCTCGGCACTGCCGTCCTCGCTACCAACGACACCATCTACAGCGTCGACCTCGGAGTGGAGGGGCTGCGACTCTTCTAAGAAATCCTGAAAGCAGTATTGTCATTCTGAGCAGAGTGAAGGATCTGCTTTTGAGGAGTCCAATATCTATCCATGAAAAGCGAAATCATCGCCGTAGGATCCGAACTCCTGACCCCTTTCCGCCAGGACACCAACTCGCTCTACCTCACCGAACAGCTCAACGCCATCGGCGCAGATGTCACCTTCAAAACCATCGTCGGTGACCGTCTTCGCGATCTCGTCAACGCGGTGCAGGTAGCCCTCGGACGTGCCGACATCGTAGCCGTCATGGGCGGCCTCGGACCCACCGAAGACGACCTCAGCCGTGAAGCCGTCGCCCAGGCCCTCGGCCTCAGCATCCGCCGCGACGGATCGCTCGTCGTCGCCCTCGCCGCCCGCTTCGCATCCCGCCGCATGGCCATGACCGACAACAACCTCAAGCAGGCTGACATCATCGAGGGTGCAGTGGTCCTGCCCAATGCCAATGGCACCGCGGTCGGCCTCTGGCTGGATACGCAATTCGCCGGTCATCGCAAACTCGTCATGATGGTCCCTGGCCCACCCAACGAATGCAAACCGCTCTTCGCCAATGAATGCATCCCGCGCCTGCGCGCCATCCTGCCCGTCCGCCACATCGCCAAACGCATTCTCAAAGCAACCATGATTCCGGAGTCGACCGCCGACGCGCTGCTCGCACCGATCTACACAACGTACAAGGATGTCGACACCACCATCCTCGCCGGACATGCCGAGATTCAGCTCCAGCTCTTCTGCGCCAAGCCCACCCTTGAAGCAGCCCAGCAGCGCGTAGATGAACTAGCCAGCCGCCTCGAAGAAGTCCTGGATCAGCATCTCTTCGCCTCATCCGACGAAAAACTGGAGCAGATCGTCCTTTACTACCTTGAGATGAAGCAGGAAACTCTCGCCGTAGCCGAAAGCTGCACCGGCGGCCTCATGTCGCAGCGCATTACCAGCATCAGCGGCAGTTCGCGCTCCTTCCTGGGCGGCGCAATCGTCTATTCCAATGAACTGAAAACCGCCTTCGCCGGAGTTCCCCCGGAACTCATAGAAGCCCACGGAGCCGTCAGCGCAGAAGTAGCCGAAGCCCTGGCCCAGGGTATCCGCCAGCGCACCGGAGCCAGCCTCGGAGTAGGCATCACCGGCATAGCTGGCCCCAGCGGCGGCACCGAAGAAAAACCAGTAGGCCTCGTCTACATAGCCCTGAGCGACGCCCAAAAAACCGAGTCTCTCGAATGCAACTTCCGCGGCGACCGCGACCGAATTCGCCTATGGGCCAGTCAGCAAGCCCTGGACCTGGTGCGACGCCGCCTCATGTAGCAGCTAGAAGCCTGCACAAATCCAACCCCAGAAGGCTAATGTCTCGACGACAACCCAGCGTTAAATCCTAAAGTCGCTTCCGTCAAAAGGCTGGGTTTTAGAGTGGACTCCCAAACGTCTATGCATTCGCGGTAATATCCACTCATGCGCAAACTCGATCCCCCAGATCAACTTAGGGAATTGGTTGACAAGCTCCGCCACCCCTTTGAATCCGTCGTCTCCTTTGCATCACAGGAACCGCAATTCACGACTCGCGATAAGGGACTGTATGCGTACCTATTTGCGCGCCCATCTCGGCGGCTCGCGACGGCCCTTTCCATTGATCGCGAAGTATTGATCTTGTTTTCAACATTCCAGGACCAACAACAGCGAACGGTCAAGGTCTCACGCGAGCTAATTTCTGAAAGCGATGGGCGCCTAGAGTCAACCTTGGCGATCATCGTGCATAAAGATCCCGACGGTAACGGAAAGCTGCCTAAGTGGGGACGGAGTCTTGGCGTTGCGGTGCTACCCGTATTTTCCGGCCGAATGCCAACAACTCCGGAAGAGCTTGAAAGACATCTTTGTTATGAACTTTTTAGCCATGATCCATTTGATGTAACCGGCCCAGTAAGCGACGATGACAACTTTTTCGGTCGAAGAAACGAAGCTTTAGATATGGCGCGCAAGCTCCAGACGGGTCAAATACGTTCCTGCTTGGGCATCCGTAAAATAGGAAAGACCTCAATTATAAATCGAGTGATAAATGAGTGTCGTTCTCACCACGACTGTTATAGCGTAGTAATGGACTGCTCTCGAGACGAAATATGGGCACAGACCGCCGAGCAATTAATGACATCAGTAGGCGAAGCAATACGTGCAGCTATCAAAAGCCTCGACCAATATTCAACAGTGAATTCACCAGTTGCTTCTTTGGATCTTCCGGATGCCACCTCAGGTCTGCTTGCGATGATCAAATCCGCATCTAAACCAATAGCCCTGTTTATTGACGAAGTCGATTACATCACGCCTGGAAGCCCCACGACAACTTACTGGAAAGATGGTTTCAACCGATTCTGGAGAAACTTTAGATCCGTATACCAAGAAGCATTACGAGCGGAAAAAATCGTTTCCGTAATGGTGGGCGGCGTGTCTGCAAAGTGGTTTGCTGTCGGATCAATTGGACAGGTAGAGAATGCGGCGCTAGCTCTTATTCCCGAGGAGTACTTAAGCCCGCTACCACGTGGTGCATCAATTGCAATGATCAAGAAAATTGCCCGGTCAGCGGGGCTGACATTCACAGAGGATTCCGCAGCTGCTATTTCTGCAGCGTGCAGCGACATGCCGTTTTGGGTTCGCAAAGCATGCTCATACATTCATCGTCGGACCGAGATTGCAAACAGACCAGTCATTATACAATTATCAACTTCAAAACTTCTTATTTCTGAGTTCGTGAAAGAGGAGGGCAATACGCTCGCGCAAGTTGCACTTTCTCACTTATTTCGGGTTTACCCAGAACTTCTTGATCCATCTCTTAGCGTGCTGGGGGCCAGCCCGTCGCAAATCCTTCCTAGCAACCTCACTATTCTTCGCAGATACGGAATCCTGGCATCACGAGAGCCAATCGAACCGTCTGGGCTTATGGTCAGAGAGGCGCTCAAGGGTATACAGGAGAACATAACTGCCGAGTTACTTCAACCCACCACACCGAATACACCATCAGAAGATGCAAGTCCACTTGGGCTCACTGAATGGGCCGAAGAACTAGCACTCATAAACAAGAGTAGGAATCTTCTCGAAAAGCGAATGCGGCAAATGATTCTGAATTTTCTAAGGGCTGATTCAATAATCAAGAAACAGCGGGGGGGGGCTAGAGAACGAATGCTAGCATCCCTTCCTACTGAGCGAAGAGAGCCACTTAAGGCAGTCTCTGCAGACGACCTGGCCGAAAAACTATATTGGCTTGAACTGAAAGCTGTTGTCGTTCGCGAGTGGCCAGTGTTTTCGGGCGTATTTGCCGACAAACGGCATTTCGAGGAGAGCTGCGACTTGGTGAACGATAGGCCCGATACTCACGCCAAAGACGTTGACGCTGCAGATTTAGCCTTGCAAAGGCGGGCACTTACATGGCTCACTGAAAGGCTCGCATCAGCATAAAAATACTAGGCATCCTACCTCAGCTCCTTCCTTTGAAGCGAGAAAAGGTCTAACGTCATTTGACGTCATGCATCTACTTCTGCGTGGCAATCCAATCGTTTATTCGGGCTTCGAGTACATCCAGCGGCAGCGCACCTGAATCGATCACCTCATCGTCAAATGCGCGAATATCGTATTTCGGCCCCAGTGCTTTCTTCGCCCGCTCGCGCAGTTCCAGAATCTTCATCTGCCCCATTTTGTATGCCAGCGCCTGAGCAGGCCAGCCGATATAACGGTCTGTCTCCGACTGGATATTTGTCTCGTCTATCCCGGAGTGATCGCGGAAGTACGCCACCATCTGATCCCGCGTCCAGTGCTGCGAATGTACGCCCGTATCCACGACCAGCCGAATCGCACGCCAGATATCCGCCTCCAGACGCCCGTAATCCGAGTAGGGATCCTGGTAGAAGCCGGCATCCTTGCCCAGATGTTCGGCATACAAAGCCCATCCTTCGACAAATGCCGTATATCCCAGATGCTTGCGGAACTCGGGGATATTCTGCATCTCAAGCCCAATCGAAATCTGCATGTGATGCCCTGGAATTCCCTCGTGATACGAAACCGCCTCCACGTCCACCAGTGAGCGCTCGGTAGCGTTATACGTGTTCACGGTGATGTGTCCCGGTCTGCTGCCGTCCGCTGTACCCTCTTCGTAATAAGCTGCGGCGGCGGACTTGGCACGGTAGTCGGGAATCTTTACCACCTCAAGCTGAGACTTGGGCAAATGTCCAAACAGCTCCGGCAGCTTGGCTTGCATATCCTTCTCGTGCCCGCGAAAAATATCCATCAAGGCATCCGCAGACGCCGGATGCAGCTTGGGATTTCCTTTCAGCGAAGCCTGAAAGCTCTTCAGATCTGCGAAGCCCAGCTTCTTTGCGATGACCAGCATTTCCGCCTCATCGCGCTTTACCTCATCCAGCCCAATCTGGTGGATCTGCTCCGCGGTCAGATTCGTCGTCGTGCTGCGCCGGATGCAAAACGCATAATACTTCGCCCCATCCTCCAGCGCTGAAATCCCGGGCTCGTCGCGTCCCGCGGGCACATACGTCACTTCGAGAAAACGCTGAAATCTCAGATACGCGGGCAGTACTTCCTTCTTGATCGCATCCAGCATCTCGTCCTTGATACGCGCTTGCTCCGCCGCCGGAATCGATGCGGGGAAACTCTTCAGCGGCATCGCCAGCGGAGAATCCTCCGGCTTCTGATGCGCCAATTCCTTCACTTGATCCAGCCCCTGCTGCAACAGAAACTTCGGCGGCACACGACGATCCTGGATGCCGATCTCCATGTTCTGCGTTACCTGGTCAAACGCCTTTGGAATTGCATGAAGCCGGGCTATCCAATCGTCGTAATCCTTCACTTCTTTGAAGCTCAATTGCCGCACCAGTTCGGGATACACCGTGTGAATTCCATCCATCTGGTTAAACGGCATCTCCCACTCTTTGAAATCGGCAGCCTCCTGATCTTCCGTAAACTGCCGCAGCAACAGATCGTGGCTTGTCACTTCCTGTGCACTCATACCTGTGGTATCGATCGCTGCCAGACGCAGTAAAAATCCCTGCTCCCGCGCCAGCCCATCGTTATAAGCGCGCACCGAGTAATCCGAAATCTGATCGTTATACCGCTTATCTCCGAGCGAAGAAGCAAACTCAGGCGAGTGACGAAGATTGTCCTGCCAATAATCATCGAAGAGACGGTTCAGATCCTTGCGCCTGTCCTCAAGCGACTGCGGGCCCTGATTCTGCGTCACAGGGCTGAGTTTGAGTGACTGCGCACAAAGCGCAACATTCGCCATTGGCGAAACGACGAGCAACAGCAAGATCGAAAGTCGATATGTATGAAATTTCAAAGTCGCAATCCTTGGAAAACATCAGCGCTCTTTACAAGAGAAGCAAATCTAAATCCGCGCCATCTCTAGGACGAGTGTAAGACATCCTATGTCACCGGTCATGCTAGAATTCGCGCAGAAAAGAGACCGCTGAATGATCAAGCTGAATCGCATGAGTTGTTGTGCTGTAGTTCTCTTCCTTTTGGGTGCGCTCTTGAATGCGGGGCAACACGCGCAGGCGCAGACCGGTTCACCGCAGGCCAAACTGTCGGTTCATTGGGAAGAACTAACGGGGCCGGATTTTATCCAGGCCATTCATCGTGCGCAGGGCGTGTGCCTGTTGCCGTTTGGCATTATGGAGAAGCATGGACCACATATGCCGCTTGGCACCGATCTGATCAATGTGCGTTACGCGGCTTTGCATGCGGCTGAGAATCAGTATGCCGTGGTCTTCCCCGAATATTACTTTGGACAGATCGCCGAAGCGCGTCATGAGCCTGGTACGGTGGCTTACAGCCGCGATTTGCAGTTGGCATTGCTGCAGGCGACTACGGACGAGATGGCTCGCAATGGCTGCAAGAAAATTCTGATTGTGAACGGCCACGGCGGCAACGATAGCTTGCTGCCCTATTTTGCCCAGTCGCAGTTGGATAAGCCGCACGATTATGTGGTCTATTTTTCCGACGAGCGCGTGCCTGGGTCCGGTGGCCCCAAGAAGAAGACGACCGTCGACGCCCACGCAGGCGAAAGTGAAACGTCCAAGATGATGATTGTCCGGCCCGACCTTCTGCACCAGGATCGTGCTGCGAACGAGTCCGGCGCCGACCAGCATCGGCAGACTTTGCCGGAGGGCGTTTACACCGGTATCTGGTGGTATTCGCGCTACCCCGATCACTATGCCGGTGACGGCTCCGCTGCTACTCGTGAGTTAGGCGAATATCAAATGAACTGGTGGGTGGATTCCATCAGCAAAATCATTGTCGCCATTAAAGCCGACGATGTGAGTCTGAAGCTGCAAAACGAATTCTATGAAAAGAGCAAGCATCCGCTGGATACGCCGCAGTAACGGAAGTTTGTGGCGGGCGGCACTCCTTTTCCAGCTTCCAACCGTAGGTCGTCTGTAATTCCGTCGTTCGCTGTCGAGTTGTTGCTTCCATGCTCCAATTTTAAGAAAATTTTGTCGAACATGATCCTCCACACAGGAGAAGCAGATGACACAACATGCCCGCGGTCCTTTTGATGTCAAGACAATTCCCCAGCCACCGGAGCCGCACTCTGAGACTCCCTCCATTGGCCGGTTCCTGCTCGACAAGCAATTTCATGGCGACCTCGAGGGCACCAGCAAGGGCATAATGCTCAGCGCGGGCGATCCTCGTTCCGGCTCTGCAGGCTATGTGGCCATTGAGGTCGTAACGGGCAAGTTGAATGGCCACACGGGCACTTTTGCGATGCAGCACTTCGGCACCATGGACGCCGGATCGCTATCCCTCGAAGTCCAGGTGGTCCCGGGCTCAAGCAGCGGGGAACTCAAAGGCATCTCCGGTAAAATGACGATCCAGATCGCAGACGGCAAGCATTCCTACGATCTTGAATATTCGCTTCCCGCAACGCAGTAAGAAAAAGAGGACTTCCCTTGCGACCGTTGAACTTTCTGGCCCTGCTGTTACTGTCGTCTACAATTGTTCTCCATGCGTTCCGTGCGCCCGCTAATCCCGTTGATCGCATTGACTCCATTGATCCTATCGATCCCGTCGATAAAGTAAACCTCTACATCGGTACCGGCAGCGGCAAGATCGGCTACGGCGGCACCATGCCCTTCGTCACGCCGCCCTTTGGCATGATCAACTGGGCTGCGCAAACCCGCCAGAACAAGCTCAGCGGCGTCTCTTACAAATACGAAGACACCACCATCTCCGGCTTCATGGGCACGCATCAACCCGCTATCTGGATGGGCGACTACGGCTACGTCACACTCATGCCCGAAACCGGCAAGCTCAGGACAACGCCTGAAGACCGCAAGCTCCCTTTTACGCACAGCGACGAAATCGCGCACCCCGACTATTACTCCGTCGTGATGGACGCGGCCAGCTCACAAAAAATTCGCACCGAGATGACCGCGACCGAACGCTGCTCCTACATGCGCTTTACCTTCCCAGCGGGCTCTGACTCCAGGGTTCTCGTCGAAGCGTCGCGTCCGGGTATCGCAGGATTCGTCAGCATCGACAAGGCCCATAACGAAATCACCGGTTACAACCCGGCCCGCACCGATGACGGACTGGGACCCTTCAAGCTGCCGAACTTCAAGGGCTATTTCGTAGTTCAATTTCGTAAGCCATTTCACGACGCTGCAACCTACGGAACAGACTCTTCAAATCACGACGAAGCAACTGGCGCATACGCAACATTCAATACGGCACAAGGCGGAGTTGGCGAAGTTATCGAGGCACGCGTCGGCACATCTTTCATCAGCATCGAGCAGGCGCGCGCCAATCTTAAATCAGAAATCCCCGCATGGGATTTCGATGCTGTTCGCAAAAAACTTCACATGACATGGAATGACAAGCTAAGCCGCATCACCCTTGAAGGCGCGAATGAAGATGAGCAGCGCACCGTAGTCACCGCGCTCTATCACACGCTTCTCTACCCGCGCATCTTCTCTGAGTATGGCCGCTATTACAGCGCATTCGACGATCAGATTCACAAGGGCGAGTCGTACACTGCTTACTCCATCTGGGACACTTTCCGCGCTGAACACAGCCTGCTCACGCTCGTTGCGCCTGAGCGCATCGACGGCATGATCACTGCTCTGCTGCAGAATTATCAGGAAGGCGGATGGATGCCTAAGTGGCCCAACCCCTCCTACACCAACATCATGATCGGCACACATGCCGACTCCATGGTCGCCGAAGCCATTCAGAAAAACTTTCACGGCTTTGACCGCAACCTCGCCTGGCAAGCCGTCTACAAAGACGCCATGACTCCGCCGGATGGCGACACCACCCGTAAGTGGCTCGATCGCGAACCCAACACACCCTACGAAGCACGCGGCGGACTCACCTACCTGAAACAGCTTGGCTATGTCCCGACCGACAAGACCGCCGAAGCTGCCTCTCGCACTCTTGAAGACTCCTACGACGACTGGTGCGTGGCGCAAGTTGCCAAGGCTCTCGGCAAGACCAGCGATTACGAATTCTTCCTCAAGCGCTCACTGAACTATCAACACATCTTCAACAAGCAAACCGGCTTCATGCAGGCCAAAAACTCCGATGGCTCGTGGGCCGATGAAAAAGACGGCTGGACTGAAGGCGACCACTGGGTCTACACGTGGGCAGTCTTCCACGACATCCCCGGACTCATCGATCTCATGGGTGGCGCTGAAAAATACAACGCCCTGCTCGATGAACATTTCAAGGGTGGACACAACGTCCACAGCAATGAGCCGAGCCACCACTATGGCTATCTCTACGACTACAGCGGCCAGCCCTGGAAGACGCAGGCCAAAGTCCGCGAAATTGCCAACGCTGAATACGCCAACCTGCCCTCCGGCATTGACGGCGATGATGACTGCGGCCAGATGTCCGCCTGGTATCTCTTCACTGCTCTCGGCTTCTATCCTGTCAACCCGGCCTCTGGCGACTACATGATCGGCAGTCCGCTCTTCTCCAAAATGTCGTTGCGTTTAGCCAATGGAAAGCGGCTTAACGTAGTTGCTGAGAACAACTCACCAACAAACGTCTACATCCAATCTGCGACCTTGAACGGCAAACCGCTCGACATCCCGGTAATCCGCTACGAGCAGATCATGACTGGTCCGACGCTCAAGCTGGTTATGGGGCCGTCCCCGTCGAAATGGGCTTCCGATTGGAAGCCTTTGTCCATAACTGCAAGCAACTCCAGCACTGCAGCAGGACGGGTCGCGGCAAACTGATATTCGGAGTACGCAAGCGTAACCTGATAAAGTTTGAGTAATGCCAGTTGCACTCACAGTCTGGTTCCATTCGCTTGCGATCGTCGCAGCGGCCTATCTGCTGGGGTCCATTCCCACGGGATACTTGCTCGTGCGCTTTTTCCGCAAGCAGGATATCCGCAGCCTTGGCAGCGGCAACATTGGTGCGACAAACGTCCTCCGCTCCGGCGCAAAGGGCCTGGGCGCGGCCACCTTTCTTTTCGATGTTCTCAAGGGAGCTCTCGCGGTCCTTGTAGGCGCGCGGATGGCCTCCATAGGCTTCCCGCCTATTCCGCTGCACAACGCAGAAGCGCTAGCAGCCCTTTGCGCCATCCTGGGCCACATGTACCCCGTATGGCTCGGCCTGCGCGGCGGCAAGGGAGTCGCTACTGCATTCGGAGTCTTCACCGTCATCGCTCCGCTCGCTGCAGTTGGTTCCATCGTTATTTTTGCAATGATCTTCGCGCTTACACGCTATGTTTCGCTAGCATCGATCATCGGAGCTGCGGCCTTTCCAGCACTGGCCTGGTTTCTCACGCCGTGGGTACGAGCTCCGCTTCCCTTCGTTGTAATCCTGGCGGTGGTAGCGCTGATCATCGCCAAGCACTCTGCAAATATTCAGCGCCTGGTTGCGGGCACGGAGTATCGCTTTGGCACTGGCGCAAAAAAGCCTGTAGCGAAAGCAGAAGACTCCCTATGAGCCGTATCACCGTGCTGGGCTCGGGAGCCTGGGGAACGGCAATTGCTCTTTCCCTCGCTGCAAAACCAGACCATCAAGTCACTCTCTGGTCCCATCGAACGGCGACAGCGGAAGCGCTGCGCCTGAGCCGCGAGAATCACCATTTCCTTCCCGGCTTTCGGTTTCCGGATTCACTGCAGATCACGGGTGACGACGCGTCCGCGCTGGCCCGGGCAGAGATCGTCGTAAGCGTGATTCCGTCCCAGTTTCTGCGCTCCACAATCACTCGTCTCGCTCCGCATATTCATTCCGGGCAGATCTTCGTCAGCGCCACTAAAGGTATTGAAGATCACACCTTTCTGCGCATGACGGAAGTGATCCAAAGCTGCCTTGGCGAAGCAGGAAACAGCATCCCGGTTGGCGCTCTGAGCGGTCCGTCTTTCGCCCAGGAAGTCGCGGCAGGAATGCCGACCGCGGTCACAATCGCCTTCTCTGAAAGCGCTGTTGCAGCAACGATCCAGCGCGAATTTTCCAGCGATACGCTGCGCCTTTACACCAATGACGATGTCATCGGTGTCGAACTTGGCGGCGCGCTTAAAAACGTGATCGCCATCGCTGCGGGAGTGCTCGCCGGACTGGGCCTCGGCTCCAACTCTGCGGCCGGACTTATTACACGAGGCATCGCTGAAATCACGCGCCTTTCCATCGCCGCCGGAGGCCATCGCGAAACACTTGCCGGGCTCAGCGGAGTCGGCGATCTAGTTCTCACCTGCACCGGTTCGCTCTCGCGTAACCGTACTGTGGGCTTCGAATTAGGCCAGGGGCGCAGCCTTTCGGAAATCCTCGCCGGCCTCGACGGCAAAGTTGCAGAGGGCATACGAACAACGCGAGCCGCACTCGGACTGGCTCACAAGCTTGGCGTAGAAATGCCCATCACTGAGCAGATGGGATTCATCCTCGACCACGGCAAAGCGCCCAAAGCTGTTGTCCGCGAATTGATGATGCGCCCCGGCCGCCACGAAGAAGACTAGCCGCTGTGCGAGCTACTCCGCTCGCAACGCCTGCGTCGGATTGACAGTCGCAGCCCGGTAAGCGGGCAGAAGCGATGCCGCCAGAGTCAGCAGCAGTACGCAAATCGAAGCCACTACCAGCACCATAGGATCGAGCACGCTCACCCCAAACAGCAATGACTTCAGCAGATGCGAAGCAGCCACCGCTCCGGCAAGCCCGATAGCACAGCCAATTACAGCCAGCTTCGCGCCTGAATACAAAATCAGACCCACGATTCCGGAGCGTTGCGATCCAAGCGCGATGCGAATTGCCATCTCCTGCACACGTTGCGCAACCGAGAACGCAATGACGCTGTAAATGCCCAGGATCGCCAGCAGCAATGCGGCCGCAGCAAACGATGAGATAAGCGCCGTATTGAATTTTCGCGGAGCTTCCACATCGGAAATTGCCTGCTCCATGGTCTGTGTCTGTATGAGCGGAAGCTGCGGATCGAGTGCGTGAACTGTGGCGCGAAGCGCGTTTTCTATCTGCTTCGGATCCATGACCGTGCGTATAGCAATCGATCCACCTCCCCCACTCAGGTCAGTCGGTGAGGCAAGAGATCCCGCCATTCCCAATGCCTGTTCCGTAGCCATGTAGTATTGCTGTTTTGTCGGCAAGTCAGGTGAGCTCTCCTTTACATCCGCCACTTCACCCACCACTATCGCCCAGGGCGTCCGCATGGCTTGCGTTCCAAGTCGAAAGCGCTTGCCGATAGGGCTCTGGCCCGGCCACGACTGCGCAGCAAGTTTATGGTTTACAACCACCACCAGTTGCGTAGCCACCCTGTCATCGGAGTTCAAAAATCGCCCTCGCAGCAAGGGAATCCCCATCGCCTGAAAATAGTCTCCCTGCACCTGTATCGGAGTTGCCAGATCAAGGCTTCCGTCTTTGGGAGCAATATATCCTTCAGCAACAAACGCTCCGTTGGAGTTGCTTCCTGAAGCAGGCAAAAAGCTTGTAATCCCCACACTTTTTACGCCGGGAAGCCCCTGCAATCTACGTATCAATTCGTGATTGAACTGGTCTATTGAGGCCTGTGTCGCATACTGTTTCTGCGGCAGTACGTAACCGGACACCAGCGTATGATCCGGCCTGAAACCAAGATCCACCTGGCGCATCTTTTCAAAGCTGCGCAGCAGCAGGCCCGATGCTGTGAGCAGCACCAGCGCAACGGCAATCTCCGCAATCACCAACGCCGAGCGCAACCGCCCGTGTCCTCCTGAAGTGCCAGTGCGGCCGCCCTCTTTCAACGTGTCGTTGACGTTGGTTCGAATAGCAGCGAACGCAGGCGCCAAACCGCAGATGATTCCGGTTACAACAGCCAACACCAACGCGAAGCAGGCAACAGTCCAATCCAGACCAATCTCGCCGATGCGCGGCAATGTCTCCGGCAGCAACTGCACTCCCACCTTTAGCGCGATGGCTGCCAGCGCCAGCCCAGTCAGACCGCCGGCAACGCTTAACACCAGACTTTCCATGATCGCCTGTCGCAACAAGGTTGCAGCACTCGCTCCCAGCGCAAGACGAACAGCGACTTCTCTACGTCGGCGAATGGCTCGTACAAGCAGGAGTCCGGCAAGATTGGCGCATGCAATCAGCAGAACAACAGCGACCGCCAGAAACAATGTGCGAAGCAGTGGACGAGCATCTTCTACCACCTCGTCATGCAGCGGCCTGATCACCGGACGAATGTGAAAGCCCGCCATTTCTGCCGGATAATTGCGCATCGTCTCCGCAGCTACGCGCCCCGCATCGGTAACTGCCTGCGATGCAGTTGTATCCGATCTCAAGCGCCCAACCATGCTGTAACTCCAGTTAGCCGCAGCGGGTGTTGAAAGCTCTTCTACCGTAAAGCTCATCGGAACCCATAATTCACTGCGATTCAATTGTCCGGGATTCAACGGAAACTCAAAATTGCGGGGCATCACACCAATGACCACAAAAGGCTTGCGGTCGAGAAGGATCTTCTTTCCTAATATCCCTGCGTCCCCATGAAAGCGGTTCCGCCATGTGGCATAGCTGAGCAGTGCTACCTGCTGGTGTTGATCGTCTTCCTGCTTAGTAAAAAAGCGCCCCATGAGCGGCGCAACTCCCAATGCCGGAAAGACGCCTCCAGTCATCCGGGAAGCATTCACCGATACAGGATCACCCGCGCCCGAAAGCTCATATCCGGTTCCGGTATATCCCCCCAGGCTGGTAAAGCTATGCGTGTCGCGAGTGTAATTACGAATATCGGGAACAGTAACCCCAGCCTCGCCATTTCCACCCACGTCCAAACCCTGCAGGATGTCCGTCAAAACCACAACCCGCTCCGAATCGGGGAATGGCAACGGACGCAACAAGACTCCCTCGACAACCGAAAATATTGCTGTAGTTGCACCTATCCCCAATGCCAGCATCAACACAGCGGTTGTCGTAAAGCCGGCAGACTTCAACAGGTGACGAATTGCAATTTTCAGATCGCGAAAAAGAGACATGGCCACGCTCCATCCATCGGTATCCAGAACTAATAGCACTTCCGGTTCCAAAATCAAATAGCAGAAATCCGCTCTATTCTGGACAATTATCGGTTAAAAGCTCAATCTATTACTCCAGAAATCGTCCACCGTCGGACACCCCTGTCCAATCACGGACAAATGCGCCACGCAGCAGATTCGCGCACTCGCTCTCACGTTTTATAGTTATGTGTAACGGTGATAACAATCTATGTCCAAGCGTGAATTTCAGACTGAAGTCAATCAGCTCCTACAGCTCATCATCCATTCTCTTTACTCGCATCCAGAAATCTTTCTGCGCGAACTCATCTCCAACTCTTCCGATGCGCTCGACAAGCTCCGCCATCTTACCCTGACGGACGACGTCTACAAGACCGTCCCCTTCGATCCGCGCATCGATCTCGATCTCGACGAAGAAGCCAAGACTCTCGTCATCGCCGATACCGGCATTGGCATGAACGAAGAAGAACTTGTCTCGCACCTCGGCACCATCGCTCGCTCGGGAACTAAGAATTTTCTCTCGCAGCTCTCCGGTGACGCCAAGAAAGATTCGAACCTCATCGGCCAGTTTGGCGTCGGCTTCTACAGCGCGTTCATGGTCGCCGACAAGATCGAAGTTGTCTCTCGCAAAGCTGGCGAAGAGCTGGCCTGGCGCTGGACCAGCGACGGCAAAACCGGCTTTGAAATCGAGCCAGCCGAACGCTTGGTTGCAGGCACCACCATCCTTCTTCATCTCAATGAAGAGGGCAAGCAATATGCCAACAGCTGGCGTTTGCAGGAGATCGTCAAGAAGTACTCCAACCACATTGCCTTCCCCATCTTTCTGACCTACGACAAGAGCGAGTGGAACGAAGAAGAAAAGAAGTCCATCAAGACGCGCACGACCGAGCAGGTCAATGCAGCCAGCGCACTCTGGCGTCGCTCTAAAAATGAACTTGAACCTGAGGACTACAAAGAACTCTACAAGTCCATCACCGGCGACTCGCAGGATCCGCTCTTCTGGTTCCACACCAAGGCCGAAGGCAGCCTCGACTACACCACGCTTTTCTACATCCCGGCCAAGGCTCCACTCGACCTCTACCAGGCTGAATACAAGGTCGGCGTGAAACTCTATGTCAAGCGTGTCTTCATCATGGACGACGCCAAGGAACTCCTGCCGCAGTATCTGCGCTTCGTGCGCGGCATCATCGACAGCGAAGATCTCCCGCTTAACGTAAGCCGCGAAATACTCCAGCAGAATCGCGTACTCACCAGCATCCGCACTGCCAGCGTGAAGAAGATTCTCTCCGAACTGAAGAGCATCGCCACGAATCATCCAGACGAGTTCGCGAAGTTCACCGCCGAATACAATCGTCCTCTCAAAGAGGGCCTGTACGGCGACTACGCCAATCGCGAAACACTGCTCGAACTGGTCCGCTTCAAGTCCACCAAAGTAGAAGGCCGCACCAGCCTCGCCGACGTTAAATCGCGCATGAAAGAGGGCCAGAAGAGCATCTACTACATCACCGGCGGCGCCGAATCGCTGCTCCGCACTTCGCCGCTGCTGGAGATCTACAAGAAGAAGGATCTCGAAGTCCTCATACTCGATGACGACATCGACGAAATCGTCTTTTCCGGCATCGACAAGTACAGCGAGATCGACATCAAAGCTGTCAATAAAGCCGGAACCAGCGAAGACTTCAAAGACGACGCCGAAGCCGACAAAACAGACAAGGAAGCGCAGGCTGAAAATCTCAAGCCTCTGCTCGAAAAACTCAAGGCTACGCTCGGCGATCGCGTGAAAGATGTGCGCGTCTCCGAACGCCTCGCGGACAGCCCCTCCTGCATTGTTTCCGATGAAGAAGAACCCTCCATCCAGATGCAGCAGATGCTCCGCGCCATGGGACAGACCGACTTCCCCGCACCCAAGCCGACACTTGAGATCAATCCTGATCACGAGATCGTCAAGAAACTTCTCGCTCGTCCTGAGGATGCCACTGCAGAAGACGCAGCATGGCTACTCTTCGATCAAGCTCTCCTGATGGAAGGTGTTGCTCTTCAGGACCCGGCTAACTTCGTCCAACGCCTGAACCGCATCCTCAACCTGTCCATTTAACTATCCGTCGAAAACTCAATCGCGGCGGCTGATTGCAGCCGCCGCGATCCTGACCATCACTATCTCACTCACTCTTTCGTTCCACTCTTGCGCTCCATCAAAACCAGTCATGATCTGTCTGCTCTTGTCGTTCAGACAAGCGATATCCACGCTACCTTTCGGAGAAAAACAACCATGCCCTGCAATCCAGAAGAGTTGAAACACGTCCCGTTGTTCGAACTGCTTGACGATGAAGAACTGGCCGTCCTGGCCACGCAGGTCGATTTCGTGAACTTTGCTGCACGGCAGCGCATCTTCAAGATTGGCGATCCATCCAGGCATGCTTACATCGTGATGTCCGGCAGCGTTCGCGTCACCACCGTCGATGAAGACAAGCAGGAGGTCGTAATCGACGAGCCCACACATGGCGGCCTCTTCGGTTTTGCTTCCATGCTCGACGAGACATCGCACCAGGCCGGTGCCATGGCCCTGACAGAAACCGTATGCCTCGAACTTGACCGGAACGACATCACCACGCTTCTGCAAAGCAAACCGATGGCCGGCCTCGACATGCTCACCGTACTGGGACGCCAGCTCCACGCATCGCAGCGCCTCGTCCAGCTTCGCGCCAACCGCAATGCCAACGAACTCATCGAAGAAGAAGCCACCTTTGGCGAACGCATCGCCGACACCGTAGCCCGCTTCGGCGGCTCCTGGACATTTATCATCTGGTTCGGCATCGTCCTCGTGGCTTACGCGGGAATGAACCTGATACTCAAAGGCCGGGCGTGGGATCCTTATCCCTTTATTTTGCTCAACCTCTTCCTATCCATGCTTGCTTCGATTCAGGCCCCGGTGATCATGATGAGCCAGAACCGCCAGGACACTAAGGACCGCCTTCGCAGCGAGTTGGACTTCGATGTAAACCGCCGCGCCGAATCTGAAATTCAAATGCTCTCGCAAAAGCTCAATCTCCTCACGGACAAGATCGGCGATGTAGAAGACCTGCTCCGCGATAAAGACAGTGCGGGCAAAGCTGGCACCTATCTTCAAACCTAAAGCGGGCAGCGACGGGAAAGTCTGTCTTGGATTTCTGGACCGGATGCCTGGACCGGATGCGCTGACATCGACTGCTCGGCTGGTAGACTCGAAGCTGGTAGACACCCATGTTCTCAAAGTTTTTTGGCGGCAAAAAAGACGAGCCGATTTCGATTCTTCAGACAGTTGAAGAGACAAAGCCCGTTCCGGGATCAGTCGAGGAAACGCCTGACCCCGTAGTTGAAGAACCCGCAGGCTCCAGCTTCTTCAGCCGGATGAAGCAGGCCGTGACCCGCACCCGCGAGTCGCTCTCCTCGCGCCTTGAAGGCGTACTGGCCCTTACGCGCACGGTAGACGAAAGCACGCTCGAAGACCTCGAAGCCGCCCTGCTCACCAGCGACCTGGGCCTGCCGACCACCACTGCCATCCTGGATCAGCTACGCGATCGAGCCCGCCGCCAGGATATCAACGGCGGTGAAGAACTACGCCAGCTTCTCAAAGAACAGATCCGCGCTATCCTCGAAGCCCCGCGAAAGCCTGTTGTCGAACCGAACGCTCCGCCCAAAGTCATTTTCATGGTCGGCGTGAACGGCACGGGCAAAACCACGACCACCGGCAAGCTCGCCTCCTGGTATCGTGCCCGAGGTAAATCCGTTCTCCTCTGCGCAGCGGATACTTTTCGCGCCGCCGCCATCGAGCAGCTCGAAGTCTGGTCGCATCGCTCCGGCGTCGAAATGATCCGCACCAAGCAGGGGGGCGACCCGGCAGCCGTACTTTACGATTCCATCTCGGCCGCTAAAGCGCGCAGCATCGACATCCTGGTAGTCGACACTGCGGGACGCCTCCATACCAAGGGCGGTCTCATGGACGAGCTTGAAAAGATGCGCCGCACCGCTGCCCGCCTCATTCCTGAGGCACCGCATGAAGTTCTCCTGGTGATGGACGCGACTACCGGGCAGAATGGCCTGCAGCAGGCGCGTCTCTTCACCCAGGCTGCCGGAGTTACCGGCATCGTTCTCACCAAACTTGACGGTACTGCAAAAGGTGGAATCGCCGTCGCCATCGCCCGCGAACTCAACCTGCCGGTGCGGTTCGTAGGTGTCGGCGAGCAAATTAACGATCTTCTTGAATTCGATCCAGCAGTTTTCGTCGATTCCTTATTAAATTCCTAACGGTTTCTTTGTGACATTAGACCTTTAATAAAGAAGTCCGACGATTTTGTAAAAGGATACCTATCGTGAGCCTGGCTACAATAGACGAAAAATGGATGAAACGAGCCCTGGAACTGGCGCAGCGGGGCATAGGTCTCTGCTCACCCAACCCGGTTGTGGGTTGCGTAATTTTAGACAGGAACGGCGAACTCGCGGGCGAAGGCTGGCACGAGTACGATCTGCGCGATCACGCTGAAATAGCAGCACTTAAAATAGCTGGCGACAGAGCCCGCAGCGGTACGGCTTATGTCACCCTTGAGCCGTGCAACCACTCCGGGCGTACCGGCCCCTGCTCCCAGGCACTCTTGGTTGCGGGAGTAACAAGGGTCGTCGCAGCCACCAAAGATCCGAATCCCCTGGTAGCTGGGCAGGGCCTGCAAACCCTTATAAACGCTGGAGTTGCTGTCGAGGTAGGCGTGTGCCAGGCGGAGGCGCAACGACTGAACGAGGGCTTTGCACGCTGGATTCAGCCTTCCGCCACCAAGCGTCCCCTGGTATTGATGAAAGTCGCCATGACGCTGGACGGCCGCATCGCCCCGCCGCCCGGAATCCATGTAAAACGTGAGCCTTTCTGGATCACCTGCGATGCATCGAGGGCGGCCGTACAGCCTTTGCGCTGGATAGCCGATGCCGTTCTAACCGGCGTGGATACGGTTATCGCCGATAACCCGTTGATGACCGACCGCAGCGGCAATCGTCGTCGCCGGCCGCTGCTTCGCGTCGTACTGGATTCAGCACTGCGCATTCCGCTCGATTCGCAGTTGGTGACAACGGCGCATGAGGACGTTCTGGTCTTTACGGTGAGCTCAGATGCAGCCCGAATTCAGGCACTTGTAGAGCGCGGCGTGCGTGTGGAGATTCTCAAGCCCGAGGCCAGCACTCTCGCTCCGGGAAGAGTTCCGCTGGGGAAAGTGCTGTCGAAACTGGGCGAAGAAAACATTCTGACGTTGCTGACGGAAACCGGCACCCGGCTCAATACCGCGCTGCTCGCCGCTGGACTCGTGGATCGCCTGAAAATCTTCTGTTCGCCGCAAATTCTCGGCTCCGATGCAGTTCCGGCTTTTCGCGGCCTGCCGCTGCCAATCCTGCTCGACCCTGTGGAAATGGAACGTCATGGCAACGACTACAGTATCTCCGCACTCCTGCGCGATCCGTGGATGTCAGGCACGCGGTAATCTATTTCCGCTCGTTTCACTTACACTAAATACATGTTTACAGGGATTATTGAACAAACCGGAACAATAGTTAGCCTTATCAATCTCGACGGAGTACAGCGAATTACGGTGGCAGCACCGGGTATTGCCGGGCAGTTGCGAGAGGGCGATTCGCTGGCGGTTTCAGGCGTTTGCCTCACCGCGCTGGAAATCAACCCCGAGTTCTTCTACGCCGATCTCGCCGCTGAGACCCTGGAAAAAACATCTCTCAGCTCACTCGCCCCCGGTTCCCTGGTGAACCTGGAACTGCCGACAGCAGCGGGCAGTCCGCTCGGCGGCCACATCGTGCAGGGCCACGTGGACGGGACTGGATCGCTGGTCTCCCTGGAACCGGTTGTGCCCAGGTCGTCTCCACAGTTCAACCTGGAGGCGACGGACTGGTGGCTCACGGTGCGAGTCCCGGAGAACGTGCGCGCATTCATGGTTGAGAAGGGCTCCGTAACGATCGAGGGCATCAGCCTGACCATCGCTCGTTCGACGATTCCTGCGGGCGGCGAGACGATCAGCCTGGCGATTCTGCCTCTGACTTACTGGCGAACAAATCTACATTCCCTCGCTGTAGGCGCAACGATCAACGTTGAGGCCGATGTGCTGCTGAAATTCGCGGAAATGCGGGCTAAAACCGCCGAAAAGCCGGAGTTTGACATTACGGAACCGTGGCTTGTTGCCAACGGGTATTGATGGACAAAACCCAGCCTGGCTGCCAACCCGCCACGAAACAGGTTCGGGGCGGATTCGGGGCCGGGCTGATGGGGCTGGGCTGATGGGTATCAGCATTTTGTTTCCTGTCCCGCTCAAAATCGCAATCCCGGATTCCCATTTTGCGATTTTGAGCGGGACAGACACCTGGCGCGTCCATTGAACAGGCGAACTCTCTGGCGATCTCACTGGCCGACCGGCGAAACTGTTACCCTTTCGAGAGAACGGGGAAAGCTGCGACGGGCGCTGAGGACAGCAACGGTATCGTCTATCAATCCAGAAACCTCTGTAACGGCGGCGCTTAGGAAAAGGAAACATGGCAGAGTTTGTCATCAAGCTGGCGGATGAACGTGGTCGAGTGCAGGAGCAGACCCATTCTGCTGCGTCTGCCGAAGAGCTGCGCCAGCGCTTCGCGCACGCTGGCTACCACGTGTTTTCGGTGCGCTCGCGGGGCGGCCTCGGGCGCAAGAAAAAAGCCAAGCTGGAGCCGTTTCTCATCTTTAACCAGCAGTTTTTAACGCTGGTCCGCGCCGGATTGCCGATTCATGGTTCGCTGGAGATGCTGGCCAAGAACCAGCGCAATCCTTATTTTGCCGGGCAGCTTTTGAACGTGACCGAGCGCGTCAAAACCGGCGAATCGCTTTCATCCGCATTCGAGGCGCAGGGTGGGTTCCCGGCAATGTATACGACGACGCTGCTGGCGGGCGAACGCTCCGGCAATCTGCAGGAAGTGCTCGAACGGTTTGTCAGCTTCCAGCGCATCTCACTGACCTTTCGCAAGAAGGTGACGGCTTCGCTGATCTATCCGTGCGTGCTGATCACCATCGTGATCGCGCTGTTCATCTTTCTCATTACGTTTGTGGTGCCGAGCTTTGCCACGCTGTACGACCAGATGGGTTCGCACCTGCCTGCTATCACGATTGCGCTGCTGAACTTTGGCAAACAGGCGCAGCACAATGGAATTTATGGCCTGCTTGTCGTAGCGGCGCTCGGTTACGGAGCCTCTCGTTACGCCCGGACGCCCAAGGGTCGCGACATCGTCGATGGCTTCCGCATCGGGCTGCCTATCTTTGGCAAGATCTGGATCAAGTACCAGGTAGCTCTCTTTGGGCGTACCCTTTCGACACTGCTGACGGGCGGCTTGCCGCTGGTGCCATCGCTCGAAACAGCTGCACGATCCATCTCTTCCAATCGCATTGCGAAGGCCGTTTTTTCGTCGGTGGTTTCCGTGCGCGAAGGGCAAACGCTGGCGAATTCGCTCCAGGCAACCAAGGTTTTTCCCGGGGTCGCGATTGAGATGATCACCGTGGGCGAGCAGACAGGCGCACTGCCGCAGATGCTGAATTCCGTTGCAGAGTTTTTTGAAGAGGACGTAGAGACCGCACTGACCGCGTCCATGGCGCTGATTGAGCCTGCGATTCTGCTGGTGATGGGCGTTTTTGTTGTGATCATCCTGATCGCGCTCTATCTCCCAATCTTTTCACTTGGACAGGTACAGCAGTTCCAGCAGTAGAAGAGCCCCTATCCCGGATCGGATTATGGGCATCTGCAAATGCAAGTTTTATGAGGTTTGGTTATGGCTGATGCAGTAATAGCTCCACCCCAGAATGGACTTCCCTCGCCAGCCCTGGTCGGGTTTGGCCAGATTGACGAGCGCGCCGCCGCTGAGCAGATGGCGCGTCGTTATCGCGCGGAGTTTGCCGACCTCAAGAACTTTAAAATTCAGCACGACCTGCTGCGCACGGTACCCGTGGAATTGATGTTCCGCTTCAATTTCATACCACTGGAACTGCGCGACGACATGCTGGTTATTGCAGTCAGCGATCCATCCAAGCTGATGATGCTCGATGAAATTGCGGGCCTGCTAGGGCGCCGCATCGAGCCGCGCGTGGCAACGCTATCGCAGATTACCGATCTGCTGAAGAAGACCGAGCAATCGCAGCGTGTATTGGATGAGGCCAGCGAAGGCCTGACATTTGACGTGATCTCAAGCGAAGGCAATGCCGACGAAAATATCTCGATAGACAAACTCGCCAGCAATGAAGATCTCAGCCCCATCATCCGCCTCGTGGACACGACGATCTTTACAGCACTGGAGCGGCGCGCCTCGGACGTACATATCGAGACCTACGACGATTCCCTGCTGGTGAAGTACCGCATCGACGGCGTGCTGCAGCCAGCCATGGCTCCCATTGCACGCGAGCATCACTCGACGATTCTGTCGCGTATCAAGATCATGTCCGAGCTGGATATTGCCGAGCGGCGCGTACCGCAGGATGGCCGTTTCCGCGTTCGCTACAAGGGGCGGCTGATCGATTTCCGCGTATCCATCATGCCGACCGTGCATGGCGAAAACGCCGTGCTCCGCGTACTCGACAAAGAGTCGATGAGCGAGAAATTTCGCAACCTGACGCTGGAAGTCGTCGGCTTTGCGGAAGAAGATCTATCGCGCTTCCGCCGCTACATTCGCGAGCCATACGGCATGGTGTTGGTGACCGGGCCTACCGGTTCGGGCAAGACGACGACCCTCTATGCCGCTCTGAACGAGATCAAGAGCGATGAAGACAAGATCATCACCATCGAAGACCCGGTCGAGTACCAGATTCGCGGCATCACGCAGATTCCGGTGAACGAGAAAAAAGGCCTCACCTTCGCGCGCGGACTTCGCTCGATTCTGCGTCACGATCCGGACAAGATCCTCGTTGGCGAAATCCGCGATGCGGAGACGGCGCAGATCGCCATCAACTCCGCGCTGACCGGCCATCTCGTGTTCACGACCGTCCACGCAAACAACGTGGTCGATGTGCTGGGACGCTTTCTGAACATGGGCGTCGAGGCTTATAACTTTGTTTCCGCGCTGAACTGCATTCTCGCTCAGCGACTGGTGCGAACCATATGCGCGCATTGCTCGTATACGGTAAAACATCCGGAAGAGCTGCTGCTGCTGAGCGGCCTCGATCCGGCGGAGTGGCGCGATTTTGAATTCCGCGAGGGAGCGGGCTGCATCGAGTGCGGCGGGACAGGATATCGTGGTCGAACAGCGATCCACGAACTACTGGACTTGACCGACCCGATCCGAGAGCTGATTCTGGATAAGCGACCCACCTCAGAAGTACGTAAACTGGCCCAGCAGGAAGGCATGAGCTTTCTGCGCGAATCCGCACTGGACCGCGTACGCCGCGGTTATACGACGCTTAAGGAAATCAACAAGGTCACCTTTATCGAGGCTTCTCGCTAAAGCATTTCTCCTGAGGATGTCGATGGAAGTTACCGAGATCACGCAGCTTTCCGCAACGAAAGCTGCACTTAACAATCCTGAGCAAGGCGATGTAACAGGAGAAATGCTTTAGTGCCTTCATTTCGATTACAAGTTCCCGTGGGGATTGCGCCGGGCGGACGTCCAGCGGCAGCCTGTGAGATCACGCCTGAGGGGGTCGTTGCCGCAGCTACTCCGGCGCCGGGTGGCACGGCTGTGTATGCCTTTGAGCCTCTGCCTGCCGGCGCGGTTTACCCAAGTCTCCTGGAGCCGAACATCGCGAACCCTGCAGTGCTGACGACAGCTATCCGCTCCGCATTGGGACAGGTGGGATCACGCGTGAAAGCGGTGACCGTCGTGGTTCCGGACTCTGTCGTGCGCGTCTTTGTGCTGGACTTTGACACGCTGCCATCGAGTCAGTCTGAGGCCTTGCCGGTATTGCGCTTCCGCCTGCGCAAGTCCGTGCCCTTTGATGTGGAGCACGCAGGCATCAGCTATCAGGTTCTCAGCGAGGGCTCGGCCAAACTGGAAACGCAGTGGAAGGTGCTGGCGGCGATCATTCCCGGCCCGGTACTGACGGAGTACGAAGCTGCCGTGCGGGCTGCCGGGTACGAGCCGGGCGTTGTGATGCCGACCAGTCTCGCCGGTATGTGCGCGGTCGACAGCCAGGAGGCAGTGCTGGCGGTAAATCTGAGCGCCAAAGTGCTGACTACGTCCATCCTTTCAGGCAACGACATCCTGCTGCATCGCACCATCGAATTGCCTCTGGAGCCAGAGGCGCTGCAAGCCGATGTACAGCGATCCATTGCAGTCGCCGCCGCATACTTTGAGGACAGGCTGCAATTTCGTCCTCATCGTTTGCTTTACTCCGGCACACTGTCGGTACATGATTTTGCAGCGCTGTTAGCGGACGCCGAATTTGCAGTAGGAGAAATGGTTCCCGCGCCTGAGACTGGCATAGTTTCAGCAATGGGACACCAATCTGTAGCTGGCGTGACCGGAGCACTGGTGGGGACGAACTAAGCGATGCGCATTTCAATCAATCTCGCAACTCGTCCCTATGCCGACCAGGGCCCGATGGTCAAACGCCTGCGCATCGGCATGGCGGTGCTGGCCGGGCTATTGCTCATCCTGGGGCTCGGCCTGCTGCACTTTCACCAATCGGCGCTACGCGTTGCCGCCCGCGAAGAAGCGATGGACAAGGCAATCGCAAATATCCAGCGGGAAGAGGACGGGTACCAGGCGCAGATGCAGCAGCCTCTCAATGCCAAGGTGCTCACCCAGGCTGGATTTTTGAATCATCTTTTCGATGTGAAGTCGTTCTCGTGGACGGCTGCGATGGAAGACCTGGAGCGGGTTCTACCCGCTGGCGTGCAGGTTACAGCGATCGAGCCGGTACGAGCCAAGAATGGGCAATTGACGCTGCGACTGCGCATCGCCGGGTTACGCGAACGATCCGTCGAGATGATACGGAACATGGAGCACTCGCAGCGGTTTGTGCATCCGCGCATCACGGGCGAGAATTCGGACAATAGTGAATCGCAAAGCGGGCCCGGATCCAGGTCTGGACCGCAGACCGTACACGATAGCGGAAGGGTTGCCTTTGAAGTGCTGGCGGAGTACAACCCGCCCACTCTGGAGCAGCGCAAGGCTGCAAATGCCGCGCAGAAACGGGCAGTTCCTTCGGTCGAAATACCGCCTCTTGGAGCCCCGGCCCGGCCTGGTTTTGGTCCGGGTGCCGGTATGGGCGCGCGTCCGGGTTTTGGCCCGGGTGCAGGTCCGGGTGCTCGACCAGGCTACCTGCCGCCAAATCTCCAGCAACAGCAGCAACGGCAGTTCCAACGCCCCATGCCAAATCGGACACCGAATCCTGGCGTGAGCCAGCAAAATCCCAACGGGTTTGACCCCAACGGACTGAGAAATCATAGTCAAAACCGCCTGCGGCCCGATGGCGCGCCAACCGAAGCAACAGCAGGAGAACCGCAATGAGCCAATTCACGCTTTTGCGCAAGCGCCTGCTTTCGCCTATCGGTCTGCATGCCGTGGCCTTTGGCGTGCTTGCGATCGCCACTATCTTCCTTGGGATTCGCGTTGGATTGGACTGGCACGCCACCAGCGCCAGCAACATGGACATCATGGCCGGGCGCGCGGCGCAGCTTCGAGCAATGCAGATTCAGACAGCGCCGCTTCGTGGGCTCGATAAGCGCGTGGGACTCTCCCGCTCTCAGATCGATGATTTCTACAAGAAGCGCGTTCCGCCGAGCTATTCGTCGATCCTGGAGCAAATCGGGGCAATTCAGGCCAAGAGCCAGGTTCACCTGGGCGCAGCGCAATACTCGCAGGTGCCGGGTTCCGGCGATCTGACCGAGATTCGCGTCGATGCCGGTTTGAGCGGCGATTACCCGGCAATCATGCATTTTGTAAATGGACTGGAACGCAGCGAGACTTTCTTCGTGATTCGAACCATGGCCCTGACCGGCCAGCAAAGCGGTACTGTGAATCTTCGACTTGGGTTCTCTACCTGGCTAAGGCCAGCGGATGCGGCTGTGAGCGGTCTGCCCATTGAGGGCGCGCCCAAGGCCACAGAGGGAACGGCATCCGACGCCGCTCCCAGCGGGGAGGGACGATAGTCATGGCCCTCAAAGCTGGTACAGACAATAAGCGCAACGTCATCATTGCGGGAGTGCTGTTCTGCCTCGTGGCATACCTGGGCATCAGCCAACTGTTTTTCAGCGGACCCTCCGCACCACCAGCTCCGGCTCCGGTTGTTCCCCGCACGCGACCGCGTACCGTGACAGCTACAAGTTCGCAGAATAAGGGCGCGGAATCCGCGTCCAACTCGGCAAACTCAGTCAGCTCGGCTGGCGAGGCTGGTCCGGCAGCCGAGAAGCTTCCCAGCTCCGGCCTCGACCCGGCATTGCACGTGGAAAAGCTGGCGCTCAGTGAATCAATCGAGTATGCGGGTAGCGGACGCAATATCTTTTCCGAGGACTCCGCCCCGATAGCCATCGAACGCCCGGCAGCGAGCGCCCGGCAGGCAGTGGCGGCAGTATCTGGACCGGCAGCCTATGTGCCGCCTCCTGTACCGCAGCCTCCCGCGATCGATCTGCGTTATTTTGGATACACATCGACCAAAAGCGGCAGTCTCAAGGCATATCTTCTGCATGGCGAAGATATCTTCGAGGCTTCTCCGGGAGAGATCGTCGATCACCGGTTCAAGATCGTGACCGTACAGCCGGGGCAGGTTCAAGTGACGGACCTGAGCTATAACAACACGCAGAGCCTGCCGATCAGCACCAATTGAGTTCATTAGCCGCTCACCGGGATTGCTGCCGATGAGTCCAAACAAGTAACGGATATTATGGCGATCAACCTCCAAACCGCGAAGGGCCAGCAGGGCGCAAAAGACCTGCGAAAATGCCGCACTGTGGCAGCCCGGGTGGGCTCTCGCCCGGCGGCTGGGGAAGAAGGCTACATCCTGATCGCGGTGCTGTTTTTGATGGCTATCCTGCTCATTACATTGGCGATTGCTGCCCCCAAAGTTGCCGCGGATATCCAGCGCGACCGCGAGATCGAACTGATGCACCGGGGCAAGCAGTATCGGCGCGCCATCCAGCTCTATTACCGCAAGTTCAATGCCTATCCGCCGAATATGGATGCACTCGAAAAGACGAGCGAGATTCGATTCCTGCGCAAACGCTACAAAGATCCGATGACCGGCAAAGACGAGTGGCATCTCATCCACTTCGGTGAGAATAAAACTCCCATGGCTATGGGATTTTTTGGGCAGCCGCTCGCCGGAATCAGCAGCGGAACTCTGGCGGGGGTCGGTCCCGGAGGCGCGGGCCAGAGTGTCAGCTCCGCATTCGGCAGCAGTTCGTACGGCAGCAGCTCAAGCGGCGGCAGTTCTTTTGGAGGCAGCTCTTCGGGAGGCAGTTCCAGCGGAGGAATGACCTTTGGCGGCAGTTCCCTGCCCAGCAGTTCTTCGGGAACGAACTCCTCATCGGGTACGAACGGTGGGTCGTCCAGCGGAACGGGCACGGATTCCGGATCGACGAGCAACAGCCTGGGCAGCAACACTGCCTCGACTTTTGGCAGCTCCGGCGGAAGCGGGCAGACCTTTGGTGGCGGAGGTATTGTAGGCGTGGAAAGCACCAGCCCCAAGGCAACGATTCTGGAATACAAGAAGAAGAAGCATTTCAACGAGTGGGAGTTCACCTACGATCCGCAGAGCGAGCAGGCCATGATGATGGGTGGCGGCGGCGCTGTTGGGCAGTCGATGGGCGCTGCCGGCAACGGCGGGACAAGCTCCTTTGGCGGCAGCAACAGCAGCGGCTTCGGGAACAGCAACGGCAGCAGCTTCGGGGGCAGTAACGGTAGCAGCAATAGCTTTGGAAACAGCTTTGGCAATGGCAGCAGCGGAAGCGGAAGCAGCTCTTTCGGCGGAAGTTCTCCCCAGCCCCAGCCGCCGCCCTCACCGCAACAGCAGCAATAGGCAACAGGCGTTTTCAGGCAAAAGGAAAGGCTGCCATCACGGCAGCCTTTCCTTTTGTTCTGGAGGAAGAAACTTAGACGCTGAAGGAGGAACCGCAGCCGCAGGTGCTCTTGACGTTGGGGTTCTCAAACTTGAAGCCTGCCGCTTCGAAGGTCTCGACGTAGTCCACGATGCAATTGTTCAGATACATCAGCGAGGTCGAGTCGATGAATACCTGCAGGCCATCGTACGTGAAGACCTTATCCATCATGCCGCTCTGATTTTCAAAAGCCATGGAGTATTGGAAGCCCGAGCAGCCGCCGCCAACAACGCCCACGCGAAGACCAGCCGGGATCGGATCCTGGGTAGCCATGATCTCGCGTACCTTGGCGATAGCCGAAGGCGTCATGTTCAGCGGAGTTGCCTTGGTTTCCGTAGGAACTGCGATTGTTTCTGGGGTTGCGATTGCGGTAGCCATTTTTTGGATTCTCCCTAAAACTGAACTCGCCAGACCTGACCGATCCGACCTGACTGATCGAAAACTTGTCTCGAACGCTATGTTTACTTTACTGCCAACTGGCATAGAGAAACAAGAGCGTTCTGGCCCGTTATTCCTGATTGGATGCCGTAACTGTGCGAAAAGTCGCAGAGCGATTGCAGCCGGAGAGCTAAATCCAATCGCCTATTCGACTTCCTGCTTGGCGTGGTAGCCGTTACGGAAGATGAGGTCGTACTTGAGCGCTTTGTGCTTTTCGTCCTGCATTTTGAGCGGGTGGCCTTCATCGTCGACCAGTTCGACTTGAATCTTCCTGAAGGTTCCGTCCTGCTTGTTGTTGAGGGGATGATAGATAAGCTCATATTTCGACCGGATTGCCTGGTTGATGGCGCTGAAATCATCCGGCATTTCGCCGACGAAGCGTGGCGCGAAGAACATGCCGCCGGTCATTTTGGAGAAGGTCTGCATCTGGTTGTCGGCCTGCAGATAATCCATCTCGCGGATCTGGCCGCCCATACCGCCACGCCCTTCGGACATGATGCGCGCGACAGCCCCGGTGGACACGGTAAATATGGTCACATTGGGAGTTTGCCGGATCTTGTCCATGACCTTATCCAGCGTGATCTTGGAAAAAGTGTCGCGTCCGGAGGCGATCAGAATGATGTATTTCTGCCCTTCGACGCGGGTAAGCCGGTCGAGCCCCTCATACATGGCGTCGAAAAGATTGCGTTCAGAGAAGCCGGGAATGCGCAGGGCGTTGATGTTCTCAAGCAGGACGCGCTTATCCTGTGTGAAGTCGGTGACGATCTGCGTGCGCATGTCAAAAGTCATCATGGCAACGTAGTCCTGCGGCCTCAACTGCTGTGCAAAGGAGAAGGCCGCGTTGCGCATGTCATAGATGAAGCGATAGTTCGTCGAAGCGAACTCACAGATGAGCAGCGCCGTGATGGGTGCCTCGACGCGCTTGAATCCAATGACCTTCTGCTCCTTGCCATCCTCATAAACGCGGAAGTTGGCAGGCTTCAATCCGGGGACGAACTGATGCGTCTTTTCGATTAGCACGCCCACATCCACGGTAACTTCGGGGACATCCAGGCGCAACGAAACCGGCGGCAACCCCTCTGGATTTTTAAGTTTAGGCGCAGCAGGAGCAGGCGGCGGAACATCCTCTGTCTGCGCCTTCTTCTTCGGAACAATGATGGAGCCGTTATCTCCCGAGGGACCGCCGGAATCGTCCGTCGAGACATCCGGCGTCTTCGGCTGAGATTGCTGAGGCGATGGCGGCTGCGATGGCGCGGGCTGCTGCGACTGGGCCAGCAGATGCGTTGCAGGCACCGCAATGGCCAGCGCCAGGAGAGTTGCGCTGAATGCCACGTGGCGTCTCAGACGCGGGCAAGCAGAGAGAAAGCCGAAGGAAAACTCACTGCACTTTGGGAGATCGGTGCCAGGATTCGTGCAACGCATCGCAACCTCACTTTGAACTTACCAAGGAGAATACGGCCAGACGAAACAATTGGATACCCATTCTACTGAAATTAATTCGGACCAGGTTTTACAGGCGTTGACCAGCGATGGGCGAGCTGCAGCGTCTAATCTGGTAGACGTGTGGAATAGTCAGAAGAAAACAACTCTCACCCTGATTCTCGTTGCTCTCACTACAACTGCTGTTGCCCTCACGGCACAGACAACTGGCTCAGCCACGCAAACCAGCCAAGTCGCCGCAGGACCACCGCCCTCCAGCGTACCGGTATTTCCACTCAATCAGGTGCATCGCGGACTCAAGGGAGTCGCGTGGACAGTCTTTGAAGGAACCGTGCCGGAGCCGATGGATGTAGAAATTCTGGGCGTCCTTCGCGGCGGACGCGGCCCGGGGCAGGACATGATCCTCGCCCGGTTGCGCGGCCCCAAGCCGGAGTACACAGGAGTAGTTGCGGGCATGAGCGGCAGCCCTGTCTATATCGACGGCAAATTGCTGGGCTCTCTTTCCTATCGCATCGGGCAATTCAGCAAAGACCCCATCGCAGGCATCACTCCGATTGAGCAGATGCTCGAAATACGCGATATTCCCGAGCAGGGCAGCCCGCTGCAAACTGCGGTAAATGGCAAGATCACCGATAGCAATCTTGCCTCCGGCATGACCACGAATGCGTCCACGGGCACGACTACGGCTATAGACACCGGCATGACATTCGCCGCCATGGAAACCCCTCTGCTCATGAGTGGGTTTGATCCCGAAGCCATCCGCGTCTGGAAAGAGCGTATGGCCGGGACTGGCCTCGATGTCATCTCCGCCGGCGGGCCTATGGGCTCGACAAGTTCAGGAGGTTCGGCAGAACAGGCAGACACCACAGACGACTCAGGCCCGGTACTGCCCGGATCGGCCGTGAGCATGCAACTTGTGCGAGGCGATCTGGAAATCGCCGCCACTTGCACCGTAACCTACATCGATCCGAAGCAGCTCCTGGCCTGCGGGCATCCGGTTTTGCAGGCAGGACCGGTTTCTCTGCCCATGACCTCAGCCGAGGTTGTGGCCACGCTTGCCTCGCCATTGAATGCCTTCAAGATCGTCAATACCGGCCGCACCATCGGCGCATTCACACAAGATCGCGGAGCAGCCATTCGCGGCGAACTCGGCGCCAAAGCGCGGATGATCCCCGTAAACATCACCGTTGACGGAGGACCGAAGGAGCCCGCGCGATCTCTCGAACACAGGATCGAGGTGGCCGATCTGCCATCCATGACGGCATCGCTAGTACTCGTTTCGGTTTACCAGGTCCTGCTGCAGACCAACCAGAGCACAGTGAGCACCAGCTATCATGTGACCGGCGAGATTGGCCTGCGCGGCATGGCTCCCGTGCCTGTCAATACCTGGGCAGCGCCAGCGGACTCGATGCAGTCGCAACTGGCGGCAGCGCTGGCGGTGGGCGATGATTTCACGCGGCTCTACGCGAATGCCTCTCGGCTGCAACCGGTCGAGAGCGTGAACCTGCATATCGAGGCTATTCCGCAGGATCTACGCACCGAACTGGAAAGCGTACGGCTGGTTTCCTCCGGCATCGTACACGCAGGCGGAACAGTGGAGCTTGAGGCAACCATTCGCCCCTGGCAGAAACCAGCCCGCAATGTTCGCATGTCGGTTGCGATTCCTGCACGTTTGCAGCCGGGAACTCTGCGCCTGCTGGTAGGAAGTGCCGCCGCATTGGATCGCACCCTCGATGCAACCCGATCCGCAGGGCATCCGGCAAGCCTCGAAGCCGCATCGGCACGGCTGCATAGCCTGCATGACGCGGCTCATCTATACGCAGCCCTGCTGCTGCCCGAGTCGCAAGCCTCCGTAGAAGGGCAGACGTTGGAAAGCCTGCCGCTCTCAATGGCCAATTCGATGGAGGCCGAACATAGCGGCCAGGATGTGGAGCTTCATGGCGAGTCAATCTTCGTCGCAGCCGAAGCACCCATAGGCGGCGTTCTGAACGGGCAGCAAATAGTCACGCTGCATGTGGAGGCCGGAGGCGGTCTGCGCTAAATTCCTGTCTTCGAGGGCAGTCGCAGATGTGGTCTTTGTCGTGGTCGCAGTCGTGGTCACTGCTGTGGTCACGGCTGCGACGAGGGCACTCCCGCTCTCGACCGGCATCAACTCTAGTAAACTCAGCGACAGAATGAATCAGTCCTGCGCCTCGCGTCCCTTCCGTTTTTGCGGCCTTGTCTCTCGCAGTTTTTTGTCCACACTGCCTGCCGCAGCCTTTCTCCTGATGCTCGCCCCTGCCCTGCTTCCAGCCTCTGCCCAGGGAACGCGGCTTTGGACCCAATCCAAGTTAGACGAGTTTGAAAAAGGCACGCCGCAGGGTGTGGAAATCACCAGCAACGGCAAACTGCGCAGAGGACCGGTTGCAGCCGAGGTCGTGACGACGCAGGCCACCTTTGTCTGGTCAGTCGCGGCGAATAAGGCCGGCACAATCTATCTGGCCACCGGCTCTCCGGCCACCATCCAGCGTGTTGAAAAAGACGGTAAGACAACCACTCTCTTTGAAAGCAAGGCCGTCGCTGTTCAGGTATTGCGCACCGGTCCGGATGGATCGCTCTATGCAGCGACTCTCCCCGACGGGAAAGTCTATCGGATTCGCCCGGATGCCCCTGCGAAATTGGATGAATCCAATGCCGAGGTCGTCTTCGATCTGGCAAAGATGGACGACGAAAAGAACAGCAAGCCCGATGCCGAAAAACAGGCAAACAAATCCCACTACATCTGGGATATGACCTTTGATTCTGCCGGACGTCTGTACATCGCTACCGGTGGTCCCGCGGCGATTTATCGTCTGGATGTAAAGCAGACCGGCGCAAAGCCTGAGCTGTTCTTCAAGAGCGACGAGCAGCATATTCGCGTACTCACATGGGACAAATCGGGAAACCTTCTCGCCGGTTCAGACGGCTCCGGGCTTGTCTATCGCATCGATCCGAACGGCAAGGGCTATGTGCTGTTCAGCGCCCCACGGCGTGAAATCACGGCTCTTGCCGTAGGCGCGGACGGCACGATCTACTCGGCAGATGTAGGAGACAAGAGCCATAATCCTCTGTCTGCTCTGCCCGTACAAAGCGGCGGCATCGGCATTACCATCAACTTCCTGCAGCCAGGCTCGGTGCAGGCCGCCAATGCCAGTGCCGCGCTACCGGACGGCACGGAGATTTATGCTCTGACTCCGAATGCCGCTCCCAAGAAGTTATGGTCCGGCAAAGAGGAGGTCGTCTACCAGTTGGCAGCTACACCGGATGGCCTGACAGTGTTGACCGGAAATCGCGGCCGCATTCTCAACATCCATTCCGACGGAAGCTTCAGTGACGTGGCCCACCTCGACGCTTTGCAGGCTGTCTCAATGCTGCAGCAAGAGAATGGATGGCTGATAGGCACAGCCAATACCGGCAAACTTTACCGCCTTTCAGATCACGCTGTCACCTCCGAAAAGAGCGATGAACACGCCTACGCCAGCGACGTTCTCGACGCTGGTGCAACAGCCCGCTGGGGCCGCGTGGAGACAGAACCCGGCTCGCACGGCTTCCAGATCTGGACTCGATCCGGAAACGTCGAACAGCCCGTACGCAACCAGAAAGACTGGGGCTGGAGCGACTGGCAGCCTGTTGCCGACGGCAAAATCGTTTCGCCGATTGGGCGCTATCTGCAATGGAAAGTCGTGCTCGGCGACCAGGGACTCATTGGTGGTATCGGGATCAACTATCTGCCGGTAAACTCAGCTCCCTCGGTGGACGATGTCGTCGTCGTTCCAGGCGCGCGGGTGACCGCACAGCAGATGCAATCAGGACAGCCACCGACGGTGACAATTGCCTTTCCAAATCCGGGGCAAGCGGCCGTCTCAACCTTTGACACAGGCACAGCCAACGGCGTCGCTCCGATCCAGGCGCAAAAGGATCGCTCAGCCGTAACCGTGCGCTGGGCCGCGCATGATGATGACAGCGACGATCTGCGCTACACGCTCTATCTTCGCGGCGACGGCGAGCATGTATGGCGTTTGCTGAAGAAAGATCTTACCGACAAGGTCTACAGCTTTGATGGCTCTGCGATTCCCGATGGCGGTTACGAGATCAAGGTCGTAGCCAGCGATGCTCCATCCCATACACCGGGCGATGCGTTAAAGGGAGAACTCACCAGCGAACGCTTTGAACTCGACACGACTGCCCCTGTAATCAGCAGCCTCAAAGCCTCTGCCGCGGTCAATGCGAATTGCAAGCCAGGTACCTGCGCTCAGGCGATTTCGGTGAGCTTCGATGGCAAAGATGCCACGTCGCCAATCAGCCACGCGGAGTACTCCCTCGACGGCGGACCCTGGCAGTACATCGAGCCGGTTGGTGAACTCTCCGACTCCAGCGAAGAGCATTATTCCTTCACCGCCCCACTGCCTTCGCGTGGACAGGCAAATGACGAATCGACACCGCAGGCAGAGCACCTGGTAGCCGTGCGAGTTTACGATCGTTATGACAATAGCGGCGCTGCCAAAGTAGTTGTTCCCGCTTCATCCACAACAGGAGAGAGATAGGTTCGCTCATGGGATTTGAACTCTTTCTGGCGATACGCTACCTGCGCGCGAAGCGACGCCAGGCTGTGGCCGGAATTGTCACGATCATCTCCGTGACGGGAGTGGCCGCCGGAGTAGCCGCATTGGTGATTGCCCTGGCCATCACCAACGGCATGCGCCGCGATCTGCAGGACAGGCTGCTCGGCAGTTCAGCGCATGTGAGTCTCATTCGCGTAAAGGGCGACGGTATCAAGAACTGGCGTCCACTGGTCGAACGCCTTAGCAGCCTGCCGCATGTAACAGCTGCCGCACCAGCCCTCTACGGAGAGGTACTCGTCTCCAATGGAACCCATGCCGGCTTCGCTTTAATCAAAGGAATCATCCCCTCGCAGGAAAGCAAAGTCAGCGACCTGCTTGAGAAGATAAACAAGGGTTCGGCGAGTGAACTAGCTCCCAGTCAGGAAACGGAAGCCCCCGTCGATGCCGCAGTTCCTCCCATCGTACTTGGAAGCGATCTCGCCGACACCGCAGGCGTTTCGGTCGGAGACTCTGTGCTCGTCACCAGTCCGCAGGGGGAACTGACCCCACTCGGACTGGTGCCGCAATGGAGACACTTTCGCGTCGTAGGCATCTTCCATTCCGGCTTCTACCAGTACGACGCGGCCGTAGCGTTCATGCGTCTCACCGATTCTCAGCGGCTCTTCAGTGAGCCGGATCTGATCTCGATCATCAGCTTTAAAATCGACGATCTTTATCAAGCCGAGGCACGTGGCACAGAGATTCAACAAGCCGCAGGCAAAGGCTATTTATCCACCAACTGGATGGACGAAAATCACGAACTCTTTCACGCACTCGCGCTGGAAAAAATCGTAACCTTCATCATCATCGGACTGATCGTCATGGTAGCCGCGTTGAATATCCTCATTGCGCTCACCATGACGGTGATGGAGAAGAGCCGTGACATCGCGGTACTGATGAGCTTTGGCGTGCTGCCCGGGCAGGTGCGGCGAATCTTTCTGCTACAAGGCCTATTGATCAGCCTGACAGGCACAGCCATCGGATTGACGCTGGGCTATCTGGCCTCCTGGGCTGGCGCGCATTATCACTTCGTCCATCTCTCATCGGCAGTGTTCAACATCGACACGCTGCCCTTCGCCCCCGATTGGAAAGATGGCGTACTCGTAGCGATAGTTTCAATCGGAGTAGCGCTGCTGGCAACGCTCTATCCGTCATCCGCTGCAGCAAAAATCCTGCCTGCCGAAGCGCTCCGCTACGAATAGCGCCAGCGCTTCCTTATGGATGCGTTGGCGGCTGCAACAGCTTGTTGGATTCATTCTGGAAATGCACTGCCAGCGCAACCGAAGTGCCGATCCCGGCCGCCGCAAATATTCCGAAAGAGATAAGTCCCTTATGGCCAATGCCAGTGCGGACATCGATAACATCGTTATAGAAGACCTCTGTCGGCTGGGACTCATCCTGCACCCGCATATTGAACGACCGTACACCGATTGAGGTAATGCGGCCCACTAATACAATATCGTTATCTTCCTTGACATAGATCCATCTATCGACCCCGCGCTTGAAGATACGTTCATGCACCGCGGCTGCTGTAATTGGCTTCGATTCGGCGAAGGCCATGTTAGAGAGAGTCAACGCAACGATAAGCAGTTTTGCAATGGAAGCAATACTTCTTTGCCTGGGAACTTTCATATGTAAGATCCTCTGGACTACTGCCAGAGAAGACGACGCGGCCTTGTCTTTTGTTGCAGAGAGTTAGCGCGGCGTGATAACTCCACCGACAGCATGGCGGCGCGGAAGAACAAGGCCGCGATGATCCAGCGTCTCCACTCCTGAGGCGGTCGCATCGAGGCTGCTATAGGGCAGCAATGCTCCACGGCAAACGGGACAGGCGGATGCATGTGCCGCCTCAGAGACACGCGCATAGCACACCGCGCAGATCGTATCGGAATCGTTCATTTCAGCCATCCTTAAAAGCTTACACGTTCGACATAGGTGTTGACTTATGGAACAGGGCGACTCGGCTAGGGCTGGCTTTTGGGAACTTGGGTTGGAGAAGCAGATTCCCTTCGGGAATGACAGCCAGAAAAACAAAAACAAAAACAAGAGCAAGGGCAAAAGCAAAGGCAAAGGCAGCGGCCTGGGCTAAGAGCTAGGACTAAGTTCTGAACTTTGATAGTGTATGCAAACTGTCCCACCTACCGGCTTTCTGCTTTAAATGGTGGAATTGATGCTGCCTTCATCCCTTCAAAGGTAAACTGAGGAGTATGCATAGTTCCCCTTATTCCAAAGCCGCTGCCCCATTTCTGTCTCCGATTCGCCTGGTTGCCATCGATATGGATGGGACGCTTTTGCCGGATTTCAGCACTGAAGTGAGCGAACGCAACCAGCGGGCACTCCGCGAAGCGCAGCAGGCAGGAATCGTCGTGGCGATTGCGACTGGACGCCGCCAGGCCTTCACCGCTCCGCTGCTGCAAAACGTCGGCCTGCGAGCGGATACGCCCATGATTACGTCCAATGGTGCAGTGACGAGGAATTTTTCCGGGGAGCGAATCGCCCTCCGCCGCCTCGACCCAGCCGTGGCACGTGGGTTGTGCGGGGTTCTGCGCGGGGTAGGATTGCTGGTCTTTACGCTCGATAAAGCGTCCCGGCCTGATCTCATTGTCGAAGATATGGCGAAAGCCAAAGATCATCTGGCGAAGTGGGTCGAATCCAATCGCCTTTCAATTGAAGAAGTTCGCCCCATTGAGAATGCGCTTGGAGACGACGTGGACCTGATTCAGGGCATGGCCGCCGGAACGATTGCCGAGATGATCGAGGCCGAGCAGCTACTCAAAGATTGCCCCTGGACCGGTCAGTTCGAGTGCATCCGAACGGCGTACCCAGGCAATGATCTATCCATCCTGGATCTGCTGCCCAGGGGCGTTTCAAAGCGCTCAGCCCTGGAGCAACTGGCGACGCGATTGGGAATTCCGCAGGAGCAGACCATGGCGATCGGCGATAACTGGAATGATGAACTGATGCTTGATTGGGCCGGAGTCGGTGTGCTGATGGGCAATGCGACCGAGGAGTTGCGGACACTGGCCCCTGAACGCGGCTGGCACATTGGCCCGACCAATACTGAAGACGGCGTGGCCGTGATGCTGGAAAAAGCAGTGGCTTCACTGGAAACAGCCGACGCCTCGCTGGAAACAGCAGACGCCAGCCTCGCGTCTGCTAAAGTCTGAACGAGCAACGAACGGGAAGAATTCGATGAACGCAAAGTGGAAAATCCGGTGTGAGCTGGCGGCAATTGCCGCCCTGGGGGCTTTGTGCCTGCCATCCACTGTTTTCGCCGCCGAGCGCCTTACTCTTTCCAATGGATTCGACGTAGTCTGCGATCATCATCAGCTCGTGGACGGTCACGTTCGCGTCTTCCTCAAGGCAACAGAACCGGATTATTTTGAGCTGAAGCCGGAGGCAGTGACCGGCGTAGAGTCCGTGCCTGATCCGCCTGCCGAGACAAGGGCCGCTGAGAGCTCCCTGCCTGTCGCGCAGGCATCCTCCCTGTCATCCGGGCAGCAGCACGCGAAAGCATCCGACACAAAGCTCACCCCCGAAGATCTGCATCAACTGCTATCGAAAGCCGGCGGCGAGCATAATGTGGACGCAGATTTACTCGCCAGCGTGGTCAAGGCCGAGAGCGGCGGCAACACCCACGCAACCAGCCGCGCCGGAGCCCGTGGATTGATGCAGCTCATGCCCGGCACAGCACTGCAGCTTGGCGTCTCCGATAGCTTCGCGCCGGAGCAGAATGTTCGCGGCGGCACGGCCTATCTCGACAACCTGCTGACCCGTTATCACGACAACATCACCCTCGCCCTGGCTGCCTACAACGCCGGGCCGGAGGCAGTTGACCGCTATCACGGAATTCCGCCCTACCGCGAGACCCGAGTTTACGTGGCTCGCGTGGTGCACGAGTTTAACCGCCGCGTAGCAGCACGTCAAAAGTCCGCCAGGCAAAGTCTGGCCGCTGCCACCATCGAAATCCACTAGAGCACGGAGAGCACTTGAAAAAGAATCAGATGATTCTGGGCGTGATCGTTCTGGCCGCATTGATCGGACTGGGTATTTATGGTCAACATCAACACCCCTTCGATTTTCACGCGTTTGCTGAGCAATTCAAGCAGGCTGACTGGCGGCATATCTGCATCGGCGTTGTGTGTATTTACCTGGGCTATCTTTTTCGCGCGGTACGCTGGGCGCTCCTGCTCAGGCCCAACAAAAAGGTGCCCTTGTTCTCCTTGCTTGGAACGCAGGTAATCGGCTTTACAGGCGTGGCGCTCATCGGCAGAGTGGCCGATCTGACGCGGCCTTACCTGGTGGCCAAGAAGACCGGCCTCACCGTCAGCACACAGATTGCCGTTTACATTGTGGAGCGGCTGTTTGACGCCGGAGCGATGGCGCTGATCTTTTCTTCAGTCATTTTGTTAGCCCCTGCCGGAGCATTGCCTCATCCTGAGATCTTCAAAAAATTTGGCTTCTGGGGACTGGCCGGTACCGTAGCTGGCGCGCTGTTTCTGGCTGCGATTCGGCTTGCTGGCGGAGTAGTCGCCTCCTTCTTTGAAAAGACGATTGGCGTTCTCTCAAAAAAGCTTGCGCAAGCAATCGGAGAGAAGATTCGCAGCTTTCGAACCGGCCTGGACACACTGCGCACGCCTACCGATTTCCTGCTGACCCTCGGCCTTTCGCTGGGAATGTGGGCGCTCATCACCATCGCCTACCTGGAAACGGTCCGCGCCTTCTCAGCGCCGCAACTGGCATCGATAACACTGCCCCAGGGCATGGTGCTTCTGGCTTCAAGCGGAGTCGCCAGCATCATCCAGCTTCCGATAGTCGGCTGGTTCACGCAGATTGGCCTGGTGGCGGGCGTGCTGGTAAAACTCTTTGGCGTCGCTCCTGAATCCGCAACCGCTTGCGCTGCAACGCTGCTGGGCGTCACGTTTCTCAGCGTGGTGCCGGTGGGGCTGATCTGGGCTCAGTTTGAGCACATAAGCCTGCGCAAGGTGGCCGTAGAGAGCGAGCACGCCGGCGCAGAAGTGAAAGAAGCGCAAGTCGAGGAACCAGCCTAAACGTAGAGCATATCCATTCAGACTGAGCCCGGCAGAACTCTCACATATCGTCCCGCGAAGGGCGCTCCTCGAACCTGATTCCAATTCGATGACGGTCGATTTGTTCTGAATCTTATTCTGGACAGAATAATCCAAATAAAAGAAGCCAAATAAGACAGGCCACATCGGCCCAGGAGAAAACAATGGAATCAACGCATATAGACAGGCACGCGGGATCAATAGCCCTGGTCACTGGAGGATCAAGAGGGATAGGGGCTGGAATTGTTCGACGCCTTGCATCCGACGGAGTATCGGTCGCTTTTACCTACTCATCCTCCGAAGACAAAGCATTGCAACTGGTCAATGAAATCGAATCAACTGGCGGCAGCGCGCTTGCAATCAAGGCAGACAGCGCGTCTGCGGATGAGGTGCGATTGGCTGTGACGAAGGCTGTTTCTCATTTTGGCCCTCTCGATATCTTTGTCAGCAACGCAGGCATTCTCACGAGAGGAAGCATCGGCGATCTTTCGCTGGAAGACCTAGACCGCATGCTGGCAATCAATGTACGTGCGGTTGTCGTTGGCATTCAGGCAGCAGCGGCTACGATGAACGACGGCGGCAGAATCATCACCATTGGGAGCGTCGTAGCGGTTCGAACTGGCTTTCCCGGTTCAAGCATTTACAGCATGACGAAAGCAGCGATAGTCGGCCTGGTCCGCGGTGTCGCTATCGACCTGGCACCCAGAGCGATCACCGTAAACAATATTCAGCCAGGCCCTATCGCGACAGATATGAATCCCGCAGACGGCCCGCACGTCGACATGCTGCATACTCTGATTCCTTTAAGGCGCTATGGAAAAGATGCTGAGGTTGCCAGCCTCGTTTCCTACCTCACGACAAAGGACGCTGCATTCATAACCGGCGCGAGCCTCACCGTCGATGGCGGATACTCAGCTTAAACTGGGAGCAAGACATTTTTAAGGAGAAGGTGCATGGCCCGCACGAAGGAGTTCGATCAAGACGTTGCCCTTCACGAAGCTGTGCGCCTGTTCTCTCAACAAGGATTGGCCGCTACATCTACGGAAGAACTCATGCAGGCCATGAAAATTGGCCGTCAGAGTATGTACGACACCTATGGCGGCAAGAAAGAACTCTTCCTGAAGGCTCTTCACTTATACGTGACGGAAAGCTGCGGTGCGCTTCTCATGGAGCTTCGGAAAAGCGGGCCGCCGCTGGAAATCATCCAAAATGCTCTCATCTCTTTTGCAGAACGAAAAGACATGTCCAGCGCCGATGGATGCATGGGCCTCAATGCGATTGCGGAGTTTGGTCAGCGTGATCCGGAAGTCATAAAAACGATTCGAGCCGCAGCCGATCTTCAGCACCGCACGTTGCTGGCGTTGCTTCAGGATGCCGCAGCAAAAAATCAACTCGCGCATGAGGATATTCAAAGTGCAGCCGGTTTCTTCGATGCGACCCTCGCGGGAATTCGATTCGCAGCCAAAGCGGGTAAAAGCAGGAAGGCTCTGCGAGCGATGGCGATCTTCGCGGCTAAGGCGCTTTCGACGAAGTGAATCATGCAGGCAACTTACGCGAGCGCCGATATTGCTGCTGCAAGGGCCTGAAAACCCGCTGCTTCAACTAAACGGGCTAATATTGAATTCAAGATGAAATGTCCGTTTTGTGGTTTTGCCCAGGATCGTGTCGTTGACAGCCGCGAGAGCAAAGAAGCGGACTCCATTCGCCGTCGTCGCGAGTGCGAGAAGTGTGAGCGCCGTTTCACTACTTACGAACGCATCGACGAAATTCCCTACATGGTTGTCAAGAAAGACGGCCGCCGCGAAAAATTCGAACGCCACAAGGTGCTGAGCGGTCTTCTGCGCGCCTGCGAAAAACGCCCGGTATCCTCAACGCAGCTCGAAACGATTGTCGACGCGACCGAGAGCTACCTCATGGATGCTCCTGAACGCGAACGCACCACCAGCGAGATCGGCAGCCTGATCATGGATCATCTCAAGACCTTGGACACGGTTGCCTATATACGCTTTGCCAGCGTCTATCGCGACTTCAAAGATGTGCGCGAATTCAAAGAAGAGCTGGAGCAACTGCTGCACACACGCGAACCCAATCGCGACGCGAATCCACCGAAGAAATAGAACTCCGCAGCAGTGAACTCAACGGACGAGTTGAGTAGCTGCTGATTACTTCTTGTTTGCCTTAAAACCGGAGAAACATTCGGTAAGTTCCCACAACGGCGTTTATCAGGAGTTATCTGGAAGCTGTTGATATAGCGCTTCCAGACAGACTTGTGCATGTCGTGAGAATATGCTGACATGATCGCCCGATGGAACGAAGAGAAGCCTCGGCAAGGTAAGAATGGCGAACGCTGGAACTTTACATACTGGCATTTGGTCTGGACTTCGGATCGAACGAAGAGTGCCCAGCGGCTATTCTTCTGGAGCGAAAAGAAGAGCGAATGTGGCGTGGTTATTCTTCCGCCGGGCAAGACGATGCATTACTCCCGAATTAGAAGCCTGATGGAGAAGCTGGTCGCTGACCATGAGCTCCGAAGAAAGTATCAACGCGACATTGATTTTCCGTTGGAGCGACACTACGCCGAATACGGCGCTTTTCCAGAGGAACGTCCTGTTGAGCTACAGCAGAGCGATGCTCTTTAGGCAGATTCTGGTTCTAGGCCGATCTGATCATTTACGGCGTTCTGAAGCCGCTGCTTGCACCCAAGATAGCGTTCGGTAGTCTGGACTGACACATGGCCTAGGAGAAACTGGATCTGTTCCAGCTCCCCTCCAGCTTGATGGCAAAGCCGCGCACACGTGCGCCGCAGGTCATGTGGGGCGATTACACCGATGCCACAGTTTGAGGCAGCCTCGCGAACGATAGACCAAATTACTTTGGCTGTGAATCCGCAGCCATGAACACTTCCGGTCTTATTTATGGCTCGGAAGAGTGTGCCGCTGTGGAGCTCCGCTGCTGCTGTCCAGGCATTGACGGTCGACTTGACCCAATCAGGCACGGGGATCGTCCGCATGTGACGACCTTTGCCGATAAGGTCTGCAAGCACCCAGCGATCTTCTCGAAGCTCGAAGTGCTCAACCTTGACTGCCACGAGCTCTGCTCTGCGCAGACCACAGCCGAGAAGCATGGCTAGAACGGCATGGTTACGTAGGTCTCGGAGTTGTTTGCCTGAGTGCACCGCGAGAAGCTTCTTGCCCTGTTCCACGGTTAGCCAGTTCCCAACACGAACGCCCAGTCGTTTCGCTCCTTTGACCCTGCGAATGCCTGCAGCGAGGTCCGGGCTGAGCAGTCCGCAATCCGAAGCCTCGTATGCAAGCCTGCGAACTGCTGCGAGTCTGAGATTTATCGTTGAGGGCGCGTAGCTACGTTGCTCCAAAGCGATACGATAGCGGGTCACAACCGTTTTGTTGAACGCGAGCCATGGCTCGGAGCAATACCACTCGATGAAGTCGCGGATGGCGTGATCGTAAGACCGCCGCGAGTTCAAGGACGGAAGGCTGTTGAGGACTGCCGACTTGGAATAATCGAGGTCAGGAAGTTTGAGAACGCTCTTGGGTCTCTTTGCTCTTTTCGCCATACGGACGGCCTCCTAGCCGTCGTAGTAGGCTCGCACCGTACAATTTCTCCATGTCCGACCAAAAGAGCGATGCATTGTCTGAAGCGCTGCCACTGACCCTTTCTCAAGGCGCAATTGTTAGGCAAGATGAGTACGCTTGGGTTTGAATGCATTTCCGGCAGCGCTTCAGGAAGCACCAGACCTGGGGTATGCGTGCTTAGGCGGGCAGTTTTGGTTTCTTCTTTCCGACGGCTCGCTTTATGAACCTTTCTGGCTCGAAGCCAACTCGAGAGAGCGAGGTGCAAACGAACCATGGCCAGACTACAAAGCAAGGTCTTGCTCCGAAGTGGCGAAGGCCTTCGAAGCGCTGGTCAAAGAAACGGATTTCGAGAAAGAGGCGGCACAGTTCAAGTCGCTCCAAGTGCCTTTTAGCATTTTGTTCAACGCCTATTTTGTGACTGAGGCTGAACTCGTCAGACTCGGTCTGCCGAAATAGCGCTCATTAGTCCCCATAAGTCGGCTTATCGCCAGCGACCGCCAAATGAAGAAAGTAGATTTCTCGAGAAATAAGATTTAACCCTGGCACATGGGAAGAACAGGGACAGGATACTGGAGTGAACCCCTGTCATCGGTCCCTGCCTAACACCGCAGGGGATCTTCCGCGTCTTAGCCAGAAATTCATCATCAGAGAGTCTTCGTGGTTCTCCACAAAATGACTCCACCCCGCAGGCACATAAAGCAGATCGCCCGCACGCTGCGTGATGGAGATCGGTGTAGCCTTCGAGAACTCCGGGAAGCGCGTCGCATCCGGAGACTTTGCGTTAACCATGCTGACCCCGAAGTCTGGAAGTGCATTCGGGTTCGGATGAATCATGTATAGATAAGGAAAATCGGCTGGCGGATAGAGGAGCCATTCTTTGGCACCGAAGTATGCGAACGAGAAGTTGTCCGGGATGTCCTTGTGCAGGGCAGTCACCGTTCCCTTCTTACCCATCCACATCCGTGGCTCATTGAAAAAATACTCAGGGTAGAACATCGGAAAAGGGACCCCGAGATCGCGCGCCATCTCGACGGGTATCACGGTGCCGGCGGCATAGGCCGTCCCGGCATCGTTTACCTGCATGAAGTGTTCCCCAATGAAATTTCTTAGGGGCATCGCTTCTTCGCGGCGATTCAGGTAGCTACCCGGATCTGCCATATTGCCGAAACGGACGTTCACGGTCTGATCGCCGTAGGCCCCTTGCAGCAGACCTAAGATCTCCGCTTCAGAGAACTTTAACGCACCCAGCCGCAGTAGAAAAGGCATGGATCGCGCTGCATACTCTTTCGAAAACGCCTCGTCACTCAGAGAATCAAGAACGTCCAGGGCGGCGAGGCGAGGCATCTCACAGGTAGCCTCACATATCTGGGGAAACCAAACAACAGGACTGTCCATCTATCGACTCCTACACATTTTGAGAATAGATCCTGGACGACTCCAGCCCGGTCTAAAGTAGAACAATCAGTACGAGAATATCGGTGGCTTTGGCGTCTTCCATGCAGTCTCGACCGGTTCACGGGAGGGACTCGAATATCGCTTTGCCGTCTTCGAAAACCCTCACGCGCTGCCGGCGACCAAGCTGCCGCCTTCCATGCTGAGGTTCAAAGAGACGCTTACCTGTTTTGTGCGAGGGACGGAACGGTGCGGGCCGTAGCTAGCGTCACCCGAAGTTCCTCGTAGAATACGGCGGTGTCCGACGGTGCAGCATGGCATGCCAGCCGCCGCACTATTACTTCCGCCGGATTCCTTCCTGCACGCGGCTAATCGGTACCGATACGTCGACTTATCGCCAGTGAGCGATCACTGACGACAACGGCGTTTATGAGGACCAATATTCAAATGCGGCCCAGTGCGGAGTCAATGAGTGACTTGGCCTGTTCTCGGGGATGGCATCGGCCCGAATCCGCAAGGGAGGGTGGCTTGTACGTCGGTCTCGCGAAGGCTGTGGATGGACGGTGATGGAGCGAGGTAAGATGAGACGCTGTACAGAGTCACCCTAGTCATAGCCTCAGGATTTTGGAGCTTGCAAATGATTTCGAACCGATCCATACCCCGTGTCACGGTAATCCCGGTTCTTGCCTATCCTGATGCAAATGAGGCGGCGGCGTGGCTGTGTAAGGCGTTCGCATATTCAATACGGCTACGGGTTGGCACGCACCGCGTTCAGCTCAACGTGGGAGAGGGTGCAGTCATCGTAAGAGAGCTTCGTCCCCATGAGATTGGCGGCCCTGTCGGCCTCGGCCACTCGATCACCGTCCGAGTCGACGACGCAGACGCCCACTGCACTCGCGCTCGGGCGCACGGCGCACGAATTACGCAGGAACCATCCACCCATCCTTACGGAGAGCGGCAGTATGTTGCCGAGGATCTTGCCGGCCACTCCTGGACATTTTCTCAATCAGTAGCTGACGTGCTCCCAGAGGATTGGGGCGGAACCTCAGAACAACTCAACTGAACAGACCACCTCTGAGATTGCAAGCGGTTAGAGAAAGAATGAGTCCAGGAATCCTGTTGCCAAGGCGGAAATTTTATATGAATACAAATCGCATTAGCCAGTACGGGAAGGTGGGTTGAGGAACAGCCAACCGCAGTTGTGTTGAATCTGCCCGTTTGCTAATTTGACATGCATGCCGCCGAATGCGCCCGAAGATCTGAGTAGGACCATAGAGACTCTTTACCGGTCGGAATCGGGCAGAATTCTAGCTACGCTGATGCGCTTGCTCGGCGACCTCGATCTCGCCGAAGAGGCCATGCACGAGGCTTTCGCTGCCGCCCTGGAGACATGGCCGCAGACCGGCCTTCCGGACAAGCCGCGCCCCTGGCTCATATCGACTGGGCGATTCAAGGCCATCGATGCAATGCGGCGGCGGGCGCGCTTCGACGCCGCACAGAGTGACTTGGCACGCCAACTTGAAGCGCGTGTCTATGAAGCGCCCCAGGAAGAGGAGATCGAGGACGATCGTCTTCGTCTCATCTTCACCTGTTGCCATCCCGCACTGCCATCAGAGGCGCAGGTTGCGCTCACGCTGCGTGAAGTCTGCGGTCTGACAACAGAAGAGATAGCCCGGGCTTTTCTGGTTACACCCGCGACGCTTGCTCAACGCATCGTTCGAGCGAAAGCCGTCATCCGCGATAAAGCGATTCCTTACCAGGTGCCAGTGTCGCAGGAATTATCGGCGCGGTTGGGGGCCGTACTTCAGGTCGTGTACCTGGTCTTCAACGAGGGTTATTCAGCGGAAGCAACAGGAACTGGATTGAGTCACGAGGCGATCCGTCTGGGTAGGCTGCTCCTGGATGTTCCGGGACTGGACCTTCTTCCGGAATCCGAGGTGATGGGCCTGTTGGGGCTAATGCTGTTGCAGGAATCGCGCCGCGCCGCTCGAAGCTCTGCGGAAGGAGAGCTGATTCTGCTGGACCGGCAGGATCGCGCTCTTTGGAATACAGCCCAGATCGCCGAAGGCATCGCGCTCACCGAAAGCGCTCTTCGATCGCGCCGTTTCGGTGCATACACACTGCAGGCGGCCATCGCGGCGGTTCACGCTGAGGCTTCCTCAGCGGCGTCCACGGACTGGCGGCAGATCACGCTACTCTACGACCGGCTGATGCGGGTTCAGCCGTCTACGGTCGTGGAACTCAACCGTGCCGTTGCTATCGCCATGTATGAAGGTCCTGAGCAGGGGCTTGGCATCATCGACGACCTTCTGGGGCGCGAGGAACTCGCCAATTATCACCTCGTCCACTCCGCTCGTGCGGATCTGTGTCGCAGGCTAGGGCGGCTTCCGGAGGCCCGTGCTTCGTATGAAAAGGCCCTTGCCCTGCTTCGGGACGGGGCTCGGCAGGAGCCGGAACGCCGCTTTCTTTCGAGGAGGCTCGAGGAGTTGAAATAGCGGAATTGAAAAAACTAGCTCTGCTGTCGATTTTCCCTTTGCCCAACGACTATAGGGTGAACAATCCAGTAGCGCGGGTTGCGCTACTGGCAGCCAACTTAAAGGAGAGACCTATGAAATACATCTGTTTGGGATACTACGAACCGGCTAAACACGCGACAATGACCGAAGACGAGCTCAACGCGATGTTCGACGAATGCTTTGACTACGACGACTATTTGCGCGCGAACGGGAACTGGGTTGGCGGAGAAGCCCTTCAACCGTCTGAAACAGCGTTGACCATGTATTGGAAGAACGGCAAGGTCGCGACGACTGACGGCCCCTATGCGGAAACTAAGGAACAGCTCGGTGGCATCCTCGTACTTGAGGCGCGGGACATGAATCACGCAATTCAACTCATGGCGGAGCATCCTGCCGTGAAGTATGGGTCGATATTCGAGATACGGCCAACGGGCGATCTGGCTGAAATGATGAAGGCAAGCGAGCAGCGACGGCGCAAGGTCACCGCACGCTGACATACCGGCCAGGAGCAGAGTAGGAAGATCATATTAACGGAGAGTGTTGCGATGTCGAAGGTTCGAATAGCGGGATTTGGTGTTTCATTGGACGGTTTCAGCGCTGGGATCGAACAGACCCTGGCCGATCCGCTGGGTAAGCGCGGACCGGAGATATTTCAGTGGTTCTTTCACACGCAGAGCTTTCGCTCCATGCATGGGGGAGAGGATGGAACCAAAGGCGATGTCGACGATGTGTTCGCTCACCAGTCGATGGAGAACTTCGGTGCCTTCATCCTCGGCCGCAACATGTTCGGTCCGGTGCGCGGTCCATGGCAAGACGACTCATGGAAGGGCTGGTGGGGTGAGAATCCACCGTACCACGCGCCCACCTTCGTTCTCACACATTACGAGCGTGCATCTTTGATGATGGAAGGAGGAACCACTTTCCACTTTGTGACGGGCGGAATTGAAGAGGCGCTGGCCCTTGCAATGCAGGCGGCCGGAAACAAAGACGTCAAGATCGGCGGCGGCGTGGCCACAGTGCGACAGTATCTGAGAGCTGGCCTGATCGACTCTCTCCACATCGCGTCGGTACCCGTTCTTCTCGGTCAAGGAGAGCCGCTGTTCGATGGTCTGGATCTTCACGCATTGGGGTTTTCCGTGACCAAGCGCCAGACTTCGGAGTACGCGACCCATCTCGTGCTCGAGAAAGCATAGAGACAAAATCGGTAATGATAAGTGCAAGGCCCAATACCACTGATATCCAAAGGCCCTATTCGCAGTGGAGTATGGAAATTAAGTCGGTGCGGGCTGCGTTTCTGGCGGGCAGGCCGCATCCCACCAGCGCAACCAGCGTCATGAGTGCCCCGGCCAGCGAGAGCGATAGCGGGTCATGCACCTGGATGCCGACCAACATGCTGGCGAGAAGACGGTCCAGGAACCATGCGCCCGCGATGCCTACGACGATGCCCGCCAGGATCAGGCGCAGGGCTTGCGAAACGATGAGGCGTAACAGTTCACCGCGCGATGAGCCGAGCGCGAGACGGATTGCCATCTCCTGCCGACGCTGGCTTACCCAATAGGAAAATACGCCGTACACGCCCACTCCAGCCAGGATCATCGCCAGCATCGCGAAAACTGCAATCAACAGCATGATGAGCCGCCGCTGGGCGAGCGACTGCGAGAGGCGGCTCTTCATTGTTACTACATCAAACACTGGCTGCGTGGGGTCCGTGTCGATGACAGCTTTGCGCAGGGCCGCGGTAAGCGAAGCGGGCTCGACGCCGGTGCGCAGCAGGATGTTGACCTCGGAATATGGCACCTGGTCAAACGGCAGATAGATGACAGGCTTAACATCCGCTTCGAGGCCGTCGTAGCGGACATCCTGCACGATGCCGACAGCGGTGATCGGGGTGAATATGTTGTGGCCGTTGAGGTTGATTCTGAATTGTTTGTTGAGCACGTTGCCGTCGAAATACTTCCGGGCGAACGCCTGATTGACGATGGCAACGGGAACGGCGTCGGCGTTATCTTGATCGGTGAAGGTGCGGCCCTGAAGCAGGCGCGTGCCGGTCACCGCGAAATATTCAGGACTAATGCTGATGCTGGAGGCGCCGGGGCGCTGTCCTACGGGAAGCGGAGGTCCGTCACCGAAGGCTAGAGTCCTGTTCCGGTAGTTGTGTTCAAGCGGAAGCAGGCTGCCGATAGCCGCGGCATGTACGCCGGGGAGCGCGTTGAGCCGTGGCAGTATTTGTTGCGCAAAGGCTCTCGTCTTTTTGGGATCCTCGGAAAAATTGCGCTGCACTTTTGCAGTTAGACACTGGCGAGGATCAAACCCGGTACCGTTTTGAAGCACATGCGCAAAGCTGCGAATCAACAGGCCCGCGCCGGTGAGCAGCAGCACGGCAAGGCCGATCTCTGACGCGAGCAAAACGCTGCGCAACCGACGCTGCTGCCGTCCCGCGGAGACGCCGCGCGCTGCACCCTGAAGCGACGTGCGAAGATCGGCGCGCGAAGAGCCGATGGCCGGAGCAACGCCAAAGAGAATTGTGGTCAGGAGCGCAAGGCCTGCGGTGAATGCAAGAACCCAGCCATTGACTTCAACGGCAGCGCTCAGCTTGCCGAAGGGTGCCTGGAGCAGATCCGCAACCGCTGAACCGGAAGAGAATTCGCCCGGCGCACAGCTATGACGGATGAGCCATGCGGCCAGGGAGGCGATGGCCAGGCCGAGCACAGAAGCGATAGCCGAGAGCGTGAGGTTTTCAACCAGCGACTGCCGGATAAGGCGCAGGCGACTGGCACCGAGCGCCCCACGCAGCGCCATCTCTGGCTCGCGGGTGACGGTACGCGCCAGTTGCAGATTGGCTACGTTCACGCAGGCGATGAGCAACACAGCGGCAACGCAGGCCAACAGGATGAGGAGCGGCTCGCGGTCGTCTCCTGTGAGATAACGCTGCAGCGGCTGGGCAAGAATTTTGCGGCCTTCGGCCCAGTTCACAAAAAACGGGCCGTAGCCTTTCACCCGGTTTTGTTCAAAGAGATTGAGCTCCGCCTGCGCCTTGGGCAGCGTTACGCCGTCGCGAAGCCGGGCTATTGTCATCACCATGTAGACCGAGACGTTGGTCGTTTGAAGACTCGTATCCGTGTCTATATCTGCAGGAACATAGAGATCGGGCTCGGTTGCCGAGTCGGGAAAGATGAAGTGTGCGGGCAGAACTCCGACCACCGTCTGCGCTTTTCCAACGAGCATGATGGTGCGGCCGATGATTGCAGGGTCGCTGTTCAGCCTGCTCTGCCAGAGACGGTGGCTCAGGATCACCACGGCTGGGCCGTCCTTGCGGTCTTCACTGCTCAGAAAATTTCTACCCAGCGTGAGTGACGTGCGCAGCGTGGGGAAAAAGTTGGCGGTCACCCGCATCGCCGACACGCGCATCGGGGCACCTGCGCCAGTCAGATTCTGGTCTCCGTAATCGAGATATCCAGCCACCGACTCAAACGACCGCAGAGTAGGCTGCGCTGCGATGAAATCCTGATTGAGCAGAGCGGATATGTCGTCATATTTTGTGTGCTGATAGATAAACATCAGCCGATCTGAGCCTGGATAAGTTAGTGGTTGCAGCAGCAACGCGTAGACTGCGGAAAAAATTGCGGTCGTCGCTCCGATGCCGAGCGCAAGCGTGAGGATTGCGGTCCAGGCGAAAGCGGGGTTTCGGCGCAACTGGCGGATCCCAAAGCGAATGTCCTCGCGGAGGGATTCGATGAGTGTTCCGGCACGGCCATTGCGGACAGCCCACTTCACATGCTCGGTCCCGCCACATTCAGCAAGCGCGCGGCGGCGAGCCTCCTGAGGAGCGAGGCCCGAGGCGATATTTTCCTCGGTTACTGCAGCGACGTAGCTCGCAATCTCGTCGTCGAGTTCACACTCAACCTGTTGAATGTGCAGTAGATTTCGAAACGCCGCTTTGATCTGGGACCACATACGATTTGCTCTCTTTATGTCGTCTTCAACGCGTGGCCGATGGCCCGGGAGATGATCGTCCATTGTTCTGTTTCGACTCCGAGCTGACGCTCGCCTGCTTTTGTGCGCCGGTAATATTTAGCGCGGCGGTTATTTTCCGACTCGCCCCAGAAAGATTTCAGCCATCCTGCTTCTTCCATTCGGTGAAGAGCGGGAAAGAGCGATCCTGGCCTGACATTGAACGTGTCCTCGGTGATCTGCTCAACGCGCCGGGCAATACCCAGGCCATGAAATTCGTCATCGCCGATTGCCTTGAGTATGAGCAGGTCCAACGTGCCCTGCAGAAGATTTGCCTGATTTCGTTCCACTCGTCGCGCTCCTATTGAATGACGATAGGAGTTTAGAGAACGCTCATAAAGAATGTCAATAGGAGAAAGAACAAGCAAACATGATGAAAGCGACAACTACATGGCTTTGCGATTTACCGCCAATGTACTCATAGGCACAGGATCACGAACGATAAGTACGTTTGCCGGTACTGACGCACTTAACTTCTCTCATGCAATTTGTTGACTCTTTTGGGCGAGTAGAGTGGTATAGAGAGTGATCTAAAATACTCCAAGTTGCAATCGTACCGATAGACATGGGTTATCAATGGAACTAAGGCATCTTCGTTACTTTGTCGCCGTCGCACAGCAGAAGGGATTTCGGGAGGCATCGCGCTTCCTGCATATTTCTCAGCCGGCGATCAGCAAGACACTCACTCAGTTGGAGCAGGAGCTTGGCATCAAGCTTTTTATGCGTTCCGGTAGAACGGCACGATTGACGCCTCAGGGCGAGGTCTTTTATCAGGAGACGCTTCGAACATTGAAGCAGTCCGACCTTGCGATGGAGGCTGCCCAACGTGCCGCCCGCGGTGAAATCGGAACTCTGTCCCTGGGATTCTGCAGCGTCGCTACTTATGGATTTCTTCCAAACGTCGTGAGGCAGTACAAGGAGCTTCTCCCTGGAGTAAAACTGCTCTTTCGTGAGATGACTCCTCCTCAGCAGGAAGTGGCATTTTCTCAAGGCGAAATCGACATAGGCATCACACGACCGCCTTTCGCGAAGAAGTTAGCGCGTGAGCTGCATGTAAAGACAATCATCCGTGAGCCGCTTCTTGTCGCAGTTCCTGAAGGTCATCCGTTCGCAGGCAGGAAGATGAAGATTGAAGACCTTTCGGAGAAGCCTTTCATCATTCTTCAACGTGACGTTGCACCAACCATCTTTGACGCGATTCTCGGCATGTGCCAGGAACGTGGTTTCTCACCAAAGATCGAGTATGAGGTTGATATGCCGCAGACAGCATTTACGCTTGTCGGCGCAGGACAAGGAGTTGCGATCGTTCCGATGTGCACTCTGAATCTTCGCTCGGAGGGTGTGCGGTTTTTGCGCTTGCAGCCCGACCAGTACAGGGCTGATCTTGTTGTGGCGTGGCCCAGGAATTCACAATCTACTGTCCTTCCCACTTTCGTCAGGTTGATCGAGGACGAACGCAAAGAGATTGCAAACTATGCACGCCGCATATTGGCGACAGCCTGTCGTACCGAAAGCTAACGTGCGGCGCGCACGTGGAGCGCGCCGCACATCAAGCTAGGCGTTCCAACCGCCATCGACAGTAAGATTCTCACCATTGATGAAAGCCGATTCAGGATTGGCAAGGAAGGCCACGGCAGAAGCAATCTCTTCAGCCTTGCCGAAACGACCGACGCTTGTGAGCTTTTTCATCGTCTGCGCGGCAGGGCCATTGTCATCAGGGCTGAGTTCCGTGTCGATCGGTCCGGGCTGAACACCGTTGACAGTCACGCCGGTCGAACCCAGCTCGCGTGACAGGGCGCGTGTAAATCCGTGAACGGCGAACTTAGTAGCGATGTACAGCGTTACGCCCGGAAGAGGTGCTGCTTCGCCGAACGCGGATCCGATGTTGATGATGCGCCCCCAGCCGGACTTCGTCATACGTTTCGCCGCATCTTTGGATAGTTCGATGAGTGCCCGAACGTTTAGATTGAAATGCTTGTCGTAGGACTGATCCGAAGACTCCAGAAACGGTCCAAATTCCACCGTACCGGCATTGTTGACGAGGACATCGAGCCGACCATCGAACTTGCCATCGAAGGCCTTATCGATGGATGCAATGAGTGTCTTTGGGCCATCCGCGCTTCCAAGATCGGCTCCAACAGCTTCAGCATGGCCGCCGGCCTTGGTGATTTCTGCCACGACCTCTGCTGCGCGACTGGGGCTTGCAGCATAGTTGACGATTACGTAAGCGCCCTCGGCAGCGAGACGAATAGCGATCGCTGCTCCAATACCGCGTGATGATCCGGTTACAAGTGCGAGTTTGTTTTCTAAAGACTTCGACATGCGAAATGCTCCTCTGGGTAGTTTCGCGGCTACGACTGCAAGCTTCATCACAGCAACATAATTGCTCTGATGAATATCGCCACAATCGAATCGCGTACAAAGATTCGATCCGTAAAGTCATGTTGCGATGCGTGGCATGTTCTTATCGAACTGATAACCAATAAGAATCAGACAAATTTAGAACTCGCCACGACATTCGAGATTTATGAATGAGTGTATGTTAGTCCCGACAAGTCAGCTTGTCGTCAGCGATCCGCAAATGACGATACGAGCGTTTATGAGGAGTAATCCCATTGCTGCTGAAAGCGTCTCCGCTGCTCAAGTTTTGGGCAGCGTGGCCACATACCTTTCTTATTTTGACGTCTTAATTAGCGGCGCTATCGTGACCGTGCAGTTCTTACATTTTCGTAAAGATTGGGTGACCCACATGCTGTTGACCCAATTGGCCTTCACGGTTGCCTGCGCAGTGGTCAAGCTGATTTTGCCAGAGCACACCAAGGACTTTAGATTGTTGTCTGTCTCGTCCTTCGCGGCAAAATCCGGTTCTGGCTGCCACCAGAGGTTTTCAATCGTATCGTTTCCGCCAATTTCCAACGGAATCAGACGATTGATTCGTCCGTTCGTCAGATTGGAGCAGCCCTTTCCTGCATATTTTTCGCATACCTGATTCCTAATGGTCTCGGTCACTTTCATGTATGGATGGGGGGTAAATCCCTTGGCACAAATATTCGCTTCAACACCTTGGACGATGATCGATTTGCCCGATGGATCACCAACGATAGCAGGATTGACTGCTCCGGGGGTCATGCTCCTGTCAGGCAGTGCATACTTGTCATTGTGGCCATAAACGGCCGTTTGTGCTACGGATGCTGTGGCCAAAGCCAAATACGCGATTGCCAGTTGGATTGTCATCTTGACTCGGTTCATACCATCGCATAGTACATCAGGCGCAGCAGCATCGGCATGCCAGAAAGATAGCTAAGCAATTGATGTGTGGTTGCACCTCTATATCACGCTGAGGATTAATCGTTTCCGAAAAATTACGTTTTCAGTAACTACGCTTGGTAACTATAAGTCGGCTTCTCGGAAGTAGTTGGCCCGCTCTCAGAACCAGCGATTGTGCATACGCTCTAGGAAGTCACTCGTGATCGGCAAGCCCGATGCTGAGCCAAGCACAGCATCAACCGGGCATCTGGGGCAAAGTGCCGTCTGCCCATCATCGATCCAGCCAGTGATGGCCGTCGGAGGAAACGTGCTCAGGCAATAGAAGCAGCCGCAGACTGTGCTTGCCTCCACTTCGGCTCGGTGACGACTCGAATGCTTGTGAGCGGCATCAAGGTCTGGGTGTCTCATACGAACCTTTCCGAATGCTTGCAACATGCCCTGACGACCAGTTTAGGGCACGAGCCGAGTTGATTGTCTGCTTTACAGGGGCTGCTTAGGGCCTTGAATGGTCCAGATTAGATTAGTAACGGGAAGTCGGCATAGCGGAAGCGATCTTTGATTCCGCGCCTGCAAGTTTCTTCCGAATCACGGTCGAACAGTGGCTCAAAAATGGCCAGTGGATCGTAGATTCAAGCGGATCCGTTCTCCCGCATTCCTGCGGGTGCAACTCTCCTGTACACTGAAGAGTCCACACTTATGCAAAACAAGCTAGAAATTGGCATATTAGGCGCGACCGGAATGGTCGGGCAGCGATTCATTCAGCTTCTGGAGAACCATCCCTGGTTCCAGATCACCTGGCTTGCGGCCAGCGACCGCTCCAGCGGCAAAGTGTATGAGGACGCGGCCAAATGGCGCCTCGATACTCCCTGTCCGGAGCGCATTGCAAAGATGATTATTTCGCCGGCTGACCCCGCCGGCGCTCCCAAAATCATCTTCGCCGCACTGGACACCGACATTGCTCGCGATCTGGAGCCGCTGTTCGCATCGGCTGGCTGCGCCGTCGTCTCGAACTCAAGCGCCTTCCGCATGCATCCCAATGTGCCGCTGGTGATTCCCGAGGTCAACGCCGAGCACCTGCACCTGATCGAAGATCAGACGTGGCGCAAGCAATCCGGCGGCTACATCGTGACCAATCCCAACTGCTCTGCAATCGGGCTGGTCATGGCGCTCAAGCCGATTCAGGAACGCTTTGGCATTGAACAGATCTTCGTCACCACCATGCAGGCGGTAAGCGGAGCAGGCTACCCCGGTGTGCCCTCGATGGACATCCTCGGCAACGTGGTTCCGTTCATCAAGAACGAAGAACAGAAGATGGAAGAAGAAACGCTCAAGCTCCTCGGCCACCTCAAAGGCGACTCCATCGTGCCCCTGGCGGCACGCATGAGCGCGCACTGCAACCGCGTTCCCGTCGAGGACGGCCACACGGAAAGCGTATCCATCAAGTTGAGCAGGCCCGCGACACGCGAAGAACTGCTGTCGGCATGGGCAGACTTCCATCCACTGCAAGGTCAGAATCTGCCTACCGCGCCCGCGCAACCAGTCGAGTGGGTCGCCGCGGAAGATCGTCCGCAGCCTCGCCTGGACAAAAATCGTGGTAGGGGAATGGCCGCAACCGTGGGCCGTCTGCGTCCCTGCGGATTGCTGGACTGGAAGTTCACTGTGCTCTCGCACAATACCATCCGCGGAGCAGCCGGGGCCGCTATCGTGAATGCTGAGCTGCTCTTGAGTCTTGGCAAGTTGGAGCCTCTGGCCGTTGCCGCTGCGGCACAGGCATAGAAGAACGGGATAATCCTGATGAGTTTGGTGGTTATGAAGTTTGGCGGTACGTCCGTCGAGGACGCAACCGCAATCAATCGCACCGCGGGAATCGTAGCCGGAAGAGTCGCCGCAGGGAAACGACCTGTCGTCGTCGTTAGCGCCATGTCCAAGGTCACCGACCAGTTATTGGCCTGTGCCGCCGCAGCCAGTCGCGGAGATCGTACCGGAGCACTGGCCATCAGCTCGCGCCTGCGCAGCCGTCATCGAGACACCGCTGCCGCCCTGGTCAAAGATCCTCAGAGTTGCGGCAAACTACAGAGCGCAATCGAACGTGAGTTCGACGCGCTCGACGAGATTCTTCGTGGCCTCGCCGCCATTCTCGAACTCACCCCGCGCATCTCCGACCTCATCGTCAGCTATGGCGAACGCCTCTCCAGCTTCATGATCGCCGAGGCATTCAAAGAGCGCGACATCGACGGAGTCCACATCGATTCCCGCGAAGTCATCATCACCGATTCGCAGTTCCAGAAAGCTATTCCGCTGGACGCGCTGATCGAGGCGCGCTGTGCGGAAAAAGTGCGGCCCCATCTTGAGGCTGGACGAGTTCCCGTGATGGGCGGCTTTATCGGCAGCAATGAAGCGGGGATTACAACCACCCTCGGTCGCGGCGGCTCGGACTTTACCGGCGCGCTGATCGGCGGCGCGCTTCATGCCGAATCCATCGAGATCTGGACCGACGTCAATGGCATCATGACCACTGACCCCCGAATCTGCCCCGACGCACTGCGGGTCAAGGTGATCAGCTTTGAAGAGGCTGCGGAGCTGGCCTACTTCGGCGCCAAGGTCCTGCATCCGGCAACCATCCTTCCCGCAGTCCGGAAGAACATTCCGGTGCTGGTGCTCAACTCGCGCAACCCTACCAACGAAGGCACGCGGATCATCTCACTGGCCCCGCATTGCCGCAGCCCGTTCAAGTGCATCGCAGTCAAAAAGAAGCTGACCATCATCGACGTGGTAGCCAGCCGTATGTTGATGACCCACGGCTATCTGAAATCCATCTTCGATATCTTCGACAAGCACCAGTGCCCTGTGGATATGGTCTCGACCAGCGAAGTCAGCGTTTCGCTCACCGTGGATTCAAACGACAAGCTGCCCGCCATTGCCGACGATCTAAGCAAACTCGCTGACGTGAAGTACGAGGGGCAAAAAGCCCTGGTCTGCATGGTTGGCGAAGATATTCGCGGCCAGATGGGTATCTCCGCGCAGGTCTTCACCGCCATCAAGCACGTCAACGTGCGCATGATTTCGCAGGGAGCCAGCGAGATCAACATGAGTTTCATGATTGAAGAAGAGGACGTGGAAGAAGCAGTGCGATCCTTGCACTCAGCCTTCTTTCAGGATCCCGACCCCGCGATTTTCGATGTCGAGGCTCGCCAGGCTACAGCGCAACCAACGATTCCAACCGTTCCAACAACTCAGGCGCAATAGGAGAGAGATATGTTGCTGCTCGTTCTAGGCAAAGGCAAGACAGGTAGCCTCGTAGCGCAAATAGCGAGAGAGCGCGGCCACTCCGTGCGCGTACTGGACTATCGCGAAAACCACGGCGCAAGCGCTCTCACCGCACCGACCCTGGCGAACATCGACGTCGTATTGGATTTCACAACGCCCGATGCCGCGGTCGAAAACATCCGTGCCTGCCTCGCTCTCGGCGCACGCGTGGTCGTCGGAACGACCGGCTGGTACGCGCAATTGGGCGAAATGAAAGCTCTGGCCTTTCGCCGCGACGGTGCTCTGCTCTATGGTACGAACTACTCGATCGGCGTGCAAAAGCTCTTCAAGCTCACGGCCGAGCTCGCCAAGCTGCAGGGCTACACCTTTGACATTGCCGAGATACACCACACCACCAAGCTGGACTCTCCCTCAGGCACGGCAATCACTCTGAGAGAGATCATCCAAACGGCCCAGCCCGACGCGAAGGTGGAGATTACATCCAAACGCGAAGGCGATGCCACCGGCCTGCACACCGTCACGGCCCGCAGCGAAAACGACCTGGTCGAGTTGCGCCACGACTCATTCAGCCGCCGCGGTTTTGCCGAAGGCGCAGTGCTCGCGGCGGAGTGGCTTCACGATAAAAATGGCGTGTGGGAGTTCCGCGAAGTCGTCGACAAAATTCTGGGCGACAAGCTGTAGTCTGAGACTGCTGGAGTACCGACTATGGGACGCAAGCGGCTCCTGCCTGGACTAACGATCAAGGATGGCTTCACTCGTCATCCCTTTGACGTTGAACATGGCGTTCAGACCAGTGGCCTCGTCAGCGGACGCCACCTCGGAACCGGGCACGCTCACGACCGGCACAGCACCGCATATTACGGCATAGCTCCCTCGGTTTTTCGAGAATTGTGCGCGCGCTGGCGATCCACCTCTCTCGTTGCCCCGTCGCAGGACTACACATTCATCGACTTCGGCGCAGGCATGGGGCGAGCCATGCTGCTGGCGGCGCGAATGCCTTTTCGAGAAGTTATCGGCGTCGAACTCAATCCCGTTCTGGCTGCAACCGCCCAGAAAAATATCGACAAATGGAATCTCTCCGCGCGGGCTCGCTGCCCGATGCGCATTGTCTGCCAGGACGCCATCGAGTTCGAGTTCCCTGCCACTCCCTGCCTGGCGTACATGTTCAATCCCTTTCGCGAGCCCGTGATCAAATCCCTCATCCGGCATATGGAAAGCAGCTTCGCCCGAAGACCCGGCCAACTGGACGTGCTCTACGCGAACCATGAATTCGCAGACCTGTTCGAGAAAAATCAGCGCTGGGCAAGACTGTGGGCTGGCCCCATTCCGCTATCCGCCGAGGATGATGCAGCCGACCGGGAAATCCTCAATAACCAGCCGGACGGCGAATACGAGGCTTCTTCCGAGGAACCCAGTTCGATCTTTCGCCTCACCGGCCAACATAAAGAAGCCAAACGCCTTTGAATCAAGAGATGACAGCCCTGCGCCGAAACCGGGCACTCCGATACCGACACAGGCACAGCCCAGACGCCACAATCCGTGTCGGCAATTGGACCGAAGACGAAGCCATCCGTTGTAAACTCACCTTGCGGCAATGGCTGAAACTGGAAGCTGGAACAGGAAAATAGAGATGGAAACTACAGGTTGCGGTACGGCAATAGTGACGCCCTTTCGGGCCGATGGATCGATCGACGATCGTGCGCTCTGCGCGCTGGTGAACTGGCAGATTGATTCCGGCATCGATTTCCTCATGGCTTGCGGCTCGACCGGCGAGGCAGCAACCCTCGAAGACGAGGAATGGCTGGACGTCATACAAATCGTGATCTCAGCAGCAGCCGGCCGGGTTCCCGTCTGGGCTGGATGCACCCACAACTCCACCCGCTCCCTGGTCAAGAAGGCAGAAAAACTCGCGCGCATTCGTGGCGTCGACGCTATCCTCTCCGCGAATCCGTACTACAATCGCCCCTCGCAGGACGGCCAGTATCAGCACTTCCTCGCCCTCGCGAACGCTGTTCATCCCATACCCGTGGTTCTGTACAACGTTCCCGGCCGCACCGGCGTCAATCTTGAACCGGCAACGGTAGTCCACCTTGCCGAGACAGCAGCAAACATCCAGGCGGTAAAAGAGGCCAGTGGACAGCTATCCCAGGTAGCGGCTCTCGTCCACACCGTGCCCCAGGGATTCAAGATCTTCAGCGGAGACGACAATCTGGCTCTTGCAGCCATCGGTATCGGCGCGCATGGCCTGGCCAGCGTGGCCTCCAACGAAGCGCCCACCGAGATAACGCGCATGGTCCGCGCAGCCCTGCGCAACGACTGGCATCTCGCCCGGGCAATTGATCGCAAGTACGCCCGTCTCTTCGAAGCCAACTTCTGGGAGTCTAATCCCGGACCGGTGAAGTCCGTGTTGAACCTGATGGGGCGCTGCGAATCCACCGTTCGCCTGCCCCTCGTAGAGCCGACAAGAGCTACCCGCCAGCGTCTGGAGCGGCTTGCAGGAGAGTTAGGTCTCTTGCGCGATGCCCCGTTGCCCGAAGGCGATATGCGAATGTTCTAGCAACAAGCGCTTGCAAAGGGCAGAGTTATAACCAGTGCGGCTGTAACAAGCCCGGTTGTAACAAGCGCGAAGGTAGTTACAACGGGATTCAAACAAATGAAAACCTTTACCTTCGCGCCGCCGAAAACGGCGCCGCATTTTTCCGTGAATGCTGTATAAAATGACACACCTTATGTGTGCCTCTTTTCTGGATTCAAGCATCGTAATAAATGTCTGGGTTTGTTCAGACCTTCCCAAGGCAGAGGTGGTTTATGGTTGTCCAGGCAATAGGTATGCGCCCGGGGATGACGGGGTTGCATGTCGGAGACGGCAATGTGCAACGGCTTTTCCCGCCAGATGTGCCGGTTGTTGAACTTGAATTAGATCACTTGCGGATAGTGTGTACGCTGAATCCACGATTCTGGGATGGAGAGCCGGAGATCCATGATGAGCGGCTCGACTCGTGGCTCGAAGCAAAACGTATGAATGGAAAGCTGGCCGCCAGCCCAGCGCCTGTCGCAATGATTCCCGCCGGGGATCATGCCTTTCGTTTACAACCCATTAAGCGGGAAGAAATGCGCGATACCCAATACGCCATCAGTTTTTGCGCTTAAACAAAAATGTAAACGCGGTAAACAATCTCAATCAAAATTTAACGTCGGAGAATCGAGGCCGGGTATACTGGCCTCGATTCTCCGATTATCTTTGCAGTTACCCAAGTACTCGCAGAGATATCCCGTTTTTGAATCGGAAAATGCTAACATCATTTTCCTAACTGAAACCCTGGAACCTCAGTTACCCTTCAGTTACTCTTCGGTCGAGCACCTTTACCCGTCAGCTTCATAGACTCTGTTCTATAGCGCTCCAGATAGAGGTTGGAATGGTCGTTCTTACGCAAGACAAGCGCCCAGGAGTGGTTGGTTTACACGTCGGTACCGAAAACGCACATCAGTTTTTCCCGCACGGCACATTCTTCGTCGAGCTGGAACTGGATCACTTGCGCATTGTCTGCACCCTCGATCCCTCCTTCTGGCTGGACCGCCCAGTAATTCATGATCTGCGCCTGAGTAGCTGGCTTGACTCCAAACGCACCAGCGGAAAACTCGCCTCGCGAACCGCGCAGCTTTCCCTGATTCCCTCCGGCCCAAATGCATTCAGGCTGCAACCACTGGAAACAGCACCGAACGAACAGATATCGCAGGGAACAACCCGTACAGATATCCCACATAAAACCCTGCCGGCAATCTCCCAATTGAGGCCCACGCCCGTTGTCTCCATCATCACCGAGCGGCGACGGCGAAGCAGAGTTGCTAAACTCAAGATCGATGACCGTACATCCACTTCAGCAACCAATTGAGCAGTTCTTCGCGAACCCTGCTGCCGCCACAGACCCTATAACCCGTCCGGAAGCCCTCAAAACATTTCTTCAATTGCGAGCCGCGCTCGAAGCGGGAGAATTGCGCTCCGCCGAGCCCGATGCCGCCTCCGCCTCAGGCTGGCGCGTCAACGCGTGGGTCAAGCAGGGCATTCTGCTCGGCTTTCGCGTCGGCGTTTTGGCCGAACTGCCAGGCCTCGGCCTTTCCTTTGTCGATAAGGATACTTATCCCGCTCGCCGCTTCACCCCTGCCGACGGAGTACGCGTCGTTGCCGGTGGCTCCAGCATCCGCGCCGGAGCATTCGTTGCGCGCTCCGTCATCTGCGTTCCTCCCATGTACATCAACACCGGAGCATACGTAGACGAAGGCACTCTCGTCGATTCGCACGCACTGGTTGGCTCATGCGCGCAGATTGGGAAACGCGTTCACCTCAGCGCCGCAGCCCAGATCGGCGGCGTACTTGAGCCGGTAAACGCAACTCCCGTGATCATCGAAGATGACGTGCTCGTCGGCGGCAACTCCGGCGTATACGAAGGCACCATCGTGCGCAAGGGAGCAGTCCTGGCCGCCGGAACCATCCTGACCCGTGGCACTCCTGTATTTGACTTGGTAAAAGGCGAGATCCTGCGCGCCACTCCAGAACTGCCATTGATCATTCCCGAGGGCGCCGTCGTCGTTCCAGGCTCACGCGCCGTGAGCCGCGGCAAAGGCGCCGAATGGGGCCTCAGCCTCTACGCCCCGGTGATCGTAAAGTATCGCGACGAAAAAACCGACCTCAGCACCGCCCTCGAAGACCTGCTGCGCTGATCTTCCTATGCTGGCTTTCCTGCGCTGACACATTCGCCGCATGTATTGATCTTCAATACATGCGGCGCGCGGAACAACCCATGTCCGCGCCGTGAAAACGTAAACCACATCCAGCATAGGCGCAGGTGTTAGCATCGAGAGTGACACGATGCAAACGAAAAAACTGAAAATCATCCCCTTGGGCGGCCTTGGCGAGTTCGGAATGAACTGCATGGCGCTCCGTTGGGAAGACGACATTATCGTCATTGATGCCGGCCTTATGTTTCCGGAATCAGAGTTGCTTGGCGTTGACGTTGTCGTCCCTGATATTTCTTACCTGATTGAAAATAGAGCGCATGTACGCGGAATTCTGCTCACCCACGGGCATGAAGACCACATCGGCGGCCTGCCCTGGATCCTGAGCGAACTGAAGGTTCCTGTCTATGGCACCGAGTTCACTCTGGCATACGTGGACGGCAAGCTCGAAGAGCACAAGCTCACCGACCAGATCGAACTGATCGAGATCCAGCCCAAGCAGAAGTTCGTCATCGGGCCATTTACGATCGAGCCGATTCGCGTAACCCACTCACTTGTGGACTGCGTCGCACTGGCCATCGATACTCCTGTCGGCGTAATCATTCATACCGGCGACTTCAAGATCGACCTGTCGCCGCCAGACGGCAAGCCTTTTGATCTGCATACCTTTGCCGAATACGGCAAGCGCGGCGTACTGGCCCTGTTGCAGGACTCCACCAACGTCGAGCGCCCCGGCTACACGCCCAGCGAATGGTCTGTGAAGCCTCGGCTGGATGAGATTTTCTCCCGCACCAGGAAGAAGCTTTTCTTCAGCTGCTTCTCCTCGTCGATCTACCGCATTCGTATCGCGTTTGAACTGGCAAAGGCGCATGGCCGCAAGGTCGCAGTCATCGGCCGCTCAATGAACGAGAGCACCGAGATTGCGCAGGACCTGGGCTATCTCGAAATCCCGCCAGGCCTGATCATTCACCCCGGGCAGATGAAAGACTTCCCTTCCGAAAAGCTGCTCGTCATGATCAGCGGTACGCAAGGCGAACCCATGAGCGCCCTGAGCCGTGCTGCAGTCGATACACACAAGCAGGCGCGCATTGAATCGGGCGACACCGTCGTGCTCAGTTCACGCGTGATTCCCGGCAACGAAAAGAGCATCTTCCGCGTCATCGATCACCTGAGCCGCCGCGATGCAAACGTCATTTACGACGACGGTTCCCAGGGACTGATCCACGTAAGCGGCCACGGCAGTCAGGAAGAGATGCGGCTGCTGATCAATCTCGTTCGGCCCAAGTTCTTCATCCCCGTGCATGGCGATTATCGTTACTTACGCAAGCACGCCCAGGTAGCCACGGAGACCGGCGCAATCGGCCAGGCCATCGTGATCGAGGACGGAGACGTACTCGAACTGGACAACAACACCGCGCGCAAGAACGGCAAAGTCACCGCTGGACGTGTATTGATCGACTCCGGATCAAGCATCGACGTGGTCGAAGATCTGGTAATCAAAGATCGTCGCACCCTGTCTGAAGACGGCATCGTACTCGCAGTTCTGGCGATCAATAAACATACCGGCCAGGTGGAACGCGCTCCAGAAGTCGTAATGCGTGGCTTCGCCGGCGCGGATATCACCGAACCAGCACGCGAAGTAGTCCTGCGTAGCCTTGACGGCCTGAGCGCTGAAGAAAAAAGCGACTACGGCATGGTCAAAGAAAAGGTCCGCGTAGAACTGAAACGGTTTATCCAAAAAACAACAGGCCGCCGCCCCCTTGTGATGCCCGTAGTGATGGAAATCTAGGCTTTATCTGCACTCAGAGAAAAGCAGCCGAACATCGTTTCGGAGCTAGGATTTGGGATTTGCCATTTGGCAAATCCCAAATATTTTTGACATAATCATCATGTCTATGATTAACGGTCTTGACATAATGCTTCTACTCAAGCTCTCTCGCCAGAAAGAGCTTCGCGTACCGTCCGTCAAGCTTGCCGCCGAACTATTCCTGCCTCCATCCGAAGTCTCCGAGTCCCTGACTCGATGTACCGTCGCAGGCTTGTTATACAAATCAGATATTGAGAAGCGCGTGAATCGTGCCGGTCTTCTTGAGTTTCTTGCTCATGGCTTCCGGTATGTATTTCCCGCCGAACGGGGCTCGCTAACCCGCGGAATTCCCACGGGTATCGCTGCCGAACCGCTCAAATCTCATTTCCTCGATAGTGGAGAACCTCCGCCCGTCTGGCCCTATGCGGAAGGTACCGTTCGCGGAATTGCCTTAATTCCACTCCATAAACAAGTACCCAAAGCCGCACTGCAGGATCCGGAACTTTACGAAATGCTGGCCCTGCTCGACGCTATCCGTGGCGACCGAGTCCGAGAACGAAAACTTGCCGTCGAAAAACTCACCTCGCGTCTGAATCCTCTTCTAACGAAAAAATGATGCCCGATCCCAATCTGCACATTCTGGAAGAAGTAGCGGCCAGGCTCTTTCCTCTGCTCGACAGCGTCGTCTTCGTCGGCGGCGTAACACTGGGAGTGTTGCTTACCGACACTGGCGGAGCTCCCATCCGAGCAACAATCGACGTAGATGTCATCGCAGAAATCGCTTCGTATCTGGATTACATAGCCTTTTCAGAACAGCTTCGGGCATGTGGATTCACAGAAGATGCTCGTCCCGGCGCACCACTATGCCGTTGGCTTCATGGCGATCTCATTCTCGATGTAATGCCGATAGAGGAAAGTGTCCTCGGCTTTAGCAACCGCTGGTATCGTGGAGCACTCTACAACTCGCAGCAGCTCATCCTGCCCAGCAAAACATCAATTCGAGTCATTACCGCTCCCTATTTTCTCGGCACCAAAATCGAAGCCTTTCGTAGTCGTGGCAAGCAGGATTTCTACGAAAGCCACGATCTGGAAGACTTTGTTTCCGTTATCGATGGCCGTCCGTCGCTCCTCGATGAAATTGCCGCCACTACCCAGGACCTTCGCATTTTTCTGGCCGAAGCGGCGAAGGAACTGTTAATGCAACCCATCTTCCTTGACGCACTCCCCGGCTACCTGATGCCTGACATCGCCAGCCAGCAGAGGCTCCCGGGACTTATACGCAAACTAGAAATCATTTCCCGAACATAGCGGTCTTATCCTTCTGTAAAATCGCGCTATGAAACGTTTGCTCTGTGTCGTCACCGCTGCCAGCGCACTCCTCCTCTTCGCTTCGTCTCCTGCTGCGCCTGCCCAATCCGGCCATCCTACTCCGAAGCTGACCAAATGCCCGACCACCACGACTCTTCAGGATTTGACCAGGGCACTCGACGCAGACGTAAGCGGCCCCGCCAACCGCGACCGCTCCTGCATGCGCGAACTCATGATGCCCGATGCGCGGATGACTCCCGTATTGAAGGCCAAGGATGGCGCAATCACTCCCCACACCGTCACTCTCGATGGCTGGATCGAAGCCGTCGCCAAGCGCGGCAGCACTCCCTTTTACGAACGCCAGATCAAAGTGACCGCTCAGACCTACGGCCACATCGCTCACCTTTGGAGCACCTACGAAATTCGCGACACTCCGGATGGAAAAGCGAAGCTCCGCGGTATCAACAGCATCGAAGCCTTCAAGGACGGCAATCACTGGCGCATCCTCAACATCCAGTGGCAGGCAGAAACTCCCGAAGAGAAAATCCCCGCCAAAGATCTGCCGTGAGCCCGCGTAAATGTCCATTCCACATGAAATACAGTGGTTGAATATGTCCCCTTCCGTTGTAACTTCAGCATTAGTTTCCATCGAAGCCATACGTGAGGCCGCCGCCCGCATCTCCGGCGTCGCCATTAAAACTCCGCTGATTCGCGCGCCGTTTCCCGGCATCGTCGGCAAAGTCTGGCTCAAAGCCGAGAGCCTGCAACCCATCGGCAGCTTCAAACTGCGCGGCGCAGCCAACAGGATCCTCCAACTCACGCAGGAAGAAATCCAACGCGGCGTCATCACCTTCTCCAGCGGCAACCACGCACAAGGCGTAGCCTACGCAGCCCGCGAAGTCGGCGCAAGAGCATTCATCATCATGCCCTCGAACGCCCCGGCGATCAAGCGCGCCGCAACTCTCGCCCTCGGTGCCGAGGTCGTCGAAGTCGGCGTAGCCTCCAGCGAACGGCTGGCCAAATCAGAAGAACTCGTAGCCAAACATGGCTACATCGTCATCCCTCCCTACGATGACGAAGCGATCATCGCCGGGCAAGCCACCTGCGGGCTTGAGATTGCGGAAGAGTTGCCCGAAGTTGACCTCGTCCTAAGCCCTGTAAGCGGCGGCGGCCTGCTGAGCGGCGTAGCCACAGCCATCCGGCACTTATGCCCGAATGCGCTCGTTGTAGGCGTCGAGCCCGAACTCGCAGGAGACGCATGCGAAAGCTTCCGCAAAGGTGAGATCGTAACCTGGCCGGCAGAACTCACCAGCCGCACCATCGCCGATGGCCTGCGCACCCAGAGTCTGGGTGTGCGCAACTTCGCTCATATCCAGGCTTTCGTCGATCGCATCATCACCGTTACCGAAGCCGAGATTCGCGCCGCAATGCGAGCAATCGTCGCCACCACACGGCTCGTCCCGGAACCCAGCGGCGCAGTAACGACAGCCGCACTGCTATTCCACGCCCACGAACTGCCCCCATACCGGAACGCAGTAGCCATCCTAAGCGGCGGCAACGTAGCCCCCGAAATGCTCTCCGAAGCACTACTCGAACACCCCTGAAATCCAGTCGCCGTTGTAGTTGCCCTTGCAGTAGCTGTTGTCTTTGCAGTTGCAGTTGCAGTTCTATCTGTCATTCTCGAAGGGAATCTGCTTCTTCTTTTGCCCTCGCCCTTGCCGTTCTGTCCGTCATCCCCAAAGGAAATCTGCTGTTCCACCACAAACATCCACCACAAACATCCACCCACACAGCCAAAATTCACCATCCCTTCGCCTTCAACCCAAATCAAAGACCAATTTGCCCCAGTACGAACAGATCTACTCACATCCTTCCTTTATGATTTGGACTGTGAAAAACACCCTTGGCTTCGCCGCGACTATCGCCATCCTGATCGCAGCTCCCCTGATCGCTATCGGAGCCGATAAGCCTCAGGTGAAGCCACTCGCAGGCCCCAGGGCAACCATCCTGCGCGAAACACCGCTCTACGTCGCCCCGGATACAACATCGCAGAAGGTAGATCGCATCCAGGAGGGCCGCGAACTGGTGGTTGCCGAAACCAGTGGTCCGTGGGTGCGAGTCTTCGCCAACACCGACGTAGAAGAAGTGGATGAGCGCGACGCCCCCGTATTTGGCCGCGAAGAAGCTCCACCCCCCGTATCCGGCTGGATGCAGGCACGCGGCATCGTGCGCGATACCACCGAAGGCGGCGACCGTGTACTGATGGGCGAAGCAGCAAGCATGGAGATTCTGGCCGAAGATGCTCGCGGCCCCCGCAACGCAGGCCACGCCGCACGATTGCTCTACCGCCGCCTGGTGGAGTTCTTCCCCACCTCTCCGCTGGCCGCCGAAGCAGCATGGCGCGCTGCCGATATTCGCTGGCAGTTTGAGAAAGCCGATGTCTCCAAACGCCCATCCGCCAAAGAGCGCGAGGCCTATCTTCGCGAGCAGCTCTACGAAGATGAAATGAAAAAAGTCATCAAGCTTTACCCTCACTCAAAACAGGCGGATATGGCTGCCTTTGAGTTGATCGACAACAAGCTCTGCGGAGACTGGCAAGGCCAGGAAAAGTGCCCGGAGAAAGAATCGGCGTATTACGAAAAATTTGCGTCCGAGTATCCCAGCGGACCGCGCACTGCCCAGGCGCTCTATCAGGCAACGTATCGCCAGGCAGTTCTGAAAGATATGTACGCCGCAGACAGCAACGATAAAAAGAGCGATGCAGCCGCCAGTCGCGCCAAACAGATAGCGGCGCAATTACAGTCCAAGTTCCCTGAGTCGGACTACACCAGCCGCGCCGCAGCCCTTGTATATAAGCTGGAACAGGGCATCGCAGTCTACGGTTCAGACCGCGATTGAATTCCCGGAATAGTTTTGCAAGTCCTTCAGGTATCCTGAACAGGATAAAGCTGCAGTATTACCCTTTTGTAATCTGACTTTCCGGGACTGTTGTCTTATAACATTTGTCTGCTGGATTGCAATACGACGCACACATTGGATGGCGCATACGGCGTCGGTTTTTAAAAACCTCTCGGAGAAACCGAAGGTGGAGGAAGATTGAATAACTATTTCATGTCAGTAATTCTGGGCATCGTGGAAGGTCTCACGGAGTTTTTGCCCGTGAGTTCCACCGCGCATCTGCGCATTGCGGAAGCCCTGCTGCACATTGACCTGACCGATGCTTACTGGAAGATGTACACCATCGTGATCCAGTTAGGCGCGATCCTTGCGCTCTGCCTGCTCTTCATGGGCCGGATAATCGAGTTCATCCGCACTTTCCCCAAGGGAGAAAGCGGCAATCGCACCATTCTGAATCACCCCATCTCTCTCACGCTGATTGCGTTCCTCTTCACCGCAATCCCCGCTCTGCTGTTGAAAAAGATGATCAGCAAAAATCTCGAAAGCCTTCAAGTCATGGCCATGGCCCTGCTGATCGGTGGCATCGTGATGTGGGCGATCGATGCGTGGACAATTCGCCACGAAGCCGGCATCGGTGACGTGGAAGAGATGAGCCTGTGGCAGGCAATCTGGATCGGCCTCTGCCAGACACTCTCCGCTGTCTTCCCCGGCACATCGCGATCCATGTCCACCATCGCCGCCGCACAAATCGTGGGCCTGACTCGCGGCGCAGCGCTCGAATTCAGCTTCCTCATCTCCATCCCAACCATGATTGCCGCAACCGGTTACGACCTCTACAAAGAGGTGCTGCATCATCCCGCAGTCGCAGAAGCCACAGCTCCGCTGGTGATGAATACCGAGCGCTGGATCGTGCTGGCCATCGGCTTTGTTGTATCGTTCATCGTGGCTCTCGGCGTCGTCGAGTGGTTCCTGCAATGGGTGCGAAGGCATGGACTTGTCCTCTTCGCGATCTACCGCATCATCCTGGCAGTTCTGCTGCTCACTCTCGGGCACAAGATGCTGGGCATGAGCTAGCAATAAAACAAGAGCAGCGACGAGGCCGGGGCAGATGCTCCGGCCTCGTCGCATCTGGGCATCTCGATTTAGTCTTGCCCATCCTTTTTGTTTGGGCCATCCCGGTTTCGTCCTGGCCATCTCAGTTTCGGGGGTTGACTGCTAGGTTCCCCTCGCCTCCTTTTGGACCGAAAACTGCTTCTTCCCAGCGATAATAGAAACTGCTCTGGGATTTTCGACCGTTGGCTGGCTCGCTGGATGTATCGGCTTGAGTTCTGCCCACGGGTGCGTCCCTGCCATGAAACCCATCCGACTAGTCCCGACGCCGACCCGCAGTCGCCCACTGAACCTGCTCCTGGGCGCAGTGCTGGTGCTGCTCGCCGCGCTCCTCACGCTCTCTCTCGTTTCGTATCATGCCTCCGATCCATCCTTGAATTCCGCCTCCGGCATAACCGGCCCGCACGCCGTTCGCAATTGGATTGGGCCCACAGGAGCCTATCTCAGCGATCTGCTGTTGCAGGTGCTCGGCCTCACGGCCTTTGGCCTTCCCTTATGGCTTGGCGGGCTCGGCCTGACCTGGATTCGTTCGCGCTACAACGGTGCTGCATGGCTGCGCTGGACTGGCGTAATCCTCACGCTGGCGTTTTTCCCCGCCATTCTGGGCCTTCTGCCCTGGCACTGGCATTGGCTGCATATCCTGCCAATCGAGGGCGTCACCGGCAGGCTGATTGCCGATCTCCTCATTCGTTATTTGAATACGCAGGGCGCGTGGATTGTCGCAGCCGTCTTCTCCTGCGCAGGATTGTATTTTGGATCGAACTTCAGCTTCCAGGCCGCCTGGGGATGGAGTCAGGAGCGCTCGATCCAGCTCTCCGCACTCCATGATCGCTGGCAAAACTGGCAGGCTGACCGTGCCGATCGCCGAGCCGAAGAAGCCGCTGTTCGCGAAGCCGAACGAGGACCGATCGACCTCTCGGAACGCATGGAAGAGATGTCCGAAGCAGGCTCATCCGCCCGCACAAAAACCGGCTGGTTCTCAGGATTATTCCGCCGCCGTCAGCGCTCCGAAGAAGAGCTTCTCGACGAAGTTCCGGCAGTGCGTCGCGTAGGATTTTCCGCAGCGCAGGACGACGAAGATCTTCCCGCAAGCGTACGTCGGCCCAGCATCTGGGATCGACGCGAAGCAGAAGAAGCACCTGCGGCTCAATCCGAATATCCTCCTCTGGCAGTTACGGAATACCAGCCCGAGTACCGGCCTGATCACAGGCCCGAACATCGTCCCGAGCAAGTCCCGATCACCAGCCGCACAGCGAATCCAGCAGGCGGAGTAACCCGCATGCCTTCGCGCAACCGCGCCAAAGACGCCGCCTCGGAAGCCTTTGAAGAAGCAGCGGAACTCGCACCCATTCTGCCAATCTCGGAACGGCCCCTGCCTGATCGCGTAATGCCCGACCGCGCGATACCAGAACATGCGATGCCGGAACGCGCAATTTCTGAGCGCTTCGTAACAGAACGGACAATCCCCGAGCCAGCACCAACCCGTTTGCCGATGCGAGAACACCCCACACCTCGGGCTGAAGCTCCAGCAGAAAACCTCACCATCCACGAACGTGCCGACGCCGATCTGCGCACCGTCACCGTGGCTCCCAAGAACGTGAGCGGCTTCAAACTACCGCCCAGCACCCTGCTCCATCAAGGCGAAGAGCCACTCGCAATTCGCGAAGATATGCTGCGCGAAGAAGCCCGCAAACTGGTCGAGAAGTGCGGCGAGTTCAAAGTCAACGGCCAGGTCGTGCAGATCAATCCCGGCCCCATGGTCACCACCTACGAGTTCAAACCCGATGCCAGCGTGAAGTACAGCCGCGTCGCTGGCCTCGGCGACGATCTCTGCCTCGCCATGCGCGCCGAAAGCATCCTGATCGAGCGCATGGCAGGCAAAAGCACCATCGGCATCCAGGTGCCGAATCACGACCGCGAAACGATTCATCTCCGCGACGTGATCGAGTCGGAGACCTTCGCCAAGGCAAAATCTCGCCTCACACTGGCCATGGGCAAGGACATCAATGGCCGCATCGTCACCGCCGACCTCGCCGGAATGCCGCATGTACTGATCGCCGGTTCAACCGGCTCCGGTAAATCCGTCGCCATCAACGCGATGATCATGTCGCTGCTCTTCCGCACAACGCCCGCGCAGGTGCGCCTGATCCTTGTCGATCCCAAGCGCGTCGAGTTGGGAATGTATGAAGGCATTCCGCATCTCTTCACGCCCATCATCACCGAGGCCAAGCTCGCAGCGAATGCACTCCGCAACGCCGTCCGCGAAATGGAGCGCCGCCTCAAACTGCTCGCCAGCCGCAGTGTTCGCAATATCGATCAGTACAACGCCAAGCTATCGGAACAAGGCATGGCCAGCCTGTTCACCGATGCAGGCGAAGAAGAAACATCTCTGCCCTACATCGTCATCATCATCGACGAGCTGGCCGATTTGATGATGCTCGACCGCGCCAATGTTGAAGAATCGATCACCCGCCTCGCGCAGATGGCTCGTGCCGTCGGCATTCATCTGATCTTGGCGACGCAGCGTCCTTCGGTGGATGTAATCACCGGCCTCATCAAGGCCAACGTACCGACACGCATCAGCTTCCGCCTGGCCTCTAAAGTCGACTCGCGCACCATCATCGACGACAACGGCGCGGAGTCGCTGCTCGGGCGCGGCGACATGCTCTTCCGTCCGCCGGGAACCTCAAGGTTGATGCGCCTACACGCCCCTTATGTGAGCGAAAAGGAAACCGCGGCCGTCGTCGATTTCTGGAAGGCGCAAGGCGAGGCCGAATATGTCGAGGGCTTCCTTGAGGCGCCGCGTGAAGAACGTGCGCATGGCGAAGGCACCGGCGCCGCAGAGGACGACAACGACGAACTTTTCGACGACGCAGTACGCCTGGTCTTCGAGTTCGGCAAAGCCTCCACTTCCCTGCTGCAGCGCCGTCTACGAATCGGCTACGGCCGCGCCGCGCACCTCATCGACCTCATGGAGCGCGATGGCCTGGTCGGTGCTCCCGACGGTTCGCGTCCACGCGAACTACTCAAACATCCCGGCTGGCTGCATGAAGTCTCCGTCAGTGACGAATAAAAGCGGCTTCGATTGCTCGATCCACGTCCAACAAAGATAGGATCGTAGAATCCAGGACCGGAGAGCAATGAAAAGAATTCTGGCATTCTGTCTGGCATGCTGTGCCACCCTTGCCGCTCAAGAGCCGCCCAAAGCAACCGACCTGCCTGCCCACCCATTCTTCATCAAAACGACCTGGAGAATCGGTGGGGAGGGTGTATGGGGCAATCTTGCGATTGACTCCAAAGCACTCCAACTTTATATCGCCCACGGATCGGTCGTGCAGATCGTCGACCTGAACGCCGGCAAGTTGATGGGAGTCGTCCCCGACATCGGCGAGGCGCACAGCGTAGCGCTCGAAGACAGCGGTCAGTATGGCTACGTGACCGATGGACAATCCAGCCAGGTAAAGGTCTTCGACCGGCGCATGAAAGATGTTGTGGCCAATATCCGCAGTGGTCCCAGTCCGCAGGCAATCGTCTTCGATCCGGTGACTGCAACGGTCTTTGCAATTTGCGCCTCAATCGCGAGCGACCCGGCACAAACCACCGGTCCGACAAGATCGGTCGTTACCGTGATCGACAGCACAACCAACACCCGTATCGGTGACCTGCTGCTCGCGGGCAGGCTAAGCTTTGCGCAAACGGACCGCAACGGCCAGATCTTCGTGAACATCGTAGACCAGAACGAAATCGACAGTTTCGACACGCAAACAGTCGTCGCAAAGCTCCGTGAACTCGCTCGCGCGACGGAGACAGAAAAAGCGAAACATCCCTCCACTCCTCTTCCCGTTCTGGATTGGAGCGGGTCATCGACCTCATCCCAGGCATCAAGCCAGATCCATCGGCTCCATCTCGGATCGGACTGCAACGATCCCCAGGGAATGGCAATCGACAAGGATCAACAGCGCCTGTTCGTCGGTTGCAGCAACCTGAAGATGCTGGTTCTCGATGCATCCCGCGGCACACTGATCACTTCCCTGCCGATCGGTCCGGGAGTCGGCGGCATCGGGTTCGACCCCACGCGCGGCTTGATCTACAGCGCAAACGGAGCAGGATTGGGAAGCCTCACCGTCATCCAGCAACACATCTCCGATAGCTACGATGTCGTTCAGGATTTGCCCACCCGCAGCCGGGCCAATACACTGGCCGTAAACTCCGAAAATGGCGAAGTGTATCTCGTGACCGATATCGAGGGCTTTGATACCACCCACTCCGGAGGCATCGGATCCCTGAGAGTCGTTCCCATGAAGGGCAGCTTTCAGACACTGGTCGTCGGAAATTAGAATGACAAACACCTCCCTCGCAATGGCACACTGGAAACATGCCTGGCCCAACTAGCACTCCATCTCTTCCGCACATTCTGCTGATCGACGATGACCCCATCAGCCGCGAAGTTCTATCGATGCTGCTGGAGATGGAAGGCTTCCCCGTATCGTCAGCCGAGCATGGTCAACAAGCAGTGGCCATACTTTCAACATCGCAGCCGGAAGTGATCCTGATGGACACCCAGATGCCCGGCCTCAGCGGCATCGAGCTGGTTCACGCATTGCGAAGTGCCTCGCCAGCCCGCCTGATCGCCATCAGCGGCAGCGAGATTAACGCCTCCATTCGAGAAGCGACGGATGGTTTTTTGCTCAAGCCCATCGAAGCAGCCCATCTTGTAACTCTGCTCCAAAGCGGGAATCGAAACGAGAATAATCTCTCCACCGTTGCGGCTGGCTCTGAAGCTGAGCCGGAGCCGATCGATGTAGTTATTGATGTAGTTATTTTGGACAAACTCAAAGCAATGATGCCCGCCGCGGCAGTAACTGAGATTTATACCGCCGTTGCAAACGACCTGACCACCCGGCTGAATGCACTGCAACAAGCCATGAATGCGAACGACACCCCCGAAGTAGCTCGCATCGCTCACTCCATCAAGGGTGGATGCGCGATGGTGGGCCTTTCAAGCGCGATGCAATCCGCCGCCAGGTTGGAATCCAGTAACCTGCGTGAGACGTGGCCAAAAGAAGTTTTGCAGTTGCATAATGCACTTAAGTCATTACAGAGTATGCTGAAAGAAACATTACTGTAGTAACTTGGCTAAAGGTATCCAGTGAGCAATCGCTGCCGAATGCCAGAGTACCATCGAAGATTGAAGCACGAACACAAGGGGGAAGAATGTCGGCAACGGACAGATTGATTCGGATTGTTCTGGCGGATGACCATCCGGTTGTGCGCATTGGCGTACGCAACATGCTCTCGGCTCATCCCGGCTTTGAAGTTGTCGGCGAAGCGTCGGACGGCGATGAAGCCATCACGCAGACCCTGGAACTGGAGCCCGACATCCTTCTGCTCGATGTGCAGATGCCCCGCTTGCCTGGTCTTGAAGCCATGCGTGCCATCATGAACGGCACGCCGACGGTCAAGATCATCCTTCTGACCTCGACCATCACGACACAACAAATTATTGAAGCACTGCAGATTGGCGCTCGCGGCATCGTCCTCAAAGATGCACTGGCAGATCATCTGCAAACCTCCATCCGCACCGTCATCGCCGGTGACTACTGGATCGGCGGCAAGCGTGTCGTAAATCTCGTAAGCGCCCTGCACACCCTAATGCAACAAGCCGCAGTGCCGCAACGCAAAACCTACGGCCTGACTCCACGCGAACTGGAAGTCGTGGGCTGCATCGTTGAAGGCTGTAGCAATCGCGACATCGCAAAACAGTTCACCCTGAGCGAGGAAACAGTAAAAAGACACCTCTCCAACATCTTCGACAAAACAGGCGTCTCAACCCGTCTGGAACTGGCCCTATTCGCCATAGCCCACACACTGGTTACACCGTCATAACTCTGACCATGCCAGAGTAAGGCCCTCAGAAGTAATGCCGGATGCAACCTCAGCATTGCATCCGGTATTTATAAAGAATTAAATATCCATATTATGAGCTAACTTTTCCCGACATCCTGAGTCTTAAACTATCTATATAACTTCAGCCATCCCGCGTATAGCGAAAGGCCCGCTTTTAATACCTTACGGCTTGAAATATATAGCTTCCCCTGAAGCAACCTCCAAATTCCACTTACTAACTCCATAACAATTTCCTATCGACACAACAGATAACTCCTGCTAGTCTGACTTCGTCTAAAAATCATCCAAAGAGAATCAATTATCCGTGAAGGACTGCCTAACGATGAAGGTCTGCCTGACATAGTTTCTGGCTGGAGTCATAGCCCTACTCTTCATCCCTCAAACAATAGCGGCAGAGAACGCCATCTATCTCAGTACCGTCCTAAAGAATGTCGCCTTCGATAACAACATCGGGCACGTCTTCAAGATGAGGCACAAAGAGAATGACCCCACGGAAATCGCGATCCGCTTGCCAATCCTTATCGTTTATAACGCGGCTGGAGTGATGGTGTACTCCGGCTTCGACCCTAAGAAAAACAGCGCATTTTTGCGCGGATTACCACAATCCATCGTGGGTCAGGGAAAAGCCGAGGGGCTCTTGCAACGCAGCGAAATTTTTGATGCGGTCCCTTACTTTTCCACGGCCAAAAACGCCATCGAATCGGACCATCACGTTCTTGTGTTGTCCATCACGCAATACCCTTTTAGCCCGTGGAATGCTCTCCAGGACAATGCCGTTAAAGAGCTCGCTCAAAAAGGCTCAGCCTTGAAGATTGACGTTCTCCAGGCAGCTCTCGACATGAAAAATTAGCTCTACAACTGCCGAACCGGCAACGGAGAATTCGTGAACTGGAAACCAGCCCTGCTGCCAATTTTCGCGGCGCTTCTGATCGCTTTGTGTACCCCTACGAGCTTCGCTGCAGAAGACTCCATCTACATAACTACCGTGCTGAAGTTTGCTGACTTCAGCAAGAATGTGCTTCCTCTCTTTGAGAAAAAGAAGAGTGACGATGCGGTAAAGAACGTCACTTTCCGCTTGCCCTGCATTATGGTCTACAACCCAGCTGGAGTTTTGATTTATTACGGCAGCGACCCGATAGCAAACGGAAGTTTTCTGAATCATTTGCCGGAATCAGCTGTGGGTCGCACTTTAACCAATGGGCTACTGCAACGGAACGAGGTTTTTGCTGCCGTGCCTGACTTTGCCAAAGCCAAAGACACCATCAAGTCCGATCATCATTACCTGGTTTTTGCCCTTACGCAGTTTCCGTCTCACCCCATGTGCCTGCCGCAGGACAGTGCAGTTCGAGCGCTTCGCCAACGAGTCGGAGCAGCAAGTGTCGACGTATTGCAAATAGCTCTCGATATGAAGGGCTGACAGGGAGATTCAACCATTGATCGTGCGTGAAGTTCGCCGTTCTTTTCGGCGCAGTCCAATTCTGACGATGCTTGCCGGCCTGATTCTGGCCCTGGGATTTGCCGGATCAACCCTGGCCTTTACCGTGATGGCCGCCATGTCGCGCACCGGTTCTAACGGTCTGCTTCCGCTCTCCTTTGAAACTCTCGCCGAAGAGACAGTCGGAGGCGCATCCCGCTCGCTCCCCTGGCCAGCCTATGAATATCTCTCCAGCCACATCTCAGTTCCAGGGGTGGCAATAGCTGCTTACGGCGGCCCTGTGCGAGCCAGGTTACTGGCGCATGGGCAAGGCCGGGAAATCTCGGTTTCCGGCGTTTCTTCCAGTTTTTTCCCAGGTTTTACGCGCGGAGGAGTGTTTGCCGGAAGCTTTGCTCCGGGCTGGGACAACGGCTCTGGCGAGCCTGAAGTAGTGCTGGCCGAATCTCTTGCGAAGCAGCTCTTCGGCTCCGTCCACAGCGCGCTCGGCCAGGATGCAACTCTGAATGGCGGCCAATATCGTGTCATCGGCGTTGCACCGCGCAGCTTCACCGGACTTTGGGCGGAAACAGATGCCTGGGTAGCTCCAGAAAAGATGATCGCACTGGGAAACGGAAGCAGGGCCGCAGCCTCGAATACCAGGTCGCAATCCGCATCCGCTGAACGCATCTCATGGAAGATGGAGCCGATCTTTTTTGTCCTGACAGCATCGTCCACGCCGACAGTGCAGGGAAATCGTATTGCATTGGAGCGGTTTGCCCACGCGCCTGAAAATCGCCGCTTCCACCTTCACCTCAGCGACGGCCTGACAAACGATCCAGTGCGGGACGCCAAGCTGCGCAGTTGGTCTCACTTGACCTTCATCGTAGCGGTAACTCTGATCGTGGCTGCGGGCTTGAACTATGCTGGCCTGCTGCTCGCCCAGGCTCCGCGCCAGGCCGAAGAAATACGGCTCAAGCGCATCCTCGGAGCGCGAACGCTTCGGCTTATCGCGGAGGGAATGTGCGGCCCGGCATTTACCGTACTGGCATCCTTTCTACTGGCCGCAGCCGGGACAATATTGTCGCTGATATTTTTCGGCAAACAGGCAGCCGTCCTTCTTCCGGCAGGCTCCATCTCGTGGCCGAATGTAACGCATACCTTAGCCGTGGAACTGGCTGCGGTTTGCCTGCTTGCCGCCGCCATTGCATTGCTTCCAGCCCTGCGTCTGCTGCGCGAAGGAGGTGCACCACGACTGGGATACACCTCCACCGGGGACAAGTGGACGGGCATCGCCATGCGATCCATGGTAGCGGTGCAAATGGCGTCGTGCATCGTGATGTGTCTGCTCGCCGCACCATGGTCCAGGCAGTTCGCGGCCTGTCGCAAGAGGCGCTTGGCTTTGAACCGGCTCACCTGACAGCAATCGAAATCGGTCCGGTTACAAAGCAGTCCATCGTCAATTTTTCCACCGGCGGCGGCGACGATTTTCCCTTTGCGACATTTACCCGCAACGTGCTGAGCGGCGCCGGAGATCGAGTTCCAGAGATACATTCGATCGCTGCGGCTTCCTGCGCACCATTCGGGCAAGCGATGAAGACGCTCACCCTGCAACGCCTCGACCAAAGTTCAATCCCCTCAGCTTCGATTCATTACTGTGGAGTAACGCAGAGTTATTTTCAGACCATGGGCAACTCCATTTACCGCGGGCGCCCATTCTCCGCGGATGAGTTTACCCACTCCGTCTCGGAGGTTGTCGTAAACAGGCAGCTTGCCCGAGAACTATGGCCAGGCGAAGACCCGCTGCATCGCAGCATTCGCATCGAGGATCCCAATTCTCCAATCAGTTTCACCGCCGAGGTCGTCGGCATCACGGACGATATGCGCTTTGCCGGAGTGACCAGTTCCCCCGAGGCCACGCTATTTTTGCCATTGCGAGAAAATGTATTTGCACTGTCCTTTCCGCTGTACTTCCTGCTGCAGGGCAACCAGTCGCCGGTTGCGTTGAGCGAGTTGATCCGGCAGCAGGCGGACGCATCCATGCCATCCTTTGGCGTAACCGCCACATACCGGATTGATGAGCGCCTGGAAGCGTCCTTTCTGGAGCAGAGAGCTCGCCTTTTTCTGCCGGTAGCAGGCGCCGTAACGGTCGCGCTGATCGCCTATCTCGGGCTGTATGCCGTTCTGATGTACGCGGTCAACAACAGGCGCAGAGAAATTGCCGTCCGCCTCTGCTTTGGAGCGTCGCGCTGGGATATTCGACGAACCATGCTGCGGCAGGCCTTCCAATGCGGAGTGGCAGCATTGGGGCTGTCATTGATCTCGTGGAGACTTCTGGTAGAGCTGGCAACCGGGCAATGGATGGGAGGCACATCCTTATCGTCCACACCCTGGTCGTGGACCACTGTGGCAACAGTTCCCCTGGTAGTTTTAGCCCTCGCGATCTCAGTCGCCATGCTGCCGGCCAATGCAGCGGCAAAAACCTCCCCGGCAAAGATGTTGAAAGATCAATAAGCAAGCACACTGCAGAGGCATTCCATGTTCGCGCTTTAGAGGCAGAATGCTCCAGCTTCCGGCAACTCTTAGCTACACTGTGTGCATGAGTCTTAAAGCAAAAATCGTCTTCATTACCGGGGCCAGCTCCGGAATCGGCGAGGCCACGGCTTATGCCTTTGCCTCCGAGGGAGCGCGGCTGCTGCTTGCCGCACGCCGCCAGGACAAACTCTCCGCCGTTGCCAGCAAAGCTCTCGAAGCAGGCGCACAGGCTGTCCACGCCTTCGAACTCGATGTGCAGAAACAGCCCGCCGTAGCCGCTGCAATTGCAGCGCTGCCTGCCGAGTGGTCAGCGATTGATGTCCTGATAAACAACGCCGGTCTGAGCCGTGGACTGGACAAACTCTACCAGGGCCACATCGAGGACTGGGACGAGATGATCGACACCAACGTAAAGGGCCTGCTCTACGTCACCCGCGCAGTTGTTCCCGGCATGGTCGAGCGCGGTTCCGGTCACGTGGTGAACATGGGCTCGACAGCAGGCGAGCTTACCTATCCCAACGGAGCCGTCTACTGCGCCACCAAGGCTGCAGAAAAGGCCATCAACGACGGTCTGCGCCAGGATGTACTGGGCACGCCGGTCCGCGTTACCAGCATCGATCCCGGTATGGTCGAGACCGATTTCAGCAAGGTACGTTTTCGCGGGGACGAAACTCGTGCAGCCAAGGTCTACCAGGGAATCACTCCGCTCTCCCCCGTCGACGTTGCCGACGCCATCGTCTGGGCAGTCAGCCGCCCGGCGCACGTGAACATCGCCCACGTCCTGATGACGCCCGTTGGGCAGGCTAATTCCCTGCTCTTCCATCGCGAGCAGGCAGGCACAACTGGAAACACCCGTTAAAGATGTAGCGGCTAAACACGTACGGCAGCAGGGACCTGTGCCCCTGCTGCCGCAGCGAATCATCGCGAAAATTGAATTGATTGAATTAGTCGAGCGCCTTGATCTGAGCCTCGACATGAGCCAACGCTGCTTCTAACGCGGCACGACGGCCAGGGTTCGAAGTCCGCTGCCCAAGGATGTTTTCCTTCTGCAGATTCAACGCCTGCAGTTGACGGGCGACGTGTGCTTTATCCACTTGTTGCTTCCGCAAATCTTGTGCACTTCCAGAAAAAACGGACGATTGCTGCTGGCTTGCTGCCATTTGCTCCTCCACCGATTTGCTTTCCCAACCTCGGGCCATGTATCCATTGTACGTTGTATGCGCTCGACAACCGAGGGTAAGGGCCATCTTTGCTGGCCCTAAATATAGGAGAACCAATCTTGCAGCAATGGCAAATCCCCGCTTTTGGCATCGATTCGCTGATTCTGGCAAATCGTAATTCCATCTCACCGGCCTCACTCCATGCCAACGAAGTCCTGGTTCGCATTCACGCTATCTCTCTCAATTTCCGAGACTTGATGGTCGTCGAGGGCAAATACAATCCTCGCCTGGCGCTGCCCCGCATTCCCTGTTCCGATGGCGTAGGCGAAGTAGTTGCCGTTGGCGCAGACGTACAGCAATGGAAAACCGGTGACCGCGTAGCAGGCTGTTTCTGGCAGAACTGGGAGGACGGCGCACCCTCTGCCGCGCACTCCAAAGGAGCCTTAGGCGGCGATATCGACGGCGTACTGGCCACGGAAATCGTCCTGCGCGAGACAGGTCTGGTGCGCATCCCCGACCATCTGAACTACGAAGAGGCCGCCACACTGCCCTGCGCAGCCCTTACCGCCTGGAACGCCCTCTTCACCGCAACTAGCGTAAAACCGGGCGATACCGTCCTGATTCAGGGAACGGGAGGCGTCTCCATCTTCGCACTGCAATTCGCCAAACTAGCCGGGGCAAAGGTGCTGGGCATCTCCAGCAGCGACGAAAAGCTCGAACGCGCCAGGACACTCGGTCTCGATGCCGGACTGAATTATCGCACCAGCCCTGACTGGGAAAAATGGGCGATGGAGCAGACCGCCGGCGCCGGCGTCAACCTGGTCGTCGAGGTCGGCGGCGCAGGAACACTTCCGCGCTCAATCCGCGCCATCTGCCACGGAGGCGTGATCGCACAGATCGGCGTTTTAACCGGCGCAGCAGAGGTTCTCGATGTCCGCCCCATCCTCACCAAACAGGCCCGCATTCACGGCGTCTATGTCGGTTCGCGCGCTCAGTTCATTGCGATGAACAAGGCAATCTCGCTTTCAGGACTCAAGCCGGTGATCGATCAAGTCTTCCCCTTTACCGAATTTCCCCTTGCCCTGCGTCGAATGGAATCCGGAGCCCATTTTGGCAAGATTGTAATCTCAGCAAACTAGACTTGCTCCTGGACCGGATCTAGACGGGAATCCGGGGGCAAGTAAACCACCTTTCCTGTAATCTGATTACAGGTGCAAACTTCCCCGCCCACAATGAGCCCATCCTGATGCCGGATCAAAATCCCGAATTGATTGTTGAAATAGAACAACTTACCAAGGTCTACGATGCCAAGCAGCGAGTAGTCGCCCTGGACGGGATCGATCTGACTGTACGCCAGGGTGAAATCTTCGGCCTGCTTGGGCCAAACGGCGCAGGCAAGACCACCACCATCAGCATCTGCACCACCCGCACACTGCCCACCAGCGGCAAAGTGCGCATTGCCGGGATCGACGTTGTGAAGCAGCCATCCCAGGCACGACAGTTTATCGGCGTCGTTCCGCAGTACAACACGCTCGACCGCTCCCTGACCATCTTTGAAAACATCTACTACCACTGCCGTTATTTTGGATTTTCCAACGCTCAGGCCAAGGCGCGCGCCAGTGAACTACTGGCCCAGTTCCTGCTGACCGAGCGCAAGGACGCGTACCCTTCGCAACTCTCCGGCGGACTGGCGCAGCGTGTGCAGATCGCACGAGCCATTGCTCATCGGCCCAAAGTTTTGTTTCTGGATGAACCAAGCGCAGGCCTCGATCCGCAAAGCCGCATTGCCATGTGGACCGCCGTGCAGGGACTGCGCAAAGAAGGCATCACCGTCGTCCTGACCACGCACTATATGGAAGAGGCCGACGAGCTCTCCGACCGCGTTGCTGTTGTGGACCGCGGCAAAGTGCTGGCCCTGGGATCGCCGCAGCACTTGAAAGATACGCACGGCGCCCAGACCATCATCGACCTCAAATTGCGCAATATCGCCGGAGCCGAGGCCCTTGCCTCCGATCTGCGCCTGCGCGAAGGCGTAAAGAGCGCCGAAACCCTGCCCGACGGCCTGCGCGTTTTTGCAGGCAACGTCGATGGCCTGCTTCCGGAGATCATTCAGTCCTGCGCAAAACTCGGCCTGAGAGACATTTCCATCACCGAACCGAGTCTGGAAACAGTCTTCATCCAACTGACGGGGAGGGACTTGCGTGAGTAATTCATCCATCCAGGGGATTCCGTCCCAGAAGACTCCATCCAAACAAAGCATGTTCCTGAAAGCCTTCTGGGGACTGTACCTCCGCGATCTGCGTGTGCTGAGCCGGGAGCTGATGCCGTTCCTGCTCCGCGTCGGCATGCAGCCTCTGCTCTTCCTCTTCGTCTTCACCTTTGTTATGCCACACATAGCAAGCGGCAATCCGATGGCGTCCGCGGCTGGCCCCAGTTTTGGAACCGTCCTGCTGCCGGGCCTGATGGCCGTGGCAATCATGTTCAGCGGTATCGCCGCCGTCGCCCTGCCGCTCTCGACCGAATTTGGCGTTACCCGCGAGATTGACGACCGCGTCATGTGCCCCGTGCCCGTAGCCGTCGTCGCACTCGAAAAAGTCTGCTTCAGCGCGATGCAAAGCATAGTCGCCGCACTCTCGGTCATTCCCATGGCGATCCTGATTCCAGCGACGCCGGTCTATCCCGACTTCCATAACTGGCCATTGCTGATCATCGTCCTGATCATGTCGAGCCTGTTGGCCGGTTCCCTCGGGCTGGCCATCGGCTCCATCGTCAGTCCCAAGCAGATTGGGCTGGTTTTTTCCATCATCGTCGTGCCGATTACCTTTTTGGGATGCGTCTACTACCCGTGGGCCTATCTGGAAAAAATACGCTGGTTACAGATTGCCGTTCTCTTCAATCCAATCGTATATATCAGTGAGGGTCTACGCGCGGCTGTCACTCCGGGTGTTCATCACATGCCTGAGTGGGCTATCCTTCTCGCGCTGACGATCTTCCTGGCAATCCTGGGCCGTTTTGGTGTACGCGGCTTCCTGCGCAGGGTAATTTCGTAAGTCGGCAATGGAAATGAATCTGGCCGCACAATACCTTTGTTTTGAAAGCAGAGTTTCATTTTGCGTCTGAACCCGCTCCATGCTTCCGCTGTCGTACTGGCCCCGGCGATCCTCGCCGTTGCGGGCTGCGGTGGACATGTATCTGCCTCCGGGACAGACATCGCAGGTGCGACCAGGGTATCGATCCACGCCGCGACGACCCAGGTGGACACCAGCCGCACCACGCAATACTCGGCCACCCTGTCCACCGGCGAACCGGCCAAAGTAGAGTGGTCCGTGACTGGCGGAGACCCGACCGCAGGCGCAGGCAGCATCAGCGCGAATGGCCTTTATACGCCGCCCAGCTATCTCACCCAGGACGAGGCAAACGTTACCGTCAGCGCCGTACCGGCAAAGCAAGCCAGCCAGTTCAGCCTGACCGAGAGCACCGCAGACCTCACCGTGACTCCCGGGTTTCTACAGCCGCTCACGCCTGAAAATCTGGCACTGGGAGCGAATGGAACCGTGTCGATCTCCGGGTCCATGACCGAAGTCGGCGGCAGCGCCAGCATCCATTTTGCCCTCGCCAGCGACACCGCAGGAACACCCAGCGACGCAGGCACACTCTCCCAACCTCACTGCACCCGCAGTTCCGTCAGCAGCGCCAACCCCGCATACACCGTCTGCACGGTCACCTATGCAGCGCCCGCAACGATTGCAACGCCTGTGCTCGTGTATGTTGTCGGATATGTGGGCAGCTCCCCCACAAAATCCGCCACGCGAAGCTGGACGCGCGTGCTTCTCAACTCCTCCGGAATCAACAGCAATCCAGTCGGACACCAGGCCCATCTCGCAGCTCCGGTACAACTCGGCTCATCCAGTGGCAGCAATACGGATTACGACGCAAGCCTGGGCTCACTCTCCGACTGCTGTGGCGGCACCCTCGGCGCGTTGCTGCAGGACACCAGCGGAAACCAGTATGTGCTCAGCAACAATCACGTGCTGGCGCGCAGCGACCAATCCCTTATCGGCGAAACCATCATCCAGCCCGGGCTGATCGATAACGGATGCACTCCCTACGGCGTCGGCCCCGGCACCACCCCCATCGCCAACCTCACCGGCTATCCCGCCTTGACCTCGCCCGCCACCAACGTGGACGCGGCCATCGCTCGTGTCGCCTCCGGCGCGGTGGATCTCAAAGGCAGCATTCTGGAGCTGGGAACCAAGCAGCAGGACGGCTCCCTCGCCGCAGCTCCCCTGGGAATCTCATCCACCAGCGGTAAGGGTCAGGCAGCATCGCTCGGCATGATGGTCGCCAAGAGCGGCAGGACGACCGGACTGACCTGCGCCAGCGTCTCTGCAATGAATGTCGACGTCGTGGTGGACTACTTCACCGATTGCGCTGAAACCAGCCACTCCATGACCAAGACTTTCACCAACCAGATCGCCATTTCCGGCACAAGTTTCAGCGATGCCGGTGACTCCGGTGCCCTGGTGGTCGATACAGCTAACGCGGAGCCCGTAGGCCTGTTCTTCGCCGGTGGCACCGATGCGGATGGAGTGGAGCACGCCATCGCGAATCCGGTTTCAGATGTACTCGGCGCGCTGAACAGCCAGGTTCCCGGAGTGGCCGGCCAGACCAGTTACAGTTTTGTCGGAGGCCCGGATCACCCCGTCTCCTGCCTCAGCTACAGCAGCCAGAAACTCTCGGACGATACCTCAAGTTCAGTAACGGCAAGCTATGCCAAACTGGGTTCGATTGAACTGGAGCGCGTCGAGGCGGCCCTGCCGCTCGCTCAACAGCTGGCCCAGCAGTCCCAGGGCCCCTCTACCGGAATCGTGCGCGTCGGCCCTGCCGCCAGCAAAGATCATCCGGAAGAAGGCGCCGTAGCCTTCTACGTTGAGCCAGGCTATGTTGGAACTCCCCCAGCCACCATCGGCGGTCTTCCAACACTCGTAATTCCCAACGAAGCGGCCGCAGCCACTCCACAGCCGCATGCCGCGTCTCTGGCCCAGGTATTGGCTGTCAAACAGCGCAATGCAGCCACGCTTCTGAAGTCCAACCCGGCAATCTTCGGCGTAGGGGTCGGGCAAAGTCTGGATAACCCCGGCGACGCAGCGATCGTCCTTTTTGTGGATCGTAAGAAGGTAAGCAGCGCTCTACCCGAATCAGTCGAGGGGCAGCGCGTTCGCGTCATCCTGATGGACCGCCTGCATGTCACGCGTTCCCATGGAACGCCGTCGCAAAGCTCCGGTAGCTGCTTCAGCCATCAGCAGAAAGCCCTCCCCGCCGAGAACTCCTATCCGGACCTGCTACCGGACACGATCAAGCTCCCCAACTAAACAGATCTCTTCCGGAATATCAGGCCAGGAACATCAGGCAGGCGCGGATATCTCCGCCTGTTCTACTTCCTGCGCAGTGACCAACTCTGGCTCATCCGGAAAGAACAGCTCAAAGGCCGTACCGGACTTGCCTCCATCTGCATTCGACCTGCTTCGCACGCGAATCGAACCGTGGTGCTTGACCACGATCTCCCAACTCACCCACAACCCGAGTCCTGTTCCGGTCACTTCCTTGGTCGTGAAAAAAGGCTCAAAGATATGCTTGCGCACCTCTGGCTGCATACCGGACCCCGTATCCGCCACCTGGAAGCGAACTCCGGTGCGCGACGGATTGCTCCAGTCTCGGGAGCGTCGCGCTCGAACCTCCAACCGCCCACCCTCCGGCATCGCGTCAATCGCGTTGCCTACCAGGTTGGCAAACACCTGCCGCAGTTCTCCTGCAAAACAATAGAGCGTGGTCTTCGCATCATATTTCCGCTTGACTTCAATCCCCAGGTTGCGCAGCCGTCCCTGGTGCAGGCTCAGCACCGAATCGAGCAATTCCGAGAGATTGGCCAACGCAGGCAGCGTGGACTGCCGGTAAAACCGCAACGTCTGCTGGGTGATCTCCGAGATGCGCCGAACCTCGTGATCCGCCATGACCGCATAACCCAGGGCTGGCTCTTCCAGTCCCGAATAGTTGATCAGCAGGTACAACAGGTTCGTGATCGCCTCCAGAGGATTGTTGATTTCGTGTGCGATGGAGGCAGCCAGCCTGCCGGTCGCAGCCAGTTTCTCCGTCTTACGCAGCGCTTCCTCGCCGCGCTTGCGGTCGCTCGCGTCCATCACGATCAACCCAACCCAGCGAACCTGGCTGGGCGTGGTGCGGATCGGATACGCAGAGGTAATCCATGTCCACGGACGAGTGGTTCCCAACGCCGTCCCCGTCAACTCCAGATCGCGTACCGGCTCGTCATTTTCAAAGACACCCAGAATCGTCTTTTCCAATTGGAGTGCAACAGCGGCCGGCAAAACCTCCGACAGTGGCCGCCCAAGATGCCGGCTCAGCGGAATTCCCGTAGTGTCGGCAAAAATCCGATTGACCCGCACAAACCGGCAGCGGCGGTCAAAAAAGGCCAACCCAATAGGCGCATTCGCCAGCATGGAATCAAGCAATGAGAGAGTATCGCTCAGCCCGGAGCGCTGTTCTTCGATTGAGGCCATCATGCGGTTAAACGCCTCAATCAGGTCCCCAATCTCGTTATGCACAGTTACCGGCAGCGGAAAGCTGGTGTGGCTTTCAGGAGATTCCATCAATGCCCGCGTCCCCCGGTGAAGCACAGCAAGCGGTCCGGTAATCGACCGGGCCAATCCCCATGCCATAAGAACCGATGTCGCGATCCAGATAAAGCCAAACAGTGTGATGGAGTGCAGCAAAAAGATCAACTGGCCGCGATCCCAGGCCGGATCCATTTGCACCCAGATGAACCCAAACAATTTGCCCTGGAAATAAATCGGCTTCGCCGACTCCCATACATCCGGGCCGATCTTGAAGACATGGGATATATTGAGCACCATCAGCGGAATCTGGCTGCGCTCTGCCGGTGTCAACGCATGCCCCGCAGGCACCCCTTTGTTTACATAGAGGATCTTGTTATCGACATCCGACACCTTGGCAATGGCAACATTGGGCGCAGAACCCACCATATGCAGCGAGGCGCCAATCATCTCCGGACGACCGGCCTGCAGTGCATCTCTGATTTGCAAAACCAGCGTGTCGCACTGACGCCCTAACCGCTGTTGCGCGCGAAAATAAGTCTCACGCGACTGGCGATGAATCAGCAGCACCCCGAATAACAGGAGAGAAAGCGTCTCCAGAAGCACCAGTCCAGCCAGAAGCTGAAACTTGATGGAACGAGGCCATCCCCGGACCCTCACGCTAGCTCTCATGGCTGTCCCTCTCCCGGCTTATAGGACTGGAATATTTAACAATTGTGACGTAGAAAAGGGCCCAGCGGCTCGCTTTTTCACAAGATCTGCAGTAATTTGTCCGCCGTGAAAGCGGCCATTCTCGATAAAGATTTCATTGGTGCGCGCTCCCGCCACGATCACCCCTGCCAGATAGATGCCGGGAACATTGCTCTCCAGCGACTCAGGATCGCAAACCGGCAGCCGATCCGGCCCTTTCGACCGTACTCCGAGGCTCTCTATAAAAGAAAAATCAGGATGATAGCCCACCAGCGCAAAGACAAAATCGTTGCTAAGAATACGCTCCCCCGATGGAGTCTCCAGCCGTACAGAATCGATTGAGATCTCCGCTACCTGCGAATCGAAATAAGCGGTAATCTCGCCATTCTTGATGCGATTTTCGATATCAGGCTTGATCCAGTATTTCACGTGACGATGAATATCCGGGCCGCGATGCACAAGCGTCACACGCGCCCCATGCCGCCACAGCTCCAGGGCAGCAATCGCCGCAGAATTTTTACCGCCAATCACCAAAATCTCCAGGTCGGAATAGGGATGCGGATCGTCGTAATAATGCATCACCTTCGAGAGATTCTCCCCCGGAATTCCAAGGTAATTCGGCAGATCGTAATAACCGGTCGCGATCACTAACTTGCGCGCCACGATTCGTCCACTACGCTCAAAACGGTCGCGCGTATGCACAACAAACTGTCCGTCTGAACCCGTCACCTGCTCCACGCGATGATACTGCCGCACTTCCAGCTTGTAATACGCCGCGACCTGCCGGTAATACTGCAGCGCCTCATTGCGGTTGGGCTTGGGATTGGGGCTGGGAAAAGGAATGTTGCCGATCTCCAGCAGCTCCGGCGTGGTGAAAAAAGTCATGTGCGAAGGGTAATGGTAGAGCGAATTGCAGATGCAGCCCTTCTCCACCAGAACCACGCGAAAGCCTGCATTCTGCGCGTCAATAGCGCAGGCAAGCCCCGTCGGCCCCGCCCCAATGACCAGTACATCGTAAATTTCGCCGGGAGTGTCGCCGCCTGCCAGCCCCGCACCCGATTCCAAAATGGCATCGCTCATTCTCTTAGATTATGGCATTGCAGGATTTCTCACCTGCACAACCCCCATCAAGCTTAAGGAAAACACCACGGATGGTAGAATTATAGATAATACTGGTAGAAAGGTAGACAATGACGAGCCTGAATATAAAGAACGAAGAAACGGTTCGATTGGTAAGAGAACTGAGCAAGCGCACTGGACAAAGCATGACTGGTGCAATCACCCTTGCAGTAAAAGCGCAACTGGAGCAGCCCAATCCAAAAGCTGAATTAGCGAAGTGGCTGGATGAGGTAACGCGTGAAACCGCCGTTTTGATGAAGGACGGACCCACTTCCACGGAGCTGATAGACGCGTTATACGATCCGGAAACGGGACTCCCGATATGATCCTCGACTCCTCGGCATTAATCGCAATACTTAGAGAAGAACCGGAGGCCCAGGCATTCAAGGCCGCAATACTGGAATCGCGATCTGTCAAAATCTCCGCAGCTACTTACCTCGAAGCCAGCATCGTCGTGGACGGATATAAAGATCCATTACTACGAGCTCGTTTCGATGCCATCCTCGAAGCAACGCATATTGAGATTGAGCCTTTCACCGTTCAACAGGCCCGAATCGCTCGCCAGGCCTACCGCGACTACGGCCGCGGCAGCGGACACCGGGCTAACCTCAACTTCGGCGACTGCTTTGCCTATGCACTGGCTCGCGACAAGCGAGAACCGCTGCTCTACAAAGGCAATGACTTCATTCACACCGATATTCGCAAGCCCTAATGCTCTTAGCCGTTGCCTTTCTGTCTATCATTCCCGCAGGGAATCTGCTTCTGCCGCTCTTCATAAAAGGACAATTATCCAAACTGAACCAATACCGACATTTTCGTAATATGCCAGCGATAGCCCACATCCTTTACCCTAGTGGGGTAGCGATTTGAGGAGCTTTTCTCATGACGGTCATTCGGCAGGAAGATTTTATTGCGAGTGTTGCAGGCGCATTGCAGTACATCAGCTACTACCATCCAGTACACTACATCACCAGCCTCGCCGCTGCCTATGAAAAGGAGCAATCTCACGCGGCCAAGGATGCGATGGCGCAGATCCTGATCAACAGCCGCATGTGCGCCGAAGGTCATCGGCCCATCTGCCAGGACACAGGCATCGTGAATGTCTTCCTCAAGGTCGGGATGGACGTACGCTTCGATTCAGAACTCGATCTACAGGCCATGTGTGACGAAGGCGTCCGGCGGGCCTATCTCGATCCAGATAACAAGCTGCGCGGCTCCATTCTGGCCGATCCTGCGGGAGCCCGCAAGAACACCAGAGACAACACCCCGAGCGTCGTAAATGTTGAACTGGTGCGCGGCAACACGGTCGATATAACCGTAGCAGCCAAAGGCGGCGGCTCCGAGGCCAAGAGCAAATTCGTCATGCTCAATCCGTCCGACTCTGTCGTTGAATGGGTGCTTAAGACTGTCCCCACAATGGGCGCAGGCTGGTGCCCGCCAGGCATGCTGGGTATCGGCATCGGCGGCACTGCGGAGAAGGCAATGCTGCTCGCCAAGCGATCTCTGATGGATGACATCGACATACAACAGCTCATCGCGCGTGGCCCCAAAAACCGTGCCGAAGAACTGCGCATCGAGTTGTATGACAAGGTAAACCGTCTCGGCATCGGTGCCCAGGGTCTGGGCGGTCTAACTACCGTTCTCGACGTGAAAGTGCTGGATTCCCCCTGCCACGCCGCCAATCTGCCTGTAGCCATGATTCCCAACTGCGCGGCAACCCGCCACGCACACTTCGTACTCGATGGCTCCGGTCCCGTGTATCTCGATCCACCGTCTCTCGAGGACTGGCCCAGGCTGACTTACGATGTCTCCAAAGCGCGCCCGGTAAACCTCAACACGGTGACTCGCGCCGAAGCTGAGTCATGGAAGCCCGGCGAAGTACTCCTCCTCAGCGGCAAGCTGCTCACAGGACGCGACGCCGCGCATAAACGCATGACCGACATCCTCAATCGCGGTGAAAAACTGCCCGTCGACTTCAAGGACCGTTTCATCTACTACGTAGGCCCGGTAGATCCCGTCCGCGAAGAAGTCGTTGGCCCGGCTGGCCCAACCACCGCCACGCGCATGGACAAGTTCACCCGCCAGATGCTCGCCGAAACCGGTCTGCTGGGCATGGTTGGCAAGGCCGAGCGCGGCCCGACAGCCATTGAAGCTATTCGCGAATTCGGAGCCGTCTATCTCATGGCTGTAGGCGGCGCAGCCTACCTGGTGTCAAAGGCGATTCGCGGCTCAAAATTACTGGCCTTTGAAGACCTGGGCATGGAAGCAATCTACGAATTCGACGTAGAAAATATGCCTGTCACCGTCGCCGTCGATTCCAAAGGAACAAGCGTTCACAACACTGGCCCAGCCGAGTGGCAACAGCGAATTGCCGGAGTTCCCATCCTGCAATAACTCCTCCGCAAATTGAAAAAGCATAAGGCGCGAACAGGATTCAATCTGTTCGCGCCTTATGCTTATAACTCGATAACTACCCGAAGATGCTGAACCTTATAGCTTGCCAAAACGAACGACTACACCGGCAGTAACTCCACGGCCATTCTGAATCGACGAACCAAAAGTAGTCAGCAGATACTCCGGCGCGATACGAATACCGACACTCGGATTCACGTTGTACTCAAATGGAACGCTGGCGCTGAAGGCACCCGCTGGTCCATTTCCATAAAGCCCCAGTGCAGTGGGGCCAAAAGTCGCCGTATCGCTGGAGAAATTCCCATAAGCGATACCACCCATGATCCTGCCGGAGATCGAGTATTTGGGGTGGAGCACGAAGCGGTAAGTCGGTCCGATCAGGGCCTCATACTGGCTGATGCGCGGCTCCGTAATGGAGCTTCCCGAAATCGCGTTCGGTCCAACGTAGGCCGGTCCATACAATCCACGTCCATCCAGCGTAACGCCGAACTTTTCGGTGTAATAGCGGCTAACGCCCAGATTCCAGCCGTACTCATTCAGATGTTGCAGACCCTTTCCCGGTACCGCGCCAGGCCCAGGAATCGTGCGCGTATACCCTCCACCGAGATACACCTCGTACAGATGGCTGTATACATCATGGATAGCCGTAGCGCGACGCTGTTCCCTGCGAGCGCGAATACGCGCCTGAACGGTCATGGACTGCTGAGTCGGCGTTGGTGCGGCGGCAGCAGGCTGCTGCGGTTGTGAGCTGCTGTCTTGTGCCTGTAAACCCAGGGTTGCAGACGCGGTAAGAACAAGCAAAAGAACAGAATTTTTAAACGAAAACATCGGTATCGGGATTCCTCCACAGCGATCGAGAACCGCGCCAATATGGCAGCAGCCCCTTTCGTATTAAATCACCTTAGGGGCCAGCCCCGTATTGCCAGAACCTGAAAGAGGCTCCGAAAGAAGACCCGAAAGCAGATCAGGTCCACGCGAACAGCCACTCCGCACACACGTATAGCGCGTCTTCTGGTTCGAGCCCTTCATCGCAGATGCAACAACAAAGAGTGACAGCGGTAAGACGGTTTCAACTACCGTTTCGGTATCGCGAATTCCAGAAACCCTTCCGGAAACCATTGAATATCCTGCGCCCAGGCGCCATCCAGCCCAATTCCGCCCGACCCGATTTCCCGAATCAGCTTAGTGAATCAGCGCCAGATCTGCCTTCAGCTCATCCAGTTTGAACCCCGAAGGAGCACCCTTACGCGCCAGCCAGTCATGGCTCAGCAAAGCATGCGCCTCATCGACATATTTTTCCCAGAACGCATTGGTCATCGTCTTGGTTGCTCCCCACGTGATGCAGGTAAAGCCGTGAGCATCATACTTGGGCACAAAGACAGCATGGCCGCCCCAGCTACCCGCCTTTGCGTGCGCCCCGCCATCCTTCACAACGTCCCAGACATCCTGCGTCTGCGCCGTAATAGGCAGACCAACGCCGATGTACACACCGCCAAAGAGGTGAATCGCCTGTCGCACCTCTTCCAGATTGGTAATCGCCACATCGGCAAAAGCGATCAGTTTGTGCGTATCGAAAGCCCCCTTTCGCCATCGGGTCAACACATTCAGCTCAACTCCGCCAGCATCAGTGCTGGGATCGCTCGGCTTGTATCCATCCCATTGCTCGAAGTATTCCAACACCTGCGCATCAGGCACCGTAATCTCGCCCGCTGTATTCGCCGACCAGACCTGGACCGCATGGGCCACACTGGCAATCGTGCAGTCGCCCAGTTTGTCATTGAGCATCATGCCCCACTTCTGAATGCCCTTGGTCCAGTCAGCAGCAGCAGGAGCAGCCGGCAGCCCGGCCCCGATATATTTCCCAAGTTGCAGGGTGCGGCTGTCCGTCCGAATGGACTTGCGGCCCAGCTTCATGTTTGTGTGATCTGCCATTGCAATATCCCTCTTTCCAATCTCTCCGCCAGACTCACCGAATTCATCAACCAGCCGATACAAATGGAGTAGTGCAATGAATACTAATTCCCCTATGCGGAAAACCTGCAGAAAAAACCCGGCATCCAGATCGGGACAAACTGCAGGTCATAAATAAATCAGTAGCCGCACCAGGTTCGCCATCGGGTTGATAGTCCGCTAGTATGGTTGAGAAACTGGAGGTTCCGTTTCAGATGATGCGAATTTTCCTGGGAATTATCATCGGAATCCTGCTTCTTCCCGCAGTGGCATTTGTCTGGTTCCATCACGGCCATCCCCCGGTTGCGGCAAGCGATGACGCGCTGCCCTTTGAACGGCAACTCGCCGAAATTGCCCTCCACAATCGGATCGACAGAGAGATACCCCGCACAGTGCCGATCGAGCCGAACGAAGCAAATTTCATCGCCGGAGCCCATATCTACCGCGAGCAATGCGCCTTCTGTCACGGAGTCTCCAGCACCCCCTCCGCAGCCGGCGGACACATGTTTCCCGACGCGCCCCCGCTTTGGGAAAAGCATCATGGCGAAGTCGTAGGCGTGAGCGACGACCCGGCCGGAGAAACCTATTGGAAAGTCTCCAATGGCATTCGCCTCTCCGGGATGCCTGCCTACAAAGGCGTCCTGTCCGAAACGCAGATGTGGCAGGTCAGCGTGCTGCTCGCCAATGCCGACAAGCCTCTGCCTCCCGAAGCAATAACCTTGCTGAAGGAGCCTCTGAACTTCACGCCCGGCCAGCCCGTTAATCAACCCGGCAACCAGTCCAGTGCCGTAAAGTAGTTTCAACCAGAAAAAGTCCCCCTCGGCACAAAATCGTTACCTGCCCAAATTGTTACCTGTAAGGATTCCTTCGATGAAGATGAAGTCTCTCCTTTTCGTCGCTCTACTATCGCTGTCCCTGCTCGGCATTGGCCGTTATTCCCTGTCCTCGCAAGCGCCGGTGAGCCCAACCCTGCATGGGGATGCAGCTCATCCCGCCCGGACACAAGGCTGGGTCGATACCAAACTGTACTTTGGCCTCGGCCCCTCGGATGCACCGGAGAAAGGCATTACCGAAGCCAGATGGCGCGCATTTCTGGATAAGGAAGTCACGCCTAGATTTCCCGATGGCCTGAGCGTGATCGACGTCTACGGACAGTGGCAGGGCCGGAACGCCACTACGCCGGAACGTATCCGCTCCAAACTGCTGGTCATCGACTATCAGGAAAGCCCACAGACCGAAGCCAAAATCGAAGCCATCCGCGTAGCGTGGAAAAAACTTACCGGCGATCAATCCGTACTCAAAGTCACGCAGCCCGCCGACGTCTCCTTTTAAGCCTCACTCTGCGCGTGCCTTCCTCGGGGTATCATACGAATCAAGACACCCAACGACAGTTCAGGAAATGAGACGCAAAGATGAGCATGGCCGATCAACTCCGCAAGGGTTTCACCTTTTTCCTGATGAGCATGGGAGTCTCCACCTATGCCCGGAAGCCCAAGCCGCAGGAAGCCCCCGCCATTCCCCCGGCCAAGCCCGAATAGCCGAATCTGCACGGCGAATTTACGCCTGACCACTCTCAATCGGATCTGGCCCAGCCAAAATCCAGCAGAATAGCTACAATAGAGTCATGCCGATTACACGCCAGCAGGCTCTCGACTACTTCCACTCCGATGACCTGATTGGCCTTGGCATGGAAGCAGATGCAGTCCGTCGCCGTCTTCATCCCGAACGCGTCGTCACCTACATCATTGATCGCAACATCAACTACACCAATTTCTGCACGGAATACTGCACCTTCTGCGCCTTCTATCGCCCGCTTCCCAAAGAGGGCGTCAAAAATCCCAGGGCCGAGGAAGGTTACATCCTCGACTTTGAAAAGATCTACGAAAAGATCGCAGAGACGCAGGAACTAGGCGGCACCGGTGTACTGATGCAGGGCGGCCTCCATCCCGACCTCAAGATCGACTGGTTCGAGAAGCTCTTCACCGGCATCAAGCAGCGCTTCCCGAATATCTGGCTGCACTGCCTGTCCGCCAGCGAAATCCTGGCTATCGCCGAGTACTCCGAGCTATCACTGCGCGACACCATCGCACGACTTCGCGATGCCGGACTGGATTCCATTCCCGGCGGCGGCGCAGAGATTCTCGACGACGACGTACGCCACCGCATCGCCCGCCTGAAATGCAAGACACAGGACTGGGTCGACGTGCATCGCACCGCCCACCAACTCGGCATGAGAACCACGGCGACCATGATGTTCGGCGTAGGCGAAAATTTTGACCAGCGCATCAACCACTTCGAAGTAGTGCGCAATCTCCAGGAAGAAACCGGCGGATTTACAGCCTTCATTCCCTGGAGCTTCCAGCCCAACCACACCGCCCTCGGCGGCCGCGGATGGGAAGAAGCTACCTCCGTCGAATACTTAAAGGTTCTGGCTATCTCACGCCTGTATCTGGATAACATCGAGAACGTGCAGGCAAGCTGGGTAACTCAGGGCCTAAAGGTTCTGGAGTTAGGCCTGCACTTCGGCGGCAACGACGTAGGCTCCGTCATGTTAGAAGAGAACGTAGTCAAAGCAGCCGGCACCAGCAATCACACCACCGAAGAAGAGTTACGCAGAATCATCCGCGACGCCGGCTTCAAACCAGTCCAGCGCGATACTCTTTATCGCACCATGTTCCTGAATTAGAAAAACAGCCGTCTCCATGTTAAACAGGAGAGAGCGTGCCAGAAGCACCCGTTTCACTCTTCGAAGATGATCGAAGGATCTCGCGTCACGACATCCTTCGATGGTGGGAATCTCGGAGGTTTAGCTATAACCTTCGAATTGGTGCAGTCGGAGTCGTGACGTGGTTACTGGTTGAGATCGCGGGATCCGCTGCCGTTAAACCTGGTGTAGATTTTGAAGAACCAATCGTCATGATCTTCGGCCCCATCTTCTATGGAATAGGGGCAAATCTCTTCTACACGCTGGGCTGGATGATCGATACGGCCTTGTACAAAGGCCAACCCCGCAGGATGCTTTATAAAACAGGACTTATCTTTTCAATGATATTGACTGCGCTTCCAGGTGCTTGGGCGGTTATTGCTTGGCTCATTACGATTTATACTGGGAAAAAATTGGATTGACTTAAGTACTCGTCACAACCCTATAGCTACAATCCGTCTCAATAGACTCCAACATAGCTTGCGGTTGACAGTAACACAGGAAAAGCCCGCTGCTGGCTGGGTGTTAGCGAAATACAGCACTTTACCCAATCAAACTAACCTCTCGTTACCGCTGATCGGGCGCGAGAAAGCCCTGCGCCCGCAGCCAGTTTTCAAGCAGACTAGGCCATTGATCGAGCGATGCATCTCCCGCGCCCAACCCGCTTCCATGCGCGCCATGCGCAAAGATATGAATCTCCCCGGAAACGCCCGCCTGCAACAGCGCCGTGTAAAAGCTGAGCGCCTGTTCTACCGGAACAGTCTTATCATCCGTCGTATGGTAGATAAATGTTGGCGGCGTATCTTTGGTGACATACAGATTTGGCGAATAGGCTTTTTGTAACTCCTCGCACCGATCCATAACATCCACTAACTTGCAGTAAGTCAGATGCGCCGTATTCGGCGAGATACCGCCGATCCAGGGATAGCCGAGAACCAGTGCATTCGGTCGGCTGGATACCCGCTCAATCGGATCATCGGCATCCGGCTTCCCCGGTACAAATTGCGTTCCGGAGAGACCAGCCAGATGCCCGCCGGCAGAGAACCCGATCACCACAATCCGATCCGGCGAGATGTGATAATCCAATGCCCTCGCCCGCACCAGTTGCACCGCGCGTCGTGCGTCGATCAGAGGAACGGGCAGCAGATATTTCTTACCCAGCCGATAGCGCAGCACAAAGGCGGTAAAGCCATGCGCCGTGAACCAATCGGCGACTTCCCTGCCTTCCAGAATCGACGCCAGCCCCATGTATGCACCGCCAGGAAAGACCAGCACAGCGCTGCCGTTTCCCTTGCCCGGCTGTGGCCTCAATACCGACAGCGTCGGAATATCCTCACACCCGACGCCCTTGGCCTCAGGAGCATCGCCCGGCCACAGGCGCACCGTTGTAATCCCAAGATAAGCATTGCTGCTGTTCGTCTCAGTGCAGGGGACAGATGCCGCCGAAGCCTGTGCGCCCGCGTAAACAGTAGACAAAGCCACCACGGCAAGAGCAACAGCAAAGGCAACAGATGAGAGCAGTTTCAACATGAACCTCCCGGTTCGCGCCGGCCTGGCCACACAGTCAACAGCACAGTCGCGCCCGGGCAAATTATAGCTGTTACCTTATACCGAACACGTTAGACCAGACTGAATACCCAGGCCTTACAGTCGAATAATCCTATGTCCCGGACACTGGTCAGCAGCCTCAGCGACCAGGCGTTCGATCAGCCCATCCCCATAACGAGCCAGAAAATATCCCGCCCCAATCAACCGCTCCTGCAAGCCGCCATGCGGATAGAGTGCGTGCGCCAGCGCCTGCGCATGTCGTCCAAGAGAGGCTTCTTTCTGAAGCTGAAAATTCGCAACCATACGCCGCAGCCGATTCATCTGGTAGCGCATCTTGCTCGCGGAGACCCCAGCCGACTGGCCAAGTCCCTCATCCAGAGAACCCATGTATTCCGTCAGCCTGGTGAGCTCCTCATCGAGAGCGTTGCCCGCCGCAGCCAACCGTCGCTTGCCTGTAACCGGCATCGCACGCGCAGCCAGTTGTTGCGCCAGCGTCTGCTCCGTATGCTGAAAAACCGCCTCGGCAGTCAGCTCATGCCGATCCAGCAGTTCCCCGATCGACGGCTCTACCAGCGTCGCAGAAAGCCGCGGCAATACCGGCGTCAGCCGACCCAGAATCCGCTCATAGAGCACCGCTGACTGCGCGAAATACGCGATCTCCGCCGGTCCGCCAATATAAGCCGAAGTCGGCAGGATCTGATCCTGAAAGACCGGTCGCAGCAGAGCCGAAGGAGAAATCCGTTCCGGCGCGCTCTCCAGAATTCCAAGCAGTTCCTCTGTCGAATAATTCTGCCAGCCCGCCTGCCAGCTTCCACCCGGTTCCGAAACACTCGCTGCCGTCCGCCTCAGCGCGACACGCGCACCCGTCTGCTCATCCAGTAAAAACAACAGACTGCCACGATCTGCAACTGCAACCTGCGCATGATAGCCCGCAGCCACCATCTCCTTGTTGCGCTCCAGCAAGGCCGCGTGCAATTCGTCCGCTCGCTCAATTGCCGCCCGCAGCACAGGCGCTCCGAGACGATGTGCTTCGCGTCCGGAGGCATCCAGCACCAGCAGCCCCTGCGCCGCAAAAACCTTGCCATAAAATTCCGCAAACGCGCCCGCAAGTGTCTGCCCCGGTCGATACGCCGCCGCCAGCGACTCCATCGCATCGGAATAGCCAAGCAACTCCCATGCCTGATCGATCAGCGGTGTAATCGATTCATCCAGCACCACACTGCCAACCGGAACCGCCGATGATGGCGCAGCCTCGTAAGACAGCTTCGTCAGTTCGCGGCGAGCAGGAAAGGTAACGTGATTCACCTCGGCAAAATCGTGGTCTTCGCTGGCCAGCCAAAAGATCGGCAGATGTGCATGCCCGGCATCGGTAGCTTCACGAGCCAGTGCAATCGCCGTAGCGGCCTTATAGGGAGTGAATGCAGGGCCGCCGAAGAGGCCGACCTGCTGCCCGGTTACCACCACAGGCACGCCCTGGCGAATCCGATCAATCGCCGCCGTCGCCTGCGGATTCTGAACCGCCAGCAGTTGCGCAAGCTCTTCCCGATGCGCTTCGCTCTGCGCATGCTGCGTCTGTTGCCAGTTACGATCGCGGGGAGCCGCCCCATACCAGGCGCGCACGCCAAGTTGCCCCGAACAATAGTCCAGGAAAATGCGGCTCAGTCCAGGCACCGCGGAGATTGGGAAACATTCACTATTCAATTCGTGCTCTCTGGCTTCCGGAGTAGTAATGGCAACTCTCGCCCTGTCTGAGTCTAATGCCTCGCATGTTATTTTCGCCTTACAGGGTCGAGTTTAGGATGCTTTTAACCCGCTCGGAGATGCAGGACAATATCGCGGATGAGAGGATTGCAGCCTCCAGCAAAAAATCGGAGCGGAACAACACTATGTCATGATGCGGATGAGTGTTACGGTATTTCTGGAAGACTTCCGGTTACAGGCCGCGCCTGCTACACGAACATGTATTCCTGATTCTGGAGAGATTGAAATGACAACCCGCAAGAGTAAAGTCGAAGCGACCAGCCAGGTCCCCTCCGAAACACCGCAAAAAGCGCCGCGAAAGACCCCCTCCGCAAAGAAGACCCGCGCAAAAACCGGTACGACGAAGACCGCAAAAGCGACACTGGCCAAGAAGTCGGGAAAAAACGAGAAAGTGGCCAGCGCCAAAAAGCTTGGCAAAAAGATACGCAGTGACAAGCAATTAGAAAAGGCCGCGCCAGCAGGCACCGCACCGGCTCAGACCGAAGCTACAGAAAATGGGGCTGTCCAGGTTCCGGCTCAGGATGTGGCCAAGGTTCTGGACACCAAGGTCGTCTACCAGGGACCGCTCTTTCGCGTTCAGCAGGACCACCTGATTGAGCCCGGTGGCCGCGAGTCGCATCGCGACATCATCAAGCACAACGGCTCGGTTGTCATTCTCGCCGTCGATCCCGGCAAGCATAAGAAGGATCCCTGGATCGTCATCGAGCGACAGTATCGCCACGCCGCAGGCCAGTTCCTATGGGAACTCCCCGCTGGCAAGCTCGATGCAGGCGAAAAGCCAATCGACGGAGCCAAACGCGAGCTCTCCGAAGAAACCGGCTACGGAGCAAAGAAGTGGTCGCTCCTGGTCGAATACTTCGCCAGCCCTGGCTTCCTCGGCGAATCCATGAAGGTCTTCCTCGCAGAAGGGCTGATCGCAGGCGATGCCCACCCCGAGGAGGACGAGCACATCGACTTCCGCCTGGTAAAGCTTTCTGACCTGCTCGATCTTGTCGAAAAAGGAAAAATCATCGACGGCAAGACCCTGACCAGCGTCCTCCTCTATGCCCGGCAGCTAGGCGTAAAGCGCAAGAAATAAACCAATTCGAGGATTCCCAAAGCAGAACTTTCCCATCTGGAAAGTTCTGCTTTTTTACTTGCGGCCATGCTCCCGCGTCTGTTGTCAACTTTTCATCTTCCTCATTCGTCTTTAAATTGGGCGGTGTTCCCCGACGCCGTTATCGCTAAAGCAGAAGGAAGGATGAAAGCCGGTGGCTCAATACAAAGGCACAGTCAAGTGGTTCAATAACGCCAAAGGTTTCGGCTTCATTGGTCGTGAAGATGGTCCAGACGTCTTCGTACATTACTCGGCCATTCAGGTGGATGGGTACAAGTCACTCAAAGAAGGCGACGAAGTCGAATTCGACATCGTGACCGGGCAAAAAGGTCCTCAGGCCGATACAGTTACTCGGCAAAAGGATGCAGCGTCGTCCACCTCAGCCGCAGCATAGCGGTAAAGGAAGATTTTTCATTTAGCTGAACGAGCACTATCCATGCGGAAATGCTCGATGACTCATTTTTGCGCGTAACTCGGCGAAGCCGCTGAAAGATTTGCGACTCCAGTTGGAGTAAGGCGTATTCGATCCTGTTTGTCTTAAATAAGACTATAGCTTTGGGATCTTGAAGGTTTCTGGATTTTGAGTTCCGACACATCCCCACACGATGTGACGATGTGGATGTACGGTTTCTGCCCTGCGCCGCTTAACCGCGACTGGCTGAGACACACAGAAAGCATGTGCCTTCGCTCGCTGTCGTGACGGCTGTGATAGCCGCTCTTTTTTTGAACAACTAAGCGGTTGCGTCGTTCACGTGTCCGTCACCAGTGGCGCCTTGCGCCTGAGATAGCGGATACTGTCCGGGAGAGAACATCCCTTCCCATGGACAACGCAACCCTTGCTCATCTGTTAGCGGAAACCGGCGATCTGCTGGAAATCAGCGGTGGCGACACCTTTCGCATTCGCAGCTACCGGCGTGCCGCTGAGGCAGCCGAACAAAGCACCGTCGATCTCGCCGCAGTCGCCGCGGACACAGCCAAACTGCTCGAAGTTCCGGGCATCGGCAAGGGCATGGCCGCCAACATTCAGGCTGCCGTCGCCACCGGCTCCATTCCCCTTCGCGACGAGCTGCTGGCTCGCTACTCTGCCGGAATCCTCGACCTGCTCAAACTGCCCGGCATGGGCCCCAAAACCGTTGCCCTGCTCTGGGACGCATCGAAAATCTCCAGCATCGACCAGCTCGCCGAGGCCATCGAGCAGGGCCGACTCGACTGCTTGCCGCGCATGGGCGTCAAGCAGATTGAAAAACTCCGCAAAGGCATCGACGACTTCCGCAAAAGCGCCGGCCGCTTCCGCATCGACGAAGCCGAGGAATCCGCCGATCGCATCATCGCCTACCTGCTCGCCTTCGAAGGCATCGATCGCGTCACCCCCGCAGGTTCGCTTCGCCGTGGACGAGAAACTGCCGGCGATCTCGATCTCCTCGTCACCGGCCCAGCCTGTGAACCCGATCAGGCCGCCGCAGCCGTGGCTTACACCGCTGCCTTCCCCGGTATTCGCGACCTGATCGCCAGAGGCGAAAACAAGGTCAGCTTCTACCTCGCGAACAGCCTCCAGGTCGACGTCCGCCTGCTCCCGAGCGGTTCCTACGGCGCGGCCTTGCAATACTTCACCGGCTCAAAAATGCATAACGTCGCGCTGCGTCAGCGCGCCCTCAAGCTCGGCTACACCTTAAGCGAATGGGCTCTGGCCCGGCTCGACGATAACTCCACCGTCGCAGCCGAAACCGAAGAATCCATCTACGAAGCTCTCGGCATGGACTGGATGCCGCCCGAGATGCGCGAAAATCTCGGCGAAATTGAGGCTGCCATACGCAATCCTCAGAGCGGCCACGGACGGCTTCCCCGCGTCATTGAACAGGCCGATCTTCGTGGCGATGTACACATGCACACCTTCGCCACCGATGGCCGCAACTCCATCCGCGAAATGGCGGACGCCGCGCTGGCTCGCGGCTATCAGTACATCGCCATCACCGATCACTCCAAAAATCTCGCCATGACCAACGGTCTGGACGCAGCCCGCGCACTGGAGCACGTTCACCACATCCGGCAGGTCGATCGCGAGATGGAAGGCCGCATCCGCATCTTTCCCGGCATTGAAGTAGATATACTCGGCGACGGCGAATTGGACCTGCCCGACGAAGTCCTCGCCGAGATGGATGTCGTCATCGCCAGCGTTCATACCCTCTTCAATCAGACGCGCGAAGAGATGACCGCCCGCGTGCTCCGCGCCATCGAGAACCCCTACGTGCGCATCCTCGGCCACCCCACCGGCCGCCTCCTGCTGCGTCGCGAGCCCTTTGCCATCGATATGCCCACCGTGCTGCGCCGTGCCTCCGAACTCGGAGTCGCGGTAGAACACAACGCAGCCCCCGAGCGCCTCGATTTAAGCGACCGCGACCTGCGCCTGGCCAAGGAACTCGGCTGCAAAATCATCGTCAACACCGACGCGCACGACACTCGCCATCTTGAAAAAATGCGCTACGGCATCCGCCAGTTGCGACGCGCATGGCTCACTCGTGACGATGTGCTGAACACGCTCGCCCCCGGCGAATTCCTCGCCGCACTGCGCCCGCGCCCGTAAACCGTGAGGTAAATCTACGTTCCCCGCCGGAAAAATCCTCGATTTTTCCGCAACGGCTTTCCACAAATCGGAGTAGTATTAGCTCGCTATGAGCTTGCTTCAGTTGCAACCGGACACGATCAATTCGGACGACGCCAGCTCCCACGGCGAAGATTACGCCAAGGGCAGCGGCCATCTCATCTGGACAACCATCATCGCCTTCGTGGTTCTCTCGCTGGGGATCGCGCTTTTCCTGGTCGCAATTCACAAGCCTCCGGTAGCCGCAGGAGAAGTCACTCAGGTCTGGGTTCATCCAGTCCACACCATCACCACGCCCACCGATGCCAATGGCGTTCAGAGCACAGCCCGGGCCTTTGACCAGGTGCTCGTCTTCGCCAACATCCATCTCGTCAACCAGAGCGATCAGCCCATTGTGTTGAAGGAAATGCTAAGCAACATCACCCTGGCGGATGGCATTCACTCCAGCTATGCAGCCGGTCCAACCGACTACGAACGCATCTTTATTGCCTACCCTGCGCTGAAAAGCCTGCATGCAAAAACGCTGCAGCCAGACACCATCCTCCAACCCAATCAGGTGCTGGATGGAATGATCGTCTCCGCCTTCCGTGTTTCAAAAGAGGAATGGGCCGCACGCAAAGATCTAAACTTCACCTTCCAGTTCAAAAACCACCCCAGCCTTGTGCTAACATCCAAGGCCGGGATTACCGAGCAATAATTTACAGCCTGACTACTGAACTGTTGGCGGTACCGGCGCACTCTTGGGCGTCGAAATATATCCGGTGATCTGGTTCTTCGAGTTGAGATTATTCACCACAATCTCGTACAGCATCGGCTCTTTACCCGTATAAAACTGCAGCGGCTCGTTGATGTTCCGGTCCTTCTTCTCATACTTCTTGTCGTCCGCATATACCTCAAGCGTGAACCGGCTCTTCTTCGGGTCTGCTTTTTTCAACTCAAGGCTCACCGTAGAAACCGGCTTCCGATCGCCCTTATTCAAAGTAAATTCGTAATAATTGCGGTCACCCTTATGCTTCAGCAACTCCAGCTCGTCATGATTGCGCGCAATCAAGCTGCTATGACCGCTCAAATCACCCTTCATCGACTGCAGTTGACCCACAGCACTCGCCAGGTCGCTCTGCGTCTTGGCAACATCCGTCTTCACTCCACCAACATCGGTCTTGACATCGGATACCGCGCTCGAAACAGCCGTAATCTGCTGAGAATTTGCCTTCTGCGCACTCTCCAGCCGCCTGTTGTCAGCCGCTTCGCGCTCCATCAGATTCTGCGCCTTCGCTTCCAGTTGCTTCTGGGTAAGTCCAAGCGACTGCCCCATCTCCTCTGAAGTCACCTTGAGACGCGCGTTGGTTTCGCGTAGTTCCGCGGCCAGTTTCGTATTCTGCTGGGTCGCCTCTCGCAAAGCTGCATCCTCCCGATTGAGATGGGTGGAAAGCACATAGCTCCACGCCAATCCTCCCACTGCGAGAAGGAGGGCCGCGGCAATCACGCCAATCAGCGCTCCAGAAATAGATCGAGACGGAGGGGTGTCAAATTCGCTCATACTTTTGCCTTTCATTGGCTACGATCCTGCGTAGCATCTTCTGCAAGCCGTGCGATTGTGCGAGACATTCTTTTCTTCCATGTTTCGCGGTACCGGTCAGGTCAAACTCCGGGTGCGTACTAGCATACTGAAAACTCTACCCGTGAACTAACTTTTTGATGTCACCGAAATATCGAATTCCTGCACATCTTGAATCTCTCCCCAGTCGGTTACACTCCCATTTCGATGCATTTTTGCCTCCTGAATTCAGGAAGCGGGACAACAACGGCTTTTCACCCCCCGGACTGGCCGTTCAGAAGTGACAACAATGGAATCGCTGCGCTATAAAGAGTTTTGTTCTCTTTTCAAAATTGCATGGCCCAGCAGCAACAAACGTCCATGCTGCATAACTCATCTACACAGACTGGGAGCACCTAGAAAATATGTCGACTGCAGTAGCTGGAAAAGGACTGGAAGGCATTGTCGCCGCGAACTCGGGAATTTGCTGGATTGACGGCGATGCCGGAATTCTCTCCTATCGTGGCATCGACATCCATGAACTGGCAGTTCATTCAACCTTTGAAGAAACGACCTACCTGCTCTGGAATGGCCACCTGCCCACAGAAGCAGAACTCGCAGCATTTCAGGCTGCACTGGCCGAGTCGCGCGTTCTCGCTCCCCAGATCATCGACCTCCTGAAGAGCTTCCCTGCCAGCGCCACACCCATGGAAGTACTGCGCACCGCCGTCTCCGCGCTCAGCTTCTACGATGCCGACGAGAAGGACAACACCCACGACGCCAATGTCCGCAAGGCTTACCGCCTCACCTCGCAAGTCGGCATGATCGTGGCCGTTTACGATCGTCTGCGCAAAAGCCTCCCGGTCATTCCCTCCGACCCGACCCTGAGCCACGCAGCCAACTTCCTGTGGATGCTCAACGGCGAAAAGCCCTCGGAAACCGCCGCGAGAACTCTGGATGTCGCACTCATCCTGCACGCCGACCACGAGTTGAACGCCTCCACCTTCGCCGCTCGCGTCATCGCCGCAACGCTCTCCGACATTCACTCCGCAGTCACCGGCGCAATCGGCGCACTCAAAGGCCCTCTGCACGGCGGCGCCAATGAAGCCGTCATGCGTATGCTCTTCGCCATCGACAAGGCCGGAGCGGATCCCGTTGAATATGTAACCGAAATGCTGGCCGCCAAGAAAAAAATCTCCGGCTTCGGCCATCGTGTCTACAAGACTGAAGATCCGCGCGCCACGCATCTCCGCGCCATGAGCGAGCAGTTGTCCAAAGATTCCGGCATCAGCAAGTGGTACGACTGGTCCCGCGAAATCGAGATCTACATCAACACCGAGAAGAAGCTCAACGCCAACGTGGACTTTTACTCGGCCTCGACCTACACCACCCTGGGCATCGACGTCGATCTCTTCACGCCCATCTTCGCCGTCAGCCGCATCGCCGGATGGTCCGCCCACGTCATCGAGCAGTTGGACGACAACCGCCTCATTCGCCCTCGCGCGGAGTACATCGGACCCGAGTATCCTTCACCCTACGTCCCGATTGCAGACCGCACCTGACAATCTTCATTACTGAAATCAAAGAGAGGGTGCCAATCGGCACCCTCTCGCGTTTGCATTCAAACTGAAAACTACATCCCGCCGCGGCTCGCCGGAGGCACAATGCCATTCATGCGCAGATACTCCACCATCTGCCCGTAATGATCCATCGAGTGCGCAAGAGCCATCGTCGCCGTGCCGCTCCTGGTTCCATTCTCGGTCATCACAAATGCATTGGCCACCGTGATTCCGCTGATATACGCATGCGCAACGGCAAAGGAATCCTTGAGCGCCTTCACAATATCTTCCTTGGAGGTCAGCTTCTCAATATCCGCTTCCGGATCCTTGAACGGCTTCGTTGTGTCATGGAAAAAGTAGTAGTTCGCCGCTGCCAGATGCTTCACCTGCCCGGCAAATGTCCGAACGCCCTTAAACTCGCCTTGCGTCGGTGCAAAATTGAATTTATCCGCAGGCATAGCCTCTGCCGCGCCGACAATTTCTTTCTCCATACCCGAAAGCTGCCTGTCATACATTTGAGCCGGAGATATCACCGTACCCACGGCCGGCTTTGCCGGTGCTGCCTGGGCAATTGCAAAAGTGGAAGTCGCCGCCAAAAGACAACAACCGATCAGATTAAGCGATGTGAAACGAAAAGACTTGCGCATACAACAAACCCTCCTGAGCGGCTTTCAAATCAGCTTTCCTGTTCTCCAACTGTTGTCCAGCCGCGCATTGACTCTATCAGGCCGCGCTTCTCCCAATCCAACCTCCGTTTTTGACCGCCAGCCGTTACGACATCCCCTCTTAACGCAACCGTGTATCCGGCAAGCATAACTTTACGTAGAATGGCAATAAGGAGAATTGTCCAATGCGCCGAACCGTCTACATGGATGCCAATGCCACCACCCCACTTCTACCGGAGGTGATGGAGGCTATGCGCCCATTCTGGATGGAACACTTCGGTAACGCTTCCTCAATTCACCAGCAGGGCCAGCGCGCCCGCACCGCCGTCGATCAGGCCCGCGAAACCATCGCTGAGTTTTTTGGCTGTCACCCGGCTGAGGTCGTCTTCAACTCCGGCGGTACCGAGGGCGATAACACCGCTCTCTTCGGCCTCCTGCACCCCGGCGATCACCTCATCACCACCTCGATCGAACACTCCGCCGTCCTCGCCGCCGCCGACCGGCTGGCAGCTCAAGGTAGTATTACGACCACCAAAGTCGATCCGCGTCCCAACGGCCTCATCGATCCGATGGATATTCTCCGCGCCATCCGCCCGGAAACACGCCTGATCAGCGTAATGTTCGCCAACAACGAGACCGGCGTCGTACAGCCAGTCGAAGAGATTGGCAAAATCGCTGCCCAGACCGGCGTCTTCTTTCACATTGATGCCGTACAAGGCGCAGGCAAAGTCCCCATCAATGTAAGCAGGATAGGCTGCCACCTCCTCTCGATCAGCGGCCACAAAATGCACGGACCCAAGGGCATCGGAGCCATGTTCGTGCGCAAGGGCACGCCCCTCGAAGCCACCTCTGTCGGAGGCAGCCATGAGCGCCGCCGTCGCGCCGGAACCGAAAACGTCCCCGGCATCGTTGGCCTCGGCAAAGCCGCAGAACTGGCCATGCATAGCCTTGAAACAGGAGCCATGCACCGCCTGGCCTCCCTGCGCGACCGCCTTGAAACCGGCTTGCTGGATCGAATCCCCGGCACCGGCGTCAACGGAGCAGGAGCGCCACGCGCCGCCAACACCTCCAATATCTGGTTCGATCAGCTTGAGGGCGAGGCGCTCGTCATCGCGCTCGACCTGAAGGGCATCGCCATCTCCGGCGGCTCCGCCTGTCACTCCGGTGCCACCGAGCCATCGCACGTCCTGATGGCTATGGGCGTGGACAAAAATCGCGCCCGTGCCAGTCTTCGCTTCAGCCTGATGAAGACCGCCACCGACGAGGATATCGATTACGTTCTCGAAGTCGTTCCCTCCGCCGTCGACCGCCTCCGCGAACTCTCCCCTGTCCTGGCCGGAACGGCTGGTTAACCCATGCCCGTCACCAGCGTAAACACGACCATCGCAGTCGCCATGTCCGGCGGCGTAGACTCCTCCACCGTCGCAGCCATGCTCCGCGCCGAGGGAGCCGAAGTCATCGGCCTCACCCTCCAGCTCTGGGATCAGAACCGGCTGGCTGGCAAAGCTGGCGTTCCCACCCGGTCAACCGGCCGCTGCTGCTCGCTGGACGATGTCTATGACGCCCGCCGCGTCGCCGAAACCCTCGACATCCCCTACTATGTCGTCAATCAGCAGGAGCGCTTCGAGCAGGATGTAGTCAAGCCCTTCGTCAACGAATATCTTGCCGGACGCACGCCGATTCCCTGCTCCCTCTGCAACAATCACCTCAAGTTCGACCAGCTTCTGCGCACCGCCCGGCAGATCGGCGCGGATCGCATCGCCACCGGCCACTACGCGCGCAACGAGTACGACCCAATCCGCGATCGCTGGATTCTGAAGCGTCCATCCGACCTCGCCAAAGATCAGACCTGGTTTCTAGGCGGACTCACCCAGGAGCAGCTCGCTCACACGCTCTTCCCTCTCGGGCATCTGCAAAAGCCCGAGGTGCGCGAAATCGCGCGTCAAAGCCACCTGGCCCTCGCCGACAAACCGGATTCGCAGGAGATCTGCTTCATCCCCGGCGGCGACTACAAGCAGTTCATCACCAATTACCTGGAGGAGCAGGGCCAGCAGGTTCCTGATTCCGCCGGCGATCTGGTCACCGCCACGGGAGAGCGCCTCGGCGCCCACGAAGGTATCCACAACTTCACCATAGGGCAGCGCAAGGGGCTCGGCGTCACCTCTCCCAACCCGCTCTACGTCCTCCAAATCGACTCCGCAAGCCATCGCGTAACCGTAGGCGAAGAGTCCGAGCTGAACTCAAAATCCTTCCGCGTCAAAGATCTCAACTGGATCAGCATTCCCGATCTGACCGAACCGATTCGTGTCCAGGCAAAAATCCGCCATCGTCACGACCCGGCATGGGCATGGCTCCAGCCCGATGGCGAAGGCTTTGCGCTCGCCACGTTTGACGAGCCGCAGCGCGCCGTCACGCCCGGTCAGTGCGCTGTTTTTTACGACGGCGACGAAGTAGTCGGTGGCGCATGGATTCACGAAACATTCAGCTAGCCTCATGGGACTAGCCGACGCCGCAGCGAAGACTAGATAAACATAATCCCTGCTAGATGAACATATCTTTGTCAGCAGCGGAATGAGTAGGCTTTCGCAATGGATCACGCGGATCGACATGGCGATATGTATCGATTACCGCCCTTACAGCAGCCAATATACCGTTGACCTGGCGCACCGGCGCAGCCACCGCAGACTCCAGGACCACTCCTGCTCGCTCAACTGAATTAAGTCCGGACGTCAGCATCGCGTCGATATGCTTTGTCTGCCGATTCACGCGGTCCACGATCTCCGAAACAGAAACACGCACGGACGCCGTTTCCTTGCGCAATCCCTGTGTAAGTTCTGCAAGATCCGCAGTAACCGTAACCAGTTGTGGCCCAACCCGCTCCATTAAATCCCGCGATTGGCGCACCATCGGCATGACATTGACCCTTATATCCTCGGTCACATCCAGCACAGACTTCGCGGTTTTCTTGAGCGAAAGAAATATGCCAAAGAGCACACATGCCTGCAAAAGCACAGACAAACCTGTGAATGCGACGAACACGATCAGAATTGTCTGGGTATCCATAAGTCGAATCTCGTTCACTCAGGCAGGACTACAAATCCCGCCTCAAAATAAGGAAACGCAGGGCACATGCATGCCCTGCGCCTCGGCTAAAAACGCAGGCTGTCCGATTAGGAGAGCGGACCTTCACCCGGTGCAGCGGTAGTGGTTTGATAAGCCTGGCGACCCGCATCGACCGCAGCCGATACTTTCACCGTCTGATCATTGACGAAGCCTTTGCCCTTATCGACAAACTCTTCCCACTGCGCGCGGCCCTGATCAACCACACCACGTCCACGCTGAACATACTCCGATGCCTTGACCTTGCCCGTATCCACCAGATGACCGGCCTGATCAACCACCTCACGTGCGCGAACACGCACATACTCCGATCCATCCTTCGCTGAAGTCAGAAGGTCTTCACGTGTTTCGCGCCCACTCTTAGGTGCATACAAAATTCCAACGAGTGCTCCAAGTCCCAAACCTGCAAGGAACCATCCGAATGCCTGCTGATTATCTGTCGCCATAAAGGAAACTCCTTTCGTAACACATGAAGTAGGACCGATATTACCCAATCCCGTGAGTGCATTAAGCCTGTTGCACTGGCAAGCTCCCAGTGTAATCGAAAACTTAATCCTGACTCACCCCATTGGACGCTAACTTGCAGATTGAAGTTGCCCCAAAGGGCTCATCCCTCGCTTAGAGCAAGATTAGCCCACACAGGATCAGGCCAGCCCAGGCATTTGCCACACACCCAGTCCGAACACTCCAGTCCGACATTGCCAGTCCTGCATTGCCAGTCCTGCATTGTCAGTCCTGCATTGCCCGCCTCTGATACCAGCCTCAAAAGCAACGCAAACGGCCACCCCGTTTAGGATGGCCGTTTGCGTAAATTGCCCGATTTTACCGCGGTACATTCGTTTTCTTGCTTTTGCTTTTCTGTTTTCTGGCTTTTGCTTTTCTGTCTGTCATTCCCGCAGGGAATCTGCTTCTGCCCTTAGCCTCTACTGCGGCACATTCACCGTTACAGTACTTGTCGCCGTCAGCGCAGGATTCTTCGAGTCGACACCCGTTACCTGGAAGACATATGTCCCCGCAGAGACAAACTTCGGCTGCGACACGCACGCCGTAAAGCCTGACATGGAGACAAGCAGCAGGACCGCCGTCAGCATATTCTTCCATCCACGCCGTCGTGCCGGAATGCCAAAGAACAAGGCAAATGCCAATATCGCACTGCCCGCACCCAGCCACCGTCCCGCAACACCTGAAGCCGTAATTCCCGTCGGCAGCTTTGTTCCATTGCCGAAGATCAGGATTAAGCTGCCTCCCGTTCCATGTGCCGCAACGGTTGCAGTGCCCGGATCCATCGCGCACTCCGCCGGAGTAGACGTCGACATCGTCGTATTGCTGGTCAGCTTGCAGGCAAGATTCACCGTACCCGCATAGCCTCCCACAGAAGTAGCGACGATATTCCCCACCTGCGTCGAGTGCTCTGAAGAGAGGGTGAGGTTAAGGTCATTCAAAGTAAAGATCGCAACCAGGTCCGTAACCTTGATCGCGTTCGACGTTGACCCGCTGTAGTTGGCATCTCCCACATAGACAGCCCTGATGCTGTTAACCTGATTCACGGCAAAGTTCGAGACGGAAAAAGTCGCCGACCCGCTCGCCAGAGTAGTCCCAGAGGCAGCAACGCCCTCCAGATGAACCTCACCCAGAACCGTCGATCCATCCTGCAGCTCTACCTCGCCGGTCGGAGCAGCACCAGCACTATTCGTGCTGAGGTTGACCGTGAAAGTAATGGCCTGCCCGTTATAACTCGTCGCGGATGAGGTAAGCTGCAACTTCGTTGTCGCCTTCACCACATCGACGACAGCTTGTCCGGAACTAGCCTGGAAACTCGCGTCTCCACTATAAGCCGCTCTGACAGCGTACTCACCCACCGGCAGTATCGTGTGATTGACAGTGGCAGTGCCGGTCGTCCCAAGAGAGACCGGGCCGCCCAATGTCTTATCATCAACAGTGAAAACAACTGTTCCGGTAGGAACGCCGACTTTGCTATTTCCAACAGGCGCAGCCGTCAGATCGGCAAAGTAGCCATAAGGAGTGCTGGCCGCGCCATCCACCCCACCCGAAGTGGGGTTCAGCTCCTTCACCGTAACCGTCGTCGTACTCGGCTCCGGAGCAACCGTGATCGCAACGGTATTGGATACGCTCTGCGAAAGACTTGCGATGCCCTGGTAAGTCGCTGACAAGTTGTAGCTTCCACCTGGAAGATCGGCGAGAGTAATGTTGCCTGTAACTCCGCCTAACATCAGGGGAAAACTGCCCAGCGTAAGTGCCTGCGGAGTTGTGCTTGCGGATAGAGTAACTTTCCCCGTAGCAGTATCGCCTTCATTCGTGACATTGACATTGGCCGTAACCGTCTGTCCATGTTGAATCGAAGTAGGAGAAGCCATCAACTGCGTCGTTGTTGATCCAAGCGCTACGCTCGACCAGCTCGTAATCATGTTGGCGACATCCACACTGCCCAGCCCGGAAGCTAAGTCATAACCCGCCGTCGTATTGTAGCCCTTCAGAAAGTAGTACCCCGCCGAGTCATTCGCACAATCTGGCGAATTGGTAGCGCAAGGCACAGAGTTATTGCCCACAGTTACATCATGAAAGACCGAGGGTGCAAGACTGGCATTCCGTGCGAGGTTATAGAGCACATAATCAGCCTGTCCCTGCCGCTGCCCGGTCGCCTGCTTCACCAGCGCGAGAACACCCGCAAACGCCGGAGCCGATGCCGATGTACCGCCATAACCAGAGACATAGACCTCGTCGCTATCAGCTCCAAACGGCACGCAATCTGTAACTGGATTACCGTTCGCATCCGTATCCTGGTCCGTGCAAACAGCCCAGGTTGCGAGTGCATGTCCATTGCCTGCGAACAGGGAAAGATCGGGGATATCGCGCGCGTTATCTGCAGGCACTCCCGATGCCACCTGCCATGCAGGTTTCACGTAACCGGATTTGCAATCGAGCGAGCTGTCGGCATTTATCGTTCCTACAGTGCAATTGCTCCTGCCTCCACCCGCTGCGGAAAGCTGATCATACCCGAGCGTACTAACCTTGTTAGCGGAGTAACTTGCCGGCGGATAGGTATCCGCATCATAAGTATCATTCCAGGGAGATTCAGGAATATACGTATTCGCTGTACGAAGCCGATTCGCATTCACTGGCAAAACATAGTTAGGATAGTTAGCCCCATTGCCATCCGGTCCCAGCAACGCATAGAAGTCTGTTCCACCGACCGCAATATCGTAAGCTGTCGAGGCCACGCCATTGACCTGCAATCCATAACTCGCCTCAGTCACCGCATTGGGATCGTCGCAATTAGCGGAACCGGAATCTCCAGTCGCAGCTACAACCGAAATTCCCTGTGCCGTCGCCTGCTCCCAGAAGGTCTCGAACATTGCATTACCCGAGGCTCCCAATTGCCCCTCGCACTCACCAAAACTAATGCTGAGAACATCCACGGCATTCTTATCGATAGCGAATTTGACAGCATCCTGAATTCCGTTGTCACCACCCGCATAGTAGAAATAAACGTTCGCACCAGGCGCAATTGCACTGGCGATTTGCGTATCGATATACCCCTCGATAGCATCTCCATTCGTTCCCGGATCTGTGCCATTGGCCAGCTTCACGATCGGTGCCAAAGGAGCAAGATCAAACAACGTGCGATAGTTGGCGTTCTGCGTGATATCGATAAAGGAGTCGCCAACGATACCGATCTTCACTCCGGTTCCATCAAACGTGCCGTTGCCAAGATAGTTGGCATTCAATGCCCCGTTCGGCGTGTCATAAATGGTCGCTGCATCGGCTGGCCCAACATAAAGAAACTCCCCGCCGGACGCGATTGATTGATTCGGACGAAGCTTGCTCAGCGAAGCAGCATCCGGACGAACCTGGTGCGTCTTCGTGTCATAGATACCCCGAGGCCCAGCCTTGGCCATCGACTTCAGATGAAAATCGTTCAGAGTGCTGACACCCGCCACCAGCGGAGCCAAAGCCGCTGGAATCTGAGGATCGCTCACATTCGCGTGATGCGTCTCTCCATTCACAACAAACGTGTGAATCGAAGTGTGAAACGCCTCTCCGATCTGCCCCGCCGTTCCAGAAAACTGGATCGCCGTATGCCCCTCATTCGGCCCCGTCACCGTCATGCCGTGCGATTGCAACCAGGCCGTCGCCGCAGCGATATCCGAGTCCGCCGCGCCCCACTGCGCCGCAAACTGCGCCGGGGTAAGCCACTTGTGAAAATTAGGCGACGTGCTGTCATGCAGCGATTCAATCGAAGCTCGAAGCGCCGACTCCCGCTCCGGACTGCGCTGCAATACCAGCAGCAGATCGCTCTCCTGCATGGAATCAGGCACTGCTCCACGATCCGCCGCCTTCGTAGCCAACGGGTGCGTATTGCCCTTGAGAACAACACGATGGGCCTCGTTTACCGATTCGGTAACAAGAGCAGGCTTACTGGATTGCGCATGTAAAACCACTCCGGGCAAAAGCATCCCAGCCGTCAGCGCAACTCCTGAACCAGAAAGAAACAAGGAACGAACAACACGAGAGATGGGGGAGAGTAAGGCATTCATAACGAACCTCAGGGGAGGCAAAGCGGAACGAACCGCGATTGAGTTGCCGGGTACGCAATAACCCCGGAATGAAATGAAACGGCTCTTGGCGCCCTCGCACAGCCTCCATCGAGGGGTTAATCCCGGCAGAGGCAGCTCTTTGAGGGTACGCTTTGATACGTCAAGGTTTAGAGTAGTGCGCCATCGAAGTCAAGACAATCCAACCTATAGGTCATGTCCTATCACCCGGAAGCCTAGAAGCGGTACCTTCCCGCGTCAAGCGAAAAGCTCGCAATCGTCCTGCTCAGCGCCACCACATCCACCGGAACCACCTTGACGAACCGGCGCAACACCGTCAGTTGAATGGCCAGGGCATCCCCCTCGCTCGATGCCGCCAGAACCCGCCGCGCCGCCTGCTCCACCGACCCCAGTGCCTCATCCGCAAAAGCCGAAGTAATCGCCACCGCCAGGTCACTTCCGCCGCCCTTGCTGCCCACTAATTTACTGGCCACCAGCTTGCGTGCCCGGAGCAGCGCCGACTCCAGCGCAAAGACAGCCATAATGCAGTCCGCAAGATCGGCCATGATCTCCTGCTGCTCCTGCAATCCCGCCATAAACCGCTGCGATGCCGCCCCCGCAGCCAGCAACGTGATCTTGCGCAGATTCCCAAGCACCTTTGCTTCCCTGCCCAAAACCATCTCACCCTCCTCATCGGAGGCAAAGCTCGGCGGCTGCGTGATTTCGTCCATAAGTTGCTTGATCGCAGCCAGCAGAGGAAGCTGCCCATTCATCGCCCGCTTCATCAGCCAGCCGGTAATGATCATCCGGTTGATTTCGTTCGTTCCCTCAAAAATCCGGTTGATCCGGGCATCCCGGTACAGGCGCTCCGCAGGATAATCCTCAACATATCCATACCCGCCCATGATCTGCACCAGTTCGTCCGCGACAAACCCCATCATCTCCGACCCAAAAACCTTCAAAATCGAACATTCAACCGCATATTCCTCGATACGCTTCTGAATCTCACGCGAAGAACCAGCCACCTCCGGCGCCATCTGCGCCAGCGCCGCGTCCATCATCCCCGCCGTCCGATACGTCATGCTCTCCGTAACAAACAAGCGTGTAACACTCGCAGCAATCTTCCGCTGAATAAGCCCAAACTCCGCGATCGGCTTGCCAAAAGCACGACGCTCCTTCGCATACCGAATCTGGTGCTCGATCGCCATCCGGGCCCCGCCAACACAGGCCACTCCCAGCTTGAACCGCCCCACATTCAAAATGTTGAAAGCGATGTGATGCCCCTTACCCACCTCGCCCAGCAGATTCCCAACCGGAATCCTGCAATCGGCCAGCACCAGCGCGCAGGTCGACGAGCCGCGAATCCCCAGCTTGTGCTCCTCCTTGCCAACCGTAAGCCCTGGCGTCTCACGCTCCACCAGGAACGCGGAAAATTTCTCCCCATCGACCTTCGCAAACACCGTGAAAAGATCCGCAAACCCGGCATTCGTGATCCACATCTTTTCGCCATTCAGCACATAACTCGCGCCATCCGCAGAAAGCACCGCCTTCGTCCGGATATTCATCGCATCCGATCCCGAAGTCGCCTCGGACAAGGCATACGCCGCCGCCCACTCCAACGAAACCAGCTTGGGCAGGTACCGCTGCTTTTGCTCTTCCGTCCCATACCAGACCAGCGGTAGCGTCCCAATCCCCGCATGCGCACCGAATGCCGTCGCAAAACTCGCCAGCCCCGAAAGATGGTCAGCCACCACCGCCGAAGTCGTCTTGTCCAACCCCAGCCCGCCGTATTCCTCCGCAACATCGACAGCCGTAAACCCCAGATCCGCCGCCGCTCGCAGCAGCTCCCGCATGACGCCCGGCTCTTTCGCCTCGACCTTCGCGACCATCGGCAGCACCTGCTCCCGCACAAACCGCCCGGCCGTATCGGCAATCTGCCGCTGCTCCTCGCTCAGATCCTCCGGCGTAAAAACCTCTCCCGGCAGACGATCCTCCAGCAGAAAACTGCCCCCGGCTGCGGCAACAATCGAAGATGTGGCGGATAAAGTAGAGCTGGACATAGCGGCAAATCCTCCCGGCATCGCCACCTTACGCCCCCAGCGCCTGCCCAGGCAACCAATGGCGTGTTAATCCGCTTCCCATCACTAAGAATCAAGTCCCAAATGCGGACCGCTCAATCGCTTACAATCGCATAGGACCCTTGTCTGGAGGTTTCCCCCTGTTTTCCGTTCTCGAAGCAAGCCAAATCCAGTCGAGTCTCGCCTCGATCTCCAGTCTGTGCTCCGGCCTGTTTAGCGGCCTGCCCAGCAGTCTGCCACACTGGACCGCCAGCCTTGCCTTCGCTCCCCAGAGCGGTTTTCGTCACTTTCTCAAAACACAGTACGCCGACCAGACCTTCAAAGGCCTCTATACTTGGAACGGCTTTGACGCCGCGCTGCTCCTGCCCTACTTCGCCGTCATGATCGTGCTGGCCATCTACGGTGTGCATCGCTACCAGTTGGTCTATCTCTACTTCAAGCACCGCAAGGACTACCACCCGGAACCACCCGGCAAGTTCACCGAACTGCCCCGCATCACCGTCCAGTTGCCCATCTACAACGAGCAGTTCGTCATCGACCGCCTGCTCGAAGCCATCTGCGCAATGGACTATCCCCAGGACAAGCTGGAGATTCAGCTCCTCGACGACTCCACCGACGAAACCCAGCAGGTCGCAGCGGCCATCGTTGCCCGCTACGCAGCGCTCGGCCATCCCATCGTTTACATGCATCGCGAAAACCGCCACGGCTTCAAAGCCGGCGCTCTCGATGCTGGGCTCAAAGTAGCCAAAGGCGATCTGATCGCCATCTTTGACGCTGACTTCGTGCCTCCGCACGACTGGCTGATGAAAGTCGTGCATCACTTCTACGACCCAGCCATCGGCATGGTGCAAACCCGCTGGACGCATCTCAACCGCGACTACAGCCTGCTCACGCAGGTAGAGGCCATCCTGCTCGACGGCCACTTCGTCCTCGAACACGGCGCACGCGCCCGCTCTGGCGATTTCTTCAACTTCAACGGCACCGCCGGTATGTGGCGTCGCCAGGCCATCACCGATGCCGGAGGCTGGCAGCACGATACCCTCACCGAAGACACCGACCTCAGTTATCGTTCGCAGCTCGCCGGATGGAAGTTCAAATACCTTCCCGATATCGAATGCCCCGCCGAACTACCCATCGAGATGACCGCCTTCAAAACGCAGCAGGCGCGCTGGGCTAAAGGTCTGATTCAAACCTCGATCAAAGTCCTGCCTCTCATCTTCAAATCCAATGTCCCCCGGCGCATCAAGATCGAGGCCGTCTATCACCTCACCGCCAACCTCAGTTATCCGTTGATGGTCCTGATGACCGCGCTTCTCATCCCCGCGATGATCGTGCGTTTTTATCAGGGCTGGTTCCAGATGCTGCTGATCGACGTTCCCCTCTTCACCGCATCCACGTTATCCATCGCCACCTTCTACGTGATCAGTCAACGTGAGCTATTCCCCAAAAACTGGCTCAAGACATTTCTCTATCTGCCAATTCTGATGGCCCTCGGCATCGGACTTACCATCACCAATACCAAGGCCGTGATGGAAGCGCTTTTCGGAATCAAGTCCGCCTTCGCCCGCACGCCAAAATACAGTGTTGCCAAGAAGGGCGAAAAGTCCAAGGCCGCAAAATACCGCAAGCGCCTGCTTCTCACTCCCTGGATCGAACTCGCTATCGGCACCTACTTCGCGCTGGCCATCGTATACACCTTTACCAACAACAACTTCTTCACCGCGCCGTTTCTGTTGTTGTTCGTCCTGGGATACTGGTACACCGGCCTGATGAGCCTGTTGCAAGGCCGCTTCGAGCGCTGGAAATCCGGTGCCAGCCCCGACGCCAATACAGACGAGTCCAGCCCCAAACCCTTTCCCGTCGGCGTATAACTCAGTCGATGTTAGTTGCCATTGGCGGAGGCCGATAACCAAAAGCCTCATCCAGCACAACCGCGACACCCAACGCCAACTCATCCTCATAAGGCCGCGCCACAATCTGCACCCCGATCGGCAACCCCTCAGGCGATCTCCCCACCGGCACCACAACAGCCGGAGCAGCCAGCACATTGAACCACTGCGTATGCCGCACCGCGTCAAGATAATCCACCTGGCTCTCGCCAATCCTCCAGCTTCGCTCTCCATGTCGAAACGCAGGAATACTCGCCACCGGACAAAGCAGAATGGGATGGCTCTCCATCTCCTCAAGCATCCTGCTGCGCAATAAATCAAGCTCTGCCCACGCGTTCAATAACTCAGTCGCACTCAGTGGCCCAGCCTTCTCCGCAAACGATAGAAACTCGCGAAAGATTGGACTAAGCTGATCGTGTTTCCCACGAATCGCAGGCTCATAAAACATAGCTCCGCACTGCACAAAAAACTTCCACCACAACTGCCGCAACAACTCCAGCGTACGCGGACGAAACGGTTCCATACGAAAGCCTGCATCCCGCAACACACGCACCGAATCCCGAATAGCCATGCGCGTTTCTTCCGTCACTCCGACGCGGCCATCCTCCTCAAAATACCCAATCGTCTTTTCACGCAGACTCACTGGATCCAGCCTGCGAAAACCAATCGGAGCACTCACTGGATCGATAGCATCCTGTCCGGAAAGCGTCTCGAACAACAACGAAACATCCGCAATCGTACGAGCCATAGGCCCAATCGCACCAAGGACAGAAAACGGTCCCACGCACGGAGGCAAATGTCCTCGCCCCGGCACCCGTCCCGGCGTCGGCTTCAGCGCACAAATCCCTGTGAAATGAGCAGGCAGCCGCACCGACCCGCCACTATCGCTACCCAATCCACCCGCCGACATGCCAGCCGCAATCGCAGCCGATTCACCACCACTCGAACCACCCGGCGAGCGCCCCAGATCCCACGGATTACTCGTTCGCCCATGCAGCAGATTGTCCGTCTCATACGCCATCAAAAATTCAGGACAATTCGTAGTCCCAAGAATCAACGCACCCGCAGCGCGAAGCCTCGCCACCACGGCCGCATCCTCTCTCGCAACGCTCCCTCGATTGATCGTGCTGCCGATCTCACACAGATATCCAGCCGTCGCGATAGACGACTTCACAGTAACCGGCAATCCATGCAACGGCCCAATCGCATTCGTGGTCTCATCCAACGCGCGAGCCTGCAACCGCACTCTCTCCGCATCAAAATCCACCAACGCATTGATCGCAGGATTCAAACGCTCAATCTGCCGTATGTGCGCCTCGGCTAACTCAACGACCGATATCTCCCCCGATCGCAATCGAGCTAATTGGCGCGTCGCTGATTCCAGCACTAACTCACTCACCTCTGCATCGCCTCGCCATCCGCAGCAGGAGTCGATGGCCGCAGCTCATAATCAAATCGGAAGGAATGCGCAGGATCTCCGCTATCGAAGCGGTCATTCCACTCCAACTGATACTGAATCGACCGCGCATCGTCAGGAAACTTCTCGTCCGCAGGATACGGATACGCACTCATCCCATGAAACGGCAACTGCGAAACCGTAAACGGAGAAGCATCGTAATAGTCCATGTCCTTCACATATCCATTCGCATAGAAGAAGTAATCCCGCTTCCAATGCGGCGGCAGCGCCGGTAGAGCACTCGCATCGAACTCCGTCGCAATCTCTTCCCCACTGCCAAAGATAGCGAACTCATTATCAACGCCCTTAACCAGCGGAGTAACATCCCCAAAATGCGTATAACTTCCCCGCTGCCGTTGAAACGGCCCGGTAAGACTGACTTCGTCGTAGTTATAGCTCAAATCTCCAGAACTCACACCATCAATCTGCCGCGGATAACCATGAAAACGCAACCCCGCATGCGCCAGCGGAATCTCTGTCTCACGGACCACGCCTTTCTTCTCAGTCCCGTTATCGACCAGCAACTGATCCCAATAAATCTGTAGATTCGTCACGATGCGAATACGCCGCGTACCGATCGGCAACTTACCGCTAAGATCCACAACAATCGTTCTCTGCAGTCCCGCAGGAAATCCCATTTCCTTATCGATCCGCTTCCACGATCCATCGGCTGACTGCGCCTCGATATACGGTGACACCGGCGCAACGCCAGCCTGCCACGCTGCATACAACGAGCTCGCGCTGAAGTACTCGACATACCCCGTCAACAACAGCCGCAGCGGATTCGCAGCCTGCCACTTACCAATGTCCACGGTAAGTACATGCTGATTCGCAAACCCATCATACGGAGCCTTGATAAAGTCGCTCGCGAACCTGTGATCGCGCGCCAAAAGCAACGCCATCACATCGCGCCCATGATCATCCCACGCACCAACCGGCAAATGCGCCGCAGCACTTACCACGACACGACCCGATGCAAACGGCGGCTCATCCAAAAACCGCTCGTCCGGATAAACCTCCGTGCCTTCAGGATGATCCACCGCCCGCAGCCGTAGTTGATCGATGTAATTCACCTCTTCCATCGGCTCTGTAAAGCGCAGGCTCAATCGCCCATTCACCGTGGCCAACTGCGAACCATCGACCTTGATCCACTCATCCGGATCGGAGATATTACGTCGCGCAGGTGTGAACCAATGTCCCACAACACCCGCGCCGATCGTATCCGTCACCAGCGAATAATGCTTGCCGTCCCACGCGAACAACACAGGGCAGGAGCTGCCTCGGCGATCCGCTTCCGTGTAGGAAACAACCTGCTTCCGCGCAACATTGATCTCATCCTGAGGTACCCCCGTAGGCCATAACATGCGCAGCAGATCGATGCCTTCCGCATCCCCAAGTCCCGCCAGAATCTCCGGCGGACCCTGGCTAAGATAACCCGACGCTCCAGCCACTTCCCACTTCTGCCAGTTACCGTCAGAGAAGATCTCCACCTTGGTTCCAATCGACGTCTTGTTATCCGCAAAGCCCGTCAGCTTCAATCGCACCGAGTGATTCTTGTTCCCTCCATCATTGCGCAGCAGAACCGGCTGCCCCGTTGCTGAAGTGACAATCAGATCCGCATCTCCATCCCCATCCACATCCAATGCAATCAACGCACGCGGAGCAGCAAGAAAAATCCCATCCAATCCAAGCGTCTTACTCACATCATCAAAGCCACCATCGCCGCGATTGCGAAAGACGCGTACCTCCGCTCCACGCCGCGTCTCAACAATCGCAGCCAGATCAATCCAGCCATCATTATCAAAATCAATCGGAGTAATTCCCCACGCACGAATCGCGTCATGAATCGGCAGGTCCTCGCGCTCAAAACTCTTCCCATCCCGATTGCGCCAAAGCGTCACACCCGGCGCTCCCGAATGCGTAACCGCAACATCCATCCAGCCATCTTTGTTGAAATCAAGCACAGTGATACCTTCCGTGCCCGATAACTCATCGCCCACATAAAGAGGCTTCGCTGGATATTTACCCTCCCGCGGATTGAGATACAACACAGGAGCATTGCTATCTCCAGTTACAGCCAGATCGACAGCACGGTCATTATTTATATCGGAGAGAATCACGGAGTGAGTACGGCCTGTTCCGCCAAATCCCGCAGCCTCCGTCCACTCCGTAAAAGTGCCGTTGCCGTTATTCCGCCACAATACATTCGGCGCATCTCCAGGCTTCAAACCAGCACCCGTTACAAATAAATCCAGGTCCCCGTCGTGGTCATAATCCACAAACGATATGCCCGCAGGATGATTGCGCGACACAAGGCCCGCAAGCTGCGATCTATCCTCAAAATGCCCATGCCCCAGGTTGTGAAATAACTCCAGCCGATCCTCCAGCGCCACAACAAGATCCGAAAGTCCGTCGCCATCATAGTCCCCAACAGCACAGGAGATAGCTCGCCCATTCGCACGCAACCCCGTTTGCTCCGCACCCAGTTGCGCAAAACTCCCATTGCCGGAATTCCGCAACACGCGAATCGCAGAATCGCCTGACTCCATCAGCACTAGGTCAAACAACCCATCGCCATCCACATCCATCATGCAGCTACCGCCGCTCCCCGCATGATCTCCAGATTGCCCGGCCGATAAAGCCTGTTTCGTAAAGCGAACAGCAATCATCGGCTTCTTTGGCTGCACCGCCTCAGAGACAGCCACAGCCGTCGAGTAGTGCCCCTGGTCTCCATAACTCAAACCAATCGCGCTCGAAATCTTGGCGCTCGTAAGATGCTGGAATCGCTGAAAGTGTATCTTCGCTTCATCCGCTCGTCCTGCTCGCTGCAAAGTACGAGCCAATGCAAACTCTGAAGAAGCATGTTGAGGATTCGTTTCGAGTGCCTTGCGAAAGGCCGCAATCGCTTGGTCCGTCTGCTTCTCATCCTGCAAACAAACGCCTTCGAAATAGTAGGAATCCGCATCCCCGGCATCAAGCTCAACCGCATGTTGAAAGCTCATAAGTGCCGCCGACACATCGTTATTGGCTCGCTGCACGAGCCCCAGGTTGTACCATGCACGAGGATTCTTCGGCTCCAGCGCAATCGCACTTTTCAGCGCAGCCTGCGCCTCCGGCAGCTTCTGCAAATAGAGCAGCGCGATGCCATCATTCAACGCAGCTTCAGCCAGCGCCTTGTCTTTACCAAAGGCCTCCGCGAACGCAGCCTCCGCCCGCTCCGTCTGCTGCTGATTCATCAGAGCCACGCCGTTGTTATTGAGCCGCACCGCCTGCGAATCATGCTCGATAGCAGCAGCAGAAAGGCTGTTACCAAGAATAAGAGTCCCTATAACAAACAATACGGGGACAGTTGTGGTCTTCCAGATTTGCATGTACGGGATTCCTGACTCGCGCCAGACAAAATGCTCCGTAACGCGCAGCAACAGTGTCTCAAATTCAGCGACCCGCGCGCACCCACAAAACCGAATTGATTACTATAGACGGCTCATCTCCATGCGACGCAATCAACATTACTTCCCTATTCTTTAGTCAACTCGAACCCTGCCGTTCCCATGCCAATCCTACTGCGAAGCATCTATACTAAGTCCGTGAACGAACGCCCCGACGCAGGATTTCCGCACAGGCAGATTGATTGGCACGCCTTCCTCAATCGTCCGCGACTTCCCTCGCCCTCGCAGAAAACCCTGCAGCAGCTTCGTGAAAAATCCATTCTGATCACCGGAGCAGGCGGCTCCATCGGCAGCTCACTGAGCCTCCAACTCGCACACCTCCATCCGAAGAAACTAGTCCTGCTGGACTCTTCAGAGCAGGCACTCTACTCTCTTCAGTCAAAGCTGAAAAACATCGGGCTCTGCAAAGATACACACATAGTCCTGGGCAGCGTAACGGACGCGCTTCTGCTCGATGAAACCTTCGCAATACATAGCCCGCAAATTGTCTTTCACGCTGCAGCCCACAAACACGTTCCCCTGCTTGAGAGCCATCCTCTTGCAGCCATAGCAAACAACATACTCGGCACCAATACGCTAGTTTTGCTTGCTCGTAAGCATGGCGCCGAGCGTGTCATACTTCTCTCAACGGACAAGGCCGCAGACCCCGCGAGCATACTGGGCGCAACCAAGCGCATAGCAGAGCAGATCACTCTCGCATATAAAGGAGTCGTGCTAAGGCTCGGCAACGTCCTCGAAAGCGATGGCAGCGTAGTAGAACTCTTCCTTCAGCAGATAGCGTCCGATGGCCCCGTTACAGTCACTGACCGAAATGCAAGTCGATACTTTCTCACAAGAGACGAAGCGGTCGATCTGCTCCTCACATGCTCTATTGAGGCAGGCTCCGCAAGCATCTTCGTACCCCAGTTAGATCGCTCTCATAACATCCTTTCTCTCGCTGAATTTTTGATAACTACGCAAGCAATGAACCGCTCCATTTCAATTACATTTACCTGCCCTCGCCCTGGAGATAAGGCGCACGAAATCCTGTGGACTGCAAGCGAATGCCCCTTGCAAAACTCGACATCCATACCGCTGCCGGGAGTGCTGCAACTTGCACCCTCTACCCCAGGCACCGCGCGGCTTGTCCACGCATTGGATCAGATGCAACAAGCCGTCAAAGAACGTGATCTCTCACGCGCCATGGAAGTGATTCAGCAACTCGTTCCCACCTATGTGCCCAGCGATACCATACGAAGCCTTGCGCAACAATCCAATCTGAAAGCGATCTCACAATGAAGCGCCGCATCGCAGTAGTCACCACCTCACGCGCAGACTACAGCCACCTCTACTGGCCTCTGTTTGAGTTATCCCGCCATTCAGAGATTGAACTCGGCATCATCGCACTCGGCGCACATCTTTCCCCCGAGTTCGGCCACACCATTCGAGAAATAGAAAAAGATGGCTTTCCCATCATCGCCCGCATAGAGTGCCTCATCAGCTCCGACACAGATATAGGAATGGCCAAAACAATCGGCCTTGCAACACTCAGCCTTGCAGATGCAATGGGCGCCTGGCGGCCGGATCTAATACTGCTGATCGCCGACCGCTACGAGATGCTCGCACCTGCTTCAGTAGCGCTCGCATTGCGTATTCCAATCGCCCACATTGAAGGCGGAGAAGTCAGTCAGGGAGCCATCGACGATGCAGTACGCAACTCCCTCACCAAGCTGGCCCATATCCATTTCACTTCGACAGCAACAGCGCGCAGGCGAGTCATCTCTATGGGCGAAGAGCCCTGGCGCGTACATCACGCAGGCGCTCCATCCCTGGACCATTTGCGGCGCAGCTCGCTATTGACCCAGGAAGCGCTTGAACATTTACTGTCGATCGACCTGCAACAACCAACCATCCTCGTCGCATATCATCCCGTAACCATTCATCGCGATACGACACGCGAAGCCGATGCGCTCTTTGCTGCCCTGAGTCGCGTCTCCGAACAGATTATCTTCATCTATCCCAATTCCGACTCAGGCAGCTATGAATTGATCGCACGTACAAAAGCCTTCGCTGCAGAGCGCCCAAACACAAACATATTTGTGAACCTGAGTGCTCTCACCTATTGGAGCCTGTTACGCCACGTCAACGTACTCGTAGGCAATTCCTCCAGCGGCATCATGGAAACCGCATCCTACGCACTACCCACCGTCAACGTAGGCATGCGCCAGCAAGGCAGAGAACGCGCCCGCAATGTATTAGATGTGCCTGCAAATGCAGAGGACATAGTCGCCGCAATCGAGCACGCGCAAACCTCAGAGTTTCGCGATAGCCTCGCAGGCATGACCAACCCCTACGGACACGGCAATGCCGCAGAAATAATAGTCGATATACTCGCAACCACTCCACTCAATAGCCTGCTCATCAAAGCTCCCGCACCTATCTCGGATGAATCGAAGGAGCACTAACCCTGCGCATACCGCTCTCATCTCCAGACATTACCGACGCAGAGATCGACGCTGTTACCGCAGTCCTGCGAACCAACACGCTCAGCCTCGGACCGAAGCTCGAAGCATTTGAATCCGCACTGGCATCCTTTCATCAAATGCCGCACGCTATCGCCGTCAGTTCAGGAACAGCCGCTCTACATCTGGCGATTCATGCATTGGGCATCGGCCCCGGCGACGAAGTGATCGTTCCTTCCTTCACCTTCATTGCCGTTGCAAATGCCGTGCGTTATGAAAGCGCCACTCCTGTCTTCGTAGATATAGATCCCGCGACATTGAACATGGACCCGGCATCTGTTGAAGCAGCAATCTCTTCCCGCACTCGAGCCATCATCATCGTTCATAACTTCGGTGTGCCCGCAGAGATGGAAGCACTCATGGCGCTCGCTCGCCGCCACCACCTCTTTGTGATTGAGGACGCCTGCGAAGCCATCGGCGCAACTTACAAGAACCAGCATGTAGGAAGCTTCGGTGATATCTCCGTCTTCGCCTTCTATCCCAATAAACAAATCACAACCGGCGAAGGCGGAGCAATCCTGACGCGCGACTCGCAATTAGCCGATCGCATGCGCGCTCTTCGCAATCAGGGCCGCTATCCATCAGGCGATTGGCTACAACACGCAGAGCTTGGCTATAACTATCGCCTCTCTGAAATGGCCTGTGCGCTGGGCATTGTGCAACTAAGCCGCCTCGATCAAATCCTAGTCGAGAGACAATCCGTAGCGGAGCGCTACGACAAACTCCTTGTCCTGAACCCATTGATCGAACGCCCACCATTACAGATCAAGCACCGCACGATCAGTTGGTTCGTATATGTCCTGCGCTTGTCTTCTTCACTGCCCATAGGCACGCGCGACATCCTTCTCGACATCATGATCAAGCAAGGTATCGCATGCGCCCGATACTTTGCACCCATTCATCTTCAACCTGCATATCAATCGCTGCACCAGGCACAACACGCGATACTTCCCGTCACAGAGTCAATCTCGCAGCGCACACTCGCACTCCCATTCTTCAATCGCCTGTCAGAAGACGACGCAGAATCTGTAGTCTCATCACTTACCTCCGCAATAGCCGAAGTAAGTGCAGGCCAAAAAGAATAGCTGCTTCCCAATCGTGCGGTAGTAAACTCATCCGTAGCCACACCACATTGCAAAGGCAAATACTTATGATCTACCTTTCGCGACTGCATCCGACACGCATATCTCTTCGCATTGCATGTGCCACCATGTTGCTCTTTACATTCTTCGTCCAACACGCGCATGCATTGGAGAAACAATCGCCCTCGACATATCACGCGCGTCGAGTCGCTCTCTCGCAGACGCTGCAAGGTGGAGTCGCCATTCTGTTCGCTGCAGAAGAACCTCTTCTGGACTTTATGCCCTATCGCCAGGATGAAGACTTCTTCTATCTCACCGGCTGGACAGAGCCAGGCGCAGCATTGATGATCGTCGCAGATGCGGCCTCCGCATCCTCCCCACGCAAATATCGCGAAGTCCTCTTACTCCCTGCCCGTAACCTGCGCATGGAAAAATACACCGGCACCAAGCTCGACGCAGCTACTCCCAACGCTGCACAAATCGCAGGCGTCGACGAAGTCTTACCCATGGCTGAATTACCCGCAGAGCTCGACAAACTGATCACGACAGATCGCCGCATCAGGAATCAAGTCTGGACACAGCCACTCGCATCCCAGGCCAAATCCCTGGCTGGCTGGACAGGAACAACGCTTGGCGAGGATGCCGCTCTACCGGAACATGACGTAACAAGCCTCACGATGCAGCTACGCATGACCAAGGATGAAGGCGAGCTTGCATTGCTGAAGAAAGCCAGCGACGCCTCCATCGCTGCTCAACGCGTCATGATGCGCTCCGCCAGGCCCGGCGTTACTGAACGCGCCATCGCAGGCAAGATTCTCGCAAAGCTGATGGAAGACGGCTGCGAACGCCCCTCATACGCTCCCATCGTCGGCACTGGTATCAACTCCACCACACTGCACTACTCCGATAACTCAGCAACACTCGCCGATGGCGATGTCATGGTCGTCGATGCCGCCGGAGAATACAGCATGTATGCCTCAGACATCACGCGCACTGTCCCCGTCAACGGACACTTCACACCACGTCAACGCGAAGTCTACGACGTCGTCCTTGGCGCACAACGCGCTGCAATCGCAGCCTTCGTCGCAGGCAAGTCCACCATTAACGATCCGTATCATAGAGACCCAAACTCACTCGATACCGCTGCGTGGAACTACATCAACACTCACGGCAAAGGCCTGCATGGCGAGCCCCTCAGCGACTATTGGATTCATGGCCTCGGGCACATGGTCGGCATCGCCGTGCATGATCCAGCCATCTATCCCGCCGTGTTGAAACCGGGCATGGTCTTCACCATCGAACCCGGCGTCTATATCCCACAGGAAAAAATCGGCGTGCGCATCGAAGATGTTTTCGTCGTCGGCGCAGATGGCAAACTCCTTGATATGATCGCCACTCTTCCACACACCGCAGATGAAGTCGAAGCAGCCATGCGATCAGACTCTGGCGACGCAAAGTAAGGAGAAGCATGTCTCTCGATGATCGCCTCAATGATCGCCTCGCACCCGAACAATTACAGCCACTGACGCAGGCATTTCGAGATCAGCTCATAGCCTGCCTTGAAGAGTGCTCCGCAGGCCGGCACGGTCTTTTCAGCAGTCAGGATTATCTGGGAGAAGCATCAAAACATAAAGCATGGCCCGAGGCAGAACTCCTTCGCGAGCTGGCCTTCGCGCTTCAGTCAATCCTCGCGCAATCCGAAGAATCCGATCCGCTCTGCGATCAGTTCCTCGATCTCTGCTCCATCCACGGCGAAAGCGACCCCGGCGAGCCAAGGCTTGCACGAGCCTTCTTGGCTGAAATTGGCGGAAGCCGGTTGCGATGAATATTGCTCGCTAAAACAGATAGGTCCACATCATCAAGATGTGGACCTATCGACAAGGCAGAATTAAATCTACCAGCGAAGACCGAACGTAACCGGAATCAGTCCTGTCGTACCTAAACCATCCTGCTCACCAAGTCCCGGCGTGTTAATCCACACATAGCGAGCCTCTGCGAAAGCCTTCAGATTGCTATCGCTGCTCAACTTGCGCGTAAAACCTACACCGAAATTCAACCCGCCCTGGTTGCTGGAGAAGTGGCTCACCACAACATCCACAACGCCGACTTCGCAGAAGTAATAGCACTGTATAACTTCCTCAGGATCGGTAAAGCTCGTGACCTTACGATAGAATCCGCCACCGCCCGTCACATAGACATCGTTCTTGCGCGCAGGAAAAAGATCAACCACAGGATCAAGCGTCAACGACCAGATATGCGCATGCCCGCCTTGCGCGCCAGCATCCGAGATAAGTGCGCCAGGCAGCTTGTTATCCATGAATTGATACTCAGCCAGCAAACTCAAATGACGCTGCAGATGCAGCCCGGCGCCTACCGTAAAGTTGCCACCCCATGTAATGAATGGCTCATCGTTGCCGATCGGTGCATTGAATCCGCCGCCGGCCTCAAAAGCGATCCGGTTAGTCCAACTATGATCGTGATACCCATAGCTGACATCATGCCGCTCCGCCGCTCCATAAAGCGCAGGAGGAGCAGCCACGTATCCTTCCGTCGCTGCAGGGCTCAAACCATCTGTTGAACTGGAGAAGTTCGCGTGGGAAAAACCATCGCTGAAACCATCGTTGGAGGAGTGGGAAGATTCCGTCTGTGCCATCGCTGGAAATACGCTTACCGAGATAGCGCAAACAGTTGCGAATGCAAAGTAAAGGACGCGTCGCGCAGGCGACGCAGCTTTGTGAATGAACATACGTTGTGACCTCAAATGAGCTAAATTGCTTCCACCAGAGAGTCGTGCATCGCTCTCGTTGCAACATTAGACACATCTCTCTCAAAAAAGTTGCCCCTTGGCGATACGCATCGCAATCACTGCGAATCCATTCACGATTTCGTATTCAGCGCATGAAAAAGGGCTGAAGCTTTCGCCTCAGCCCGTCTCCATCTTTTTAAAAATTACCCTTGAATATCGAACTGCTCCGGATGCAGCGTTGCATCGCTCTTGATCAACACATTCTTGCCCGCGAGATCTTCAAGCTCCGTCAACCAGCGCGCATTGTTCGCCTTCAGTGCCTTCGCCGTCTCAGGATTGACGCGCAACAACACTTCGGTCTGGTCAAAATGCTTCCGCATCTTGCGCACTTCAATGTAGATTTCGTTGGCAACCGTCGCCGCGGACTTCACCATGCCGGTCGCCTGGCAAACAGGGCACGGCACACTGAGAGTTCGCTCTAGTGACTGCTTCACGCGCTTGCGCGTAATCGCCACCAGGCCAAAATCATTGAACTGCAATACCTTCGTCGGCGCACGATCCTGCTTCAGTGCCTCTTCGAGAGCAGCCATCACGCGAGTACGATTCTTGCGCTCATCCATATCGATAAAGTCGATCACGATGATGCCGCCAAGATCGCGCAGTCGAATCTGCCGCACAATCTCCGGAATCGAATCCAGGTTAGTCTTGAGAATCGTGTCCTCAAGCCGCGCCGTCTTGCCCACATATTTGCCGGTGTTGATATCGATTGCGACCAGCGCTTCCGTCTGGTTGATCACGATGGAACCACCGCTCTTCAGCCAAACCTTCGAGCGCAGCGCCTTCGAAATCTCATCCTGAATGCCGAAGTGCTCAAACAGCGGAATTTCCTTCGTGTACAGCTTCACACGCCGCACCAGGTCCGGCGAGAAGCGATTCAGGAAGCGAACAATCCGCTCGTAATCCGCCTCGGAATCAACCCATATGTGCGAGAAGTTATCGCTCACCTGGTCGCGCAGAATACGCTCGATCAGGTTGAGATCGTGATAGATCAACGCTGGCGACTTCGACGTATCCGCGCGTTGCTTGATGTCGTTCCAAAGATTGATCAGGAACCGCAGATCCGCGCGAAGCTCCTCTTCGGTCGCTCCCTCGGCAGCCGTGCGAACAATAAATCCGCCGGTCGCATCGCCCTTCTCACTCACCAGGATCCGCTTCAGCCGCTGACGCTCCTCATCCGAAGCAATCTTGCGGCTCACACCAATATGGCTGACCGTCGGCATGAACACCAGGAACCGCCCCGGCAGCGCAATATGGCTCGTGATCCGCGCGCCCTTCTTGGCGATTGGCTCTTTGGCAATTTGAACCAGGATCTCCTGCCCCGGCTTCAACAGATCGCTGATAATCGGCAGGTCCGAAGTCTGCGCCGAGCGCCGCGAAGGCCCGCGACGGCCATCGCCGCCCGAACCACCGGAGCTACCAGCTCCGCCCGGTCCGCGGCCACCGCGACGACCGCGGCCGCCACTCCTGTCCCCGCGATCCCGACCCGGTGCAGCCGCCGAACGGCCGCCTCCAACCGCAGGCGCACCCTCTTCCTCTGCATCCTCTTCGTCATCCGAATCGATCAGGATGCGATGATCCATGTGCGCTTCCTGCAACATCTCGCCCAATGCCCCTGAGCGAATCTGCTGCTGCAGCGTCTCTTCTTCCAGCTCTTCGAGATCGTGCTCTTCGCCGTGATGCGCCTTCAGCGGAGTGAACTCGTACTCCTCATCCTCGATAACTTCTTCTTCCACCAATCCCGCACCGGGAGCATACGCAGAAACCGCAGTCACCGTCTTCTGCACAGGCGCAGGAGGCTCAACTTCTTCCTCTTTCTTACGCGAACCAAAAAGATCCTTAAGCCGGAAGCCGCTCGGAGGCAACGGGTCTACATTGTGGCTCGCAGAGATGTCGCCATCATGACCTTCATGAGCATGCTCGCTTTCAGCCTCAGTAAACTGCTCAGCGGCATTCGCCTCTTCTTCCGCGCCAACTTCAGCTACCGCGTCTTCGTCCGAGAACTCAAGCTCTTCTTCTTCGAACTCTTCCTCATGCATTCCGCTCGGTATTCCGCTCGAAATTTCAGCCACCGGCAACGCATGAACTTCCTCAAACCCTTCAGCAGCCTCAACCACCGGCTCCGAAATCTCACCGGAATGATCCGCCAGGGCACTCACAGGTTCTGCAACACTGACAGGCTCTGCAGCGATTTCCGCCTCAGCCTTAACCGGAATGTTGACCGGAATATCGTGGCTAACCTTGACCTCCGGCTCAGCCCTGCGATGGCGGGCAATCGACTCGCCAGGCATCAGCCCCTTGCCGTCCCAGGCAATCTCATGCTCAATCAAGGTGGATGGCTTCGCCGCCGTCCGCTCCGGCAATGGATCGGAAGTATCCGGCGGAAGCTCGCTCAGAACCAACCGGCTCGGAGTAGGAACGATCGGTGCCGAGCCATATTTTCCCAGCGACTCACCCGGCAGCAGAAATGGCGTGGTAGCCGCCGAAGTCTGAACCGGCTCAGCCGACCTCTGCCTATGCCGCTCCGGAGCAGCCTCCCGAGAACTAACCGCTCGTGGCGCAGAAGCCGCAGCCTCAAACTCCAACCGAGGAGTCTCCGCTTCCTCTTCCTCATCCGCAACAATAAGCTCTTCCGTAGGTTCGCCGGCAGGCGCAACAGCACCGGCAGCCTGACCCGCCTCATCCCGTCCGCGTCCGCCGCGTCGTCGACGACGCCCGCGCAAACGGCGAGCACCCTGATCCTCGGCCTCATCCTGCTGAGCGGCAGCATCCGCAACCGACGCCGGAATCGCAAACTCATCCGCCTGCGCACCTGCCTGCGCAGTTGAAGACACAGCCGAAGTTACTGAAAATTGAGCAGCAGTCTGCCCCTCTGTCTCTACTGGAGTTGCCTGCCGTGGCTCTGCCAGCCGAGGCTCTCCGCGCCGTGGACGGCCATCCCGGCCACCGCGGCCCTCTCGCTCCCCACGCTGCTCCTCATTGCGAGGCGCGCGCTGTGCAGCCTGTGCCTGCTGTCCCTGTTGAGCCACAGGCGCTGCCATCTGCGGACGATGCGTGTCCCCGTTCGCCGCTGCTCTCTCTACCTCGTCCGTATCTTCCTGGTCTTCCATCTCCAGAAAGTCCGTGACATAGAGAAACGCATCGCGTTCCAGCCCTATATCCACAAACGCGGATTGCATGCCCGGAAGAACCCGGGTTACGCGGCCCTTGTAAACCGAGCCTGCGAGTGTATATTCATTTTCCCGCTCGTAGTAAATCTCTGCGAGCTGATCATCTTCCAATATCGCAAGCCGCGTTTCGTGCGGCGTGCTGGAGATACATATTTCCTTGGCCATGTTGCCTTTCCGTCCCGGAGCCTGAGCTCGTCGAGACCTGCGGCAAGGCCGAATGCAAGGGAGACACACGTACCAGGAGAGGAGAATAGGAAGGAAGCTGCTCGGGAAGGAATCCGGCTTTATATCCAGAATAAGATCCAATCGAGGACCCCATCTGTACCGGAGAAGAATCAGGCACGCCGCTCAACCCTGAAAAGGAAAAGCCTGCACACCCGGATTCATAGTACCCATGGCGAAAACGCCATTTACAGCAACTGCTTGAGCTCAGAGAGTTTGTGGCAAATGCCGTTAAGCCAGTAGCAACGCGACGAAACTGATTCTCCTGATCCGTGCCACCGTCGTTAATCGACAATGGAATCCCGGTTCCGGTGAGTTTCGTACTTAGGAAGCGCTGCACACGGTCTACCCGTCTCTGCGTGCTCATTCACCCAATCCTGCCGGGGCTGTTTGCAATCGAAACCTGCCGGCGAAGTGATTGATTCTTAACAACTACGAACTTTCAGCCCAATCTCCGGCTAAAAGTGAAAACCTTTGATACTACCTCTGTTGCCAGACCTAGTTCACAAAACGGCGCATACGGACATTCATAACCACACCCAGCGCCAGAAACGTGAACAACACCGAAGATCCGCCGTAACTCATTAACGGTAAAGGAATTCCGGTGACTGGCATAAAACCGATGACCATGCCAACGTTGACCGCAATTTGAAAGGTCAACACGGCGACAACTCCCATAACCAGGAGCGAGCCGGACATGTCTGCGGCCGTTTGAGCGTTCTGAATCAAACGCATCAATATCACGAAGTATAGCAGCAGAACAACAAACGCGCCCGTAAACCCATGCTCCTCACTAAAAGCAGCAAAAATGAAGTCCGCATGAGGAATCGGCAGAAAATCCCCCTGCGTCTGCGTCCCCTGTTCCGCTCCCTGGCCCCAGATTCCGCCCGAACCCACCGCAATCAGCGACTGCCGAATCTGGTATCCCGATCCCTTCGGGTCGTTATCCGGATTGATAAAACTCGTCAACCGCGCCTTCTGATACGGCTTGAGAATCTTGCCGCTCGACCAGACTCCGACAATCGCCACCAGCCCCACCGTACACAAAATCGCCGCCTGCTTCCAGTGAATGCCGCCCAGAAATAACCCAGCGAGCAAAATCGGCGTGTACGTCAAAGCCGTTCCCAAATCAGGCTGCGAAAGCACCAGCAGCATCGGAATGCCGACCAGCCCAATCGCTTTGAACACATCGCCCCACGTCAGCCGCTTTCCACCCAGATTGGCAAAGTAGTGCGCCACCAGCACAATCAGCACCAGCTTCACCCACTCCGACGGCTGAAAATGCATCGGCCCAATCTTGATCCACCGTCGAGCACCCAGCACCTTGCTGCCCACCAGTTTGACCGCCACCAGCGACAGCAGGCAAAATCCATACGCCCAATAAGCGACATCCAGCAGGCGGTGATAGTCGATCTTGGACATCACAAACATCACCACGATGCCCCCGCCAATCCAATACATCTGCTTGGTATGAAAGCCGGAGTACTTCGTATGCAGCGTGGCCGAGTAAATTTCAAAGACAGAAATGGTGCAAAGCGTCACCACCATCCCCAGCAGCGCCCAGTCAAAATCGCCAAGCCCGCCAAAACCCCTGGATCCTGTCGCACGCGGCATCAGTTAATCACTCTGCGAAAACGCGCAGCCAGCGCCCCTGCACCAGCAGACTCACCGGAACCCGCACCAGCCAGACCAGCCTTCATCGCATCCGCATTCACCGGCTCCATAGGATCCTTCGGCTCAATAGGATCCTTCGGCACCGGCCGAGGCCTGCTCGGAAAAGGCACCGAAGCCATCTTCGGAGACGAGTAAGGCGAACCCGTATCGATCAGAAAATGCCCACCACTCATCCCCGCAACCTGTAGCCCATCTGCCTGCTCATCGCCCTTGCCATTCGAATCAGCCTTTGAACCAGCTCGCGAACCAGCCCGATGCGCCTCCGGCTTAGGCGTCGACCAGACCGCCCCCATCTCCACCGGCGTCGATGGCTTATTCGCTTGCAACAGCAGATTTCCTTCCTGCCTGCGCTTCTTGTTCACATACGCCGTAATAATCTGTGCAGCCAGCTTCGCCGATCCCGATCCGAAATCGCCATGCTCCTGCAAAACCACCACAGCAATCTCCGGATTGCGTCGCGGAACCATCCCTACAAACCACGCATTCGGAGTACGCACGCCGCCTCGATTATGCGTATCGCCGCCGCCCACCACCTGCGCCGTGCCCGTCTTGCCCGCAAAATCGATCCCCTCAAGCCGCGAAGCCTGCGCCGTGTGATAAAGCCCCGGCTGAGTCGTCTGCGCCATGCCCTCGGTCACCGTCATCCACGTATCGGAGTTCAGCGAAACATCCTTCACTCCCGATCCCGAATACGTGTCCAGCACCGCCTGCTTGAACTGCGCCGGAAGCTGCTCGCTATTCACCACATGCGGCCGCACCAGGTGTCCATTCGAAGCAATACCGCTCAGCGCGCGCACCAACTGGATCGGCGTAACCGCGACCGCCCCCTGCCCAATGCCCACGGAAATGACCTCGCCCGCATACCATTTCTCGTGATAATTCTTCATCTTCCACTGTGTGGACGGCATCGTACCCGCCATCTCATTCGGCAGATCGACACCCGTCTTCGAGCCGATTCCCAGCGCAGTCGCGTACTTGGCAATCGTGTCGATCCCCAGCTTCGAGGCCAGATCGTAAAAGTACGTGTCGCAGGATTCCGGTATCGCCTCATGGATACTCAGCAAACCATGATGATGGTCGCATTTGAAGAAGTGTCCAAAAAATGTGCCGCCGCCCGCGCAATTAACCTTGAGATTCTGCGCAATCCCCTCCTGCAATCCAGCCACAGACATGATGATTTTGAAAGTAGACCCCGGGGCAAGTTGATCCTGAATAGCCTTGTTCATCAGCGGGTGATTCGGATCCGTAATCAGCTTGTTCCAATCCGACCGCCCAATACGCACCGCAAAAGCATTGGGGTCGTAGCTCGGATGCGAAACCAGCGCAAGAATCTCGCCATTGCGCGGATCCATCGCCACCACCGCACCATTGGCCGTGCCCAGCGCCAGCTCAGCAGCACGCTGAATATCGATATCGAGCGTCAGCTTCAGATCCTGACCCGGCGTAGCCAATTGAATTCCCTGCCGTCCAACCTCACGCCCGTGGCTGTCGACCACCACATCCATCGAGCCATCCTGCCCGCGCAGCAACTCGTCGTATGTCTGCTCTACGCCAGCTCGGCCCACCACATCGCCCGGTTCGTAATAGGCGTATTTCGGATCGTTGAGCATCTCCTCGCTCACCTCGCCGACATACCCGATCAAATGCGCCGCAAAGCCATCGCGCGGATACAGCCTTCGCTCCTCATCCACCGTCTCCAGCTCAGGAAGCTCATTCCGATGCGCCTCAATGAACGCTTGCTCATCCGGCGAAATATCCTGCTTGATCGGAATCGGCTGATACCCCGGAGCCAGCCGGAAGCGATGCAGCGTATTCCGCAACTGGTCCAGATCGAGATTCAGCCCCTTCGCGATCAACGGAAGATCGGCATCCAGATTGCGATTCTGTTCCCGAAGAAGAAAGCACGAGACCGAAGGATAGTTATCCACCAGCAGGCGGCCTTCGCGATCGAGCAATTTGCCCCGAGCCGCCATCACCGGAACTTTGCGAATGCGGTTCTGCTCCGCCAGCACCCGCCAGTTATCGCCGCCCAACACCTGCAACCGCCACAAACCGCCAACCAGCACCAGCATCATGAGCAAAATGCCGTACTGCACCACCGTCAACTTCAGCGGCTGCAGCTTCTCATCTCGATTCACGCGATCGATCTTATCGAAAGCCATAATTCGCCCGTATCCCGTCTATAAAAACATAGCGCCAATTCAGATTCGCCCAGCCTTACTCAAACAGACTCACACCAGATTCACTGCGTCGCCTAATCCCTGGCCTGCGTACGATCCAGCAACGGAAACACCGCCAGCCCAATCACCGCATTGCCCACAGCCTTCAGAACCTGGTCCAGCCAGTTCCACTCCAAACCCAATCCCAGCAGCACCCTGGTAATAAAGACCACCACCGCGCTGGAAAGTAATGCCAGCAAAAAATTCAACACCATCCGGATCGCATTGTTTTCCACCACAATGCGAACCCCTATCGAAGCAGCAAGAAATCCGCAGATCGTATTCGCAATCCCATGAATACCGATAGCTCCCTGCGTCAGCCCATCCTGCGCCATACCCAGCACAGCCCCAAGCAACGATCCATGAATCGGACTACGCCTGTTCAACGCAAAGTAGATCGTCACCAGTAACGGCAAATCGAAGTACGAATAATTCCGAAGTACCCGCGGCAGCCACGCCTGCAATACCAGCGCAGCAAGCGGCACCAGCACATAAATATAGATGGGATAACTGCGAGTCTCCAGATCGCGTCGGTAATCGGGTGTCAGAACCTGCATCGCTACTGATCCCCTCCCTGCGTTCCCGGCTTCGGTGTAACAGGCTTCGGCGTGACAGGTTTAGAAGTCGCAGGCTTGGTCGTAACAGGCTTAGACGTAACCGGCTTCGTCAACGTCTCATCCCCATCCGCAGCATCGCCGCTTCCCGTTGCAGGCGCTCCAGCACCGGTAGACCCCGGCGAAAATCGATCCGCATGCGCAGCAGGCAGTGGTTTCGGCGTTGGCGGAGGCACAGGAACACCCGAATCCGGCTGCCCATTCGCCCCCTGCTTCGCAGCATTCGGATCAACCGGAGCATTGGGATCAGTCAAACTCGGCAACCGCTCCGACATCTCCAGCGCAGCCTTTTTCCTCTCCGCATCCGCCGCCGCTTCCGCACCCTTCAACTCTTCGCTGGTCTTCAAATCCGCCATCTGCTGCGGAGACAGGTGCGCATCCAGCGCCGTAATCACCAGCACCTCATCCAGGTGCTGCAAATTTGCCGACGACTTGATAATCACATTGATAAATGATCCCCGGTCCGGATCGCGCGCCACTCGCTCCACTACGCCCACCGGAAGACCGCGCGGAAAAATCTGATCCCCACCCGCCGTCAGCACCTTCTCGCCCGGCTGAATCCTCTGATCGGCAAGAATATTAACCACCTGAGGCTGCCCCGCCGCATTCCCACGCAGAATTCCCCGAATACGCGTCGTCTCCAGAATCACCCCAGCCCCGCTGGTCTGATCGTTGATCAACAGCACCTGCGCCGAGTGTTGAAACACATCGCGCACCTTGCCCACAATCCCATCCGGAGTAATCACCGCCATATCCGGCTTCAGCCCATCCAGCGAGCCCTTATCCAGCACAATCACGCGCGACACAAGGCTGCCGCTCGTCCCAATCACCTGCGCCGGAACCGTCTGATAAATATAGCTTTGGCTAAAACCAAGCAATCCCTGTAGCCGCTGTCCCTGCCGCGCATCCTCGATCAGCGAAGCCTGCTCCAGCCGTAGCCGGTCGATCGTCTCCTGCAACTGTTTATTCTCTTCACGCGTATGGCGCAGGTCGAGATAGTTTCCCCAAAGCCCACTCGCGCCCGAGCTCGTCCCATGAATCGCCCGCTCAAACGGAGTCACCAATCCCGACGCCCAAAGCCGGATCAGGCGCACACCGCTCCCATCGCGATTCTCATGCGAATTCGCCGCCATTGCACTGCCCGCAATCGGAGCAGGTTTGCGCACCTGCACCGCCAGCCCGATCACCTGCAGCAGAAGAGCCGCCAGCAGCACGATCAGGTTGCGATAGCGGCTGAAAAAGGATTCCATGATGACTCAAGAATGGAGGATTGAACCAAGGACAAACTGTCCTCAATTGCATAACAGAAGATCACGATTTACAGCGATTGCCTTCAAAAGCAAATAAACTCATCGAGCACCCGAATCAATCTGAATACGGGCTATCTCAATAAGGCCACGCTCGTTCAGGCTAACGGGTGAACCGGCCACAGCCCGTTCACCCGCCCAGCCAGTCAGGATTAGTCGATCTTGATCTTGCGCAGCAGGCGGAAATCGGACAACATCTTCCCCGTCCCCAGCACCACAGACGCCAGCGGATCATCCGCTACCGAAACCGGCAAGCCCGTTTCTTCGCGAATGCGCTTGTCGAGATTCTTGATCAACGCACCGCCGCCCGTCAGCACAATACCGCGATCTGAAATATCCGCGGAAAGCTCCGGTGGCGTCCGCTCCAGTGCCACGCGAATCGCATTGATAATCACCGCAATGCACTCCGCCAGCGACTCGCGAATCTCGCTGTCGTTGATGGTGATCGTCTTAGGCACGCCCTCAATCAGGTTGCGCCCCTTGATCTCCATCGTCAGCGGCTTGTCCAGCACATAAGCCGACCCCAGTTCGATCTTGATCTGCTCCGCCGTACGCTCACCGATCAGCAGGTTGTACTTGCGTTTCAGATAGTTGGTGATCGCCTCGTCCATCTGGTTCCCGGCCATGCGAACCGACCGCGAATACACAATGCCCGAAAGCGAAATCACCGCGATATCACTGGTTCCGCCGCCGATATCGACCACCATGTTGCCGTAAGCCTCGGTAATCGGCAATCCCGCACCGATTGCCGCAACCATCGCCTGCTCTACCAGGTAGACTTCGCTGGCCTTGGCGCGGTACGCCGAATCCTCAACCGCACGCTTTTCCACCTGCGTAATCTCTGAAGGCACACCGATCACAATTCGCGGATGCACCAGCATCTTGCGGTTGTGCGCCTTCTGGATGAAGTAATTCAGCATCTTCTCGGTGACTTTGAAGTCCGCGATGACGCCGTCTTTCATCGGTTTGATAGCCACGATATTGCCCGGCGTCCTGCCGAGCATGTCCTTGGCCTCTTTGCCCACGGCTTCTACTTCGCCGGTATTTTTGTTAATGGCGACAATCGATGGCTCATTGACCACGATTCCTTTACCCGCCGCAAAAACGAGGGTGTTAGCTGTGCCAAGATCGATCGCCAGATCACTCGAAAACATGCTGAACAGCGAGCGAAAACCGTGCGAACGCGATGTACGCGATGGATAACCGTTAGATGACATTCTTGGATAAACTCTCTACGCCTAATTGTAAGGCCATCAGGCCGCTAGTGCGGGCTGCGAAAAACCCATCTTGGAATGTGGTGATATCACTTTTTCTCATCGCACGCTATTCCATGCGCAGAGCCTCCATAGGCTCAATCGAAGCAGCTCTGCGCGCCGGTAGCAGCGACGCAAATACTCCAATCACACAGAGCGTCAGAACCACCGCCGCATAAGTCCATGCATCCAATGGCTGCACTTGGTACAAAAATCCCTTTACCAGGCGCGCCGTTGCAAACGCCAGCAAAAGACCAATGCCAAGTCCCGCCCCAATCAGGATCAAACCCTGCCGAAGAATAAGCTGAGCTACACTTCCCCGCGTCGCACCCAATGCCATGCGAACCCCGATTTCGCGCCGTCGATAACTCACCAGTTGAGACAGCACCCCATACAACCCGGCAATCACCATGGCCACCGCCAGCCCCGCGAAGGAACCCACCAGGTACAGCCCCAGCCGCTGACTGAACGTGTTACCCTCCACCGCCTCCTGCATCGTCTGAAATCCATCCACCGCAAACCCCGGAGCGTCCCGATGGAAAACCGAACGCATATCCGCCGCAACCGGTATCTGGCCCCGCGTCTTCACTACAAAATTTACCTTCGTTTCTAACAGCGCCTGGTAAAAGAGTGACGTGGTTGGAATCTGCTGCTGCGGCACCAGGATGAAAGGTTGAATATCACCTCCAACGCTGGTATCCACCTGGTCTGCAAGCACGCCGACCACCGTGTACGGCCGGATCATCCCCGTATTCTTGCCGCCCAGGTCGATCTGCTTTTGCAGCGGATCCTTACCCGCAAAATACTTCTTTGCAAGCGTGTCGTTGATCACCACGACAAAAGGAGAAGTCGCCACATCGCTGTCGTCTATCATCCGGCCTCGCAGAACCGGCGTACCCATCGTGCGCGCATAATCGCCGCTGACAGCAGAGATGCGTCCATCTTTTTTATCTGCCTTATCCTTTGCCTCGCCGACCACCTCAAAACTTGTATTGATATCCATGCCCGAAAGAGGCGGACTCGTGACCAGCGCCGCACTCTCCACACCAGGAACGCTCCGCACAGCTTCCAGCACAGGCCGATACGTCAACGTAGCCACCGAGGGCGGCGCGTTTCCCGTATCCTCCGAAACCGTCATCCCGGAAAAACCCGCGGAATTTTCCGGCATAACGCTGAAAGCCGTAATGTGCGCCGCCTCGAAACCAAGCCGCGACTGTTGAAGATTCCATAGCGTGTGAAAGAGCAAACCCGTTCCAACAAGCAGCAGCGCCGAAAGGGCAACCTCGCCCATCACCAGCCATCCGCTCAACTTCCCGCTAACCGTGCGTGAACCAATACCCCGTGAAGCAGCCTGCAATGCCGCCTGCGGATTGGAGCGCGCCACCAGCAATGCAGGCAGCAGCGAAGACAGCAAAGTCGTAAGAATCGCGATCGCCGCCAGCACCAGCACCACCGTCCAATGAATGCCGATCGACTCCGCGCGCGGAATCGTTCCCTCCGGCAGCTTATGCACCAGCATCATAGCCAGTTGAGCAAGCATGACTCCGGCAAAGCAGCCGAAGAGGCTCAATACAATTCCCTCGGAAAGCAACTGCCGGATCAACCGCACCCGCCCGGCCCCCAGAGCCGCCCGCACCGCAAACTCCTGCTGACGCCCCAGGCACCGCGCAATCAGTAGATTCGACACATTGGCACAGGCAATCAACAGCACCAGCGCCAGCGCGGCAAACAACGCATAGAGCACAGGCTTCATCGACCCCGTCAACACCTCCTGATATAGCGTTGCGCGAAACGCATAAGAATTTCCAGAATCGGTCTTCGCAATATGCGCCGCAATCGAATCCAGCTCACCCTGCTCCTGGGCCGTGCTGATCCCCGGACGCAGCTCACCCACGACATTGAAAAAGTGATAGCCCCGATCCTTCAGCATCTCCGCCGTGGGCTGCACCGGCAGCCATACACCTTTGCTCATCTCCGGCCCCACCTGCTCAGGAAAGCGAAACGAATCCGGCATGACTCCAATAACGGTGTAGGACTTGCCGCTGACCTTGATCGCCGTCCCAACGATGCCCGAGTCGGCGTGAAAAACCTGCCGCCAGATCCCCTCGGAAAGCATCACCACCTGCGGACCGCCAGCCTGTCCCTCAGCCTCGGTAAAAGAGCGCCCCAGCAAAGGCTTTGCGCCAAGCATGGCAATCAGATTCGTAGTGATACGCGGCGCAACCACGCTCTGCGAGCTGTCATGCCCTTCAACCACCCCAATATCCTCGGAGTAGCCCGCCACCGCCTCAAGCTGCTGCGACTGATTGCGAATATCGCGGTAGTTCAACCACGAAGTAGTCGCGAAACCCGTCTTGTCCCCAGGCCCGATATAAAGCAGGCGATCTGAATTCGCATAAGGCAACGGCCGCAGCAGAACATTTTCAATCACCGTGAAGATCGCCGTGTTCGCCCCGACTCCCAGGGCCAGGGTCAAAATAGCCAGCAGCGCCAGCCCCGGTGTCTTCCGTAACTGCCGCAAAGCATAGCTCAAATCGTAGAACAGGGTCTGCATTGAAATCCTCCTGAAACTGAATGCCCTGCCACCAAACGGCACGTCACCTGCCAATCAGTTTATCGGGCAACTTCCACATTCTCAAGCAAATGCACCGCCCCAAACATCCGCGAATCCACGACATCTGTCCATAATTGAAAACGCCCGTCCATAAATGGACAAAGCTTTATGCGATAAGCTGAAAGGTCGGCCCCTGCCTGCGCATGTGGCCTATCAATAGCCTTTTCAGAAAACAAAGCGAGGCACCCGTGGCACACAAGCAATATCAAAACCTCATCGGCGGCCAATGGCTGCCCTCCGTAAGCGGTAAGACCTTCCAGAACATCAACCCCGCCGATCACTCCGACATCCTGGGCACCTTCCCTTCATCGAATGCCGAAGACGTCGCCCTCGCCGTAGCCGCCGCCAAAAAAGCCTTCGCCACCTGGCGCCTCGTCCCCGCTCCCAAGCGCGCCGAAATCCTCTATCGCGCAGGCCAGCTCCTCGCCGAACGCAAAGAACAATTCGCCCGCGAAATGACCCGCGAAATGGGCAAAGTCCTCGCCGAAACCCGTGGCGACGTCCAGGAAGCAATCGACGAAGCCTACTACGTCGCCGGCGAAGGCCGACGCCTCTTCGGCCAGACCACGCCCTCCGAACTCGCCAACAAATTCGCCATGTCCGTCCGCATGCCCGTCGGCGTCGTCGGCATGATCGCCCCCTGGAACTTCCCCATGGCCATCCCCTCGTGGAAGCTCTTCCCCGCCCTCGTCTCCGGCAACACCTGCGTCATCAAGCCCGCCGAGGACACACCACTCTCCACCTACAACCTCGTCCAGACCCTCATCGACGCAGGCGTCCCCGCAGGGGTAATCAACATCGTCAGCGGCTTCGGTCCCGAGGCCGGAGCACCGCTCGTCGAGCACCCCGACGTCCGCGCCATCAGCTTCACCGGATCAAGCGCCGTAGGCTCCATCATCGGCCAGCGCGCCTCCGCCAACTTCAAGCCAGTCTCATTGGAAATGGGCGGCAAAAACGCCATGATCGTCATGGACGACGCCAACCTCGAACTAGCCCTCGAAGGCGCGCTCTGGGGAGCATTCGGCACCACCGGCCAGCGCTGCACAGCCACCAGCCGCATCCTCCTGCACAAGTCCATCGCCGCCGAATTCACGCAGAAACTCGTAGCCCGCGCAGCCGCTCTCAAAGTCGGCAACGGCCTCGAAGAAGGCATCGAAGTAGGCCCCCAGGTCAACTCCGACCAGATCGCAACATCCACCAAATACGTAGCCATCGCCGAAGCCGAAGGCGCAAAGATCCTCACCGGCGGCAAAGCCCTCACCGAAGCCCCCTACGCCAACGGAACCTTCTTCGCCCCCACCGTCATCGGATCGGTCACACCCTCCATGCGCATCGCCCGCGAAGAAGTCTTCGGCCCCGTAGTCGCCCTCATAGAATTCAACACCTTCGAAGAAGCCATCGAGATAGCCAACAGCATCGACTACGGCCTTTCAACATCCCTCTACTCCAGGGATGTAAATCGCGCCTTCACCGCAATGCGCGACCTCGAAGCAGGCATCACCTACATCAACGCCCCCACCATCGGCGCCGAAGTCCACCTACCCTTCGGCGGCGTAAAACAAACCGGCAACGGTCACCGCGAAGGCAACGGCGCAATCGACTTCTACACCATCTGGAAAGCCGTCTACTTCGACTACAGCGACACCCTGCAACGCGCCCAAATCGACAACGCCGAATAACACCACCCAAACTCCCATCCTGACCACCAACAGCAGGATGGGAGAATCAAACATACCCCCACCACCCAAACCGCCCTCACCCTGCCGTTGCACTTGTACTTGCCCTTGCCGTTGCCGTTGCTGTTGCTGTTGCCTTTCTGTCTGTCATTCCCGCAGGGAATCTGCTGTTAGCATTTGCCGTTGCACTTGCCGTTGCTGTTGCATTTGCACTTGCCCTTACCGTTCTATCCGTCATTCCCGAAGGGAATCTCATTCCCCCCCAAAAAATCACAACCAACAACAACCCCAAAGCCGTAACATAGACCCGCTACGCCAGGAGAACGAAACCCAGACAAAGAGGCTCAAATGAGAAAGCTCAGAATCATGGAACACATCTCGCTGGACGGTGTAATCCAGCACTCCGCCGATGACGACAATTTCCCCTACAGCGACTGGACTGCGCCCTATCGAACCCTCGCTGGCAGAGAAGCAGTCCTCGCCGCATACGGCGGAAGCTTCGATCTCCTGCTCGGCCGCCACACCTACAACATCTGGTCAGGATTCTGGCCCAAAGCGCCATCCAGCCCGCTGGCGGACCGCCTCAATGCAGCAACAAAATATGTAGCGACCCACCACCCGGAAAGCCTCGAATGGGGCCCATTCGAGAGCGTGGGACCGAACATCGTAGAAGACATTCGCCGCATCAAGTCGCAGCACGGCCCGGACCTCATCCTCTCAGGCAGCTCCACACTGACATCCACGCTACTCGAACACGAACTAGCCGATGAAGTCCTGCTCATCGTCTATCCCGTCCTGCTAGGCACAGGAAAACGCATCTTCGCAGCGCAAACCCCACCACGCTCCTTCGAACTGGTCAACACAAACGCATTGCCATCCGGCATCCTCGTCAACACGTACAAAGCCGCCGGACCATTAAAGACCACATAGCTTCACCAGCTAAACATCTCCAACAAAATCCAGGCTCTGAACCCAAACCAACTGAACATAGAGAACATCATGACAATTCCCCTTCATGTCACACAAAGAGGAATTATCAAAACAAAGAAACAACCCAAACCAAAATTCCCAAAACACCGTTTAACGAGAAAGCCCAATCCCAATTGCACCTAATCACCACCAACAAGCCTATGTCCCGGTTCTGATCGTCCATGAGTGACTCAACGATAATGCACTCAGCGATGAATTAGTTGCCGAATTCGTTGCCGCAAATGCATTGAGTAATGTGCGGCCTTGCATTAAAACAATCACAGTTTAGATATCAGACGACACACAGATTTGAAGATCGTATCGTTACTCGCTGACTACAGCGATGAGGCTTCGGATAACACAGAAGAACATACCCATAATTCATTATTGCTAACTACATCATTTCGTGAGAGTTCTTCATTATGATTGTTCTTCTATCGATTTATCAAAATCTCTAATTGATCGGTAGCTCGCCCACCGTTCCGGGAAGTCCGTTGACGAAGAGAGAAGGAAATAATGGATTTGCACCTGATGGCTGGTAGACCGCGCAGGATCGTTGGACTTGCAGCCGGGATATTTTTGTTCGAGGCCTCGACACAGTTGTTTCTCCGTTCGAATCATGCAGCGGCAGAGCATCTCTTAGCCTATATTTTCTTGATCAATGTAGCCGCCCTGATGGCAATTGAGATTTGGCGCGCGAGGCGGTCAGATCACCTCAAGGCGCACTGGTTTCTGCTTTCCGCTGTCTCTGGGCTGTATATCGTTTACGTGCTATGGGATCTTTGGGCTGGCGCGATCTTTCCACGTGTTCCTGTTGCCTACCTTATATCTTGTCAGTTTGTAATCGCGGTCTCGAGCGCTATTCCTTCTGTACTGCTTATCTCACTCCCCGCTGGCAGACGATATTTCCGGCATTTAATATGGATCGATCTAGCTCTGGTAGCGATGGCCGCATACCTTTTCTATGTCGTGGTGCTGCACCAGTTACCTTTTACTTCCGCCCCCGTGGCGCCCATTGATGAAATGGCATTCATGCACCTTCTGTTTCTGGAGAGCCTGTGTGTCACGGCTGCTTACCTGCTGCATTACTTCGCCGCGGTTGGCCGTGATGAAAAATGGTTTTTCGGGGCAGTTAGTCTCAACGCCGTCATTTCGTTGCCTATCCGCCTCGTCTTTAATCGGCTCGTTGCTCTCCATCCGCAAGAGAGCCTGTATAACGTGGCTGGCCTCCTGGTAAGCCTTCTCGCGCCGACGATCTATCTTCTGCTCCCGGCCGAAGATTCCGAGGCAGCGCCTTTTAGGGTAGGTGTGCTGGCGGATCTAATCAACATCGCCAGCCCGGCGATGCCGTCGGCCGCCCTGCTGACGCTCGGTATTGTTGTTGAATCTCGTTTTCATCGGATAGGGATTGCTGCAATGACTACGGCATTTCTGCTGTTTGCGGTTCGCGCCACATTTTTCCAGCGCAGCTTTGAGCGGGCACAATTATTTCTGGAGCAGGCACAGATGCGTCTGCGGGAGATGTCCTATGTGGACGCGCTCACCGGGATTGCGAACCGCCGCGCTTTCAATGAAGCGCTTGATTCCGAATGGGAGCACAGTATGCGCTCAGGTTCGCCGCTTTCGCTTATTTTGATCGACATAGATTTGTTCAAGCAATTGAATGACACGCTGGGCCATCAGGAAGGCGATGGCTGCCTTGTGTCAGTTGCCCAGGCGTTGCGGGCAGTCTTGCTGCGCAAAACAGACATACTGGGCCGCTATGGAGGAGACGAGTTCGCGGCCGTGCTGCCGAGCACAAATTTGAAAGATGCCGAAGTGGTGGCGCAAAGGCTTTGGGAAGCGGTTCACATACTTGGCATCGAAATTCCTGGGCCTACCGTACGCAAAATCAGCGTGAGCGTGGGGGTGGGGAGTTGCACTGAATTTCATCACCAGACTGTAAAGGATTTGATCAGCGCCGCCGATAAAGCACTTTACAGTGCAAAAAGCGCAGGACGCGATTGTTGGCGCACGTCCGATCCATACTTATGAAAGATGGTGTTGCTGATAGAAGCCGCAGATATAGAAGCCGGATACAGAGGCCGAGAATACAAAGGCCGCGGCGATGAACTGGCTGAGAAATTGCCCGATGAGTTGAGGATGTGCTACCGACTATTGATAGCCCCAGCATGTTGTGAATGCAGTGGCCGTTTCACCGCATACACTGCGCCGGTTGCGCTGTGCTCATATCGCCACTGAGAACGCACTACCAATAAGCTGATTTCAGATTAGAAATTAGCCCCAATACAGCATCAACGATGGACATTTAAAAACAACCAGTTCAGCCCAACAATCCCAGAGAGCCTATCTCGAAGATGAAGCCTCTGCAACAGGCTCCCGTCTCCGTATCCCTTCGCCTATCGGGCCTGAGTGGGAGAGCTCCGCATTCAACCACTCCGTCATCCTTCGCTCCCAGTCAGGCACATTCGGAAGACGATGCCAATCATAGGTTCCATGACTTCCGCCAGGAATCACAATGACAGTACTGGACACTCCCGCAGCGCGTAACTTCTCGTCGAATCCAGTTACACTGCTCAATCCAAAATACTCATCTTTATCTCCGATGATCTGCAGAAAAGGAGGAGAAGTTTTCGAGACAAGATGAGCAGGCGAAGCTTCGCGCAGAGCCGCCGCTTTCCCCTTCTGCCGGATGAGATGGTCCAATAAAAGATGTTCGTTCTTACTCAGTTTGCCGTCCTCAAAACCAGTTAGCCCATACAACGAAACCACAGCCTGAACCCTCGCACTTGCGCGCTCCACCGGGTCAGAAGCTGCTTCATTTCCCAGCTCCTGCTCAAGTCCAGCCATCGCTCCAATGTAGCCGCCAGCCGATCCGCCAACCAGCGCAAGGCGCGCCGGATCGACATCCCAGCGCCCAGCGTTAGCGCGCACAAAACGGATCGCCCTCTCCACATCTTGAATGGGAGCCGGATAGAAAAATTCAGGAGCCAGGCGATAGTTGATAGAGAAGACCGCATAACCAGCCGGTACAAGAAAATCAGCACAGTAGATTTCGCTACTGCTTCTGCTATCGCCAGCGACAAAGCCGCCGCTATGCACAAGTATCACCGCCGGATGCGGCCCCGCACCCTGCCCGGCATAGTAGTCCATCGTGAGCCGCTGTCGAGCTGCAACGCCGTAGATGATTCCGCTCTCGGATGGAATACGTTCAGCAAGCAGGATGTGACTGAATATCGCGACAAGAATAAGCGAAATGAGCGATCGTAGCCTGGCAATAGAATGCATTACCGATCATCCTACTTCAGGCTTACAAATACAGTCTTCAGGTTTACAAAATACCCTCCGGCAGCCTCACCCACCTTGCCGAAAATTACCTTCCCCACGCGCACAATCAAAGAATCCAGTTCGACGCGCAGGCCTGTAGAAAAATCTACATAGCCCCCACCCCCGGTAAAATTCGTCATCCATTCGCTTTTCCCAAAATCCCGCTTGCAGCCGGCAATTTCACCCCACATCCGAATGGGGAATAAAGTTTCCCGCCGGATTATGCAACAAATTCCAACATTTCCATGAATCTTCTTGATCAGTTAGACAATCTTAGATATATCTTAAGATATATCGTGAATCAATCACGAGATGTATCGCAAGATCAGAATTACAACACAAGGAGAATCCATATGTTTGGAAAAGAAAGATTGAGAGAATTTGCAGAAGCACGATTTACCGAGGCCCACAGCCACGAAGGCAGAGGAGAAGGTCGCCACGGCCATCACGAAGAGCGCCATCACGGACGCCACGGCGGTTTCGGCGCTGGCTTCGAAGGCTTTCTGGGGCGAGGCCGGGAACGCGGCTTTGGCGGTGGTTTCGGATCGGACCGCGAGCGCCTCTTCGACTCGGGAGAACTACGCCTCGTCATCCTGCAACTCGTCGCCGAAAAGCCCAGCTACGGCTACGAAATCATCAAAGCCATTGAAGAACGCCTCTCCGGCGGCTACGCACCCAGCCCCGGCGTCGTATACCCCACCCTCACCCTCCTCGAAGAAGAAGGCTACGCCATCTCTTCCATGGAAGGCACCAAAAAGCTCTTCACCATTACCGAATCAGGCACCGAGTACCTGAAAACAAACCAGGCCACGCTCAAAGCCATCTTCGGACGCATGGAGCAGGCAGGCCAGGCCTTTGGACGAGGCAGATCGCCGCAAATCATGCGTGCCATCATGAACTTGAAATTCGCACTCAAGATCCGCGCAAGCCAGGGCACTCTATCGCCCGAGCAAACACGCAGGATCGCTGAAGCGATCGACGCGGCAGCCAGGGTGATCGGTGAGGTTTGAGGCCATCCTCAAGCCTTACCCATCCCCACAGCACACAACGGCTATCCCCGCAGGATCAGCCTGTTTGGAGAAGACAATGCAGGAAGAATTAGGGATGCTGGAGGCTCGGTATAAGAACCTCCAGGCACTGGTCGGAGAGTTATTGGTGACCAACCAGCAACTACGCGCCGAGGTGGCTCTGCTCAAGGAAAAGAGAGAGCCTATCGCGTGGGAAACTCATCCACAACGACTCCAAGATCGTTGAGTTGCTGGATGGCCGCCTCAATCTGTCGTCGAATCGCAGGCCGCTGCTTCTTATCTGCCAGCGGAGATTCTTCGATAGCCACCACTCGGCCATAAGGCCATGCACTATTGGGCAACGCAATCAAAGCTTCCGTAAGCTTTGCAGGATCAATCTGAATCTCCTGCCTGCGCGCAGCATTTGGACGCAGCATTCCACCTTCGCCAAGCGTGCTTGGATTCGCATCTGCGAGAGTGATACGCAGATTCACCATCTTGCTATCCACACTCACAAAAGGATTGAGCCACGCACCCGGCTCGTGCACATCGACATAGCGACTCTTGGTCGGCAGCGCCACTCGCGCAAGCTCTGCCCTCTGTTGATCCCGTTGATCGGAAATAGCCTGCGCGCGATGCTCAGCCGTAGCCGCATTCGCTGCCACCTGCGTTACCGCCTGTTCTTCCTTATGGCAGCCAACGGACGCTGACACCAGCAGGCACAAACAACCTATCGCAAATCTCTTGTAGGAACTCACAAAACTGAGCATATCAGCCCTAACCGCTCCCTGATAACGCCGCCGGCAGGCTATTTTCCAGTCCACGATGCAGGCCGTTTCGCGAGAAAGGAACCTGTGCCTTCAGCTTTATCCGCAGTGCTGCAGCAATTGCCGAAAAGTTCCGCTTCAAGCGCCAACCCTTTCTCAAGGGAGAGATCTAATCCCCGATCCACCGCTTCCAGTGTCTTCGCCAGGGCAAGCGGCGCATTGGCTGCGATCTCCAATGCCAGCACCTCGGCGCGAGCCATCAACTGCTCCGCTTCTACAACCTCGTCCACGAGCCCGATGCGCAAAGCTTCTTCAGCAGAAATAATGGCGCCGCTCAACAATAATTTCAGTGCAGCCCCTCGGCCAACCAGCCGAGGCAACCGCTGCGTTCCACCAAAACCGGCGATGATGCCAAGCTTTACCTCAGGCTGCCCGAATCTGGCGGCATCGCTTGCAAGGCGAAGCGTGCATGCCATCGCCAGCTCACAGCCACCGCCCAATGCAAAGCCAGGAATAACGGCGATCACCGGCTTTCCAAGAGTCTCGATACGGCGAAAGATTGCCTGGCCGCGAGCAGCAAAGGCCCGGCCAGAAGCCTCGTCCAGCACAGCTAATTCATGAATGTCCGCACCCGCAACAAAGGCCTTCGAGCCCGCTCCGGTGAGCAGGATGACACCGATTGCGGTATCTGCGGCCAGATCTTCAAAGGCTTCTGACAATTCGGAAAGCGTGGCGGCGTTGAGCGCGTTCAAAACCCTGGGGCGATTGATCGTTACAACCGCGATGGGCGCTCGCTTTTCGAGAAGAATATGTTCGAATGCCACGGCGAGCTCCTACCTGTTTGCAAATGCGCTTGTATTAAATGCGCTTGATCAGATCCTTGGCCAGCGCGTCAAGAACCCCATTCAGAAAACTGACCGACTCCGGAGCGGAGTAGCGACGCGCAATCTCCAGAGCCTCATTGATGATGATTGGAAAAGGCGTGCCTTTGAATCCGAGCATTTCAGCCACGGCAAGCCGCAAAACGTTGCGATCGACGCCAGGCATCCGCTCCAGCCGCCAGTTGACGAGATGTGCCACGATCAGCTCGTCAATCTCGTCGGAACGAACGGTCGCGGCACGATAAAGATCCTCGGCAAAGCCGCGCACGTCTGCATCGGACTCCTCCCGGGCGACCCAGAAAGTCTTGCCGACCTGTTCTGGGGTCTGCTTGCCTATATCGCCCTGGAAGAGCATCTGCATTGCCAGTTCGCGCGACTTGCGGCGCGTTCCGGAACCCGCGGTACTCATGCGTCCTCGCGATCGTTTGAATCCATTGAATTGGACTCAAGAAGCTTGCGACGCAGCGAAACCATCTCAATGGCTGCAACACCAGCCTCGAAGCCCTTGTTGCCCGCCTTGATGCCCGCGCGGTTCAACGCCTGCTCCAACGTCTCGCAGGTGAGTACGCCAAAGGAATGAGGAATTCCGGTCTCCTGCTGCGACTGGCCGATTCCGCGCGCGACTTCGTTGTAGATGGCCTCGTAATGCGCAGTTTCGCCGCGAATAAGGCAGCCCAGCGTGATGATTGCATCGACAGGGCCGCGGCTGGGAGTAACTCGATCGGCAATCGTACGCGCCGCCGCTGCAACTTCCCACGCACCGGGCACACGCACGATCTCGATATGGCGGCGAGCGGCACCGCTGCGCAACAACGCATCGAGCGCTCCATCCAGCAGACGCTCGGTAATAACAGCGTTCCAGCGTGCGGCGACGATAGCGAAGCGCATGCCGGCCGCAGAGAGATCGCCTTCAACAGCCACAGGCTTGCCCTTGAGCGGATCGGCCCATTCCCAGAAGGTGAACGAATGCCCATCAATCGGCGTGACGGTGAAAGTTCGCGACTTCCAATCCGTATCCGCGATGGCGGTAATGCGTGCGTCAGCCTCGCCTTCAACCTGGCTGCGCAGCCACGTCAGAGCTGTCTCGCGAACGGCATCGAGATGAAGCACTTCCACCAGGATGTCCGCAGTTGAAGGCATAGCACCATCTACGAACTCAAGATTGGCCAGTGGCGCCAGGAAAGAAGCACCACGGCTTGCGGGTTCGTCCCAGCCATGGCCTGCGGTGAAGCCGAGTGCTGAGAAAAAGTTTGCCAGTTTGCCATAATCAGCCGCGGTCTTTGCCGGGCGCAGAAAAGAGATGCCCTTGATCATAGTTAAATTCTATCTCGCCGAATTGCCGTTGAGGCTGCGACGGTTTGTTGTTCACACAAAGCAACAGGCCCGCGCGATGCGAGCCTGCGCGGGCCTGTTGCAAATGCTTTCGTTCTGTTCTGGTTAGGTGGTCGAGCGCGGCTTGACGGCGATAAACGTAGCAGGAAGCGCTTGTCCGACCGGGCAGGAATCTGGATTACCGGCAGCGCAGGTAAGTCCTGGGTTGATTTGCTGCGTATCCGTCGGTGTTGCCCCGGTGACATTGATGTAATGAACCAGGTTATCTCCCGAAGTGGATACGAAGAACTGTGTGTCGTCGAGGCTGAAGGCACCTACGACAGGAGCCGTGGGAACGCTCGTACCCGTGGCCGTCAAAGGCACGTAATTAACGGTACCCTTTGCACCCGAAGCTGCAGGCACGTAATACGGCAGGCTGGCAGCCGTTGTGCCGCTGCCTGTATAGGTCACAAACGCCAGGTTTGAAGCCGGCGATGCCACGATCTGGTTGATCGAAGTTGCCTGCACGTTGGTCAACGGCGTCTGCGTGAACGGTGTGTTCACGGTTATGCCGGTGTTTGCGGCCGGGCATGCGCCACCATCGAGGCTGGCGAAGAGATTCACATTCACGTCGGTCAACGTGGCTGTCGTCCCGTCAAGGCCAACGCCAAGAATATGCTCACCGTCTGTCGTCGCTGCCAGGGCATCCGTCTTGGCTGCAACGGAGGCTGCCTTGGGATATGCCTGGATGATGGTTCCGCTGGAGGAAACATTGGGGCACCATGCATGAGCGACTGTCGGACTTCCGCTCAGGAAGGCTCCCACTCCGGGAACGGTGATTGCCAGGTTCTTCGCGGCAGTGGCGGCCTGCTCTGTGCTCAGCGGATACGTGGTCCAGCCCGTGTTCACGTTATTGACGAACAAGGTTGGAGCACCTGCAGGAGTTGTACCCACGACGTATAACGTCTTCGCATCGGGAGTCCACTGCGCCGCAGTACCGAGACCGCTTTGTGTCGTGAACACACCGGAAGCTGCGGTGTAGATGTAGAAAAGCTGGCGGATAGGATCGTTGATCAGAACGGTCTGGTTATCCGGAGAAACGGCCAGAACTGTACCGGGAACGTTGGGGTCTTCCTTGGTCAACGAATTGGAAGTCGCGCTGTAAATCATCAGTTCGTGACTGGAACCAAAGTAGAGGCTGGTTGCCGTTCTATCCAGAACCATCGAGTTCGGGAAGTACGGCATTCTCACCGGCGAGCCCACGGTACCGCTGATGAGTTCGATCGGGGTAAAGGATTGCGAATCAGGATTGGCAAACCAGACAAACGAGCTGGCCTGTCCCGGGGTCGTGATGGTCACCGAGTTGCTGGTGATCGGAGTTCCCGTCTGATTCACGCCAACCTTGTTGATTGGAGCCGGGTTGCAGGTGGTCGGCTGGCAGACTGCGTAAATTGCCGCCTCGCCCGCAAAGTTGGCTGTGACCGCACCTGTCGAGCTTGCGCTGATATCCAACGGGTTGGTCGATTGATAGTCCAGCGTGAGACCGGTGATGGGATTGTTGTTCGTATCCACAACGGTCGTGACCAGGTTCTGTGTGACGCCCTGGGTGACGCTGCCCGTGCAACCGCCGACGGCGTTCGGATCGCAGCTATTCAGGGTGACGCTGATCGACTTGGGCGGGCAGGTGGAGAAATATCCAGCCGACGAACCTGAACCCGCTACCGACGCGGTGATCGCGGTGGTTCCAGGCAGTTGCGCCGTAATCACACCGAACTGATCGATCGTGGCGATTGTGGTGTTCTGCGATGTGTAGGCCAGGTTGCCAATTGCGGTAGAGCAACTGGGCAGCGCAGGCTGACCAGGCGTAGGCTGGGGTCCGCACAAAAGCGCCTGCTGACCGGCTGGGTTGCTGTAGAACGCCTGGGAGTCCAATTGAGCGGTCTGGGTCTGTGAGACGCATCCGGTAAAGGCATTCGTCGTGCCGAGACTTTCCAGCACAAGGGAGACAGCAGTCACCTGGGCATGAATGTAAATCGTCAACTGGTTTGAAGTGACTGCGGATGCCGTCGCCGTGACAAAGGCGCTCTGGTAAGGCAGCCCTCCGGTTGACGGCACCGGCGATGGCTTGTTGCAGATGGTGAAGTCGGGAATACCACCACCGCTGCGCCGATTCCATGTTCCCGCGCACATGTTCCCTGTGGGGGAAATATCCACGAGCTGGTTGTTTGTCGTACCCCAGGTGTAGCTGGTAACGCTGGCGGCATTGCCTTTGCAGGTCTTGGCCGTTGGAGTGGCGAGTTGCTGCGTCTGCCCAAAGGCCAGCGACACGCCCGTGGTGCGCGGTTCCAGGTCAATGGAAGCGACATCCGTCAGCTTCAGTCCATTTCCCTCACCGTTGCAATAATTTCCGGCGGGGTTACGCGTACAACCGGTAAACGAGATGCCGGCAGGTATAGCCAGGCACAGCACAAAGACAAGCGTCAGCAACCGCTGCATGAAACCTCCCCGCCCCGCCTTCGAAACGGCAGAACGGTCAACCAAAACATCTGGAATCCGGATGGAGTCCGAAAGAAAAGTGTATCAGGACGTAGCTACCATTCGCTCACAGCAGAGAGAAGTACGGCCTGAGATTGCATACTGCATGGACGAAAGTCCCATCGAAACGAAAGCCATATCTCTAAGGAGAGAACGATTCCTGCCATCTCGCCCTATTTTCCACGATATGGCCGCGCTTGCGGAGTGGGCCAGGGCAAGGTTTCTCAATCCGGGCGAATCCTTTGCTCACGGACGAGTGTCTCTCAAAACTCCTCATACAAGACCATGAAAAATCGCAAAAAACGATGTCCGGCGGCAATGAAGTTGAGTTATGATTCGCGCACCCCCACGACTACCCCTGATGAAGGAGGAGAACTTTGTTAACTGCCGACGATATTCAAAATGGGCTGAGAGCGAATCCATATCCCCCCGAACTGCAGCTATCACCTCTGGCGTCTACGTTACTGGCCACGCTGCTCAACGCGTGGATTTATGAGGGCCGCGACTATGAGGGTCGAAACTATGAAGGTCGAGACAGGGCTCCCGGTGACCGTCAAGGACGCGCGGCCTATTTCGTGGCCCAGGAACTGCCGGTCGTTTTGACGCAGCTTCTGAACCGATCCAGAGAGTTGGAAAACCGCCCCCGAGAGGAAGCTATCACCTCGATCGACATCATTCACTGGATGAATCCCCGATGGCCCGAATTGCTCGCGGAAAGTCAGATCCTGGGTTTCCTTTTCAACAAAGAGTAGGCAAGGAGTAAGCGTATGCCGGAAAAGCATCCCGGGGAGCCGCCGAACCGATGGATGGTCATCAATGACTACTCCAAAACAGTTGTCGCAGTTTGCGCCGCACTGCTTGCCTTTATCGGAGCAGCCTCATCCAAGCTGCTCGAAGCGCATCTGTCGTTCTTTGCAACTTGCATCGTCATCGTAACGGTTGGACTTCTGGCCTTGTCCGCTCTCTGCGCTCTTGCTGTGCCCGCCATGCTGGATCGTTATCTTTGCGTTGCCGACAAAGGTCTCCCCGACCCAAACGTCACCGTCAAAAACCTGGAGACAGCGACACAAGAGGAGTGGGACAGCCGCCCGAAGCGAATCTGGAAGATCAAGGCTGCTGCCAATTTTTCTTATATCTTCCTGGCCCTGGCGGTACTTTCGATGGCGCTCTTCGCTACGTGCAGGCCGTTTCAAGACGCTGCAGGAGCCAAGCCTCCTGCGGGGAACGATGCCAGGCCTGCGGCTCCTGCCATGCACTATGAGATTGTCTACTCCGCGGCCCACAAGACGAACCACGGATTGCAGGTCCATACATTTCTACTCAATCAATCTACCGGCGAACTGTGGCAGATGGTTTGCGCGGCAGATGGACTGGTCTCGTTTCGCAAGCTACAACGTCGCGATGTAGAAGGAAATGTTGTCGTTGAAAAAACGGAAAGTCCGGAGAGCGAAAAACTTCCCATCGCTGTCCGGACTCCATAATCACAAAAGCTGAGCGCCAACCTGCGGCGAATTTCTTATTCGCTGGCGGGCATGTATTTTGCAAACCAGTCGATTGCTCGCACCATCACATCCGTACGATGCTCGGGATCGACAAACCCGTGACCCTCGTTTGGATAGACCACCAGTTGCGTAGGCACATGCTGATCGCGCAGGGCATGCCAGAACTCGAAGGATTGCGGAGCGGGGCATTCCCCATCGCGATCGCCAACTACGGCCAGCGTCGGCGTCTTCACCTTTTCGATGAAATTAATCGCCGAGCTTTTCGCGTAGACCGCTGGGTCTTTGTAGACCGACGTGCCAAAGTAGGGAGTCATCCACTGGTCGATTGAGTTTTCCCCGTAATAGCTCTCCCAGTCCGAGATACCTGCGCCTGCAACGGCGGCCTTGAAACGATTGGTCTGGGTCACAGCGAACATGGTCATGAATCCGCCGTAGCTCCAACCGGTGAGCCCGACACGCGCCGAGTCCACGGGGTATTTGGCAACGACTGTATCCACTCCGGCGAGAATGTCACGCAGATCGCCATAACCGAAGTCCTTGCGATTGGCTGCCGTGAACGCCTCTCCCTGGCCAAAGCTGCCGCGCGGGTTCGGTTCGAGAACGAAGTATCCAAGCGCTGAAAACGCAGCAGCACTCAGACTGCCACCACCCCAGCGCGCAGTTGCGGCTGCGGCTGGCCCACCGTGTACCAGCACGATGAGGGCATACTTCTTTGCCGGATCATAGCCCACTGGAAAATGCAGCCAACCCTGCACATCGAAGCCTTCATTCTGCCAACGGAGGGATTGCACTTTTCCCCAGGCGGGCTCGATGCCGTCGTTGAGATGCGACAGTTGCTGCAAACCGGCGACACTGGTGATCGTCGCCGCGCCAGGCCTGGCGGCATAGGTTTCTACGGCGTGTTCGAACGAACTCGCATTGAATACGAAGACCGAATGATCTTTGGTGGTAGAGAGGCTCAGCTCCAGGCGGCCATCGCCAGCGGAACCGGGGAAACTATAAACCGGCGCCGAAAAAGTGCCACCGCCCGCGCCCAGGTCTAGGCTCACCAACTGGGCGTTGCCGCCAGCCAGCTCGCTGAGGAACAGCTTTGAGTCGGAGGCCCAGGTGATCCATGCGGGACTGGCTTTTCGTTCTGGAGTTACATTCGTCAGATTGCTACCGTCGGACTGGATGGTCCAGACGTCGCCGCCGGTCGATCCCTGGTCGCTCATCAGGCCGCCGATGAACGCGATCTTTTCGCCGTTCGGAGACCAACGGGGCACCGCGATCTGCAATCCATGCAGCGCGCCTGCGACTTCAGACGGAGCGAGAATTGCCTTCGGCTCCGCACCGAGAGCCTGCGTGTATAGCTTGGCAACCCACCAGTTGTTTTCTCCCGGCGGATTCGCTGCAACATAAGCGAGTGATTTCGAATCCGGCGACCAGTCAAATTCATACACATGCAGGTTTGCAGGAGTTGCCTGCTGCGGCGTGCTGGCTTTGTGTGCCGTGGCGTCGATGACAGCAACGCGCTGGATTTCAACGCCATCTTCACCAATGACGCCTGCCCAGGGCTTCATCGCGGCCAGGGCTCCGGCGGCGCGGGTTGCGCCTTCTACATAGAGGAAAGCGATGTGAGATCCATCGGGAGAAAAGGTCGGGAAGCCGACTTCGCCCCTTGCCTCGGTGAGCCGCTGGACATCAGCTTTGATCTTGCCTTTGGCCAAATCGCCGTTGATGGTGGCTATAAAAACATCATCCGGATTGCTTTGACCTTCACTGCTCAGGCAGTCGCCGACGAAAGCCAGATGGCGCGAATCAGGAGACCAGGCGACCATGCTCTCTCCACACTTCGCATCGTCCTTTTTGGCGGCAGTGATGCGCGTAGTTTTCGAGGGATCGGCAAAGGGAGCCAGCTCAATCTGCGAGCCATCTTTGCTGGGGCGCACGAAGGCCAGCAGGGAGCCATCGGGTGAGACGGCCACCGGCCCCACGCCATGACCGCGCCTCATGCCCTTAAGCACCTCTTCAACGCGCTCTTTGGCAGGCTTCTCCTGCGCTGATAGAGGCGAGCACATAGGCGAACAGAGAAGGAAAGTAATAGAGCTAAAGACAGCAACGGCAGAATACGATCCAAGCCGTACAAACGCGCGATTTATAGGTGCCGACATACCCGAAATCCTACCAGCACGGGCTGTCTGGATTAAATTGTGGGTACGCAACCTATGACTGAATCACCTCGGGCCGGTCTACTTTGCCGCGGCGTGAATGGCCAACAACTTCTCCAGGAGCGGCTTGAGATTCTTCAGGTCGAGTGCATTTGCGCCGTCGGATTTGGCATTCGCCGGGTCATCGTGAACTTCGAGAAAGAGGCCGTCAACTCCGGCTGCCACCGCCGCGCGAGCCAGCAGAGGAATGAACTCCGGCTGACCGCCGCTGACGCCGTTCGCTGCCGAGGGCTGCTGGACCGAATGAGTGCCGTCGAAGACAATGGGCCCGAACTCTCTCATGACCGGGAAAGAGCGGAAATCGACCACCAGGTTGTTGTAGCCGAAGCTGGCTCCGCGCTCGGTGAGAAAAACACGTTCATTGCCCGTCGATCTGGTCTTTTCGACTGGATATTGCATATCCCAGGGCGCAACGAACTGGCCTTTTTTGATGTTGACTGCACGGCCGGTTTTGCCAGCCGCTACGAGCAGGTCCGTCTGGCGGCAGAGAAACGCCGGAATCTGCAAAACATCGACAGCTTCGGCGGCGATTTCGCAGTGCCCTGCTTCATGCACATCGGTCAAAACGGGCAGGCCGGTCGCTTCGGCTACGGCACGGAGAATCCGCGTGCCCTCGACAATGCCGGGGCCGCGAAAGCTCTTCACCGAAGTGCGATTTGCCTTGTCGTAGCTGGCTTTGAAGATGTACGGAACGCCGAGGTCCGAGGTGATCTTCTGAATCGCGTCGGCCATCTTGCGCACATGCGCCTCAGACTCGATCACACAAGGTCCGGCGATCAGAAAAAGCTCGCCCGCACCTACCAGCACTGGACCAATTTCAAAGGTATGTTTCATCGTAATCTCTGCCTACTCCGATTTCTGTGCGCCGGATTCAGCGGCCTGTCTGGCTCCGCTGGAAAGGCGATTGGCGTAACTTGCTGCCACAAAATCGCGGAACAAGGGATGCGGCTCAAGCGGCTTCGACTTGAACTCTGGATGAAACTGGCAACCGAGGAAGAATGGATGATCCGGGATCTCGACGATCTCAACATAGGTCGCGTCAGGCGTCGTACCCGTGAGGCGCAAGCCTCCGCCGGTCAACAGCGCTTCGTATTCGCGGTTGAATTCGTAGCGGTGGCGATGGCGTTCGCTGATCTCGGTAGTGCCATAGGCTTTGAATGCAAGCGAATCCGGCTGCAGGACGCACTCCCACGCGCCCAGACGCATGGTTCCGCCCATCTCTTCTACGCCCAGCAACTCGCGCAGCTTGTAGATGACGCGATGCTCGGTGGAGGGATCGAACTCGCTGGAGTTAGCTGCCTTGAGGCCACAAACATTGCGCGCGAATTCAATACAGGCAGTCTGCATACCGAGGCAAATGCCGAAGTACGGAACTTTATTCTCTCGCGCGTAACGAATCGCATTCAACATGCCTTCAATGCCGCGCTTGCCAAAACCGCCCGGCACGAGAATGCCGTCAAAGCCCTGTAATTGCTGCTCGTAAGAGGCCTCGCCTGCCTCGTTCGACTCCAGCCCTTCGGCCTCAATCCAGGTAACGCTCAGCTTGAGATTGTGAGCCAGAGCGCCATGCACCAGCGCTTCCTTGAGCGATTTGTAGCTGTCTTCATACTCTACGTACTTGCCTACGATGGCGATGGATACGGTGTCCCTGGGGTTGTAGGCGCGATGAACGATATCCTTCCACTTCGTCAGTTCCGGTTCGGGAGCGTCGAGGTGCAGATACTTCAGGGCCAGGGCATCGACGCCTTCTTCTGCGAAGACCAACGGGCACTCATAGATGGACTGCACATCTTTTGCCGTAACGACAGCGCGCTCCTCGACGTTGCAGAAGGCTGCGATTTTGGACTTCATATCGCGGGCCAGATAGCGATCCGTGCGGCAAAGCAGAATATCGGCCTGAATGCCGATGGAGAGCAGTTCCTTCACGGAATGCTGCGTGGGCTTGGTTTTCAGTTCCTGTGCGGCAGCAATCCACGGCACGAGAGTCACGTGGACGAAAACGGTATTCTCGCGGCCCAGTTCCTGTCGCATCTGGCGGATGGCTTCGAGGAACGGCAGCGATTCGATATCGCCGACCGTGCCGCCAATCTCGACGATGACGACATCGGCTCCGTGCGACGCCACTTTGCGCATGGCGTTCTTGATTTCATTGGTAACGTGCGGAATCACCTGAACGGTCTTGCCCAGATAGTCGCCGCGGCGTTCTTTGAGGATGATCTGCTCGTAGATGCGGCCGGTCGTCAGGTTGTTCTCACGGCTGAGATGCGCGTGCGTAAACCGTTCGTAGTGACCGAGATCGAGGTCTGTTTCGGCGCCGTCATCGGTGACGAAGACCTCACCGTGCTGGAAGGGCGACATCGTGCCAGGGTCCACGTTCAAATAGGGGTCAAACTTCATCAGATTGACCTTGAGACCACGACTTTCCAGCAGGCAACCGATGGAGGCTGCGGCGAGCCCCTTGCCTAAACTGGACACGACTCCGCCCGTCACAAAGATGTACTTTGCCGACATTGCTGCGACCTCTTGATTGGATTGTTGAGATTGGCCGTACAGGTGGGGCACGATCAAGTATGGCAGATTGGCGGCCCAGATGGAAGGGGCAAAACGGAAAAGGCCTGCGGCAGGAGTTCCTGCCGCAGGCCCGAATGAGAGATTTCTGTTTTAGAAGTGGAACCCAAGCTCCGCCGTCATCGCACGCGGTGTTAGATAGTGCGTGCCGCTGAAGGTGGAGAGAAAGTTGTAAAGAGCGTATTTGTTGGAGAGGTTGACGGCGGAAAGGCGCAGGCTCCACCGGTTCTTATCGCCATTGAAGAGGTTGTCCTCGCCAATGGAGGCGTCAAACACGTTACGCGGTGCAATGCGTGGAGGGTTCTTGTCGTCGTTCTCCGTGTTCGGAGCGGGAATCTGAACCAGCTTCGAGGTGAGCAGATTGGCCGGGCACAGGCTCGTGCCCTGATACTCAATCGCCTGGGTCGGCGTAGCGCGCATACCATTGCAGGTCAACCCTGCCTGGAACTGCTCATCTGCCGTTAGACCGCTGAGATCAATAGCCGGAGTGCCATTGGGCAATGCCGAGGCACCGCAAGGGCTGTTCGGATCGCCGGTGTTGTTGTAGCAAGGCACAGAGCCAGCCGTCAGACCGCTGTCAAAGCGCCAGTTAAAGCCGATCCACGGTGCGTTAACCTTGCCCAGCTTCTCAGGAACCTGGTACTGCACGTGGGTCGTCTCGTTGAACTTTTCGTCGTGGTCGATGCGGAAGGGCAAGTTGCTATTGCCAGGTGCAGCTCCTGCACCAGCCGTCTGTGGCGGGAAGAAGCGTGCCGCGACGGATGACATGACCACGAAGGCTGAAATGTTGTGGAAGCTCGGGACATCCGCACGAATCGCGTATCCAGGGATCTTGGAGTTGTGCCAATCGATCGGGAAGGTAATCGGCGTATTGCCGAGTACGCTGAAATCGAAAGCATTGTGCGTGTACTTCCAGATATAGTCGCCGCTGATGACCAGGTTCTTGCCGAAAGCCTGTTGCAAGCCCGCATGGAACTCATTGCGGAAGCCGGGCTCCAATGTTCCAGTCGCACCAGGGCTGCAAAGCAGCAGCGGGTTCAGTACGGCATTCGAACATCCCTGGCTCGAAAGCACCAGGTTCTCGTTGAACGGGGTTTCAAGAGTGCGGGCATACGAGACGCGCAGTACCGTGCTGGATTGCTTGATCTTGTAAGAAACACCCACACGCGGCTCGGCCTGACGAGCAATCGTCAATCCGTTATAGAGATCACCGCGAATACCGAGGTTGAAGAGCCAGTTACCCGCCGTGATTTGATCCTGCGCGTAAAGCGCAATCTCCTTCACATCGGTACGGCCGGCGTAGTTGTAGTTGCTGCCGCCACGCGTCAAATCATAGGGCGCTAGGACAGAAAGATAATTCGGATTAGCGCTGTTGGCTCCGCAGATTCCGGGGGTCGAGAAACCGGCCACAGGGTTGCCATTCGCATCGACGCAGGGTGCGCTGAACTCGTACGTAGGATCTACGATGCCCAGGCTGTCGTTCTCCCGCAGGAAAGTCTGCGAGTAATTCGCGCCTATCTTGATGACGTTGATTCCGCGCGAGTAAGAGACGTCCGTGTGAACGCCGGCATTGGTCAGCGTCCGGAACTGGCTGATGGACGAGGTCTGCAGATTGGCCGGTCCGAGATCGGCTAATGGGTTGCCGCTAGGATAGTAGTTATAGGCATCCCGGCGTACATAGGGGCCAAAGTTGAATACCGCGTAATTATTGAGAACGCGCGTGTAGGTTGGCGCGATGTCAAAGGTGCCGATCTGAGACCGTTGATCTGCATCGCCAACGTTGCCCAGGACGGGGTTCGCCGTTGTTCCACCACTCACCACGTTCGATACATTCAAATTGTCAAACGCGTTCGGTGTCTGAAACCAGGAACGGCTGTAATTGAAATTTACGTGAACCGCATCCTTGTCCGTAAAGTTGCGATCTACGCGGTCAAAGACATTCTCTTCGTTGCCCTTGTCGTGGAAGACCTTGAACTCCGGCGGATCGAGGAAGCGACCGGTATTCAAGCCGTCAATCTCGATGAAGTTGCCCCAGTTTTTGCCACCGTAGCTCAGGTCGATCGCACCGGTTGCCGATCCAAATGTACCGTAGGAGCTGGTAACACTGCCCGTCGGCGTCGAAACACCCTGGCCGGAACGCGTTGTCACCTGGATGACGAGGCTGGTTTTACCACCGAACTCTGCCGGAGGCGCACCCGAGATCACTTCAATCGACTGCACGGAATTCGACGGAATCTGGTTGGAAAATACCTTGCTTTGCTGATCGGTGATCGGCTGCCCATCGACTGAAAACGAGTTCGAGGCATGATCGCCAAGCCCGTGAAAGAGTCCATTGGAGTCCGCTGCCACGCCAGGAGACGACATCGTCACCAACGAGCTGAGTGAAGACGATTGGCTCTCCAGCGGGAGCTTTTGGAACAGGCCGCGATCCACATCGGTGTGGAAAGTCGAGTCATTCTCCAAAAGATCGTTCGCTTCGACCTTGATCGTCGTTGCTCCACCGCCTGCCGAGAGGTTGTCGGTTAGGGTGACACCAACGGTTGAGCGTACATCCACGTCGCGCGTGTAGGGGCTAAAGCCAGAGGCGGAAATGGTCAGATGATAAGGATTGAAGGGCAGGTTAGAAAAAACATACTTGCCTGTGCTGTCGGTAGCGACCGTCCGCAAATAACCGCTGACAGGGTTTTGAATCACTACCTTGGCGCCTACGACAACTGCGCCGGATCCATCCGTCACAGTACCGAAAACGATGCCTGAGTTGCCACCAGACTGGGCAAACAGCGACGAAGCAGTAAGGACGAATACTAAAAGAGCAAAGAAACGAGATATAAGGCCGCGAGTAAACGGCATAGAACAACCTCCCCAAAAAAGTCAGATATGCAAGGGCTAAACCGCAATTGAAGACGAGCTTGCGGTCAATCGGAGCATCTTTCAGGATTGTGCTGGAGGGGGTCTATTAAACAAGGTGTAGTGCCACGGGCGCGATACGGAATGCACCACCGGCACCGGCACCGAGCCGAGCGTAACCACAAAAACAATCGCCGGAGCCGCAGCAGCAACAGGTGTCGCCGCATGCATTACCACGCAGATGGGGCAGTGGTCCGCGTCGGCCGCTACGGTATGAACGTGGGCGACCTGGATGAACGTAAGGAGTGCCAGCAGCAGCAAACAGACAAGCGTGGTAGAACGCACAGCCCATGGCTTGCGCTCCCCTGCTCTTCGCGGCTGTCGGATGGTTGGCATAAGATTACAGTTCTGTTTAAAGAATACACAGGTTTCACCGGACGGGGTAACTGACTTGGCAGAGAAACTAAAGAACAGACATCTAAAATTGATCCCATAACAAAGAACGCCGCACATGGTCTAAACTGGCGTTCGATGTATTGGCCGCCCAAATCACGGGGGAAGATCCGGGGCGCGGCGACGCTGCTGATCGCCGGAACGGTGCTGCTGGCCTTGCTATCGGTTTCCCAGCCCTGCCGGGCGCTAAACGGCTGGGTGCAGGATTCGGACCCGCCTAAGAAGACTCCTCTGCCACTCAAACCGGAGACTCCGGGAGTTCAGATCAACCATCGCCTGATCCTGAAAGACGGCAACTACCAGATTGTGCGCAAATATGAGGTTGTCGGCAACCGCGTGCGCTATATCTCGGTCGAACGCGGCGGCGATTGGGAAGAGCTGCCGTACGACCTGGTCGATTGGGCCGCCACGAAAAAATGGGAGCAAAATCAGGATCAGCTTGTGAATGAACCCTCCCCCGCGATGAAAGAGGCGGCTGAGCTGGATAAAGAAGAGGCCGACCTGCGCAGGGCACAAAAGGACCGAAGGCCCGAGGTTTCCCCTGGGTTGAACCTGCCCGATCAGGATGGCGTCTTCATCCTCGACGAGTACCTTGGCACGCCCCAACTGGTAGAGATTGTTCCCTCCACCGGAGACCTGCAAATGGCTCGCCAGCATGGCGTCCGATCGATATTGCCTCTGCAGGGGCAGACAGCACGCGTCGAACTCGAAGGAACATCCGCAAAGATCCACTTGCACGTCAATGAGCCGACGATTTATCTCTCCCTCGACACGCGCGATGATGCGGATGAGATCGTTTCCCACGCCATCACCGTGGATACGAAAGGCGCAAGCGCAGTTCCCCATCCGAAACGCGGCGCCACTTCGGCAACTTCCGGTTTCGCGATTGTTCGTGTGAGCGAGCGCAAGGCTGTTCGCATCGTCGGGACGGTACACGTAAGCGTGAACGGCGATATCACGCAGGACGAGAATGTGATTCCGGCGACGGTCGAGGTTATGCCCGGCAAACACTGGCTGAAGCTCAAGCCAAAAGAGCCGCTGACCATAGGAGAATATGCGCTGGTAGAAATTCTCTCCGCAAAAGACATGAACGCAACTGTCTGGGATTTTCAAGTGAACCCGCGAGCGGGCGTGAACGAATCCGCGATCGTGCCACTGGACGCCAGGTAGATCGCGCCAAATTGATCGGCGTGGCTATTCCCTGACGCTGATTCCCAGCGCCTTCATCTTGCGATAAAGATGGCTCCGCTCCAGGCCCAGCAGTTCAGCCGCACGGCTGACATTTGCCTTCGCCTCTTCCAATTTCTTTTGAATGTAGTCGCGCTCGTAAGCGTCGCGGGCCTGCTGCAGTGTTGAAAAATCATCTGCGCTGCGAGCATTGGAGCGTTGCGTCAGTGGCGGCAGATGCTTGCGTTCGATACGCAGCGCTCGCGGATTGAGAATCAGTATTCGCTCGACGAGATTCTTGAGTTCGCGCACGTTTCCCGGCCACGAATGATGCGCAAGAGCATCCAATGCCTCTTCGCTCACCTCCATGCGCGGCCGTCCGTACTGGCGGCCAAATTCACGTAAAAACTCACGCACCAGCGGAGGAATATCCTGCTTGCGCTCCCGCAGCGGAGGCACGGAAAACGGCACGACATTCAGACGATAGAAGAGATCCTCACGGAAGTTGCCCTTGAGAATTTCCTCTTCCAGATTCTTGTTCGTCGCTGCAATCACGCGCACATCGACGCGAATCGGTTGCGTTCCTCCGACAGGCGTAAACAACTGGTCATCAATCGCCGAGAGCACTTTGGCCTGGGTCTTGAGGCTCATGTCGCCGACTTCGTCGAGAAACAAGGTTCCGCCATCGGCGCGTTCCAGTGTTCCGCGCTTTTCAGATGGCGTGCCGGCCAGCCCAGTCGGATGCGAGCCATGACGATAGCCGAACAGCTCCGCTTCAATATGCGCCTCGGGAATAGCGGCGCAGTTCAACTCAACAAAAACACTGTCACGACGCAAGCTTTCCGCATGAATAGCTCGCGCGATCAGCTCCTTGCCCGTGCCTGATTCTCCGTAGATCAACACGCGCCCATTCGTCGGAGCCATGAGCCGAATCTGCTGGCGAAGCGCCTTGGCAGAAATACTTTCACCGGTGAGAATACTCTGCGCAGAGAACTGCCTTTTGAATTCAAGATTGTCTCGACGCATCCGCCGCGCTTCGACAGCGTTCTTGAGAACGATCAGTGTGCGATCCAGAGAGAGCGGCTTTTCGAGAAAATCGTATGCTCCCAGCTTAGTCGCTTTCACCGCTGTCTCGATGGTTCCATGGCCAGAGATGATCACCACCTCGGGTCTGCTTTCAGCAGCCAGCGCATGCACATCCCCAAGCACATCGAGGCCGTCTCGATCGGGAAGCCAGATATCGAGCAGCACAACATCGTATGGCGCATCCTGGAGTAAAGTGATGGCCTCGGCCGCACTTCCTGTGGATGCTACGCCGTATCCCTCTTCACGCAGAATCTCTTCGAGTGAAGCGCGAATCTCGGCCTCGTCGTCAACTATCAGAATGTGATTCATCGTAGTGTGTTGGATGCAGCTACTATCGTTTCCGGCTCGTCCTGATTCGGCTCGCTCTGGCCCTGCTCGTTCTGAGCCAGTTTGCTCTGAGCCGGTTTGTTCTGATCCAGTTTGTTCTCTTGTCTGATCTCGCGGTTAGCCTGCATGGTCAGGACAGTGCGGCCATTCATCACCGAACCCTCCATCACCGGCAGGCATAACAGGAAGCGCGCTCCCTTGGGCGCATTCGTCTCTGCGCGGATTGAGCCGTGATGTTCCTGCGCAATCTTGGCCGCAATCGAAAGGCCAAGGCCGGTGCCACGCTGCTTGGTCGAATAGAAGGGCAGGAACAGGCGTTCGCGAATCTCATCCGTCAGTCCATGACCGGTGTCAGATACGGCAACTTCGACTGAACTTCCATCCTCGCTAAGCGCCGTGGTGACGGTGAGCACGCGCAGAAGGCTCGTCTGCATGGCCTCTGCTGCGTTGTCGATCAGGTTCGCCAGCGCACGCTTTACAGCATCGGGATCAGCCATAACCGGCGGAAGACCCGGCTCCAGTGTCTGTCGAATCGTAATCCCCTCCATGCGCCCGGAGAACAGCAACATGGCGTCCTCGAGTATCTGATTCATATCGCATGGACGAGGCTGTGGTGCGGGGAACTGTGCCAGCGCTGCGAATTGGTCAACCAGCGTACGGAGTGTGCCGACGCAGCCAAGAATAACTTCGCTGCACTTGCGAATCACGCTGGGAGAATCATCCGTTGCGCGATCGAGATGTTTGCGAATCCGTTCGGCTGAAAGCGCAATGGGCGTAAGTGGATTCTTGATCTCATGCGCGACACGCTGGGCAACTTCCTTCCATGCCAACTGGCGTTGCGCACGCAGCAGCTCCGTGGTGTCTTCAACCACGAGCACTGCGCCTTGCTTGCCAGGCCCAAGCTCCAGGCGTGCGCTTGTAACAGCCAGGTGCACGGCTCGCCCGAGAGCTGTTGTCTCAACCTCGGTGGACGCTGCGCCCATACGATAACTGCGGCGGATAACACGCGCAAGATCGTCGCTGCAATCGGCAGGGAATAATGTATCGATCTTCCGGCCGCTCAGATGACTCTCTTCGCCACGTCCACCATCAAGTCCCATGAGCGCGGCGAACGCGCGATTCGCCAGCAGAATCGCGCCATTTTTATCGAGCGTAACCACGCCACTGGGGATGGTTTCAAGAATCGTCTCCAACTCGCGGCGACGCTCTTCAAGAGCCTGGTTGGCAGCAGAAAGCTGCTCGCGAGAACTCTCGGCCATGTGGCGACTGGTCTCAAGATCCTGCGCCATGTGGTTAAAAGCTCTTACCAGTTCAGCCATCTCGCCACTTGATTCAACAGCGACACGTTTATCCAGGCGGCCGTCAGCGATTTCATCCATGGCATCCGCCAACGCCTCGACGGGCCGCGTGATTTGTTTTGACAGGAAAAGCGCCAGCCACATGCTGGAGAAAAACACCAGCGCAGTGATCAGCAAAAGCACGAAGAAGAAGGTCGTTCGAATACTGTTGCGGGACCGGAACAACGTCCAGTATTCACTGGCGCCGATGCGGATCTGGCTTGCCGTCTCGCTCAGCCCCTGCGGCATTGGCAGGCCCACTACAATCAATCGGCCTGCAGGCGTAGCGGCAATGCTCGTTGCATACTCACGCTTCTCATCGCCGCCATCGACAATCAGAATTGGCTCATCGCTTCTCTGCGCAATCATGAGCAAATCGGCAAAGACCGGACCGTGCAGGACGACTGTCTCGGCTTTACCATCATCGAGCCACGGCAACAGGCTGCGATGACTTGCTTCAGCAGGTAATTGATACCCCAGAATTCCCTGCTTGTCCGGCCCATACACCGCGACGAAGCCGCCCTCCAGCGTAATCCGCCGCGAACGCAGCTCCGCATTTGCGGTCGTGGCATTGGTGTCGAGCGCGCCGGAAGCCGCAATCGCTTCCGCCTCAAGCCTCGCGTTTGAAGTAGCGTAGTGCGCCAGTTCGAGAACTACCCGCGTTGAGTTCTCGCGCAGCTCCGCGGTCGGCTGTGAAAACCAGCGATCGACGGAGCGATTCATCAGTCCAAGACTGAAAAGAAACATGAACGCAGCAGGAGCGAGCGCAATCAGTGCCGCCCCAATCACGAGACGCGTACGCAACCGCGACCCCAGCGCCCGGCTTCGCTGATCGACAAACAGCTTTAAAATGTTCCGGATCAGCAGGATCAGCAGTAGCAGCAGCAGCAGGAAGGCCACAACCGATATGCCGGAAAAGAGCAGAATGTCCCATGTCGTTCGCGGCGTCAGAAACGGGACACGGCTGGTATCGAAGGCCTGTAACGCCGTCAACGCAGCGGCGATAACAAACGCGCCAGCGGCCAGCAATGCAATGGTGCGACGCCTCGAACTCCCAAAGAGGGGCATGCGGGAATTATAGGCCTAGAGGCGTTATCCTGTGGCGGATAACCGGTTTTGGATAGCCGGTTCAGGTAGCGGATATAAATACGGAACAGGTACGCAACGACGGCCAGCAAGTTATCTCCGCAGGGGATGCCTGCGGAGATAACTCCATAACTAGGCTAATACGCTAACTGGCGCAGTCCACTCACGCCCCTGCGACTCAGCAACGCCCTGATGCGTCAGCGTTCCTTTGAACACATTCAGCCCTTCAGCCAATCCGGCATCCTGCTTCAGAGCCGCCTCTGCGCCAAGATTTGCCAGGCGCATCAGGTATGGGAACGTCGCGTTCGTAAGCCCCAGCGTGGACGTATGCGGCACCGCACCCGGCATGTTCGTAACGCAATAGTGAACCACGCCATCGACAACATACGAGGGATCGGAATGTGAAGTAGGCCGGGCAGTCTCAACACAACCGCCCTGATCGATTGCCACATCCACAATGACCGAGCCCTTCTTCATTCTGCTCACCATGGAGCGAGTCACGATCTTGGGCGCAGTCGCACCTGGAATCAGCACTCCGCCAATCACCAGATCGGCCTCGCGTGTTGCGTGGCCTACGTTGTAGCTGTTGGACGCGAGCGTGTGCACTCGTCCGCCGAAGATGTCATCGAGCTCGCGCAGACGATTGAGATTCATGTCGACAAGAGTGACATGCGCACCCATGCCAACAGCGATCTTGGCCGCATTGGTGCCAACAATTCCGCCACCGATGATGCATACATTTGCCGGAGGAACGCCCGGAACTCCGCCCAGCAGAATGCCGCGCCCGCCACGTTCTTTTTCCAGATAGGTTGCCCCGACCTGAACACTCATGCGGCCTGCGACTTCGCTCATCGGAGTGAGCAGCGGCAGCGTGTTCGCGCGGTCGCGCACTGTCTCATAAGCGATGCCAATCACCTTGGACTTGAGCAGCGCGTCGGTCAGCGTCGGCAGTGGCGCAAGGTGGAGATAGGTGAAGAGAACGAGACCTTCGCGGAAGTAAACATACTCCTTCTCGACAGGCTCCTTTACCTTGACAACCGTCTCCGCAGTACCCCAGACATGACCGGCTTCGCCGACGATTTCAGCTCCTGCATCCTGGTATTCATGATCAGGAAAACCGGACTGTGCCCCTGCATTGGTTTCCACAAGTACGGTATGTCCTGCCTCGATCAATGCCTTTGCGCCTGCCGGAGTTACTCCGACGCGTGCTTCGTGATCCTTGATTTCTCTGGGTACTCCGATGATCATTGTGATCTCTCCTAAATATGCATTTTAAAAATGCATTTCCGAAACCCGCTTTGCGGACTTATTCTCTGGACTCCATTGTAGATGCCGACGCTCGGATCCGTTTCGGATTGCGATGCGGACTATGATCTGCGAGAGAAGATAATCGCAGGAAAAGCACATCCACAAGGACAGGTTGGGGGAATAGCCCCAAATGCGAAATAATGGGTAGATGCGGCAAACGCCAAATCACGCCCCCGCGATCGGCATCGACTTCGGCACCACCAACAGCTCGATCGCCCGCATCGTCAATGCACCGGCCAGTGGAGATGCACAGGTAGAGCTGGTGCGCTTTCCTCGCCGCGATGGCGAGACGGAGTCCTTCCGGTCCGTCCTCTACATGGAACGCGTGCGCCAGGATGGCCACATGCGCATCGGTTCATGGACTGGGCCTGCCGCAATCGAGCATTATCTCGACGCGGATAAAAAGGGCCGTCTCATCCAGTCGCTCAAAAGCTACCTGAGCAGCAGCGCACTTACTGGAACGGAAATTCTGGGCCGCCACTACGCCTTTGAAAATCTCATCTCGCGTATCCTCACCGATCTGCGCACCAATGCCGAGCACCAGTTCGGGGCGCCTGTGCGTTATGCGATGGTGGGCAGGCCCGTGCGCTTCGTTGGCGCGGAGACAGAGCAGGATGAGGCATTCGCGCTTGAACGTTTGCGCCGCGCCTTTACGCTTGCAGGCTACGACAAGATCGACTTTGAGATGGAGCCAATCGCGGCAGCCTATGCCTATGAATCCGGGCTGGATCACGACGAACTGATCCTCATCGGAGACTTCGGCGGCGGCACCAGCGACTTCTCATTGCTGCATGTAGGGCCGGGGATTCGTCGCCGCGGCCGCAAGCCTGAGGATCTGCTGGGTAACAGCGGCCTTGGTCTTGCAGGAGATACATTCGACGCACGCATCGTCCGTAAGCTTGTTTCTCCTGAACTGGGCGCGGGCACGTTGCTTCACCCCGCGAGCAAGATGCTGCCTGCGGTGCCGGCGTGGATCTACGCCAATCTTGAACGCTGGCATTATCTGTCCTTTCTCCGCACGCGCAACGTGACCGAGATACTCAAGAGCGCACGGGCACGAGCGATGGAACCGGACAAGATTGAAGCCTTAATTGCACTGGTCGATGAGGACCTGGGCTTTCAGTTACATCAGGCCGTGCAGCGTCTGAAATATCAGCTATCGCAATCGGAGACAGCCGAGTTTCGCTTTATCGATGGAACGCTCGATCTACGCAAGCTGGTAACACGCGCCGAGTTTGAAGAATGGATCGCCGACGATCTTCTATCGCTCGAAAACTGCATCGACTCGCTGTTTCAAACAACAGGCGTGAACTATAAAAATGTCGACCGCGTCTTTCTCACCGGTGGCACTTCATTCGTACCTGCCGTGCGGCGTATCTTCGAGCGCCGCTTCGGTGCGGACCGCGTCCGCAGCGGCAATGAGTTTACTTCCGTAGCTCGCGGGCTTGCATTGCGCGCTGAAGAATCGCTGCAACAAAGCTAGAGCTAGGCACGTGCATTCCTCATTGCGGACCATGTATGTAGCGACTTGCAAAGGTTAGAAATGTAGGCCAATTGGGCGCAGGAGTGTGGCCGCCGCTGTGCTGGCGGAAGGCAATCTCTCCGTCGATCAACGGCGTTTCAATCGGCGGAAATTCATTCGTGCCAAGGTCTTTCTTGCCCAGCATTTTGTAGACTGGGCCAGCCGCTGCGGCCGCCAGGAACATGCCCTTTGCATCGGTCCACCCATCGCCGCTTACTGCGCCGCCGCCAATGAAGACAGGGCGAGGAGCACACAACGCGATCAGTTCATGAGCATCGACAGGAAGATCATTCCAGTGCAGCGGGCCAGCGTACTTAATAAAATTTCCTGCCATCCAGTGATACTCGCCTGCACCAGCCACGTTCTCGACAATCTCGCCCCAGTTACGACGATTGAGTTTTGCGCCGCCCTCGCCAGAAGAACTGATATATGCAATCGCGAAACGCGAGTCATAAGCCATCGTCACCAAGGCAGCTTTCCCGTAACGCGAGTGGCCTTCGATGCCGACCTGCTTTGCATCTACGGATGTATCCGTCTCAAAATAATCGAGTGCGCGACTGGCTCCCCAGGCCCATGCACGCAGCGCTCCCCAGGCATCTGGCTTGCGCGGCTGGCCTTTATCCATAAGGCCGATGATGCCCTCACTCAAACCCGCTCCATTGTCTGCTTGAACACTTGTAGGAATAAGAATCGCGTAACCCCATCCCCTGGCAAGCACCTGCTGTTGCCACGTGGGACCAGTCTCCGGCGGAGGCGCAAAATTCGGATTACGCTTGCGCAACGCAGCCATGAACGCAGGATCAAAACTGAACTCCATCATCACCGGAACCGGGCCTTTGGCCTGCGCCGGAACGGTGAGCGTGAGATCAATCTCTACCTTGACCTGCGGATAAGATGAGTTATCGACGTGACCGATAAGCTTCTTGGTTATGACCGGTATCTCGCCTACTTTTTCATTCGTCGTGTTTGTAACTTCCCAACGAACTTTCGGAGTATGTGCAGGTACGCGGCCATAGATTTCGCGGTCGAAATCCTCCACAATCTGCGGCCTTCGCTGCTCCCACCACTGCCGCGCCGTGATCACTTTCTTCCCGTTGTTCAGCACCAGCGGATCGGGCAGTTTGGGAAATGGATTGGCCTTTGACTCATCATAGTTAGCCGCGTATTGCGACTTGGGATCGCTATCCGCACCGTGACGAATCGCGGTGATATGCAACTGGTCCATCATCTGCTGATGATCCTTCTCCGTAGCGGCTTGCTGCACTGGATCGGGAGCCTGGGCCGTTGCATGATGTGCAGGCTGCAACGCAATTGCGAAGAGGACAAACGTTATGCGAATAAAGTCAGCTGGACGTGCAAGCGAGCGAAGAGTGGGCAAGGAATTCTCCTTGGGGCCTTTTACGCAGCGTCAGTAAAAGCAGCCGAAGTATATCGATTTTCTAAGCTCTGCACAAATGTATAAATTGCGAGTTGGCCTCATGCTTCGCCGACGATTGATATTGGTAGTTCACTAACGCCGTCATTCCAGCGCGGCGCAACGATCGCAGCAGCAATGAGAGACGTAATCAGGAAGAGATTGAACAGGTTATCCCAGCCATAGTGGCGCGCGAACCAGGTCACCAATAAAGGCGAAAGCATCTGCCCAACCGACCCTGCTCCATTTACTGCCGCAATGGCGCGAGCGGAGCAGCCCAGCGGCACTTTTTCCAGAACAGCGACCGAGACCATCAGCGCATCCACCGCATAAACGAGCAGACCCATCGCTGCAATGCTCACCGCCGAGGCCCACCAGCCAAGCGTCGAAATCAGCGGCTGCACCAACGCCAGAAATCCCAGCGAAAACAACAAAATCGCGGCGACCGGATATCGGCGCGAATTGAAGTAGCGAATCGAGAGATGCACCGCCAGCAACGCGCCCGCGAATCCGAAGAACTCAAACAACGCAGCCGTTGAGGCCGCGCGATTCGCCGAGAGATGCGTCGTCTGCACAAGATAAAGAGGCAGCCAGAACAACAGCGCATACCTCGTCATTTTGAGGAAGAAGTACATCGCAGAGATGGTGCGAATATGCCCATTTGAAAGCACCATCCACCAACCGGAAAGAATCCCTGCTGCGGCCCGCTCCTCTTCCGGCTCCTGCTCGCTAAGCGGCAAAAGGCCAACCGCCTGCGGATCGTCGCGCGTCGTCCAATAAAAATAAGCGGAGATACATGCCAGCAACAGCGGCGGCAGCATGAAGCATCTCTGCCAGCCCCAACTGGGCAGAATCCACAGCGTGGTCGCACACCATAACGTAAGGCTCGCTGCCAGCACCCCGCCCAGCGAATAACTGGCGCTCCACCAGGCCAACACTCCGGGCCGCTCCTCGCGTGTAAACCAGACAGCCAGCATGCGTGCCAGAGCGGGAAACCCCAGCCCCTGCGCAAAGCCGTTCAGGAGTTGCAGCATCAACATTCCATGCGGCCCGTGAACGAAAATCATGGCCGCAGTGGAGGCAGCGGAGATCAGGCCGCCGACCAGCGCCACCCGACGCGCTCCGTACCGGTCCGCGACCGTTCCGGCAACCAGGTGGCCAACGACATATGCCAGTGCAAAGTTGAAAAGCAGCCCGGGCAGGTCGCCCTGTGCGGAGAGAGAACCGGGAAGCGAACGCACGCTTCGCAGATTTTCCCGGCACAAATAATACCCGGCGTATAGCAGCCAACTGGAGCTAAAGGCCGCTGAGCGCCAGCGGTTGTAGCTCTTTGAATTTTCCAGCGGAGACGCGTCCATCTTTAAGCTCTCCCCTTGAAGATCCTGCGCTGCCATTGTCCTGCTGCGTCGTGAAAGAGCAGCATCTGGAAAGTGTGACGATTTTCAAGCTCTTCTGAAATCTTGCCGGGAAATTCTTTCTCTGAAATCAGTTCCTGCAGAAGCTGCCGAATCGCATCCCCATCGGTTCCCTGCACGTGCAGAGTTGCGGACTCCTCCGGAAGAATCGTGAGCACTGCGACAGAGGGCCCGGCAGCCAACGAACCCGCCGAAGAAGAATCGCGATCAATTAAATGTGGTTGTGAACCAGACAGAGCCCATCGTATGCGTCCGTCCGTGGCAAGTGGCGCAGGCGTTTCATAGCTTACCTGGACAGTGGCCAGAGCCCCCTGACTCGTACCCGTGAGCGAATCCCCATCGATCGCCGTAGCCACTCCATACCGGCCCGCAACCCAGACCAGCGGATAAAGGCTCGATGCGAGCGCATCCCGGTCTGGTGGAGTAACCGAGAGAAGCAATGCACTTCGTCCGGCGAGCAGCCTGTCCCAGAATCGCAGGTACTCCTCGCGATCCTCCAACTGGTGACGAAGCAGCAGGGTGCAGATCAGCAGAGCAAACAACGCAGGGCGCATCAGGGTGAGCGTCTTTATCTGCGGAAAGCTCTGTAAAGAAGCCTCCCGCAAAAAACCCTGTGTCTCCAGTTCTGGAGCTGCCGCAGAAACACTGTCCGCCGGAATGCCGGGCAGAAAATGGGGCACATAGCTGCCCGTAGGCAGGTCGATCCGAATCTCCGCCGCCACGACCGACGACGCGTAATACGAAGTAAGCCGCTTGCGCACCTCGTTCGCCCGCACACGTACCGTCGCATCGGAACTGGGCTCGTAAGAAGTGTCCCGGCCAAAAAGATCGATGCCGATGGAGCGCTCTTTCAACGAGTCCGTGCGGCCATTCAGCGTGACGCGAACTATATATTGCAGGAACTCGCAGGAGCGCTTGCTTGTGCGGAAGTGGCTACTGGCGCAAAGACGCTCCAGTTCCTCCTCCACGATAAGATGGCGGCGCGCTGCATCCTCGAAGCTCTTTGGCAAGGATGGTGCGGTAGCCATTGCAGATCTCCTTTTGCTACTCGACCTATATAAAACTTGTATTCAGCATAGCGAAGTTCTGTGAAAACGCATTGAATACCGTGAATCTTACTAACGGAAAGTTAAAACAGGGATGAACACCGTGCAAATTTATTTCTACTAAGTCATTTTAAATCAGTAAATTCATCGGACACTGAACCGTTAAAAACCTGTCTTTTCAAGTTGAACTGATCTTATATAGGACCAAGCTTTAGTTCAGGAGGGTTACGCCGGGAAATTCCATAGCGGCGATCCATTCATGACGTAGACTTCAACCATCGATACCACCACAGAGATGTAATTTTCACGCACCGTACTTATGTTTCATCTCAGGAGGCAGTAATTATGCAAAAAGCTATCCATCCGTGTTACCGACCGCGATTGCGGTGGGCAATGACGGCCCTGGCCTTGATGCTGGCGTTCGCGCTATGTGGCGTCAACGGCTGGGCACAGTCGACACAGGGCGCCATCCTCGGCGCGGTCAAGGACTCCAACGGAGCCCTCGTTCCCAGCGCAAAGGTAACGCTCACCAGCACCGACGAAGGCGTCGTACGCACTACCTCCAGCAACGCCAGCGGCAACTACCAGTTCCTCAACACCAAGGCTGGACACTACTCTATAGTCGTCTCCGCCCCGGGCTTTGAGAGCTTCTCGGTAACCAACGTAGATCTGGCCTCTCGTCAGGAACTCCGTCTCGACGCCGTTCTCTCCATCGGCAGCGTGCAGCAGGAAGTCACCGTAAGCGGCGACACCGTAAGCTCCATCGAGACTGAATCCAACTCCATCAGCGCCGTCTACACCAAGGATGACGCCGAAAATCTTCCGATCAACAGCCGCGCCGGCAACTCCGGTACCAGCGCCCTGAGCATCATCTCCACCCTGCCCGGCGTTCAGACCGAAAACGGATCCTACTCACTCCAGGGCGGACTTCCCTTCCAGACCGAAGTATCGGTCGACGGCATCACCATTCAGAACACCACCGGCGGCGGCCCCATCGCAGACGCATTCCCGTCCACCGAAGCCATCTCCGAAGTACGTACGGACGGTGTCGGCAACAACGCGGAATTCGGCCAGCCCGGCGAAGTCACCATCATCACCAAGGGCGGAACCAACAAGATCCACGGTTCAGCATTCTGGTATCACCAGAACGCAGCTTTTGACGCCATCCCCTTCGGCGACACCGCCAAGCCCCACAAGGTCGGCAACACCTTCGGCGGCCAGGTAGCCGGTCCAGTTGCAATTCCTCACCTTTACAACGGACACGACAAGACCTTCTTCTTCGGCGACTACGAAGGCTACCGCTTCCCGCAAACCACCCTCTATCAGGCGGTCGTTCCGACAGCAGCCATGAAGATGGGCGACTTCAGCAGCTACTTTGTTCCCGGTCCCAATGGAACCGTAGTTCCCTTCGGCTCGCTCCGCAACCCCATCCAGGGTGGCCTTTATGGCACGCAGATACCCGGCACCGCCATCAGCCCCATCGCAGCCAAGCTGCTCGCGAGCTTCTATCCCGATCCGAACTTCGGCAACACCAGCTCCTACACGGATGGTCAGTCGTACAACTACGTTACGAATAAAGATCAGAGCAAGCACAGCGACCAGTTCGACGTACGTGGCGACCAGTACCTCGGAGCCAATCAAAAAGTCCTGCTCTGGGGCCGGTTCACGTGGAAGAACTTCCCCGCCAACAGCCCTGAACCGCTGCTCGTTCCCTCCTCCCAGAACACCAACAAGTCCAAGGTGCTCAGCACCAACGCCACATGGACAATCAAGTCCAACATCACCGACGAAGCGCATTTTGGCTTTACTCTGTACAACTCCGGTGCGGCGAACTCCTTCAACGGTACCGCCTACACCAACAGCCTCGGCTACCAGGGCCTGCAGAACCTCTTCTACAACGGCCTTCCCGAAGTTGACTTCCATAACCTCCAGGGTCTGACGGCAGATCGTCTCTCCTCCATCACCACGTCCAACACGTACGTCTACACCGACGCACTGAGCTGGACTCACAAGAACCACAACATCAAGTTCGGCGTCGACATCCGCAGCATCGAAGCGCTTACCCCGCTCGGCTTCAATGGCGCTGACAACTACGGCACCTTTCAGTTCAACAACAGCGGCAGCAGCGGCCTCTTCACCGGAGTCGACTTTGCCGACTTCCTGCTCGGAACTCCCTATCAGACGTTCTACGACGTAGTCGCGCAGGACAACGACGGCAAAACCAAGCATTATCATGCCTTCGTTCAGGACCAGTGGAAAGCAACTCAGAACCTGACACTGACCTACGGTGTCCGCTATGAACTGCACCCTGGATACTCCGACCCACACGGCGACATCGGCAACTTCGACCCCAGCGTTGCTCTCTCGGGCCGCGCCATCTATCCTGACGGCAAGCAGAGCCTGCTGGCACAGAACTTCCTCGCCAGCGCCAATGCCTGCGATCCGGATGGCGTTCACAACACCAACGACGCAGTCATCAACGGCTCGCCTTGTATGCCTGTCCAGGGCAACAGCGCGGCAGGATTCCCTTCTGGTTTGAAGAAGGTTCCGCACCTGCGCTTCATGCCTCGCTTCGGCTTCGCCTATCGCCCTTTCAACAATGACAAGACGGCCATCCGCGGCGGCTTCGGCATGTACAACATCACGCTGCTGGGTTCGAACTTCTATTCGCTCACCGGCACCCTGCAGGCAGCAACCACGCAGTACACCAACTCGTACAACCCGAACGGTGCAACACCACAGTCCCGCATCGGCTACCAGTGGCCTGTCATTTACGCGGGCGCCGGCAGCTCGGGCGGCACCACCAACTACGGTCAGGATTACTTCGGCACAGCCAACAGCACCGACTGGAAAGATCCCTACACCGAGCAATGGTCGCTCAGCGTGGATCACGACTTTGGTGGTGGTTACGCGGCTCGCGCCTCCTATATCGGCTCTGAGACACATGACCTCGTGTGGGCTCCGGACGAAAACACCCTGCCGTTCTCTTCGACAACCTCGGCCAATAACCAGCCTCTCAGCAACCGCCTCTTCCCGAACTGGGGTCGTATCAACACCCGCGCTACCGGCGCCAACGAAAGCTATCACTCGCTCCAGCTTGAAGCAAAACACCGCTTCCAGCATGGATTCACGTTTGATACCTCGTGGACCTACGCCAAGGCGCTCGCCGACAACCAGGGACCAGGCAACAACGGCAGCTTCGCCGGAGAGAGCGGCGGATCGCGCTCCAGCTCAGTGCTAAGCCGCGCTGCTGACTTCGGTAATGTCGAAGGCACACGTCGTCACCTCTTCAACACCACCGCCATCTACGACCTGCCCATTGGTCGTGGCAAGATGGTCGGTGCCAACATGCCGCGTATCGCCGACGAAATCGTAGGCGGATGGAGACTCAGCAGCATCCTGCTGATCCAGACCGGCGCGTATCTCTCACCCTATTTCCCCTCCGGCCAGGGAGATCCTTCCGGTACCGGTTCGGGACTCAACGGCACAACAAGCGGCTTCGACGGCGGCCATCGCAACCAGAATCCAGACAAGGTCGTCGGCGTCAGCGCTACATCCGGACAGAATCGCGCTCACTGGATCAATCCGGCTGCATACACCTGCCCAGGCGATCCTACCTGGACTCCTGGTACACCCTGCACCACTGGCGCAGGATATAGCCCAACCGGAGCCAACGGCGCACTGCAGGCCAATGGTCCAGTTCCCCTGCCTATCGGCCGCTTCGGCAATGCCGGCGTTGGCAATGTCGAGGGCCCTGGTGTGGTCAATTTGAACGCCGGTCTCAGCAAGAGCTTCGTTCTGCCCTACGGCCTGCGCCTCAAGGCGGAAGGAACCTTCACCGACGTCCTCAACCACACCCTGCTCAACGAACCCGCCAGCATGGATCTCAGCACGACGAGCTTTGGCCAGATCACCTCTGGAACCGCTCGTACCGGCCAGGTCTCAATGCGCATCGAGTTCTAAGACGCATCAACTCAACCTCACTGGCGTGGACCTTCGGGTCCACGCCATTTTTATTTGCCGGCTGTTTTTATTTCCTGAAGCTCTGAAAACTCTGGACTTGCATGGTCTTCCAAGGTATCGTTCCGGCTAGGCTCGACGCAGGGATTGGCACCGGAATCAGCACGAGGATCGACACAATGAATTTTTCCAGGTTAGGCGCTCGCCCACTTCTTCTAGGCTTCATAATCTCAGCACTGGGATTTGCCGTTTTTGCCTGGTTCCAGAAATGGAATGGCATCGAGCTTGCCCTCGCGCCCGACCAACTGCTCACGCGCATGTCCCCGCTCATTCTCGCGGCAACCTTCATAGAGCGAGCTGTTGAGATTCTCATCAGTCCATGGCGCGACACTGAGGCCAATAAGCTGGATCGCATCGTCACCGCCATCAAAGGCCGCCCCAACGATCCGACCACTCCGCTACAAAACGCCATCAACGCCACCGACCTGCAAGCTGCTACCGAGGCATTGGACGAATACCGCGGCAAGACACAGCAATATGCTTTCGCCATTGGCCTGTTCCTGAGCCTCTGCGCCAGCATCGCCGGGGTCCGCGCGCTGTGGCCGTTCGTTGCCCACCCGGATACGCTTCGCGACGTCCTTGGCAAGGTAGTCGATCCGGGCCAGCAGGCATTCTTCCGCAACTTTGACGTAGTTATCACGACGACCCTGCTCGCCGGCGGGGCAGACGGCATTCACAGCATCATCAGTTCCATCACCAGCTTCTTTCCCAGGTCACCCAACGCGTCAAAAAGCTGACGCCTGCCCTCAAAAGTGAAACGGCCCGCTTCTCAATTCAGGAGTGAATGAGAAGCGGGCCGTTCTGTTTGTCTGGATCAGGTTTACTTGGCTGCCAACTGCTCCTTGGCTGCATTGGCGGCTGCGGCTTCCTTCGCTTCCTTGGCGGCAGCGGCAACGGTCGTTGCCAGTGCTCCCAAGTCGTTGGCCATCCGCTCGGTGGTAAAGGCCTCGATCACATCGCCTTCTTTCAGGTCGCTGAAGTTCGCTATGCCGACACCGCACTCCATGCCGTTCGTAACTTCCTTCACATCGTCCTTGAAGCGGCGAAGCGAGCCAATCTTGCCCTTGTGAATCTGCTCGCCACCACGCATGATCTTGACTTCCGCATCCCGGCGAAGAACACCATCCGTTACGCGGCAACCAGCAATCGTGCCCACTTTGGGAATGCGCATGACATTGATGATTTCCGCGCGTCCCAGGAAGTTCTCCTTGAAGGTCGGATCGAGCAAGCCAAGCATGGCCTTGCGAATCTCGTCCTGCAATTCGTAGATGATCGAGTGCAGGCGAATTTCAACATTCTCCTGTGTCGCCAGCTCAGCCGATTTACGCTCAGGCCGCACGTTGAAGCCAATGATGATTGCATTCGACGCCGACGCCAGCAGGATATCGCTCTCGGTAATCGCACCCACACCGGAGTGGATAACCTTGATGCGAACCTTCTCTGTCGACATGCGAACCAGCGAGTCGGCAATGACCTCGACCGAGCCCGTAACGTCGCCCTTGATGATGAGCGGAAGATCCTTGACGCCAGCCGTACGAATCTGTTCGGCCAGGCCTTCCAGAGAAACGCGGCTGCTCTTCGCAAGCTGCGATTCCCGCTCCTTCATCTTGCGGTACTGCGCAATGCCCTTGGCCTTGTCGCGATCCGCAACCACCAGGAACGTATCGCCGGAATCCGGCATACCTTCCAGGCCCAGTACCTCGATCGGAGTCGAAGGACCAGCCTCGGTAATAGCCCGTCCGCGATCGTCAAACATCGCGCGAACCTTACCAAACGTGTTGCCGACGATGAAGCTTTCATTGACCCGCAGAGTACCGTTCTGAACAAGCACAGTCGCCACGGCACCACGGCCACGATCCAGCTTGGCCTCAAGCACCGTACCCACAGCCTTGCGGCCAGGCGTGGACTTGAGACTCTGCACGTCGGAGACCAGGCAGATCATTTCGAGAAGCTGATCCAAACCAATCTTCTTCTTGGCCGAGACCTTCACATACACCGTATCGCCGCCCCACTCTTCCGGAACAAGTCCACGATCGGCAAGCTGCTTCTGTACTTTTTCCGCATCGGCTTCAGGACGGTCAATCTTGTTGATCGCCACGATAATCGGTACACCGGCAGCCTTGGCGTGATCGATAGCTTCGATGGTCTGAGGCATCGGACCGTCATCCGCAGCAACCACGATTACGACGAGATCCGTCACCTTGGCTCCGCGAGCACGCATGCGTGTAAACGCCTCGTGACCCGGAGTATCGAGGAAGACGATCTCTCGGCCAGAAGCCGGAGAGCCTTCCTTGGTGAACTTAACCTTGTACGCACCGATGTGCTGCGTAATGCCGCCAGCCTCACCGGAAGCTACATCCGTCTCGCGAATCGCGTCGAGCAATGAAGTCTTACCGTGATCGACATGGCCCATGACGGTAACCACAGGCGAACGCGAAACCTCCAGCTCATCGATGTTGTCGCTTTCCAGGATCTCTTCGATAGCCTGATTCGCAATTTCATCTTCGTAGCTGATGACGGTTGCGCCAGCGCCAAAGCGTGCCGCAACATCCTTCACCATCTCCGCATCGAGCGACTGGTTGACCGTAACGAATACACCACGCATCAGCAACGTGCCGACGAGATCCTTGGCGCGAATCTCCAGCTTCTCAGCCAGATCCTTTACGCTGATTCCCTCGGTCACGGTGATTTCACGCGTGATCGGTGGCGGCTCGTTGCCCATGTACGCGCCACCAAAACGAGGCGGCGGCGTAAAGCCCTTCATCGGGCCTTCTTTAGTCTTCGGATATTGCTGACGCCCACGGCCACGCGGCGGTCCCGAAGGACGCGGAGCGCGTGGTGCCTCACCCGGAGGTGGTGCAGAGCCAGGAGCGCCGCCAAATCCACCCGGACGGGGAGCGCCAAATCCAGGGCGCGCACCAAATCCAGGACGTGCACCCGGACCGCCAGGACCAGCCGAACCGGCAAAGCCAGGACGCGTTGGATGCTTGGGGCGAGGACCACCCGGGAACTGTCCCGGAGCCCCTTGATTCTGGAAGCCGCCAGGAGCAAAACCGCCGCCCTGTGGACGCTGCTGATATCCACCCGGGCCACTGCTCGGTCCACTCTGAGGCCGACGATCGAAGATTGGTCTGCCACGCTGAATTCCAGCAGCGTTCGCACCGGCAGCGCCAGCGGCTGGTGCAGCCGAAGGTGGCGGCGGTGGCGGAGCCTTGTACACCGGACGAGGTCCGGTCTGCGGCATAACCACTTTGCGAACAGGGACTGCAGGCGCCGCGGGAGGTGCAGGAGGCGCGGGAGGTGTGACAACAGCAACTTCCGCAACCGGCTCAGGCGTCGGAGCAACGACTACAGGAGCAGCAGACTCGGCAACAACCGGTGCCGCAGTAACAGATGCCGCAGCAACAGGTGTGGATGCCGCCACCGGCTCAGCCGTCGACGCAGTGACCGCAGGAGAGGGCACAACGGGAGTAGATGGAGTAGCGGAAGCCGCAACTACAGGCTGCGCAGGCTCTGCAACCACAGGCGCAGTCTTCACCTCAGGCTCCGGCGTGATCACCTTCGCAGGCGGAGGAGCAACCACAACCGTAGCTGTAGCAGCCGTAGCCACCGGTGCTGGCGTCGAAGCAGGCGCAACCGGAGCTTTGACCACCACCGCTGCCGGAGGAGGCGCAACAGCAACTGCCGGACGTACTACCGTCGTTCCAGCCTGCGCGCTTGTCGCAGGACGAGCAATCACCGGGCCCGATGGCGGACGCGTCGAAATCGCTGGAGTTACAACAACCGGCGGTTGGATAATCGGAGGCGCCTGGCGTGGCTGAGGCACAATCCTGCGCGGCTCTGGTCGTGCCGCTGCAACCGACGCCGGAGTCACAACACGAGGCGCAGGGACCACGGTCGCTGCCGGAGGCGTAGCAGAAGGAGACGCAGTAGAAGTCGCGGGTGGCTTCACCACTACCGCAGCCGGAGGAGGCCGATGGCCATACTGCGCCTGGTGCTCCGCTTCCTGCTTCCGCGCCAGAATCGCCTTCAACACATCCCCAGGCTTGGAGATATTGGAAAGATCGATTTTGGGCTTGTTCTCGTCGTTCCGCGAGCTCGAAGACGCGCCGGAACCACCCGATCGCGATCCACGCTCAAAATATCCGCGAACGCGCTCTGCCTCACCCGCCTCGATGGAGCTGGAGTGAGTCTTGCCATCCGCCAAATTCATAGCCGCGAGAGCATCGAGAATCTGCTTGCTCTTTACTTCCAGTTCCCGCGCCAGATCGTTAATTCGAACCTTACTCATCCGCCTCTTTTCGTTGTCTTACCCACTGCCGGTTAACTGGTCATAGCAACCTCGTGGCAATTACGACAATGCCTATTGCTATTATCCTCTGATTCCATCTGTACAGAGCGCCTCATACTACTCTGCTGTCTCAATTTCTGGCGTTTCTGCGGACTCTTCGCCCGATTCTTCTACTGCTTTGGCCGCTTTCTTCTTCGCAGCCTTCTTTGGTTTCGCTGCCGGGGCAGGCTCTTCAGCGCTGGATTCATCGGTAACTTCAGAGGCGGCTTCCGTCTCTGCTTCCGAAGACAACCCCGTCAGATCTGCAGTCGAGATAGGCTCAACATCTTCCGCCTCAACAGGATGCGTCCGTTCTGCATCCGCCGCATTCTCAACTTCCCGCGTCTCGGAATCGGCATCCGTTTCCTTCGAATCGGAATCCAGTTCTGCTGTCGCTTCCTCAACAGGCTCATCCGGAGTTCCCGGCTCATCCACTTCCACAGCTTTTGCTCCGGCAGAAGAAGATTCTTCATCGGCAGGCGAGGCTGCGGATGCCGCGCTATCGGCTCCATTCGGATTCGCTTCCCCATCCTCGTACTGGCCAAAGTAATGCCGAACAGCCACGCTGATGCGCTCCAGCGTCTTTTCGCCAATGCCCGGAATCTCTTCCAACTGCTCAGGAGTCATATCCGCCAGGCTCTCGACAGTCGTAATACCCGCCGCCACCAGCTTCTGGATAATCGTCTCGCCCAGCTCCGTAACTGCTTCAATCGGCGTCGAAGGGCCGCCGGAGAAGCCCGTCATCTGCTGCTCTACTTCCTGACGCTTCTCTTCCTCGCTCTTGATGTCGATCTTCCAGCCCAGCAGCTTGGCAGCAAGGCGCACATTCTGCCCCTTTTTGCCGATCGCCAGCGAAAGCTGCGTGTCATCCACGATCACTTCCAGTTGCTTGTCCGCCAGATCCACAATCGAAACACGGCTGACCTTGGCCGGCTGCAAAGCCTTTTCCGCAAAAGTCGTAATCTCCTCGTTGTATTCGATGATGTCGATCTTCTCGCCGCGCAGCTCGCGGATGATCGACTGCACGCGCATACCCTTCATGCCCACGCAGGCGCCGACAGGATCGACGTCCTTATCGCGGCTCATGACGGCAATCTTGGTGCGCTCACCAGCCTCGCGCGCAATGGCACGAATGACAACCGTGTTGTCGTAAATCTCCGGCACTTCCGACTGGAACAAGTTTGAAACCAGCTCTGGAGCGGCCCGCGAAACCACAACCTGGGGCCCCTTGGCCGCACGGTCCACCTTCAGCAGAACGACGCGAATCCGCTCGCCCACTGAAAAGGACTCCAGACGCGACTGCTCGCGCTTCGGCATACGTGCTTCAGCCTTGCCCAGGTCGATGATGATGTCCTGGCCCTCAATCCGCTTCACGGCTGCGGAAAGCACTTCCTTTTCGCGATGCGCGTACTCGTTGAACACAGTGTCGCGCTCCGCTTCGCGCACCTTCTGAAAGATGACCTGCTTCGCCAACTGCGCGGCAATACGTCCCAACGGACGCGTGTCCTTGTACAACCGAATCTCGCTGCCCGGCTCAAGCTCTGCGCCCTGCGCCATCGCCTGCGCCTCTTCCAGCGTGATCTGGTTGACGGGATCTTCAATCTCGTCTTCCGCGCCCATCACCGTTTTGTAGGCATAAACATTGATCTCGCCAGTCTCTTTGTTCAGTTCCCCGCGCATGTTTTCCTGCGTCTTGTAGTACTTGCGGGTAGCGAGGGCAATAGCTTCCTCAACGGCTGACACAACGATTCCGGGATCAATGCTCTTCTCACGGCTCAGAGCTTCAATGCTTTGATACAACGCGCTCGACATAGCTTGTACTTTCCTGCCTTGGCTTCTGTTTGCCGACCTCGGTCCGCGAGTAATATCTGCGGCCTGCGGCTGGTTTGGGATAAGCTCTCGGAACTAAAAATTGCCGAAAGCAAACTTTGGAACGGCTCCTCTTAAAACTCCGGAACCAGTTGGGCCTTTTCGATATTGCTTAGGCCTATCTCGACCGTACTCACGCCGGTCTTTCGCGCCTTGCTGTTCTGTTTTGCCGCCGTCAGATCAAGCGTCAAAGCGTCCTGCCCGCAAGCCGTCAGGCGGCCCTGCCAGTGACGGTTGTTGGCAATCGGCTCAAAAGTCTGGATCTTTACCAGGGACCCCTTGAACCGTTCAAAATCCACGCGTGCCGTCAGTTTCCGATCCAATCCCGGAGAACTCGCCTCAAGCGTGTACTCTCCATCCGGCCCCAGATCTTCAACATCCAGCAGCGTTCCAAAATCCCGGCTGAAACTGGCGCAATCTTCATGCGTAAGCCACGATAGCTGATTCAAATCCAGCTCGCCCTTGGCAAACCGCTCCGGCACCGCTTCCGCTTCGATAGAACCCGCCACAACCTGGGCAACCATCTCTGCTCGCCCTGCGGCATTCTTCTCCAGATAGACGCAGAGAACACAGCTTTTCGCTGAACCGGTGAGCTCTACGTCCACCACGTCCAGTCCCAGCGACCCAGCCACGCGGTCGGCAACCTTCCGAATTTCGTCCAACTTCAATGCCATCGCCACTTCTTATGCTCAAGCGCCTGCTTACCGGCACCCTAGACATTCACTTCGCCTGCATTCAAACCGATAAAGGAAAACTCACGCGGGCCACTCGGTACCACCCGCCCAGAAAGTTTGCCCCAAAGAAAAAGTGGGCTGTAAGCCCACTCATCTCTCCGCCAGCCGGCATACCCACAGCAACAAGGACGGACAAATTCGTCTGCTCTCATAGAATACGTCCAAACTCCCGGAAATTCAACGCACTGTCTGCCTTTCAAGCTATCTGAGCAAGACCATCTATCCATCCTTGGCGGATAACCTATAAAAAGAGAGCAATTTCGCACTCTTATCCCAACTTAGGCAGGGTGAATCCCCTCGAAGTCAAAGACCAAATTGGGAACTCAATCACCCGCGCCCCAATTTAATTGGCTGCCGCAGTACGATTCAGCTACGCTATCAGTGGAGATTGCGATGATCGCCGCCCAACAGCAATACGATGCCTTCCAGGAAAGCTGGCGTCCGACCCAGGAAAAAGTCGACAAAGCGATTCGCCTGGCCATCGAGATCGCCAGGCCGTCACGAATCTTTCTTTTCGGTTCCTGGCCGAGCGGCAAAGCCTCTATCGACAGCGACCTGGACATCGCGGTTTTTCTTCCCGACAGTTCCTCCCAGACAGCGGGCGAAACAGAGGAGAAACTGCTCGAAGCTCTCGACGAGATACCCCTGTCCATCGATCTTGTCATGGCTACCGAAAGCACTGTCAGCGATTTCCGCGACTCCATCAACAGCATCTTCTCTCTGATTCTGCGGGAGGGAAAGCTGGTGTATGAGCAATCGAATCGCGGACAAAGCGCAAACGCTGCTGCATAAGGCAGCCGAGGATGAACTTGTCTTTAACTGGCCCCTTGCTCCAGATGCGGTCTTTGGCTTTCATGCACAACAGGCCGCAGAGAAACTTTTGAAGGCACTCCTCGCTCAACTCGGGGTAGAGTTCGAACTGACGCATAATCTGACAAAACTCGCGAAAGCGGTGGAGCTGATTGACGGACCAATTCCAGATTTAGGCATACCGTTGCGAAAGCTGACACGTTTCGGCGTGGTTTACCGCTATGAGTTCCCGCCCCTTTCAGCAACTCCCGACCGAATGATCGTCACGAATGCAATTCGCGTACTCCGCGAGCACATCGCCGCACGAATCACCGTTCTTTCCACAACCACTTAACCGAACCTCAACCACCCCGCTTGACCACTCCGCTACAATAACCAGAAGCTCTTGCCATTCCGAAGCCAAAAGCATTCGCTTTGAAGCCTCCGAGTCCCCAGGAGCATCTGAATCCTATGCTGACTTTCCCGTTACCCGAAGCCTTGACCTTTGACGATGTCCTGCTCGTGCCTGCTCATTCGGACGTTGTGCCCACCCAGGTAAGCACGCAGACCCAGCTCACCAAGTCGATTACCCTCAATACCCCGCTGATCTCGGCTGCCATGGACACGGTGACTGAGTCCCGTATGGCGATTGCCATGGCCCAGCAGGGTGGAATCGGCATCGTGCATCGCAATCTGTCGATCACCGACCAGGCCGGGGAAATCGACAAAGTAAAGCGCTCGGAAAGCGGCATGATCGTTGACCCCGTCACCATCGAGCCCGATCAGCCCATCGCTGCCGCCCTCGAAGTCATGCGCCGCTATAAAATTTCCGGCGTACCCGTCACTCGCGGCAAGCGCCTCGTCGGCATCCTTACCAACCGCGACCTGCGCTTTGAAACCCGCACCGATGTCCCCATCGGCGACGTGATGACCAAGACCGATCTGATCACCGTCCCAGTTGGCACAACGCTGGAAGAAGCAGAACTCATCCTGCATAAGCACCGCGTTGAAAAGCTCCTGGTCGTCAACGATCAGTACGAGCTCAAGGGCCTCATCACCGTCAAGGACATCCAGAAAAAGCTCAAATACCCCAACGCCAGCAAGGATTCCAAGGGCCGTCTGCGCGTCGGCGGAGCCATCGGAGCCACCGGAGACTTCCTCGAACGCGCCGCAGAACTTGTCCGCGCCCGCGCCGACGTCCTCGCCATCGACTCTGCCCACGGCCACTCCAGCCGCGTTCTTGAAGCCGTTCGCGAAGTCAAGAAAGCCTTCCCCAACATCGGCCTCCTCGCTGGCAACGTCGCCACCTATGACGGCGCACTCGCCCTCATCGACGCAGGCGCAGACGCCATCAAGGTCGGCTTCGGGCCAGGCTCGATTTGCACCACCCGCATGGTTACCGGAGCCGGAATGCCCCAGGTTACCGCGGTTGCCGAAGCCTATCGCGCCGCCAAAGAACACGGCATCCCGGTCATCGCCGACGGCGGTATCAAATACTCCGGCGAAGTCACCAAGGCCATTGCCGCTGGCGCCAGCTCGGTCATGATCGGCTCACTCTTCGCAGGCGTGGACGAAAGCCCGGGCGAAACCATCCTCTATCAGGGCCGCTCCTTCAAGTCCTATCGCGGAATGGGCTCACTCACCGCTATGGCGCTCGGCTCCAGCGAACGCTACTTCCAGAGCCCCGACGAAGCCGAATCCTCTTCCGCAAATGTCGAGAATGTCGTCCAGCGCGAGCGCAGCAGCCAGAATCGCCTCGCCAAGTTCGTCCCCGAGGGCATCGAGGGCCGTGTTCCTTATCGCGGACCTCTCGAAGGCATGGTTCTCCAGCTCGTCGGCGGACTCCGCTCCGGCATGGGCTACCTGGGCTGCAACAGCATCACCGAACTCCAGGAAAATGCGAAATTTGTGCGCATCACCGGCGCTGGCTTGCGCGAGAGTCACGTTCACGACGTGATCATCACCCGCGAGGCTCCCAACTATCATGTTGAGTAGTACGGCCCCGCGCCGGGAGCGAAGCCGAATTGGATTGTGGTTGAGCGCATGGATTCCTGTGCTTCTATGCATACTCGTCATTGCAACCGAATCGACCATCGTTTTTGGCGCCGACCATACGTCGGGCCCACTTCAACATTTCTTCGAATTCATCCTGAACCGTAAATTTTCCGCGGACGAGTGGGAGATTCGGCATTTCTACATCCGCAAGACTGGCCATTTCCTCGGCTATGGAACACTCTCCATCGCCTGGTTCCGCGCCTTTCGCATGACCCTGCGCGCCACCTCCAGCCATGTCTCTGCACGCATCGTCTCGGTAAGCCGCATCACCGCCGGAGCCATACGCCGCCAGCGCCAAGCCCACGGACTCGCCATGCTCGGCACCCTCGTCGTCGCATCGGCTGACGAATTCCACCAAAGCTTCCTGCCAAACCGCACAGGCACTCCCAAGGATGTACTGTTGGACTGCACCGGAGCCGCCGTCGTTCAGTTGATCGTCTGGCTATGCCTGCGCAAGCGCGCTGAATAGACGTCCGATCACATGGATCTGGTTCGCACTGGTTTGAACAGCACTGGGTTTGCACAGTATTGATTGCAGGATTAATGCATCCCTGCGGCCCTTTCCACCATCTGCATACAAGAACCTGATGCGCCAGCTTTCACCCGCCCAATTCTGGGGTAATTCTGCAAAGTTCAACCTTAAAAGGGGAGATGCATGGGTAGTTCCGCCGGAGCACTGAGTCCCGGGGATTCAATCCCCAACTCGCCAGCTCAGACCAAAACAGTCAACAACCCTTCCGCATCCGCCTCGAATCCCGCCCGGTGGAAGCCTCGTGCCAATCCCTGGCTGATTGCCATGACCGTCGCCCTTGCGGCCTTCATGGAAGTGCTCGATACCTCAATCGCCAACGTTGCCCTGCCCCACATCGCGGGCAATCTCGGCGCCAGCTTCAATGAAGGCACATGGGTTCTCACCAGCTACCTGGTAGCCAACGCCATCGTGCTTCCACTCGGCGGATGGGCCTCGAATCTCATGGGCAGGAAGAACTTCTTCCTGCTCTGCATCACCATCTTCACCATCGCCAGCTTCCTCTGCGGCATCGCTCCATCCCTGCCCATTCTGCTCTTGTGTCGCGTATTGCAGGGCGCAGGCGGCGGCGGATTGCAACCGATGGCACAGGCCATCATGGCCGACTCTTTCGAAGAGCACAAACGCGGCCAGGCCTTCGCTCTCTACGGCCTCGTTGCCGTTCTCGCGCCATCGATCGGCCCGTCCCTCGGCGGCTGGATCACCGACAGCTATTCCTGGCGCTGGATCTTCTATATCAACATCCCCGTCGGCATCCTCGCCTATTTTCTCGTCACCCGCCTCGTCGACGATCCACCGTGGATCAAGCCCGACAAAAAGCACCTCTACAACATGGACTACATGGGCCTGGCCTTCCTCACTCTCGCCATGGGCGGCCTGCAGGTCATGTTGGATAAGGGCGAAGAAAACGACTGGTTCGCCTCCAACTTCATCCGCACATTCCTCGTTCTGTTTGTCGTTGGCATTGTCGGATTGATCGTCTGGGAGCTGCGCAAAAAAGACCCGCTCATCAACCTCCGCATCTTCAAGTACAAGAACTTCGCGATCTGTTGTTTTCTAATGATGCTGGTCGGCGGAGTACTCAACGCCAGCACCGTGCTGCAACCGCAATTTCTTCAGCAGTTGCTCGGCTACACCGCAACCAATGCAGGCAAGGCACTCACCGCTGGCGGATTCTCCCTCGTAGTCGTCATGCCCTTTGCCGGCTGGGCCACAGGCAAATTTGCCGCACGGAACATCGCGGCAATCGGCTTCTGCTTCTTCGCATTTTCCTTCTGGTTCACCACCACCCAGCTAAGCCTCGACATGAGCTTCGGCAATGCGAGCCTGCTGCGTGTCATTCAACTCGCACCGATCCCGTTCTGCTTTATTCCGATTACGACCGCCGCTTACGTCGGCATCCCAAAAGAGCAGAGCAACCAGGTTGCCGGCCTTATCAACTTCGTGCGTAACATCGGCGGCAGTATCTTCATCGCCGTCACCGGAGCCATCGTCACCAACCGCTCCCTGCACCACGAGGCCCTGCTGCAAAACCACATGAGCAACCTCAATATTCCGTATGCACAACACACCGCAGACCTGGGCGCGGCACTGGCACAGAGCTTCGGCAAGGCTAACAGCAGCCCAATGGCCACCGGCAGCATCTACGGGCAGCTACAGCAGCAGGCAGCCATGCTGGGCTATCAGGACGTCTACAAGATGCTCTTCTGGATGTCCATCGGCATGATCTTCTTCGCCTTCCTGCTAAACAAAAACAGGCCCGGCGCAGGTGCAGGCGGCGGAGCCATGCATTGAGTTAGGGTGCAATGCACTGAGTTACGGCCAGTACGGCTGGTCAATTTCATTGAACCCAAACATAAAAAGACGGGCGAGATCATCTTCCAAGAGATGATCTTGCCCGTCCCAGTTTCTAACTCAAAATCAGCTAAAGGCTATGCAGTACCTTAAGCGGCTGCGTCGTCCGCGCCAGCTTCATTCTTCTGCTTTTCCATGGCTTCTTCAAGCTCGGCGCGCTTCTTGGCTTTGAGGTCGGCACGCTTCTGCCGCTTCTCGTCCAGCTGCTTCTCAGCACCCAGCAGTTCGATGAAAGCCTTCTCGGCTCCATCGCCCTTTTGGAAGCCAGTCTTGACGATGCGCAGATAGCCGCCCTGACGATCGCCGTAGCGAGGAGCCACGGTGTCGAAAAGCCGCTTGACCGAGACATCCGTCATCAGGAAAGCCAGTGCCTGGCGGCGCGAGTGCAGATCGCCCTTCTTGCCCAGGGTAATCATCTTCTCGACCAGCGGGCGAACAGCCTTCGCCTTCGCAATGGTCGTCTCGACGCGATCTTCGATAATGACGGACGTGACCAGGTTGCGCAGAAGCGCACGGCGGTGGCTGGTGTTGCGTCCGAGTTTAAATCCTGCATTGCGATGGCGCATGACGTGTTACTCTCTTTCCAAAATTTCAATATCGCCGCGCATCTCGTAACGTCAAAGCCTGCCGCGGCTAAACCCGTAAAAACAAACCCGTATTGCAAACTCAAACGGCGGGAATCGGCTCGAGAGCCAATGCCCGCCATCCTCGTTTAGAAGTTCTCTGTTTCCGTAGGCAGTTGCATATCCACGGAATCCAACAACTCATCCTCGTCGTCAAAGCGGCTGAAACCAGCAGCCAGGGCAGCAGCAGGAAGAATGCTGGTCGGTCCGGGAACAGCATTGCCGTTCTCGTCGATCTTCATCCCCAGCGAAAGACCCATCTGCGCCAGGATTTCCTTGATCTCGTTCAAGCTCTTGCGGCCAAAGTTCTTGGTCTTGAGCATCTCGGCTTCGGTCTTCTGTACCAGTTCGCCGATGGTCTGAATGTTGGCGTTCTTCAGGCAGTTGTAGCTGCGCACAGAAAGCTCAAGTTCTTCAACCGAACGATTCAGATTGTCATTGCGGAGCAGCATGCCGCCTGCTTCGCCGTGAGCTTCTGCATCAATCTCTTCTTCAAAGTTGATGAAGATGCTCATGTGATCCTTGAGCAGCTTCGCAGCCAGGCCGAGTGCGTCCGCCGGCAGAACCGCGCCGTTCGTCCACACTTCGAGAGTGAGCTTGTCGTAGTCGGTAATCTGTCCCAGACGCGCAGCTTCCACGAGATAGTTCACGCGGCGAACAGGCGAGTGGACCGAATCGACCGGGATAAAACCAATACCGAGATCCGCGTCAAAGTTCTTGTCGGCAGAGATGTAGCCGCGTCCACGCTTCAGACGCATCTCCATATCCAGACGGCCACCTTCGGAAACAGTAGCGATGTAGACATTCTTATCCAGAATCTCGACATCTCCGTCTGCTTCGATCATGCCCGAGGTAACAACACCTGGCTGATCCGCGCGCAGATACAGAGCCTTCGGCCCATCACCATTCAACTTGAAAGGAATCTGCTTCAAGTTCAGGATGATGTCGGTTGCGTCTTCCACCACTCCGCCAATCGATTGGAACTCGTGCAGCACGTCCTCGATACGGACGGCGGTCACGGCAGCTCCCTCAATCGAGCTCAGCAATGTACGGCGCAGCGCATTGCCGATCGTGGTACCAAAACCACGCTCAAAGGGCTGTGCACTGAACTTTCCAAACTTCTCGGTAAGCGTTTCAGCATCGACTGCCAGGCGCTTCGGCTTTTGAAATCCTCTCCACAACATAGCGTATTCACTCTTCCCGCGTGGCAATCGTCGCGATGCATTTTGCAACGGCCGCGCAAGTTCTCCTGCGGTTTGATTTGAAGTAATTGGCAGAGCCAGCTACCTTTACTGCGTTTTGAAAAACCTGTACTACGTTTAAAAAAACTGGTAACAAAACAAATCTTCGGTACCCCATCCTTCGTGCGCATTTTGCACAAAGGATGGGATACCACAAAGCTACTTCGAGTACAGTTCGACGATGAGCTGTTCGTTGACCGGCAGCGAAACCTCTTCGCGCTTCGGCAATGAAACAACCTTGCCCGTCAGATTCTCGAAATCAATCTGCAACCATGTCGGCGTGTGGTTCTGCGCCGCGTAATCACGGGCCGCTTCCACAACCACCAGCTTCTTCGCATTCTCGCGAATCGCAATCGTGTCCCCAACGCCCACTTGGAACGAAGGGATGTTCACCTTGCGGCCGTTGACTTCCACATGTCCGTGACGAACAATCTGGCGAGCCTGGCGACGCGAAATCGCAAACCCGAGACGGAACGCAACGTTGTCGAGGCGACGCTCGAGCTGCTGAATGAGAAACTCACCGGTAACGCCGGTATGCTTGCTCGCCTTCTCATAATAAGCCCGGAACTGGCTCTCGAGCGTGAAGTAGATGCGCTTGGCCTTCTGCTTCTCACGCAATTGCAGGCCGTAACCAACAATCTTGGCCTTGCGGCTCTGACCGTGCTGGCCAGGAGCAAAGTTGCGCTTCTCGATGGGGCACTTGTCGCTGAGGCACTTGGTGCCTTTCAGAAAAAGCTTGGTGCCTTCGCGACGGCAAAGGCGGCATACGGGGCCGGTGTAACGTGCCATGAATCTCTCCTGCTTCAGATGTCGATCGCTTTACACGCTGGCTGCGCTTCGTCGCGATCCATTGTTAGAGGTGTCAGAGATCAGGGCTCAGAAATATCTGACTGAACCCCGATCCCTGAAACCTGATTCTTACCTTAGACGCGACGGCGCTTCGGCGGACGGCAGCCGTTATGCGGCACCGGCGTAACGTCCCTGATCGAGCGGACATCGATACCAGCCGCAGCCAGTGCGCGAATCGCCGACTCACGGCCCGAACCCGGACCAGAGACGCGAACGTCCACTGCACGCAAACCATGATCGCGAGCCGCATTCGCAGCGTTCTGAGCAGCCTGCTGAGCCGCGAAGGGAGTGCCCTTACGCGAACCGCGGAAGCCCAGCGATCCCGAGCTCTTCCAGCTCAGCGTGTTGCCGACTGGATCGGTGATCGTGACGATGGTGTTGTTGAACGTGGCTTGAATGTACACAAGACCAAATGGAACATTCTTTCGCTCACGCTTTTTAAACTTCTTGTTCTTGCTCGCTTTTCCAGCGGCGCTAGCCTGTTGCTTTGCCATTACTTCGTCACCTTCTTCTTGCCGGCAACGGTGCCCTTGCGAGGACCTTTACGGGTGCGAGCGTTGGTGCGGGTACGCTGGCCATGAACCGGCAGCGAACGCTTGTGGCGCGTTCCGCGATAGCTTTGGATGTCCATCAGGCGCTTGATGTGCATCGAGACGTCCTTGCGCAGGTCGCCTTCGATATTGCCTTCATCTTCAATTACCTGACGAATGCGGTTAACCTCGTCCTCGCCCAGATCCTGAACCTTCTTAAAGCCATCAACGTTGGCCTTGACAAGGATCCTGGCTGCACGGGGATTACCGATCCCGAAAATGTACGTGAGCGCGATTCGTGCCTGCTTGTTGCGGGGCAGATCGACGCCAGCAATACGTGCCATGTGCTTCCTTCGTATTTCCCTTGCAGGAAATGTGTTGTGTGCTCCGGCATCTATCCGGTCTGCACTGGATTACTCGAAAATCTCTCCGGGGTTCATCGCAAGCCTTCATGAGTCTTGCAACTCGGCTAACTCGCCCCTGGGCCTGAATACTTCTACCCGTTGGAGGTTTCCGCTTGATCAGGACAAACTATCCCTGACGCTGCTTATGCTTTGCGACTTCGCAGATCACGCGCACCTTGCCATGCCGGTGGATGACCTTGCACTTGTCACAAATCTTCTTGACTGACGCACGAACCTTCATTGCTTTACTTCCCTCTTCCTCGCGCCCGGGCCAGTATCGGACCAAAGCACGAAAAACTCATTTATAGCGGTACACAATTCGTCCGCGGTTCAAGTCATACGGACTCAGTTCAACCGCCACGCGGTCACCGGGCAGAATGCGGATGAAGTTCTTGCGCATCCGGCCTGAAACGTGAGCCAGCACCTGGTGGTCATTCTCCAGCTTGACCTTGAACATGGCATTGGGCAGCGTCTCAACAACTACTGCCATTACCTCAATCGCGTCTTCCTTCGACAAACCCTGTTTCCGCTTCCGCCGGACCTCAGTTCAGTCCCGCCTGTTGTACCAAATCGCTTGCCGATTACCGGCCAGCTACTCGGTTAAGATCATCGCCCCGGTAGCCGTCACAGCCACCGTATGCTCAAAATGAGCGCTCATACTGCCGTCTTCCGTCACAGCAGTCCAGCCATCTTTCAATACTTCAACGCCCGGCTTGCCCGCGTTCACCATCGGCTCAATCGCAATCACCATGCCCTCGCGCAGCTTCATACCACGTCCGCGCTGGCCATAGTTGGGAACCTGCGGATCTTCGTGCATCCGAGTTCCAATCCCGTGTCCGACAAAATCCCGAACAACCGAAAATCCTTCAGCCTCGACAACTTCCTGCACCGCCGCGCCGATATCGCCCAGCGTTGCACCCGGCTTGACCGTCTCGATTGCCGCCCGCAAAGAAGCCTGGGTCGCGCTCAGCAGGCGAAGCGTCTTCTCGTCGATCTTTTCACCTACCGGAACCGTGATCGCCGAATCGCCATAGAACCCGTCCACAATCGCGCCGCAGTCGATGGAGACGATATCGCCTTCCTTCAGTACGCGCTTCTTGGAGGGAATTCCATGCACCACTTCACTGTTGATCGAGGTGCACAGGATCGCCGGAAACCCGTGATAACCCTTGAAAGCAGCCTTCGCGCCGAGCTCGTTCATCTTGGCTTCGGCTGCGTTTTCCAGGTCCTGAGTCGTAGCTCCGGGCTTCACATGATCACGCACATGATCCAGCACGAGGCGAACGACCTTGCCTGCGCGACGCATGTGCTCTACTTCCCGTGCTGACTTCAGAATTACGGCCACAATCCCACTTCCCCGACTGCACAAATCAACAAAACTTCTTAAAACACACAAACTGCCGACACAATCCGGGTTTTAACCTGAAAGGTTAAGCCCGCAATCGCTCGACAGAAGACACAATGCCAGCGGCCACATCGGCTACCGGCTGATCTCCATTGACCTCGGCAAACCTGCTCAATCCGCGATAATGCTCGATCACCGGGGCAGTCAGGGTGTCATAGGTACGCATACGCCCATCGAAGCACATTTCCGTATCGTCGCTTCGCTGTACCAGAGTCGCGCCTTCTACGTCGCAAACTCCTTCAATACGAGGGGGTTGCAGGTAGATGTTATAGATCGTCTGGCAGACGGGGCAGTTGCGGCGTCCAGTAATACGACGCAGTAATCGAGTATAGTCCACCTGAATGCTAACTGCAACTACCGGCAGGGCATTACAGTGTTCCGCCAACCAATTGTCCAGCCACTGCGCCTGTGGAATCGTCCGTGGAAACCCGTCCAGGATGAATCCATTCCTGGTATCCGGCTCCACCAATCGTGCCGCCACCATGTCGTTGACCAGCGTGTCCGGAACCAGCTTGCCCTGAAGCATCAGTTCATTCGCCAGCTTGCCTAGTTCCGTGCCACGGTCGCGATGCGATCGAAGCAGGTCGCCAGTGGAAATCTGGGGAATTCCCCAGAGCTTCACCAGCTCCTTGGCTTGCGTTCCCTTGCCAACTCCAGGAGCACCCAGCAGCAGGATCGGGCCAGGGACAACCGGGTGGCCAGGATGCACCACTTCCCCGCTATCCCCTGCGGCTGAAGAAACTGCCGTACCCATTACCAGGTCTTCCTTCCGCGAACACGACCCGAACGCGGTGAGAATCCGTCATAGTGCCGCATAATCAACTGCGACTCAATCTGGTTAGCTGTATCCATCGCCACGCCAACCACGATCAGCAGTGAGGTTCCACCGAAGTAGAAGTTCATGTGCAGACCGTTGGTGACCCACGCCGGCAGATGCTCAAAGATACCGCCCACCAGCCAGAGATGATTCAGATGGAAGCCGGAAAGAAGGAACGTCGGCACCAGCGAGATCAGGATCAGGTAAACAGCGCCGACCAACGTAATGCGGGTCAGAATGTCGTTGATGTAGTCCGAAGTGCGGCGTCCAGGACGAATACCCGGAATAAATGAACCGCTCTTGCGCATGTTGTCCGCAATGTCATCGGGACGGAAAACGATCGAGATGTAGAAGTAGGCGAAGAAGATGATCGCCGCCATGTACAGGAACTCGTACCACGGCTCGCCAGGCTGCAGACCGGCCATGATGTTCGACAGCACTTTGTTCGACTGAACAAAACCCACCTGGCTGAACAACAGCGGAGCCGACAGAATCGAACTGGCAAAGATGACCGGCATTACACCGCCTGAATTCACCTTCAGCGGCAGGTGCGAACTAAGTCCACCCATCATCTTGCGGCCGACAATACGGCGAGCCGACTGCACCGGTATCCGACGCTCCGACCGCTCGACGAATACGATGAAAGCCACCAGGGCCACCATCGCCGCCAGCAGCAGCAGAACCGCAACGCCCGTAAACGTGCCCCAGGCATTGGTCTTTACCTTGTCGACAATGTCCGCAATGCCACGCGGCAGACCAACCACGATACCCGTAAAGATCAACAGGCTCATGCCGTTGCCGATACCGCGATCGGTGATCTGCTCACCCAGCCACATGATGAAGGCCGTACCTGTCGTCAAGGTCAGAACCGTCAGCAAGATAAACGCCGGTCCGGAGATGATCACCATGCCCTGGCTGGTCAATCCGAAAGCAATTGCAATCGACTGGAAAGCCGCGAGGATAACCGTGAGATAACGCGTCCACTGGGTGATCTTGCGACGTCCCAGTTCGCCTTCTTTTTGAAGGCGAGCCAACGGCTCATAAACCACCGTCAACAACTGGAAGATGATCGACGCCGTGATATACGGCATGATGCCCAGCGCGAAGATCGTAAACCGGCGAAGGTTACCGCCTGAGAACATATCCAGCAGGCCGAGGGCCGATCCGCCCTGCGTGTGGAAGAACTGCTCCAGCAACTTGCTGTTCACACCTGGAGTCGGCAAAAACGCGCCCAGGCGGTAAATTGCCAGCAGGCCCAGTGTGAAACCAATCCGCTTACGCAGATCGGGAACCCGGAAGATATTGAGGAACTTTTCAAACATAGCTTAAGGATCCACTCCGCAGGCCGAACTGCCCGTCTTGCCCCAAATTTGCTGGCAGAACCATCCTATTCCCCGGAGGCCCTGCCTGTCCTTAAACGCGCAAAAGCGCGGGGCGGAATTACTCCGCCGCCGTAACAGTAACTCCACCAGCCACGATCGCCTTGCCGCCAGCCTTTTCAATCTTCTCAGCCGCAGTCTTCGAGAACCGGTGCGCCGTAATCGAGATAGCCGTGGTCAATTCGCCCGTACCCAGAATCTTGATCAAAGCCTTCTTGTTACCGGCCAGACCAAGCTTCTTGTAATCCTCAAGCGCGATCTCGGAGATGCCACGCTCGGCAGCCAGATCGGCAATGCGGGTCAGGTTGATGACGGTGTATTCAACGCGGAAGATGTTGGTAAATCCACGCTTGGGAAGACGGCGATGCAACGGCATCTGGCCGCCCTCAAAGCCACGCATCAGGCTGGAGCCCGAACGCGAACCCTGGCCCTTGTGGCCGCGGGTTGAAGTCTTACCCATGCCGGATCCCATACCGCGACCGACACGCTTGCGCCCAGTGTTTGCCTTCTTGGGCGCGCGGAGATTTGAAAGATTCTTTGCCATGATTTCCTCGCTCATGCGCCGGCACTGAAAGTTGCTGCCGACTCGCGTAATAGCCCCGACCATTGGCCGGGGCGTATGTTTAGTCTACTCGAATTAGTCTTCGAGAATGCGAACCAGATGCGGAACAGTCTTCACCATGCCGCGAACCGACTCATTATCAACGCGCTCAACAATCTGATTGAGCCGCGTAAAGCCCAGGCCAGTGATGACCCGCTTGTGCTTGAACGGGGTCGAAATCGCCGACCGGTAATACTCAATACGAATCTTCTTAACGTCTGCCATGATTAAAGCTCCTCAACCGTCTTGCCGCGCATCAAGGCAACTTCAGCCTTGTCACGGAGCTGGGTCAGTGCATCAAAGGTGGCCTTGATCACGTTGTGCGGATTCGCCGTGCCGAGCGACTTCGTCAGCACGTTCTGCACGCCTGCCGAGGTCATTACCGCGCGCACTGCGCCACCGGCAATCACGCCCGTACCTTCAGGAGCCGGCTTCAGCAGCACATGTCCAGAGCCAAAACGGCCCAGAACCTGGTGCGGAATCGTCGTCTCGGTCAGGTTGATCTTGACCAGATTCTTCTTGGCCGACTCAATTCCCTTGCGAATCGCCTGGGGAACTTCCTTGGCCTTGCCCGAACCATAGCCCACCACTCCGGCAGTCGCGTCGCCCACCACAACGAGAGCCGCGAACGACATGTTTTTGCCGCCCTTGACTACCTTCGTTACGCGGTTGATCGCCACAACCTGATCGGTCAGCTTGAAATGGTTGGCGTCGAGTTTCTTTGTAAATGCCATTGTTCTTCCGTTTCCTTCCGAATCCGTGAGACGGCCTTCCGGCCCTTTTGACCTAAATGCTTAGAAGTCCAGACCTGCTTCACGCGCGGCATCGGCCAGCGCCTTGATGCGTCCGTGGTACAGGTAGCCGCCACGGTCAAACACAACCTTCTTGACGCCCTTTTCGATCGCCTGCTCCGCGACCAGCTTGCCCACTTCCTTGGCTGCGGCAATGTTGCCGCCTGCATTGATCTTGCCAGCCAATGTGGAAGCCGAAGCCAGTGTGGTGCCGGTTGCGTCGTCGATTACCTGCGCATAGATGTGGTTCAGCGAGCGATATACGTTCAGACGTGGCCGCTGCGCCGTACCGGAGATCTTCTGCCGAATGCGGAAGTGAACCCGTCCGCGTACCTGATTTCGTTCTGTCTTTGCAATCATTGTCGTTTCTTCCTATCAGCGGAGCCGCCATGCAGATCCGTTCGGTAATTTGTTCTGGCTTCTGGGTTCCGTTAGGAACCCAGAAGCCCGTCCGGCTAAGACTACTTGGAACCTGACTTGCCGGCCTTCTTCTTCAGCTTCTCGCCGGTATAGCGAACGCCCTTGTTCTTGTACGGATCCGGCTTGCGCAGCGAACGCATATCGGCTGCAACCTGGCCAACCTTCTGCCGGTCAATGCCCGAGATCGTCAAGTGCGTCTGCTTCGGATCGATCGTTACTTCAATGCCCGTGGGCAGTGGGAACTCGATCGGGTGCGAATAGCCAAGCGTGAATACTACCATCGCCTTGCTCTTCAACTCAGCACGGTAACCAATGCCGACGATGTCCAGATCCTTCGTCCAGCCAGCAGTCACACCATGAACCGCGTTGAAAACCAAGGCGCGGGTCAGGCCGTGAAACGCAGCAGCCTTATCGCTCTCACGCGTCACATTCAATACGCCATCAACGGTCTCCAGTTGAATGCCAGGAGCGATCAAAGCGGAAACTTTGCCCTTCGGTCCTTCAACCAGCACAGTGTTGCCACTGATGGTGTACTTCACACCAGCAGGCAACGGAATCGGTTTCTTGCCAATACGCGACATTACTTATCCTTAACGGCTTGCGAGTCCCTTCAAAGCTATTCGCCAGGAAGTTCCACTGCAGCCTGAGAGCATCCGCTCTCACTTACAAATCAAACAAATTCCATTTGGACCCCGCCAAAGGCTGAGGCCCGCACGGCAGGTGCTACCAGACTTCGCAGAGGATCTCGCCGCCAACGCCTTCACGGCGTGCCTGGCGACCGGTCATGACACCCTTAGGGGTCGTCATGATGGAGATGCCCAATCCACCCTGGACGCGCTTGATCTCATCGCGGCCGATATAAACGCGGCAGCCGGGACGCGAAATGCGAGCCAGATCGCGGATAGCAGCTTCAGAACCCGCGCCATACTTCAAGTACACGCGCAGAACCTGCTTGCCTTCTTCTTCCTGGGTCTTGTAGTTCGAGATATAGCCCTCTTCTTTGAGGATGCGGGCAATCTCAGCCTTCAACTTCGAAGCTGGAACATCCAGCTTCTGGTGGCGTGCGCGGATAGCATTCCGGATGCGCGCCAGAAAATCTGCAACTGGGTCAGTCAGACTCATTCCTTCTCCTTCATTCCCCGTTCGCTCCACTTATCCAGTAGAGAACCAGCAGGAATGTTCACTAGCTCGCGGGCTAGAAACTCTCTTCGTTCAAAAACATGCTTTGGCAGATACCGCCGCTGGGCCATCCAAAGGATTCGCCCGTGCGGCCAGTACTACCAGCTCGACTTCACAACGCCAGGAATCTCTCCCCTGTGCGCCAGGCCGCGGAAGCATAGACGGCAGATGCCAAACTTGCGTAGGAACGCCCGAGGACGTCCGCAGAGCTGGCAGCGGTTATGTTGGCGGCAGGCAAACTTGGGCTTGCGCGCATCTTTCACTCGTTTTGCAGTGGTTGCCATAGTTCCCCTTGTTTCTTCCGGTTCGCTCTTACGCGCCCTGACGGAAAGGCATTCCGAACTGCCGAAGCAGCGCGCGTGCCGAGTTGTCATCGTGGGCGGTGGTCACGATGGTGATGTTCATGCCCTTCAGCTTCTCTACCTTGGAGTAATCAATCTCCGGGAAGATCAACTGATCGCGCAGGCCGAGCGTGTAGTTACCACGGCCATCAAAACTCTTGGTGGACACGCCGCGAAAATCGCGTACTCGCGGCAGAGCCGTCGAGATCAGGCGGTCCAGAAATTCGTACATGGCATCCTGGCGCAGTGTAACCATGGCGCCAATCGACATGCCCGCGCGCACCTTGAATGCGGCGATCGACTTCTTCGACTTCGTCGTGACCGGCTTCTGTCCAGCGATCATTCCCAGATCGGCGACCAGAGGGTCAAGCAGCTTGGTGTTCTGGGTAGCTTCGCCCAGACCCATGTTGATTACAATCTTTTCGATCTTCGGCACGGCCATGATGTTGTCCAGGCCAAGCTCCTTCTGGAGCGCAACACGAATCTCTTTGTTGTACTTCTCTTTCAATCTTGCCGGTGTACGTTCTGCCATTTCCTTCTGCTCTCTTTCTTCCGGTCTGCGGAGTAGCTCATCGTCTCCGACTCGCCGTATACCGTTACGGAAGTGATTGGCCAGCGGACTTTGCAACATCCCTGGCCGGGATCAACTACAAAAACTACTTCGACTTGGTAGGCTGCTCAGCGCCGCACTTCTTGCAAACGCGAACCTTGACGCCGCCTTCAACCTTGAAGGCCACACGGGTCGTCTTGCCGCAGCTCACGCATACCAGCGCCACGTTCGAAACGTGAAGCGGGGATTCCTGCTCAGCAATGCCGCCCTTGGTGTTCTTGCCCGACTTCGAACTGACAGTCTTCTTGACAATGCGCACATGCTCAACAAGAACCTTGTCCTTGTCCGGGAATACCCGAAGGACGCGACCCTGCTTGCCAGCATCGGCGCCGGTAAGCACCTGAACCTTGTCGTTACGATGAATATTCAATCCAGCCATTTCTCTCTCACCCGTCTTGCCAGTCAGCAGAAGTTAGATAACTTCAGGAGCCAGCGAAACAATCTTCAGAAACTTCTTCTCGCGCAACTCACGGGCAACCGGCCCGAAAACACGCGTACCAACCGGCTCGCCCGACTCGTTGATCAGCACTGCTGCATTCTCATCGAAGCGGATATACGTTCCATCCCGGCGGCGATACTCCTTGCGCGTACGCACAATTACCGCCTTGACGACCTTACCCTTCTTGACTGTTCCGTCCGGGGAAGATTCCTTCACCGCAGCCGTAACTACATCGCCCAGACCAGCCTTCTTGCCGGAAGAACCACCCAGGGGAAGGATTACCTGCAACTTGCGCGCGCCTGAATTATCGGCAACCGCAAGCATCGTTCTCATTTGTACTGCCATTTGCTCAACTCCTTCCCCCGATTCAGACTTGTCCCTCAGACAAACCGATCGGGCTCAATCCTGTTCAGACTTAGCTAGCCTTCGGAGCTGCGTCTTCCAACTGACCCAGCGAAGAGCGACGAACAATCTCTTCCAGTGACCAGCGCTTCAGCTTGCTCAGCGGACGGCTTTCGCGAATGCGAACAACATCGCCGACACGCGCCGAATTCTGCTCGTCATGGGCATAGAACTTCTTGTTGCTCTTCACAATACGCTTGTACTTCGGGTGCGCCTTGCGCATCTCGACCTCGACCACAATGGTCTTCTGCATCTTGGTCGAAACCACATTGCCAACCTTCTCGTTGCGGCGTGCTCCAACTTCAGCTGGAACCGCGGGAGTGGCCGTCGGCGTGCTCGATGCTACTGTCTGCGAAACTTCTTTAGTGGCCGCCATAACTTACTTGGCCTCCTTCTTCGACTTCGTTGTCTTCTTGGCCTTCACCGGAGCGGCAGCCTTCTTGGCCTTGGCCTCAGGTACTTCCCGCTGAATCCCAAGCTCGCGTTCCTTGGCGATCGTCTTGATGCGGGCGACATCCTTGCGCAGCTCACGCAGCTTGCGAATGCCTTCGTTCTGCCCCAGCTTGGCCTGAAAGCGGATGCGGAAGAGTTGCTCGGAAGTCTGCACTCCCGTCGTCTTCAATTCCTCGTCGCTCAGGTTACGAATCTTTGCTAATTCCATCGTCTTCTCTCCAGCGTCCCAGCCCTATCCGAGCCCCGATCGCCTCAATCTCAAAACTCTTACTGCGCAGCTTCCGTACCCGTCTCGACTTCCGCCGGGGCGTTCTTGATCACCGCAGGACGCTGCACGAAGCGGGTCTTCAACGGCAGCTTGTTGGCTGCCAGGCGCATCGCTTCCATCGCGATTTCAGGAGTAACTCCCTCCATCTCGAAGAGGATCTTGCCCGGACGAACAACTGCCGCCCAGTGATCCAACGCACCCTTACCGGAACCCATTCGAACTTCGGCCGGCTTCTTGGTGATCGGCTTGTCCGGGAACAGACGCAGCCAGACCTTGCCGCCACGCTTGATAAAGCGCGTCATTGCGATACGGCTGGCTTCGATCTGACGGTCGGTAATGTAACCGCATTCCATGACCTTCAGCCCATACTCGCCAAACGAGAGGGTCGAACCGCGCCATGCCTTGCCGCGCATCTTGCCCTTCTGCTGCTTGCGAAACTTGACCTTCTTTGGCATCAACATAGCGAAATCCTCGTTAAACAGCTACTAGCCCTTAGCTAGTAGCTTCTAGCTCTTACTCTTCCGTCTCACTTCCGTTCCTCCAACTAGTAGCTGGAGACCAGAAGTTGGCAGGCTACAGCTGAAAAGCACCCGCACCCGCAACAACCGGCTGGCGACGCTTCTGCTCGTAGATATCGCCACGGTAAATCCAGGTCTTCACGCCAATGATTCCATAGGTCGTGTGCGCCTCGGAGAAGCCGTAATCGATGTCCGCGCGCAACGTGTGCAGCGGCAGACGTCCCTGCAAATACCACTCGGAACGCGCGATTTCGTTCCCGTTCAAACGGCCCGAAACGCGAACCTTGATTCCCTTGCAACCGAAACGCAGCGCCGAATCAACGCTCTTGCGCATCGCGCGGCGGAAGCCAACGCGCTTCTCAAGCTGCAACGCGATATTCTCGGAAACCAACTGGGCATCCAGCTCCGGCTTGTTCACCTCGAGAATGTCGATGAAGACATCCCGATTGGTGCGCTTCGCCAACTCGCCCTTGAGCTTCTCAATCTCCGAACCCTTGCGGCCGATAACAATACCCGGACGCGCAGTGCGGATGATAAACCGTAGCTTGTTGCCTGGACGCTCAATCTCTACCGAGCTGACGCCGGCAGCCTTCAGCTTGTCCTTCAACTCAGCCTTGAGCTTGACATCTTCGACCAGCAACTTCGCGTAATCGCGCGTGGCAAACCAGCGCGAGCGCCATGGCTTGTTGACTCCGAGCCGGAATCCATAAGGATGAACTTTCTGTCCCATACTTTGCCTCTTAAATCCTTCCGGCCTACGCGGCCGACTTGGTCTTGCTGCCTGTCTTGGTTGACGCCTTCTTGGCTGCCGTCTTGCTGGCGGCCTTTTTGGCCTTCGCCGGCGTTACATCAACCTTGGTCACTTCCGCGCCTTCTTCAACACGCTCGGCAACCGAAACAATGATGTGCGTCAGGCGACGTTGATACCGGAACGCACGGCCCATAGGCGCAGGACGGATGCGCTTCATGCGCGGTCCCTCGTTCGCTATCGCCAGCTTGACGTACAGGTTGTCAACATCCAGATCCAGACCACGCTCATCGGACAGATACTTCGCATTGTCCAGTGCCGAGGTCAGCACCTTGTGAATCACCGGAGCGATCCGCTTCTTGGTAAAGGCGAGTGTTTCCAGCGCCCTCTGAACTCCCAGTCCCTTGACCAGATTCAGCACCAACCGCGCCTTCTGCGGCGATACGCGCTGGAACCTTGCCTCGGCCCGGAATTCTTTTGTCTCGACTGCTTTTGTCTGGACTGCCATTGCTCTGCCTTTCAGTCTCCGGCGAACCCGGCGCTCTTAAGCGACCTGCCCGCCTTTGCTAATCCCTATTTCCTGATGCCTGGTCCCTGAACTACCGGGCCTTGGCGCCCGACTCAGACGACTTCTGGGTGTGCCCCTTGAAGGTACGGGTCGGAGAAAATTCGCCAAACTTGTGTCCCACCATGTTCTCCGTCACATAGACCGGGATGAACTTGCGACCGTTATGCACGGCAACGGTGTGACCGATGAATTCGGGGAAGATCGTAGAGCGGCGCGACCAGGTCTTGATGACCTTTTTGTCGTTGGCGGCATTCAGAACTTCCACCTTCTTGATCAAATGCTCGTCCACAAAGGGACCTTTTTTCGTCGAACGTGCCATAAATCGTAGCTCCCTTAGCCTTATTTCTGCCGGCGGCTGACGATGAATGCGTCGGTCCGCTTGTTGTTACGCGTCTTGTAGCCACGTGTCGGCTGGCCCCACGGAGTGACCGGATGACGGCCGCCCGAGGTCTTGCCCTCACCACCACCATGCGGGTGATCCACAGGGTTCATCGATACACCACGGTTGCTGGGGCGAATGCCCTTCCAGCGGTTACGTCCGGCCTTGCCGATCGAAACATTCTCATGGTCCGTATTGCCAACCTGGCCAATCGTCGCCATGCACTCCACCAGAACCTTGCGGGTCTCGCCGGAGGGCAGCTTCAGAAGAGCGTAATCGCCTTCCTTCGCTACCAGCTGCGCCTGCGCGCCTGCCGAACGAGCCATCTGCGCGCCCTTGCCGGGACGAAGCTCGATGTTGTGAACCACCGTACCCGAAGGGATATTCTTCAGCGGCAACGCATTGCCGATCAGAATGTCAGCCTCTGGGCCGCTCATGATCTTCTGTCCAACCTTCAAACCAACTGGCTGAATGATGTAACGCTTCTCGCCATCCAGGTAATGAATCAGCGCAATCCGCGAAGAACGGTTGGGATCATATTCGATCGTCGCAACGGTTCCAGGGATGCCGTACTTGTCTCGCTTGAAGTCGATCAAACGTAGCTGACGCTTGTGTCCGCCACCGTGATGACGCATCGTCAGGTCGCCCTGATTGCGCCGTCCACCAGTGCGAGGCCGCGTAACGACCAGCGCCTTGTGCGGCACATTCGTGGTGATGTCATCGTTCACCAGCGTAGTCTTGAAGCGAAGCGTCGGCGTAATCGGTCTGTATGTTTTGATTGCCATCGTCTGTTTCCCTGGCCTTCCAGGCCCGCGATCTTTTCAGATCCCGTTCCCAAGGCTTACGTTTCTCCGGGGCCTCGAACTCATCCCCGATAATTCTTTCTGAACACCCAGCAACTGGAAGCTAGTAGTTGTTCACGTACTCCGGCATCTTTTCGCCAGACTTCAGACGAACATACGCCTTCTTCCAGTCCGGCTTGTATCCGGAGAACTTGCCGCGGCGACGTTCCTTGCCGAGCACGTTCGCAGTGCGAACTGCAGCTACCTTCACCTTGAAGAGAGCCTCAACCGCCTGCTTCACTTCCGTCTTGCTGGCCTCAGGAGCGACGTCGAATACCAGCGTCCCCTCAGTCTCTTTCACTTGCAGACCCTTCTCAGTAATGAGAGGGCGGCGAATAACTTCGTAGAGTGTCGGCATTATGCGACCTCCTTCTGTGCAGCAGCCAGCTTGCGCTTCGAAACAGTCTTCTTCAGCGACTCGCCCAGCAGCTCAATAGCATCCTTCGAGAAGATCGCCCGCTCGTAGCGCAGCAGATCATAGGGATGCACTTCGTTGTTCAGCATCAGCTCAACACGATCCAGGTTGCGAACGCCCAGGAACAGAGCCTCCGTCAGCGTCTTGCCGCTCTCGACGATCAGCGTGGTGCGGTTTGCACCGAGCTTATCGAGGGCCGAACGGTAAAGCTTGGTCTTTGCTTCCTTGATCTCCAGGGAATCAACGATCGTCAGCTTGCCGTCCGCCAGCTTTGAAGCCAGAGCCGAGCGCAGAGCACCCAGCAGCTTCTTGCGCGGGAACGCGTAATCATAGCTGCGTGGCTGAGGTCCGTGAACCGTACCGCCATGGCGCCAGAGAGGTGAACGCACAGAACCGACACGTGCACGGCCAGTTCCCTTCTGCTTCCAAAGCTTCTTGCCCGAACCTGCAACCAGCTTGCGATTCTTGGTGGCCGCGGTGCCCTGACGTATCGCTGCGCGATAGTGCTTGACCGCTTCCCACAGGAGAGCTTCGTTCACCTGGTCGGCCGCGAATACCTCGTCGGCCAGCTCCACGGTGCCCACTTTGTCCCCGTTCAGATTGACTACATCCACGTTTGCCATCGTCTTCTTCTTTCCCCAGCAATACTTTGGCTGCCGGGTCAAATCTCGTTTCAAACTTCTCGACTTGCCTGGACGGCTAGTCTTACTTCTTCTTGCTTCCCATTGCCTTCTTGGAAGCCTTCAACGGATCGACAGTGCCGGCTCCAGCGAAACCACGACGCTCGCGCGGCGGAGCCTTGGCCTTCGAAATCAACACATATCCATCACGAGGACCCGGTACAGCACCCTCAACCATGATCAGGTTCTCTTCGACATCGATGCCGCGAATGCGCAGGTTGCGCACCGTGACCTGATCCACGCCGAAGTGACCCGGCATACGCTGCCCAGGAAACACACGCGACGGGAAGCTCGATGCACCGATGGAGCCCTGCACCTGGAACATGTGCCCGTGCGACTTGGGACCGCCGCCGAAACCGTGACGGCGAACAACGCCCGCAAAACCACGGCCCTTGGAAGTACCAATCACATCCACAAACTTGTCGTCCGAGAAAATATCAACCAACACGCGGTCTCCCGCCTTGGCAACTTCCTCACCCTCGCCCACAGCCAGCAAACCAACTTCGCGAATCTCGCGAACCGGTGGCGCATCTGCCTTGGCGAAGTGACCAGCCAACGGCTTGGTGACGCGGTTTGCCTTGACGAACTCAACAAAGCCAATCTGCGCGGCCTCATAGCCATCGCGTGCGGCGGTCTTGAGCTGCGTAATCACGCAGGGACCAGCCTGCAGAACGGTAATCGGGTGCACATCGCCCTTCTCATCGAAGACCTGTGTCATGCCGATTTTTTTACCTAAAATTCCAGTGACTGACATATTTTCCTTTCCTCATCATGCGAGGCTGGCCTTACCTATGATGGCCCAGACCCGGCACTGCCGGAGTGAGTAGCGCCTATTAAGCGCCGGATTCATCTTTCATCCTCGGCCTACCCGCAAAGCGGATGTGCCTGGATGGCAATTCTTACTTCTCGAAGGCCTTGATCTCAACATCCACACCGGCTGGCAGATCGAGCTTCATCAGCGCGTCCACGGTCTGCTGGGTGGGTTCGAGAATATCGATCAGGCGCTTGTGCGTCCGGATCTCAAAAGCTTCGCGAGACTTCTTGTCGACGTGCGGCGAACGCAGCACGCAATACTTGTTCTTGACCGTCGGGAGCGGAATCGGGCCCGCGACCTGTGCTCCGGTGCGCTTGGCAGTCTCGACGATTTCGCCTGTCGAGGTATCCAGTACCCGGTAGTCGTATGCCTTCAGCCGAATTCGAATTCTCTGTCCTACCATGTGCTTCAATCTTTCCCGCGTACAGTGTGAACCTCTGCACCGTCGCGACTAACCAAACTTGACCGACTAATCAGGAAACAAGGGTTAGTGCCCTAACCCCGTTTCCCAATCTTTGTTCCCTGTTCTTAAGCGATAATCTCGCTGATGGCGCCCGCGCCGACTGTCCTGCCGCCTTCGCGAATCGCGAAGCGCAGTCCCTTTTCCATCGCAACTGGAGTGTGCAGCTCAATCTCCAACTGGATGTTGTCGCCTGGCATAACCA